>JADLAK010000028.1 GCA_020848275.1 Planctomycetota bacterium
GCAGGCTTCCAGCCTGCGGGTAGCGCGGCCATCTTGGCCGCAATCGTCGCAGGCCTTTGGCCCGCGACTGCGGGCGAGACGCCCGCGCTACGAAAGGCATTCGGCCAAACGGACCCACTACCGTCGCGCGTCATCGGCGCCGCGCGCGACACGAGACGTCTGGCGAAGACCGCTGACGATGTTAACCTCTCTGCCCACTTGGTTTTCGGCTATTGGACGACTTTATGAAACGACTCATCTTTGTGCTTTCGCTCGCGCTCGCCGCAACTCCGCTGTTTGCGGGCAAGTTTGAAAAGGACGTCAAGGACCTCGGCGACAGCAACTTGCGCAGCGGCGCCATCGACAAGTTGTTTGAGGCCGGCACCGAGGCGTTTGACGACCTGATGGACGGCCTGAAGGCCGATCCCAACGCCGCGGGTGTCACCGACATCGAGCGCGCCGCAATCACCACGCGCCGCTACGCCTGTGTGCAACTTTTGGGCGCGTTGCGCGACACCCGCGCCGCCAAAGAACTCGTGCGCCTGCTCAAGGACGACAAGACCCGCCAGGAACATCATCAGCTCAGCGCGACCTTGGCGCAGTCACTGGCCTTGATCTGGGCCGGCAAGGCCGCATCGGCCGAGCGCACCGAAGCCATCGACGAAATCAAGCTACGCGCCAAGGCCGCCGACAGCGGCGACAAGCTGCGTTACGGCTGCCTGAATGCCTTGGCGACGCTCAAGGAAGGTGCGGACATCGCGTTGCCGTTTTTGGCCGAGGACAAGGACGAACTGCTGCGCAACGCCGCCATTGCCGTGCTTGCCGCGACCCAGCACAAGGCGGCCGCGCCGCAACTGGTTGAGATCTGGACCAAGCAGCGCGCCGGCGAAGCGAAAAATTACAACCGCGCGCTGGGCCTGAGTGCGCTGTTTGCTGTGGCGTCGTTCAAGGATAAGGCGGCCCTGGACGGGCTGCTGGACGTGCTGACGATGACCGAATTTGACCGCGACGAGGCCAACCGCTCGCGCGCCCGCGTGTTCCTCAAGGAATTCAGCGCCGACGCGATCCCGAAGCTCGCGGGTTTCATCAAGGACGACAGCAAGGCCGTGCAGCACGCGCGCTCAGCCGAGTTGCTGGGCGTGCTGGGCGGCGCGGGCGTGCGCGCGCTGCTTGATATCGCCAAGGAAGACAAAGAGGGCGAGCGCAAGTTCACCGACCGCGTGGAAGCCATGCTGCGCTCGCTGCGCGGCGACGACGCTAACAAGGCCATGATCGAGGCGTTCCGCACCATGGACGCCAAGGACAAGGGCCGCGTCAAGATCCTCGAACAGTTGCTGCTGCAGCGCCCCAAGGATGCGCTGCCGGTGTTCAAGGAAGCAGCCAACGACAAGGACCTCGAGGCCACGGTGCGTTCGCGCGCGCTGGAAGGTTATGCCGACATCGAGGGCAGTAACGCGCTTGAAGCGCTCAAGGCCTGGGGCAAGGACGCCGACGTCAACATCCGGCGCGCGGCGATCCGCTCGCTCGGCAAGTCGTACATCCCGCAGCCGAAATCCGAGCCCGTGCTGGTTGAAGCGCTGGCGGACGTCGACCCCGAGGTCCGCAGCACGGCGCTGCGCGGCCTGCAGCTTTCGAAGAAGAAGGAAATGCTGCAGAAGTTCCTGTCGATGTTCGACGCCGCCGTCGAGCCCGACCCGGCCGTGCGCAAGACGGCGATCGAGGCGCTGGAAACCCTCAACCGCAGCGCGAGCCTCAACGACCAGGGCCTGCTGGAGCCCCTGCGCGCGGCTGTCGGCGCCAAGGACAAAAAGGGCGACGTCGACCCGAACGTGCGCGCCGCGGCGCTGCGCGTGGGCATCAACGTCGCACTGCGCGTCGACAACCCCGGCATCGCGAGGGAAATGCTCGAAAAGTGCCTCGAGGACGAATCGCCCGTGGTGCGCTCACAGGCCTACACCATGGTCTATTTGGTGAAAGATGTCGACGTGAAGAAGCTGATTGCCCAGGCGCTGAAGGAAACCGAGCCGCAACAGATGGGCGACGCGGTGCAGGGCATTTCCAACGTCGACCTCGGCGACGCCGACTTGACGGGCCTGCCGGAGCTTTCGATCAAGGTGCTTCAGCAGCCCAGTATCACCAACGCCGAGTTCGCCAAGAACGCCATCAACAAGCTGGTTGAGAAGGGCAAGCTCAAGGACATCGCGCCGAAGGTGCGCGAGTTGCTCGATGCCGCCGGCAACGCGGCGCAGAAGGACTTCCGGCGCATGGCGACTTACGTGAACGTGCTGTCGGACATCAAGGACAAGGAATCGCAGACCTTTGAACTGGTGCGCAAGTTGGCCAAGGCGGACAACTTCGACATCCGCCAGGCGGGCGTGAAGTTCATCCAGGCCAACGGCGACCGCGGCGACGTAGCGTTCTTGCGCGAACTTCGCGACCTCGGCGACAACACGGCCCCGGCGGTGCGCCAGGACATCGAAAACGCCATCCGCGAGCTGGAAAGCCGGTAACTCGGGTCGCGAGTCTCGCGTCCCGTGTCATGGTTTTTGACACGCGACGCGCGACCCGGCACGCGGGACGTTTTCTGCAAGTAAGTTTCACGTAAACCCCGACTTTCCTGCGCCAAAAGTCCCCCGATTTCGTTTAATGAGCGGCTACTCCTTTAACAGGCGGGGGATGACTGATGAAAGCGCGATGGGGTCTCAGTGTTCTGGCGTGTGTCACCGCCATGCTTGCGATCAATACAGCGCAGGTGTCGGGCCCGGCGGTGGTGCACGCCGATTTCGCCGACGACCTTGTGACGAACCCCGACCTCAACCTGCCGCCGGACCGGCAGAACAGCTCGCTGAATTTCGCGCTGCGTGAAGCCCGCAAACGCGAGATCGAGGCGCGCAACTTCGAGATCGAAAAGAAAACCGAAGAAGCAAACGACCGCTGGCGCGAAGCCTTTGGCCGCTACGACGCCTTGATGAAGGAATACATCTGGAACAAACCCGACCAGCCCTTTGACCGCGAACTGCTGGTGCGCGCCGAGTACCCGCCCGAAAAACGCAAGCCCGACCAGCAGCCGCTGTTTACCGAAACCTGGATCCCGCTGGCCGATTACATCAACAGCCGCCTGTGCGCGCCGGACTGGCCCAAGATGCTGCGCGACCGCCTCGAGATGCGCCAGACGTCGCCCGGCGCCGAGATGCTCAAGCGCGCCATCGAAAACGACGACCGCACGCTGATGCGCCGCTGCGCGCGCTACTATCCCTTCAGCCCCGCCGGCGCACAAGCGATGCGCATGCTGGCCAATTATCACGTTGAGAAGGGCGACAATCTGCTGGCCGTGCGCTGGCTTGGCCTGCTGCGCAAGAGCTGGCCGCGCGAGTTCGCGCGCGAACCGATGTTGTCGGTGATGATGCTGCGCGCGTTCCGCGACGCCGACGCCCGTTATTTCATGGAAAAGGAAATGCGCTACTTCGAGACCACCTTCCGCGACGTCAAAGTTGACGTCGGCGGCAGCGCGCTCGTGGCGCGTGAACACCTGCGCGAGCTGATGGCAGGCCAGATGCCCGGCGAACGCCCGGAACTCCAGCGCGGCGGCTGGCGCACGCTCAGCGGCGACAACGCCCGCAACCGCATCGCGCCGCCCGTGGGCGAACTTGGCGAGATGATCGACCTTGGCGCCAAGGAAGGCCTGCAGGGCTTCCAGTTGTCGGAAGTCGAGACCGCCGCACGCAATCCCGATTATGAATATGAATGGTACGGCGGCGGCAACCAGGTGCAGACGCTGCCGGTGGTGTTCCCGACGTCGCACCAGAGCGGCATTTACGTCAACCGCGTGTCCTCGCGCGCCGACCAGGCGCCGCGGCCCGAACAACTGATCTGGTTCCGCCACGGCGGCGAGACGCGCCCCGTGCCGTTGGAGATGCGCAAGGACCTGGCTTATCCCATGCAGGCGGATAACAGCGGCGGGCGCTATCGCGGCTACTACGGCGACCGCAACACGCGCGACCGCTACCGCATCATGGGCTCAAGCATCGGCCGCCTGCACTGGGATGTCCAGAACCGCGAGGCCGACGTGTTGTTCGCCGTCATGGGCCAGGGCGTTTCCAGCGCCGACGAAAACGCCAAGAAGACCGGCAACCAGATCCAGGCCTTCGACCTTGCCGACGAAGCCAAGCTGCTGTTCACGCTACCCAACGAAAAAATTGAAAGCGAGGCCGACTGGTCGTTTTTGCAGCGCGTGATTTTCACCGGCACGCCGCTGGTCAACGGCAACCGGCTCTATATCGCCGGCTCGGTGGCGGCCAAGGCATCGATCGAAACCTGGATGTTCTGCTTCAACCTGACGCCGCGCGGCGACTGGGCCGCGGGCGAGGGAAAACTGGTGTGGCGGCAGTTGCTGTGCAGCAAAAAGAACCAGAATGACGCCTGGGGCTGGGGCGGCGCGCAGCCCGGCACCACGCCCGAGATTTCAAGCATCGCCGAGCAAGGCGGCATGCTGTACGTCGTCACGCATCAGGGCTGCGTCGTCGGCTGTGACCGCGACAGCGGCGAAGTCTGCTGGGTCTCCAAGTACTCGCGCCCCAGCACCACCGAGGCCAACGGTTTAAGCTGGTTCGCCAACGCGCCGCTGGCCTGCGGCGGCATGGTGATCTGCGCGCCCACCGACAACCCGCTGGCCTTTGTGCTCGACGGCATCAGCGGGTTGTTGATGTTCGAGGCGCCGCGGCGCGGGCGCGGCCCGAAGGCCGAATACGAACACGTGCTGGGCGTGGTCGACAATCGGTTGATTATCCAGGGCAAGCGCAAGCTGTACTCCGTCGCTCTGACGAATTACCGCAGCGGCGGACGAGGCCCCAACAACGCTGATTACGGCAGCCTGACCTATGAAAGCGCCGAGTTCGACGAGGCCGGAATTGGCCGCGGCGTGATTGCGGGCGGCAAGGTGCTGGTGCCGCTGGCCAAGAGCATCGCCGTCTACGACGCCGAGAACGGCAAGCTGACAACGCGTTTCCCGCTGCCTAACGAGGTTGAACGCGGCAACGAGCTTTTCACGCTGACGGTCTACTGCCGCGGCGAGGCCATCAAGGATGCGGCGGGCGAAATCACGGGTTACAAGCCCGTGTCGCTGGCCGACCCCAAGACCGGCAACGTCTACAACGTCGAGCACCTGCACAACGGCGATACGTTCACCTTCCCCTCGGGCGAAAAAGGCACGGTGGTGAAGGAAACGTTTGTTGCCCTGTGCTCGGCCAAGTGGCTGTACCTCTTCAAGGCGACAGACAAGTAAGTGGATAGCAGTTGGCGGTCAGCGGATAGCAGATGGCAACGACTGCTATCTGCTATCTGCTATCTGCTATCTGCTGGTTTTTTGTGGTGTTCAAGTGCATCCCTTGCACGTATCAAACTTGACAGCCGTAAGCTAAAAGGCGGGACACATTTAGACTGAAAAGGCCCATTCATGTCCGACAACGATGACCTGAAGGTAGTGCAGGAACTTCGCGGCGCCCACGACCAGATTGTCAAAGAACTTCACAAAGTAGTCGTAGGCCAGGACCAGGTGATCGAGGAGTTGATGATCGCCATCTTCGCGCGCGGCCACGCGCTGCTGGTCGGTGTGCCGGGGCTGGCGAAAACGCTGCTGATCCGCACGCTCGCCGACACGATGAGCCTGAAATTCTCACGCATCCAGTTCACGCCTGACTTGATGCCGAGCGACATCACCGGCACCGAAGTGCTGCAGGAAGACCGCACCACGGGCAAACGCGAGTTCCGGTTTTTGCCCGGCCCGATTTTCGCCAACATCATTCTCGCCGACGAAATCAACCGTACGCCTCCCAAGACGCAGGCCGCGCTGCTTGAAGCCATGCAGGAGCACCAGGTGACGGCGGGCGGCAAGCGCCACACGCTGGAGCAGCCATTTTTCGTGCTTGCGACGCAGAACCCGATTGAACAGGAAGGCACTTACCCGCTGCCTGAAGCGCAGCAGGACCGCTTCATGTTCAATATCTGGGTCGATTACCCCAACGAAGAAGAAGAGCTGATGGTGATGAAGATGACCACCGCCAGCTACAAGGGCGAGGTCAAGCACGTCCTCGACGGCAATGCGATCATGCGCCTTCAGGAGCTCGTCCGCAAAGTGCCGATCAGCGAGCACGTTATTAAATATGCCATGCAGTTCTCGCGCATGACGCGCCTCAACAACCCGCAGGCGCCCGACTTCATCAAGAAGTACGTGGCCTGGGGCGCCGGCCCGCGCGCCAGCCAGTTCTTGATTTTGGGCGCCAAGGCACGCGCGGTGCTCAACGGTCGCTTCTATGCCAGCGGCGAGGACATCCGCGCCGTGGCGCACCCGGTGTTGCGCCACCGTATCATCCCGAATTTCTCGGCCGAGGCGGAGGGTATCACCAGCGACGTCATCATCGACAAGCTGATTGAGACCATCCCGCGCGCCGAGGCGGAATCCCTGGCTGACAACCGGCTGCCGAGGGTCACGCAATAGGTTCGTGTCACGTGCGGCGTGTTACGTGCTACGCGAAAGCTTTTCCGTAGCACGTTACACGTAGCACGAAGCACGACCGGCGACGTATGGAAACCAACCAGCCAAACGAGGAACTTGAGCCGAAACTCTCCTACGAAGAACGCCGCAAGGCGCTGCTGGCCAAGGCGGACGAGGAACTGGAAGAGTTTGCGCGGCACGGGGTGGTCAGCCCGGCGGCCTTGAAAGCCGCAAAGTGGATTTCGCGCGGGTTATGGCTGGGCATGTCGGTGCTGGTGGTGATTTTGCTGGTGCGGCAGGGCGACATGGTGGCCAAGTCGAACTATGACCGCGCGGTGGCGGACCTGAAAGCGAAGTCCAAGGCCGCCGCAGATTCGGAAAAGCTGCTGGATGAGATTCGCGGCTTGATCCTGGTGGAGGGTTTTGAATCGGGCACGCTGGACAATGCGCGCGCGGACAAACTGGGCGATGCTACGCGGGCGCTGCTTGAATCCGGCCGCAAAGCCCGCAGCGACTTGCGGGAAGCGCAGCTTGAGCAGGTGCGGCTGGCGACGGAGACCGCGAGATTACGCCCGGCGCACACGCCGCCGGCGGAACGATGGGAGGCCTACAAGGCCGCCAAACCGGAAGAGAAGTTGATGGCGTTGGCCTGGGCGCTGGAAGTTTCCGGCGCCGGGGAGCGCGAGAAAGTGGCGGAAGTTGCGGTTTCCAGCCGCCCGGCGCCCGAGAGAGTGATTGCGATTCGCTGGAAGGGCGGCAAGGGCGACGAGACCTGGAACAAAGTGCTGAAGGGATTGTCTGAAGGCAAGGGGCTGGTGGCGGAGGAAGCGCAAGCGGCGCTGAAGTAAGGAGTGATGTGGGCGTCCCGCCCGCACGTGTTGCAGGCCTCCGGCCTGCATGCGGCCAAGATGGCCGCAACACGCGCAGGCCAGAGGCCCACGACACAACTATGGCTGAACTAATAGGCAAACAATATCTCGACCCGGAAGTGCTGAACCAGATTCGGCACCTCGAGGTGACGGCGCGCAACGTCGTCGAAGGTTTTATTTCGGGCCTGCACAAGTCGCCGTACAAGGGTTTCAGCGTCGAATTCGCCCAGCACCGCGAATACGTGCCCGGCGACGACCTGCGTTACCTTGACTGGAAGGCCTACGGCAAATCGGACAAGTACTACATCAAGGAGTACGAGGAAGAGACGAACTTCCGCGCGCTGATCGCGCTCGATACCAGCGAAAGCATGCGTTACCAGAGCGGCACGCACATGAGCAAGCTGGAGTACGGGCGCTACATGGCGGCGTCGCTTGCCTACCTCATCCAGAAGCAATCGGACGCCGCGGGCCTGGCGCTGTTTGACGAAAAGCTATACGACTTCATCCAGCCCGCCAGCAGCCACGCGGTGCTGATGCGTATGCTGGCCAGCCTGTACAACCACCCGCCGCAAAAGAAGACGAACATCGGTGAAGTGCTCAAGGACGTCGCGCAGCGCGCGGGCCGGCGTTCGCTGGTGATCGTGATCAGCGACCTGTTCGACTCGCTTGAGCACCTGCGCGTCGGCCTTGAGCACCTCCATGCACGCAAACACGACGTGCTGGTGTTCAATGTGATGGACGAGCAGGAATTGAACTTCACCTTCGACCGCCTGACGCAGTTCAAGGGCATGGAAGGTTATCCGCAACTTTTGGTCGATCCGCGTTCGCTGCGCGAGGCCTACCTCGAGGAAGTCGCGAATTTTACGGCCGAAGCGCGCCGCCACTGCCTGAGAAATCATACGGACTTTTACCAGGTGAATTCTAAAGAGCCGCTGGCGATCGTGCTGCAGTCTTACCTCGCACGCAGAACAGGAGCGAGGTAACGATGCAACCTTGGATGTGGGGACTTGCTTTGGGTGTACCGGCGCTTGCGGCGCTGGTGCCGATCATTATTCACATCATCAACCTCACCCGTTATCGCAAGATTGACTGGGCGGCGATGGAGTTTTTGCTGGCGGCGTATAGGCGCACGCGCCGCCGCCTGCAGATGGAACACATCATCATGCTGCTGCTGCGCGTGATGGCCGTTGTCCTGCTTGCGCTGGCGTTCTTTCCCATGGGTTGCGAGCAGGTGCGCGACTGGGCGTCCAAGACGCTTGGCCTGGGCGGCAGTACCTTTACCGGCAACGCGCCGCTGCATGTCGTGCTGGTTTTCGACAACAGCGCAAGCATGGCCTACACACAAGAGGGCCAGACCAGCTTCGACCGCGCCAAGAAATACGCGCTGTCGGTCATCGACGGCCTGCGCCCCAACCGCGACCGCGTCAGCATCATCCGCCTCTCCGACGTGTTTGTCCCCCGCGGCCTGGGCGGCGTCGTCGCGACCGCCGAAGACGCCGAGAAGAGCCGCAAGCGCCGCGTCGGCCAGTTGGCCAACCTCGACATCGAAACCGCCCGCCGCGAACTTGCGGCGACGACCGTGGCCAGCGTCGACACGAACATGGTGATTGCCCTGCGCGAGGCGCAGCGGTCCATCGAGGTTACGCCCGAAAATGACGCGCCGGGTTTTGTGCTGGTGAGCGATTTCGCCAGCGCGGGCTGGCGCGAAATGATGAAAGACGGGCCGTCCAACGGCGACTTTGTCGAGCTGATGAAGAAGATGGCCGACCGCATGGCCGGCGCGGGCACGCGGCCCGTGCTGTACGACGCGGGCTTCGACGACGCCTCGAACGTGGCGATCACCAACATCACCTGCAACGACCGCATCGTCGGCGACGGCATGCAGTCCAGCCTGTTTGTCGACGTCACGAATTTTGCGCGGCCAGGCAGCGGCGAGAACATCCGCAACGTGAACCTGAGCTGCCGCATCGACCAGGGGCCCGAACGCCGCTTTGGCCAGCCGCTGAACCTCAATGCCGGGCAGTCCTCGACTAAAAACGAGGTTGTGCTCAAGGCCTCCGAACTCCAGCTCAAACCCCACGAAAAGAAAACCGGCGCCTCGCGCCACATTGAAATCAGCATCATCGAGCCCGACGGGCTCAAGACAGACAACAGCCGCAGCTTCGTGCTGCACATCGTGCCCGACGTGCCGATTTTGATGGTAAACGGCGTGCCCAGCACCGACCCGCGCAAGGACGAAACGCTTTACCTCGACATGGCGCTGAGCATCAGCGACAACAAGATCGAGGGCGAAGCCCGCGACCCGAACAAAACGCTTACGCGCGTGACGCCCAACCGCGTCGACACCATCAACCCCAACCAGCTCACCGCCAAGGACAACTTCCTCGATTATCGCCTGGTGATTCTGGCCAACGTCTCGCAGATTCCCGAAAGCGCCGTAGGCAAACTCGAGGAATTCGTGCGCGCGGGATATTCGCTGGTGATTTTCGACGGCGACCGCGTCGACCACCAGCGTTACAACGTCGACCTCTACAAGGCGGGCAAGGGCCTGATGCCCGTCAAGCTCGGCGCGCCCGAGGGCAGCAACGACGTCGGCGCCAAGCTCTACACGCTGACGCCGCGCGAGGACAAACACCCGATCCTCTCGATCTTCATGGGCCGCCCGGAGGACAAGGCGGCGTTGACCGACCCCGAGGTGATCCGCAACTGGCGCGGCGTGGAGTTGCCCGTCGGCAGCGAGATCGACCCGCTCAATCCCGTGCGTGTGATCCTGGGCGTGAACAACGGCCCCGAGGCGCGCCCGTTCATGATGGAGCACAATTTCGGCCGCGGCCGCGTGATCTACGTGGCGTCAACGGCGTCAGAACGCTGGAACGAAATGTGGACCGGCCCGCTGCCGATTTACCTGTACCACGAGGTCGTCAACTACCTGACGAATTCCGAGGCGCGTTATTCGAACCTCGGCGTGGGCGAGACCTACCGGCGCGTGCTGCGCGCGCGCGACGTCGCGCCGTCATACGCCGTCAAGGACCCGCTGGGTACGTCGCAGGAGCTTCCGGCGACAGCCGACGAAGGCCTGTCAATCCTTGAGTTCGCGGGCACGGCCAGCGCGGGCGTTTACACGCTGCAGGCCGTGGAGCGCGGCGAGACCGGGACGCAAAACGTGAAGTGGCAGGAGCGTTTCTCGGTCAGCATCGAGCCCCGCGAGTCCGACATCGTCAAGATCAAAGGCGAAGAAGGCCAGGGCGCCAAGGAAGCGGTGCAGGGTGCTTTGGGCGAGAACATCCAGATTGTGTTCCAGAAGGCGGGCGGCGACGCGGAAACCGGCGGCAGCCTGAATTCGGACCGCAAGCGCGGCCTGTGGTTGTGGCTGGCGGTGGCGGGCGCGATTTTCCTGCTGGCGGAAAGTTTGTGGTCGGCGGTAATCAGTAAACCGGAGCAGTAGTGGGTGGTTGATGGTGGATAGTGGATGGTTTCGAGACCGGGGCAAACTCTCGAAAACTTCAACTAAACACTGTCCACCAAGAACTAAGAACCAATGTCTAAAGGCCTGAAAATCCTTCTTGGCTTTATCGACCTGGCGATCTTCGCCATCGTCGGCACGGCGCTTTACCTGGCCTTTGGGCTGGGTGAAGTCGCGCGCAAACTTGCCAAGGGCGCGAATTTCAGTTGGGAGACCTTCAACCCGCTGTCGCGCGACCCGGGCGTGCTGGGCGTGACGCCGCTGGTCTGGACGGCGCTGCTGATCACGCCGCTGGCGGTAATTCTCCCGCTGCTCGTTTACTGGTTCGAAAAGAAGCAGGTGCCGCACCTGGTGCGCTTCTCGCTGGCGCGCATGCGCGTGGTCGCGCTGGTTTTGCTCTACCTCATTATCGCCGGCCCTTCACTTGTGGACAGCAAGTTCTTCACCGAGGGCAGCAAGGTTGCGGTCCTGATCGACGACAGCCTGTCGATGGGCTCTGAGTCGCGCGAGTTCAGCATCTTCAACGTGCTAGACGACGCTGAATCGACCGAGGTCCAGCGCCTGCGCACCCGCCTGGCTGAAATGGGCCTGAACATCGAGCCGCCCGCGCCCAAGGGCTTTGTCACGCTGGGCAAGGACGAGATCGACCTGCGCAATTTCGTGCGCATGGTGGTCGCCGACCGTTGCGACCGCCTGCTGAAGCGCCTCACCGAACTTCACGGCGAAAAATTCGACATCCACGAATGGCAATCGCAGCGCGCGCAGGTCGACCAGCTCGCCCGCGCCGCGGACCTCAAACAATCCGAGCTGTCGGCCGAGAACAACCGCGACAACCCCGACGCCAGCCGCGTGCGCGTGCTGCAAAGTGAACTCCAGGACATCCTCAAGCGCCTGCAGACGGGCGAAGAACAGTTCGGCCGCATGCTCAAGGGCGACACGAAAGATCCCAAGATCAAGCAGAAGCGCGCGCTGATTGAAAACCTGCTGGAGACCGCGCACGTCGAGGGTCCGCGCCGCTGGGACATCGCATGCGAACTTGTGGCCGCGGGCAACCGCCTCGCCGTGCCGCCGGGCCAGCCCGCGGGCCGCGAGATGGCGCTGCTTGACCTGCTGCGCCAGCGCGCGGCCGAAATCGAAACCAGGAACCAGGGCGAATCCGGCGGCGCCGCGCGCGAAGTGCGGCGTATGCCCGCGGTTCGCTATTTCGTGTTTTCCACCAAGTATGGGCGCGCGGAAAGCACCGACGAGGCAATCCTCGAGGTGCAACCTGACGACCTCGACTTCCGCGGCCCGCAGGGCCGCCTGACCGAACTCGACCAGGCGCTGACGGAAGTGCGCCGCTACTACACGCCTGATGACGACCTCGCGTGTATCCTCGTGTTCTCCGACGGCATCGACACCAGCGACAAGGCCGATGCCACGGGCGCCGCGCGCACCATCCGCGTCGGCAAGCGCGCCGTTGAAGTCGCCGCCGTGGCGATGGGCAATCCCAAGCCCGTCAAGGTGCTGCAACTGGTCTCGGTGTCCGCCGACAAGGAAATCCTCAAGGGCGACTTCGTTGACTTCAAGGTCAAGGTGCGCGCCGACAAGGACTACCGCGCCGATCCCAAAAACGGCAAGCCCGGCCGCAAGGTGAAGATCATCCTGTGCGAGGATTCGGACTCGTCGGCCAGCGCCGTGACGTACGCCGAACTCAACGGCCATCCGGTGCGCAACGACAAAGACATGGAAGTCGAACTGCCCGCCGACGAACTGGCCGAGTTCAAGGTGCGTTACAAGCCCACGCTTGCGGGCCGCCACACCTACTTCATCAAGATCAACGAAGACCGCCTGCCCGACGAAGACACTTACCGCAACAACGTCGGCGTGCACTACCTCACGGTCATCGACCGTAAAATCAAGCTGTTGTACCTCGAACAGAGCTTTCGCTGGGAAGCGCGCGCTCTCGACCAGGCCCTGCGTCGCGACAAGAAGCTCGAGTACCAGGGCTATTTCTTTGACGCCGACGCGGGCTGGCGCCAGCCGACCTCGACCTACGACGACGAAGTGCGCAAGAAGGTCAAGCCGCTGGGCGCGCCGTTTCACGACGGCGCTCACCTGGTGCGCGACAAAGACGCTTTCATGAAGCTCAACTACGACGTCATTATCCTTGGCGATGTCGATCCCAACGCCCAGGGCTTCCGCCTTGAGCACTGGGAGTGGCTTGAGGAATGGGTCAGCCGCAACCGCGGCGGTTTAATCCTGCTTGCGGGCCAGCGCCACAACCCGCGCAGCTACGTCAACGTCGAGCGCGCACGCGCCCTATATCCCGTCGAACTTGATATTCCTTCGGATTACGAAAAGTCCGTCAACACCACGATAATGAAGTACTGGCGTCTGACGCCCGCCGGCCGCTCGCACGAAGTGATGCGGCTGTCGACCAACCCTGAGCGCAACGACGAGCTCTGGGGTTCGCTCAAGGACGGCAAGTTCCAGAAGGGCCAGCTCAATGGTTTCTTCTGGTACGCCAAGGCTGGCGGCCTCAAACCCGCGCCGGCGCAGGCGCTGGCGCGCGCGGCCAGCGAAGGCGCGATCACCGGCGAAGGCGACGTCGTTATGTCGGCCATGCCCTATGGCAACGGCATGGTGCTGTATGTCGGAAGTGATGAAACCTACCGCATGCGCGAAATCGTCGGCGACATCTACTTCTATCGTTTCTGGCAGAACGCGATGCGTTTTGTGGCAAGCCGCCGCCTTGCGGGCAAACAGCAGAAGGTCGACGTCTACACCGACAAGCAGGAATACCAGATCGGCGATGAAGTGAAGATCTACGTCGATCTGCTTGGCCCCAACATGTACGACGAAGTCGTGCAGCACCAGCTCAAGGACCTCAAGGAACTTCCCGCGGGCGAGGGCGACGCGGAATCACGCCGCCTGATCGTCGACGTCAGCGCCCGCGTCGCGGGCAGCATGAGTAGCCGCAAGGTCATCCTCAACGAGCAGCCCAACGGCACGTTTGAGGGCACCATTGACGCTAACGAGGCCGGGCAATTCGACGTGTGGGTGCGCGGCTACGAGGAAAGCCGCGCCGACCCGCGGCGTTACGTCGTGATCGCGCCCGTGGCTGAACTTCGCAGGCTTGAACTCGACCTCGACGCGCTGATCGAGCGTGCCAGCGCCCTGCCGCCCAAACGTCCGCCGCTGGGTTACCAGGCCGGCAAACGCATCTACCTGATGCCCGATGCGGGCCAGGCCGCCATTGAAACGCGTGAACGCGTCAGCGAGGTCAAGGGCACCACGAAGCTGATGTGGGACACCGAGGGCGACCCGTGGACTCTGCGCTCGATGCTGCTGGCCGCATTTTTGATGATCCTCGCGGGCGAGTGGCTGACGCGCAAACTCGTGCGCATGGTCTAAAAGCGTGGTCAGGGGTTAGTGGTCAGTGGCTTGGGAAAAGCTTGAATACGTCTTTCCCTGACCACTAACCACCAGCCACTGACTCCGAAGTTATGCCTTCCGCCATCCCTGCTCTCTCTTTTATCAAGAACCCGGCGTCGCTGCCCGACGCGCCGATTTACGCCGTTTACGGCGGCGAGGACTACCTGCGCCGCCGCGCGCTCGCGGCGCTGATCGAAATCCTGCGGACTAAACGCAAACTTGAGATCAAGCGCGTACGCGAGCTTGAGGCCGCAAGCGCGCTGCTTGATGATCTGCGCTCGCCCAGCATGTTCGGCGGCGGCTTTGCGATTGTCCTGGCCAACGCGCGCGAGGGCAACCGCCAGGAGCCCAGCACGCGTTTCAAGGAAGAGTTCGCGGCCTACATCGAGAAGCCGTCCAAACGCCACGTGCTGGTTTTCGAGGGCGTGACCTGGCAGCGCAACTTGACCGTGCCCAAGCGCGTCGAAGAACACTTCCCCACCATTGTCGCCGAAGAACTCAAACCGTGGGACGCGCGCGGCTGGAACGAGCTTGCGGCGATGCAGGCCCGCGAAATTGGCGTTGAGCTTGACCCCGCCGCAATGGCCGCCTTGCGCGACACGGTGGGGGGCAACCTTGCAACGGCGCAACGGGAACTCGAGAAGCTTGCCCTGATCGCCCAGGACGGGCGCATCAGGGCCGAGGACATCGCCCGCTCGTGCGGTTACGAAGGCGTGGATGTGACGTTTCCACTTTGTGACGCGATCCTGTCGGGTGATTCCAATGCAGCCCTGCAATACGCCGCTAAATTGGCTGGCAAAGCGGAAATAGGGTCGGTACTCTCGTTTCTCGCCCTTGTGAGACTTCAGGTCGTTGCCCTGGGAAGGGCCTCGTTGGCCATGAAGGCGGGCGACGATGCCGGCCAGGCGGCGATGAAGGCTGCGCCGAGGCTGCGGGATAACCTGCGGCCGGGGCTGATCCGCACGGCAAAGGCGATTGGGCGTGATGATGTCGCCCGCGCCGTTGAAGTGCTGATCAAGGCCGATGAGGACATGAAGTCATCGGCGCCGGACCCCGGCGCCTTGCTGGTGGGGGTCGTGGCGCGGTTGTGCGATATTCTGCGTCAGGGAGAACCCGGGGCGCTGGCAAGACGTTAGAGCTTCCGGGGGCGGCAGGGAAAAGCATCCATGGTGAATGACGCGGGCAATCCATCCGATCCTAACTCCGATGACCTGGTCACGGACGAGTACGAAGTTCTTGAGAGCAACCCGAAAATCCCGGCGACCTCGGTTAAGCCCACGGATCCCGTGCGCCCGGCCGCGGCGTCGCGCCCGGTGTTTCCCGCGGGCAGCCCCGTGCACCGCACCACCAAGCAAGTAAGGCCAACCGCCAGTTCGCGCCGCGTGCCGACTGCGCCCGTAGTAGATGAAAGCGGCGAAGAGATTCCGCAAGACCAGCCAGACCCGCGCCAGAAGGGCAAGATCACGGCCCAGAAGGCCAAGATGATCTGGATTGCCTGCATCGCGATCTCGGTGCTGGCGATTGCGGCCTTTGTTTGCGACGTGGCTTTTGACGCCTTTGGACGCCGCGCCGGCGGCCAGCCCCAGCAGAACACTTCGCAGAACAAGGCCCCCATCCAGCCAAAGAAACCGGACAAGCCGAAGTCGGCCAAGGAAATCAACGTCGACCTGTTCGTGCGCAGCATCAGCGACCTGCGCGTGCACGTGCGTGACACCAAGGCCTATGACTTCTACATGCTGGCCTACCAGCGTTTCAAAAAGTCCCGTGACCACGCCAATAGCGTGCGCGCCAAGGATGGCGACGGGCCAAATCTGGACAAGGCCAACGCTGAGCTGGTCGCCGCATACTGGAATGCCCAGTACGCGCG
The DNA here is from genome assembly GCA_020848275.1 of Planctomycetota bacterium. Taxonomy (GTDB): domain Bacteria; phylum Planctomycetota; class UBA8742; order UBA2392; family UBA2392; genus JADLAK01. Next base: position 16,086 of record JADLAK010000028.1, read on the forward strand.
CGTGGCTTACAAGCACCACTTCTTCAACCTTCTGCCGGAAGACGTCCGTGATTACCCCGGCGTCTCGATGGAGGACCGCGACGGCATGATGGCGCTGGAAGACCGCTTCCTGAAGTCGCCGGAAATCCAGCGTTACCAGGCCGCGGAACTTGTCGCCGAATACTCGATGACCGACGTCGGCCGCTTCCGCAAGGACTTCCTCGCGCTCGCCTCCAACGACAAAATCTGGTCGTCCAAGGAATGGGAAATGAAGGTCTTTGGCGTGGACAAAAAGAAGTACGACGCAGCCAACGACGAGAAGAAGTTCGAGCAGGCGGACCTTGATTACATGAACGGGCCCGATTACGGGCCCGACGAAGAGCCCGCCCACATGAAGGCCGAAGGCGGCAACGCGCCCAAGGACGGAGCGAAGGACGCGCCTCCCAAGGACGCCCCGAAGGACAAATAGCTTCGATGAATTGATGCCAGGCGCGGGTTCTGTCCTTGCGGATAGAACCCGCGCTTGTTTCGCTTAAGGGGTCGCGGCCCCGGTTTCCGGCCTCCGCGCAGCTTCAGGAGATTCGATGAAAAAAGTATTCAAGCTGGTCGTGTGGTTCTTTGCGCTGGTCGGCGTGCTGGCGAGCGCCGGCGTCGGCTACGTGGTCGGCACGAACTCCGAGCTGGCCCAGCAGTTCTGGGCCGCCAAGGACGACTTCCGCGAGGTGCCCGTCGACCGTCGCAAGGAAGTCTTCGCCGAGCTTCCCGCGCGCATCAAGTTCGAACGCGAGGTCCGCGAAGACCTGAGCGTGCTGCCCGCCGAGCGCCAGGCCGCGCTCTATGAGCAACTTGGCAAGGGCCGCGACGCGTCCTTCGAAAGCTTCAAGCAGCGCATCGCCGCCGAGGCCAAAATCGTGCGCGAGGCCAAAGACAAGGAAGACGCCGCCAAGAAACTCAAGGAACTCCCGACGGTCAACGTGAAGGTAAACCTTACCGACACCGCGCCCGTGGCCAAGCCGGACCCGCTGCTGAACGTGCACAACGCCCAGAAGGACGTCGACAAGGCCCGCGCCGCCTACAGCAACGAAAAGCGCAGCGGCAACGACCCCAAGAAGCTGGTTTCTGCGGCGGTGAGCATCCTTAAGTCGCTCGACAAACTCGGCGACAACGTGCAGGCCGCGCGCAAGCTGGCGCTGGATTCGGAGAGCAAATCCGACCTTGTGGACATCTGCGAAAACGCGCGCGAGCTTTTTAAGATCACCAAGGAGACGCCGGGCATCGACAGCGACGGCAGCGCGTCGCCGTACCTGAAATCCGTCGGCCCCAAGCTGGCGGCGGAGTAATGTGGCTGGGGCGGCCTCGCCCCAGCGGAAGTCATTGACGTACTCCCTGGGGCCAGCGGCCCCAGCCACAATTACCGCTTAAGCGCCATCTCGATGAACGGCCGCGGGATGCCGATTTCGGCGACTTTGATGACGCCGCAACAAAGCGGCCCCGCTTTCTCGTAGAAACCCGGCTTGGCGGCGATGAAGGTTGTTGTCACCGCGGCGCGCACGGCGACGCCCAACACGTCGCCGGTGTCCGCGTTGAGGCCGCTGGGCAGGTCGACGGCAAGCACCGGCGTGCCGCTGTCGTTGACGGACTGGATCACGTCGCGCCACGGGTCTTCGAGCGCGCGAGTTAAACCCGTGCCGAATAACGCATCGACAATCAGCGGCGCATTGGCCTGCTTCGCGCGCAACTCTGCCAATTGTGCGGCGGCATAGGCTTCGCGCAGGCCCACGCCAACGCCGAGCAACAGGTCGGCGTTTTTACGGACGTCGGCGGAGAGGCCTGCAAGTTTGCCTGATTCGCCGACGAACCAGCATTCGACGGGGTGTTTGCGGTTGAACAGCGTGCGCGCGCAGACCATGCCATCGCCGCCGTTGTTGCCGGGGCCGCAAAGTACGATCACGGGGTTGGGCGCGCGGCCAAGGCCTGCCTTCCAGCGTTCAAGTTCTTCAACCGTGCGCGGCACGTCGTCGCGCGAGCCGGCCTGCCCAAGTTTAGCCATGGCGCGCGCAACGCCCGCGGCCAGCAGCATGCGCTCGACTTCATCGGCCAACGCGCGCCCTGCGTTTTCCATCAGGGCAAACGACGGCATGCCGTAATCTTCGATTGCGGCGCAGTCTATCTGCCGCACCTGCGCGCGTGTCAATGTGGGAAGCCGGTCCATGCACCGAGGATATGCCACGAAGGTATCGGGTTACAGGTCTCAGGTATCAGGTTTTACCCGAAACCCGAAACCTATTACCCGATACCCGGCTTTTATCTGCGCTCGTCCGCGGCTAAAACGTTCCCATGCCCACCGAAGCCACTGTGCGCGTGCGATACATCGAGACCGACCAGATGGGCGTGGTCTATCACTCGCATTACATGGTCTACTTCGAGACTGGCCGCACCGAGGCCATGCGCCAGCTCGGCATCAGCTACCGCGAAATCGAAGAGCGCGGCCTTGTGCTTGCCGTGATCGAAACCGGCATGAAGTTCAAGGCGCCCGCGCGCTACGACGACGTGCTGACGATCCGTACCTGGTTGCGCCGGCTCTCGCACACCAAGATGCATTTTGATTACGAGATTCTTCGCGACGGCGCGCTGCTCACGACCGGCTTTACGGTGCTCGCCTTCCTCGACCGCAAAAACGGCATGCGCCCCGTGCGCTGCCCCGAGGACGTGGAGGCACTGGCGCGGCCGCACGTGGAACCGGCGGCCGCCCCAAAATAAACGTTGATTCACGCCGTCCCTCGGTAGAAAATGAGTGTACGGGCTCCGCCGACGGGCGGACGTCCCGCCCGCGCGTGAGCGCCGAACGAGCCATAACACCGGCTCCTAGACTTCGGAGGCTGACATGCGTGTCCTTGCCCCAGCAATATTATTGGTCCTGTTCGCGGTCGTTTCAGGCTGCAGCAGCGAGCCGCGTATGATTGTGGCCGAAACCGGTCCCGCCTACAGCGAACTTCGCGGCGTCAGCGACGTCCGCGTGCTTGCCGTCAAGATGCCAAAAGACATCAAGGGCGAGGGCGGCGGCGCGTTTGACCCCGACGAGAAAAAGGATCTGCCCCTTGAAAGCGCCCGTTACATCGCCGACGGCATCAACGGCATCACCATGAACCGCATCAGCGCGGTGTCCGACACGGAACGCCCGCGGCACGGCATTTACGTGGAGGTTGTGGTGCGCTCGATGGACGTGGGCGAGCGTAGTTCGCGCCCGTTCATGCACACCGTGGGCGGCCACGAGGGCTGGAGCCGCGTGCTTGCCGACGTCTATATCTACGACGCCGACACCGGCAAGTTGTGCGCGCGCCTTGACGTTGACCAGTCATCGGGCGCCGGCGACCAGCTTGAGGCTGACATGACGGAAATCGGCCGCCAGATCGGCCTGTGGCTCGAGTACAACAAGTAGTCCCGGATTAACGGAGCCCCGCGCGTAAGCGCCAATCCTGCGGGATTAGTGCGATCAGAGCCCGCTGCGTGAGCGGCGGGGCCATAATCACGGACGGAGATCAGGGGTTGCGGCCCCGTCGCTTGCAAAGCAGTGCTTTGCCGCGCGACATCTCGCTTCGCTCGACTTACGCGAACGGGCTCTGATAACAGCGCAAAATCACCTTAATCCCGCAGCATTGGCGCGTAAGCGCGGGGGGTTCCCACACCCCGGCGCTGAGCGACGGGCTCTGTTTAATTACTTCCCGATACAAAATCGGCTGAAGATTAAATCCAGCACGTCGCCGGGCGTGTCGCTGAACAACGCGTCGTCGATCAGCCGCAGCGCATTGCGAACCACGGTCGCCACCGCTTCCGGCGGCATGTTGACGTCCGCCGTGATCGCCAGCGTTTCTGCCGCGGCGCTTTCAGCCAGTTGCAGTCGCGAATGCGGCCCGCTGCCGGCGCACTCGCGGGCCCGCGCCGCGATCAGTGTGCGCAACTCGGCCAGCCCCGCGCCGCTCACGGCGGAAACTGCGGCTTGTTCGAGGCCCAGCGGGTTTGAAGACGGCGCGGTCGACAGGTCGGTCATCGTGTAGACCCAGAGTGCGCGGGCGCGGATGCCTGCGTCGCGCTCGCACAGGCTGCGGAACTCGGCGGACAGGTCGTCGCTTTGCCCCGGCGCGCAAAGCAGCAGGAGTATGTCGGCGCTGGCGGCGGCGTCGCGTGATTTTGCCGCAAATCGGCCGAGGTCGGCGTCGGCCTTGCCCACACCGCTGAGGTCCGCGAGTTCGACGCTGCTACCGTCGAAGCCGGCCTGCGCCACGACTGCATCGCGGGTTGTGCCGGGCAGCGGGCTGGTAAGCGCGCGGGTTGCCCCGACCAGCGCGTTTAGCAGCGACGATTTGCCCGCGTTGGGCGGCCCGAACAACGCCGCACGTACCGCGCCCGCATGGGTCGCGCGCTCGCCGCCCGCCTCGGCCTTCAGTGATTGCGCAATCGCCGCGGCCTGGGTGCGCAGTGCGGCGGTGTCCGGCGGCGCGGGCTCGTCTTCGGCAAAGTCAAACGCAAGCTCGTAGCGTGCCGAAAGCTCCCGCAGACGTTCAGCGAGCGCTTTGGCGCGGGTAGCGGCTTCGCCGCTCAGGGCGCGCAGCGCCGCGTTGCGCGAAGCGTCGTCCTGCGCCGCGATCAGCGCCATCACGGCCTCAGCCCTTGACAGGTCAAGCTTACCCGCGCGCAGCGCTCGCAGCGTGAATTCGCCGGGCTGGGCGTTGCGGCAGCCGAGGTCGTTCAGGCGCGTGGCCAGGGCGCGGATGATGTCGGCTTGACCGGGCACGCGGAACTCGAGCACGTCTTCGCCCGTGGCGCTGGCGGGACTTTTGAACAACCACAGTTGAGCCGGTACTTCGCCCAGTGAAAGTTTTAGCGCCGCCGCAAAGGACATTCGCTTCACGGGCTCGCGCCCCGTCAGCACTTTCAGGATCATGTCGCAGGCAGGGCCCGAAACGCGCACGACCGCGGCGGGTGCGGGTGTCATGGGTGTTGCGAGGGCAACGATGGTGTCTGGAATCAGGGCTGGGTCAGGGTTAGGGTTAGAAAGTCGGCAGGTGATTTTAGCTGTTTCCAGCCCTAGCCCTAACTCTAACCCTATTTGCTGATTCCCCGGAACTCGGGTTTGTCTTCAGCGCCCGCAAGGCGGGCCTTGGGCGGCTCCATCACGCCGGTCTTGACCAGCCACCACTTGATCGTGCGTGTTTCCACCAGCGAATAAATACTCGATACGATGAAGTAGAGCGCAAAGCCCGAGGCATAGGCGTAGAACATAAGGCCCATGATCGGGAAAATACAACCCATCTGGCGCTGCATCGCCGCTTGTTGCGGGTCGTCTGGCTTGGGCTGCATGCGCATCTGCAGCACCGACAGCCCAATCCACAACATCGGCAGGATGTTGATGGTGAAAATGCCGTTGTGCGTCAGGAAGCCGCCGATGATCGGCAGATTCAGCATCGGCGAAACGCCTGGGATGCTGGCGTCGGGCATCGAGAGGTCGCGGATCCAGAGGAAACTTTCCTGGCGCAAGAAGAACGCGCCGCCAAACGTTGCGTACAGGCCGATGAAAATCGGCATCTGCAGAAAGATCGGCAGGCAGCCGCCCAGCGGGACCAGGCCGACGTTCTGCTCCTTCATCGCCAAACGCGTTTCCGTCAGCATCGCAAGCTGGCTGTCGCGGTCCTTCTTGCCCTCGTATTTGGCCTTGATCTTGTCGAGCTTGGGTTTGACGACCTTCATCTTGCGCGTGTAGCTGGCCATCGACTTCTGGCCGCGGTAACTCAGCGGGCTCAGCAGCATGCGCACGATCAGCGTCATCAGCATGATCGCAAAGCCGGGTCCCATGATGCCCGTCAGGAATTTCAGCAGCGACGACAGCGGGCCCGAGATGATGCCCGGCCAGCCAAAAGGCGCCAATTCAACCCAGAACGCGGGCACGTCGGCCTTCGGCGCGGCGGCGTTCCATGACCGCTCAAGGACGCCCTGGTCGCGCGGCCCGGCGTAGAACGCCATGCGCGCCGTCGCGCTGCCGCCAGCGGGCGATTCAAGTTCGGGCGCGACCAGGCTGACGCCGATGCTCGAGCCCAGGCCGTGCGCGACGCCAAGCGGAATCACGTGGCCGGACCAGCGCGCATCGGGCGCCGCGGCGTCGGACGCCAAAAAAGCGAGGAAGAACCGCGTCTTGATGCCGTGGGCCATCAGGTAGCGGGTGTTGGGGTCGACGCCGTCGAGCCACACGGTGTCGGCGGCGTCGGACAGCGGTTTGCCCTGTTCGCCGCGCTGGCGGTTGTAGTCATCGAGGCGATTGTGGAAGCCGTGGACCGGGTCGCCCTGGCGGAATTCACTCCAGCGCGCGTTTTGCGTGCTGCCGTAAAGGCTGATGCGCGTGACGTCGATCTGTGTGCTTGACCCGTCAATACCGATGCCGACGGGGCCCCAGAGGCCGACGGTTTTCTCGGCGGCTTTGCCGTTGTTCTCAAGCTTGATTTCGATGTCGAAGCGGTGGCTGAGCGGCAGCAGCGTGAAGGTCTTGGTGATTGCGGTGCCGTCGCTTTCCCACTGGCCCGCGGGCGGGAAGCGAAAGCTGATGCTGCGCGCTTTTTGCTCGCCCATTGCCACATCCCGCACGCCCTCGGTCGACCAGCGCGAGGTGTTGCGCCTGGGGTCGTTGGCGTCCAGCCGCAAGGCCAGTGCGGCTGGGGCCTGGTCGGGCGCCTGGGCCGTGGTCGTGACGAGCGCCAGCGGGCGCGAGGGCTTTTCCGTCGGGTCGTCGGGCGTGTGGTAATAGGTCACGCGCTGGTCGCCGTTGGCGGTGGTGGTGTAGAAGGACAGGGTTTCGAGCACGCCGCCGCGCTCGCTGAAAATCGCGGTCAGGAAATCATTCTGCAGCGTGAAAGTTTTGGCTTCCTTGCGCGAGATCGGCGTGAAGTTGCCGTCGGGCGTGGTGGCTTCGTTGACGGTGCGCACCGCGGGCGTGCTGTCGGCGACCTTGCCGTTTTCGGCGGGCAGCGGCGCGTTGTTTGCGGTGTTAGTGGGGGAGGGCTTGGGGAGGATGTAGGTCTGCAGGATGTAAAAACCGGCCAATGCGACCGCGATCGTGAAGCCCATCTGAATCCACGATTTGCGGTCCATGTTTTGCTCTTTCGCCGCTCGGCATCCATGCCTCGCGGCGATTTCACGCAGCCTTCGCGCTAATGCGCTAGGCTGCGCTCGCCATCCATGGCTCGATTTGTTGCAAGGTCGAGCCTGCCATGGCTCTTGCCGCTCAACCTTGAAAGGCGCATTGTTTATTCCATGCCCGAGCCGGAGTCAATCACGAGCATTGAGCTGCAAGTGCCTTGCGGCAGCGACCGCGCACCGCTGGGCGCGACGCTTACGCTACCCGCCAAACCGCGTGCTTGCGCGCTGATCCTGCAGGGCAGCGGTCCCCACGACCGCGACGGCGCGATGCCCGCCTTCAACTTCCGCAGCACGTTGTACAAGCGCCTGGCGCACGAACTCGGCACGCGTTTTGGCATCGCATGCCTGCGCTACGACAAACGCGGCCACGATCTCCCCGCCGACGCCCCGCGGGATTACTCGCTAGTCGAGCGGCTCCAAGATGCAGCGTCCGCCTTCCTTATTCTGGAAAGTCGCGCGGAGATTGCGGCTCTTCCACGCTTCCTTATCGGCCACAGTGAGGGCGGCATGCTGGCGGCGAGGCTTGGCTGGTTCCCAGGTCTCATCGGTCGACATGAGTCCCGGGTCGTTCGGGAGAACGGTAGCTCCCGTTTATCAGGCGTGATTTCATTGACCGCACCGCAAGGCAACCTGTTCTTCCTCAATCATGCGCGCGCTCGACTTTTGGCAGGCTCGAATGTCCCAGGGGTTGCGGCAAAAGGGCAGGCCGCGCTTGAATATTTTGACAGTCTAGAACGAATGTTTCGGGCCAAGCCCAGGACATCACCGTCAGAATTCCTGCAATTCGCGAATGCCTATCGCGACAAGGGATTTGCCGGCTGGGAGTCCTATTTTTGGCTGCGAGAGCACTGGCTTGGCAAGGAATCCTACGGCGACCCGACGCAGACAGACTTGCCGGTGCCCGATGGGCATTTGCCGGGCGGAATTCCCATGCTCGTCGTGCAGGGCGGTCGTGACGCGCGGCTGCCGGACGATAATCCGAAGAAGTGGGAAGAGTGGTGTGCGGCGCGCAAGCTGGCGAGCTACCTGCTCATCCCCGACATGGGCCACGATTTGAACGACGCGCGGCGCAAGGCGTTTGTGCTGGATGAATCGCTGCTGACGGGCATCGGCGATTGGATCGAAAAACAGGTTCAGGGCTAGGTTCAGGTTCAGAAACTGCCACGACATCGCTTCTGAACCTGGACCTGAACCTGAACCCCAATTACCGCAAACCCGTCACTCGACGGACTTCGTCCATGACCGGCGTGGCAATCGCGCGGGCACGTTCAGCGCCCTTGCGCAGCACGTCGTTGACGTAATCCTCGTTCTTGATCAGCTCTGTGTGTTTTGCGCGGGCGCCGTCAAAGGCGCGGTGGAAGAACTCCAGCAGCTTCTTTTTGAAATCGCCGTGGCCCACGCCGCCTTTGGTGTACTGCTCGCGAATCGCCTTCAGTTCGTCCTTGGCCGCGAACAATTTCAGCAGCGCATACACGTTGCACTTGTCCGGGTCCTTTGGGGCTTCAACGGGCGTACTGTCGGTCTTGATCGCCATGATCTTCTTCTTGACTTCGTTGTCGGACGCGAAGATTTCGATCGTGTTGCCGTAGCTCTTGCTCATTTTCTGGCCATCGATGCCAGGCACGACCGCGGTGTCATCCTGAATGAACGACTCCGGAAGTTTCAGCGCGCCGCCCTTGCCCGTGCCCGGGTCGAACTTGGGGCAGTAGGTCTGGTTGAATTTAACCGCAATATCCCGGGTGATTTCCACATGCTGCTTCTGGTCCTTGCCGACCGGCACAAGGTCGCTGTGATAAATCAAAATGTCCGCCGCCATCAGCACCGGGTAGGCGAACAAGCCGTGGTCGGGGCTGATGCCGTGGGCGACCTTGTCTTTGTAGCTGTGCGCGCGCTCGAGCAAGCCCATGGGCGTCACGGTCGAAAGAATCCAACTGAGTTCGCAGACCTCCGGGATGTCGCTTTGCTTGAACAGCGTCGCCTTTTCGGGGTCGAGTCCGAGCGCGAGGTAATCGAGCGCGACGCTGCGCGAAAGTTCGGCCATTTTGCGCGGATCGCGGATCGTTGTCAGGGCATGAAGGTCGGCGATGAAGTAAAGCCCGTGGCCCTTGTGCTGGAAGTCAACGTACTGGCGAATGGCGCCGAAGTAGTTGCCGATGTGAAGTTTGCCCGAAGGCTGACAGCCGGAAAGAATGCGCATGGTTAGATTCTAGGTTTTGGGTTCCAGGTTCTTGGGACAGCGTCAACACCGACGCTAGTCCGCAATCCGAAATCCGCAATCTGCAATGATAGGGGGCAAACAAAAACCGCCCGTGACCGGGCGGCGTGTGCGCTAGCAGGAAAAAGCTAGGACGGCCACCCATTGAGGACGGTCTGCCGCCAACGAAGTTCGCGCGCCTCGTGTTTCATGGAAGTACAAGTAACCCCAACGGGTTATAAGGTCAAGGCCGGATTGTAAGCGGTGATTGCTGATATGCGCACGTATCACGGCTAGAATCAGGCCCGAACGAGACAACGGAGAGAAGCATGAACTATCAAAACAAGAACTTTGGATCGCCGCCGCCGACCTACGGCGCCCAATTCAATGGGCGGCCCGGCTATGGCGTCCAGCAGGGCTACGCGCAGAGCACCGCGGGCCCCGTCGATCTTTACGGCAGCGAGCAAGTCTATGACGGCTCGCTCAGCGACCCCGCGGTGATCGCCTTTACCAAGCGTGTCTACGCCTATTTCACCGGCGGCCTGCTGCTCGCGACCATGGCGGCCATCGGCGGCGTTTACGGCACGAACTACCTGGTGGCGTCGGGCCAGGCCAAATTGCTGATGCCCCTGGCGATCGGCGCCGGCATCGCGAACATCATCACCTATCTCGTGATCCTGTTTACGCGCCGCAACCACAGCCCCTTCAAACTTGGGCTGATGGTGTTTTATGCGGCTACGCTGGGCGTGACGCTCGGGCCGATACTATCGGTCTACGTGGCGCAGGGCATGGCGTCGGTGATTGCGGCGGCATTTGGCATCACGACAGTGATTTTCTTTGGGTTGACGGTGTTCACGCTGGTGACGGGCAAAGACTTCCGCAGCATCGGCGGCTATCTGATCGGCGGCGTGTTGTTGATGCTTGGCCTGGTGCTGATGTCGATCTTTGTACCCTTTGGCAGCATGATGACGCTTGTGTTCTGCGGCCTCGGCATTGCGATATCGGTGGGTTACATCCTGTGGATGACCTCGCAGGTGACGCGCGAGTATTTCTATGTGCAGGATGCGATCACGCCCGCGGTCGTGCTGCTGACGAGCTTCGTCAACTTGTTCTGGTACATCCTGCGGATTTTGGGTGACCGCAGATAACGGAGAATAGCACGTAGCGCGGCTTCCAGCCGCAGTGCTGCGCCAGGAAGGCGCAGCTACGCGTGCGATCAGCCCAGCCGAATCTCCCTGAACTGATACAACGGTGGGGGGCGCACCCAATGCGCCCCTACTTTTTTTTGGCGCGGGCCGTACATTGTCCCCCTCATGGCCCATAAACCCGGACAACAACGCTTCCACAAGCTGCGCCATCGGCGCGGCCCCGCCGGGTCAGGCCCGAGGACAGGCCCCCGCCGCAGGCCGACCAAGACCGCGCACCCGGCGTTTAAGAACCGGCCGAAGTCGCGCCCCGAAAAGACCACGCGCAAGCCCGCCAATAAACCCGGGCCGCGCCCCGAGGATCAATTCGAGGAAGAGCCGGAGGCCGAGCGCGATACCGACCTGATCGCCGGTGATTGGACCGAAACGGGCGAGGGCGACGAGGGCCTGGACGAGGGCCTGATGGACGAGGCCGGCGTGAGCGTCGACGACGTCAGCGACGTGATGGACGCCGATGCAGCCGAGAAGGAACCCGAGACCAACGACGCCGTGCTGGACGCCACCTGGGGCAGCGGCCAGGCGCCCGCCGAAGAGGAAGGCCCGCAGGGCAGAATCCCCATGGTCGCCATTGTCGGCCGCCCCAACGTCGGCAAAAGCAGCCTGTTCAACCGTATTGCGCGTTCGCGCATCGCCATTGAAGACCCGTTGCCCGGCACCACGCGCGACCGCGTCAGCACGCTGGTGCGATTTCACGCCGCGGGCATTGAGCGCGTGATCGAACTGTTCGACACCGCGGGCATCGGCGTCGTCGATGAAGCGCGCGTCGAGGAACACGTCCACGAGCAGATCCAGTTCGGCATCGCGGGCGCAGACGTCGTGGTGTTCTTGACCGACGCGAAATCCGGCCCGCTGGCGCTTGACCGCGTCGCGGCTGAAATGCTGCGCCGCACGGGCAAGCCCGTGGTGCTGGTCGCCAACAAGGCCGACGCCGACACGCAGGACGAACTCGCGGGCGCGTTCTACGAGCTTGGGCTGGGCGAGCCGCTGCCCGTTTCAGCCAAGCAGGCGCGCAACATCGGCGCGTTGATGAAGGCCGTGGCCGAAAAGCTGCCGCCGCGCGCGCGCGCCGAAAAACTGGAGCGGCCTGAACTCATGCTGGCGATTGTCGGCAGGCGCAACGCGGGCAAATCGTCGGTCGTGAATACACTGGCCGCGGACAACCGCGTGATTGTGTCCGAGATGGAGGGCACGACGCGCGACAGCGTCGACGTGCGCTTTGAGTACAACGGCAAACGTTTTGTCGCCATCGACACGGCGGGCGTGCGGCGTAAATCGAGCCTCGCCAACAGCGTCGAATTTTATTCGCAATCGCGGTCGTTTCGCGCGATCAGGCGCGCGCACGTGGTGGTGCTGCTGGTCGATGCGCGCGAGCCGGTCTCGAAGATCGAGCGCGACCTCGTCGAGGCCTGCCTGCACGAGCACAAGCCCGTAATCATCGGCGTGAACAAGTGGGATCTCACAGGCGGGAAAATCACCACCGATAAATTCGAGAAGTATTTCCGCCGACGGTTAGGCAAAATTTCATACGCGCCGATTGTGTTCATGTCGGCCAAGACGGCACTCAACGTGTTTGCGATGGTCGACCTGGCGATGGAGCTGCACGCGCAGGCGGGCACGCGTGTGGGCACCGGCGAACTCAACCGCGTGATCAACGCCGCGTACGAGAAGCACCACCCGCAGCCGCGCAAGAGCAAGCTCGGCCGTCTGTTTTATGCGACGCAGTTCCAGACCTACCCGCCGACGATCATCCTGTTCGTGAATGACCCGACGCTTTTCCCGGACAACTGGCGCCTGTATTTGCAGAAGCAATTGCAGGAGCACACGCCGTTTGCCGAAGTGCCGATCAATTTGATCCTGCGCGCGCGCGAACGTGTCGTCCTGGACAAAGACAAGCTTTAGGGACACCTTGTCAGCCCCGCCCGCGAGGGCGGGGGGAATACTCCAGACGTCGCACCAGATCGATCCCCCGGCCTTGCGGCCGGGGCTGTTTATGCCGCTCGTCAAGGTCATGTTAATCCAGCGGTGAAAGCGCAAATTACGACAAATAAAGTTCAAACCGTGATTGACAAATGACTGTCATACGGTATGGTCTGCATGTCTAGTTTCTGACACACCACCAGTGGAGTAAACGACCGCGGCCAGAATTTCCGGATGACTTGGCCGCAGCTTTCGTTTAACGGTGTGTTGGTAACAAATGGATGGCCCGGTTCGGGCTAAGGACGTACGGGCAGCAGTGCTCTCTGCGGAGAGCTACGCTGCTGGCCCGGACGCGGGCTTGGAAGAAGGCCAACGCTGCCACCATCGCTTTGGCGGGCAGTTGCGGCAAAACCCAATTACGAAAGGAGGTGGTCCGTGAGTTTAACCGGTTTAGTAGGCCATAAGCGCAGGTGGCTCGGCTAGCGGTTGGCCGACGAGCCCCGCAAGGGCCGGAGCCACTCCTACTTTGAAGTCATATCGTAGCGCCGGCGATCCCTCGGGATCGCCGGTTGCATTTGCTGTTAGGGATCAGGGATTAGCGGTCAGGGATCAGGGCCAGCTACTGTGAGCGCTTTTTTTGCTAACCCCTGATCCCGAATCTCTGACCACTTCGACTTCACTTGAAGTAGCGTCCAATACGCGCTAAACATGAGTCGCAAGGCAATCACCGGGACAGAATTTGGACTACTTCAGCCTCATCGTTTACGTCGCGTTGATCATGGCCGTCGCCATTGGCGGTCTTGGCGCCTCGGCGCTGCTGGGCAAGCGCGTCAAAGGCGTCATCAAGGAAGAACCCGTCGAATGTGGCGTGGGCTCGCTGGGCGAAACGCGCACTGAGTTCAACGTCCGCTTCTTTGTGATCGCGATGCTGTTTGTGCTCTTCGATATCGAAGCGGTGCTGCTCGCGCCCTACGTGATCGACTACAAGGCGCTGGGTGTATCCGGCCTGGCCGAAGTTGGCGTGTTTATGATCGTGCTGGGTTTTGGCCTTCTCTACGCATGGCGCAAGGGCGTGCTCGACTGGAGCGTGCCTCTGGGCGTTTCGCCCGAGGAAGAAATGAAGCGCAAGGCTGCGCTGCGCGAGGAAGAAATCGGCGTGGCCCACAGCGATCATGGCCATGATCACGCGCACGAGCCCGCCGCCGCAGGAGCCGCCCATGGGTCTTGAACAGATGATCCCGTCGCTCGCGGGCGACGGATTTTTCACCACCAAGGCCAACCAGGTGATCGGCTGGGCGCGCAAGAACAGCCTGTGGCCCTATCCGTTTGGCACCGCATGCTGCGCGATCGAGATGATGGCGACCTTGAACAGCCGCTACGACCTTTCGCGCTTCGGCGCCGAGGTGATTCGCTTCAGCCCGCGCCAGAGCGATTTGATGATCGTCAGCGGCCGCATCTCACTCAAGATGATGCCGGTACTGACCGAAATTTACGCGCAGATGGGCGAGCCGAAGTGGGTGATTTCGATGGGCGCATGCGCGAGCACCGGCGGCGTCTTCAACACCTACCCGCAGATCCAGGGCGTCGACCAGTTCATCCCCGTCGACGTGTACATTCCCGGCTGCCCGCCGCGCCCGGAAAGTTTAATTGACGCGCTCGTGCGTATTCAGCAAATAATCGACGGCCAGGTCGCGCGCCATGAGTTCACGCGGCCCGATCGCCCGGCCGAAGCCGGTGAGAAGAGGGCTGAACCCGTTGCCGCGGCCGCGGGTGTTAAACCCTCAGAATCGGTGAAGAACTAATGGCCGATGTTCCTGCTAAACCAGCAGCTCCCGAAGGCGCGGCCAAACGTGCGCCGCTGAAGGAAAACGACGTCAACCTTGAGTTGTTGAAGGCCAAGCTAGGCTCGTTGATCCTGGGCGTGAACGTCGAGTTCGGCCAGGTCGTTATCAAAGCGCCGCGCGAAGACCGCGCCAAAGTGCTGACGGTGCTGCGCGACGCGCCCGAACTCGCCTTCAACATGCTCACGGACATTACTGCGGTCGACAACCTGCGCCGCGAAGATTTCGAGCCCGCGCGCCGTTTTACCGTCA
>JADLAK010000029.1 GCA_020848275.1 Planctomycetota bacterium
GGCGGCTGATGGAGGAAACGCCGGGGGTGGAACGGGATCCGTCGCGCGGTTCGAACCCGGGACAGGGTTCGAACCCGGGACAGTCCCCAAAGGCGGGGACAGTCCCGATCGACGAGCGGCCGCCGAAATCGTGGAGCCGGATCAAGTCGATGCGCGAAACCGAAACGCTGGAAGCGCTGTTAAGGAAAACCCCGAAACCGCCGTAAAAATCCCGCGGCGTGCGATGGTTGCGGCGCGGACATCTGCGTGATTGTTTCCGTGGCGCGGACATCTGCGTGATTGTTTCCGTGGCGCGGACATTCCTGTCCGCGGTGGCGAGCTTGCGAGCCACAATTCGACCGGCTTCGCCGGTCGGGCGGACAAGAATGTCCGCCCCAGAAAAACTATTCCGCGGGCTCGCCGTGGCGGGCGCTGCTAAACTGCGGCCATGAAGCTCGAGATCAGCGGGCCTGACGGCAAGCGCATTTTCTCCACGCGAGTGGGCGCGTCGTTGATTTCGGCGGGACGCGGCACGACCTGCGATATCCCGCTGCCCAAAGACGCCGCTGTTTCCGACCTCCACTTGCGCTTCAACCAGTTTGTCGGGCAATGGTCAGTCACCGACCAGTTCTCCGACGGCGGCACGTTCGTCAACGGCGAGAAAATTTTCAGCGCCGAACTCAAGGTCGGCGACGAAATCCGCGCGGGCGGCACCACCATGCGCCTGACATCACTTGAAAGCAGCGCGATTGCCGAGGGCGGCGCGGCGCACAGCGGCAAGTTCGAATTCACCAGCGCCGCGCGCCCCGCCGCAAAAGCGCCCTCGACACCGGCCCTGCGCGCCGCAACCTTCGAAAGCGTCAGCGGCGATTCGCTGGCGTGGAAGGACCCCGCGCCCAGCACCAACAAGTGGCCGGAATCAAAGCCCTTTGCCGCGGACAAGCCCGCCACCGAAGAACTCTCGCCCGGCGAGGCCGCGAAGATTCTCGCCAAGGCGCGGCCCGAGGGCAGCAAGCCTGTCGAGCTTACCGCCGCTGAGGCCGCAAGTTTTATCGAGCGCCAGTCTGTCGCGCCGCCGCAGGGCGCGGGTTCCGTTACCGCCGACGCGCCCGCGTGGGCGCCCACGCGCCGCGATACCGAACGCCTGAAAATGCAGACCGTGGTGCGCGACAAAAAGGGGCGCCAGCCCAAACCAGCGCCGGAGCAGCAGCAGTCGGGCCGCCCACCGGCGGGTTTCTCGGGGACGCCGGATTCCGTCGTGTCCCAGCCCGCGCCGGCGCAGCCTGCACGCGTCGCCGCGCCCTGGGAAGCGCGCCAGAACACAGCCTTCCGCCAGGCCGCCTCAACGCCCAAGCCCAAGAAAAATAGCAACGTCGGCGGCTGTATCGTCGCGCTTCTCATCGGAGGCGGCATTGCCATCGGCATTCTCAGCGACGTGCTGAGCAGCGGCAACGACAGCAATTCCAGCCGCAAGGCCAACATCGTCGCGCCCGTCAACTCGTGGGACGGGTCGCCGCGCTACCCGGACCCCGCCAAGCCGCCGATAAAGGAAACCGCGCCGAAATGGGACAGCGCGCGGCAGAAACAAATCAGCGCGCGCATCAAGGAAATCAAAGACGGGCTCGGCACGCCGTCCAGGAAAATGGACGACCTTGCGGCGTTGATGGAAACACAGCCGCCGGACCCGCCGTACGCCGTGACGGGCTCGCGCGACCGCGCGGAAATCATGCTGAAGTACGAAATCAACATGGCGCTTTCGAAGCGGCTTGGCGACGACCAGCGCGACATCTGGACGCTCGCCGACGGCAAACGCTTCGACGAGGCGCTGGCGCGGCTGGAGAGCCTCGCGGCCGAAGCGAAATCGACGAAGTGGGTCGCCGAGCAGGCCGAAAAGCTCGAGGTCGGCAAATACGTCGGCGAAAAAACCGCGACGCTGCTTGCCGACAACGCTGAATACATCGGCAAGACTCTCGACAACTGCGACGAACTCGCGTTCCTTGGCTGCAACGAACTCGCGCGCGCCGAATTCTATCGCATGGTGGCCGGGGCGCATTTTGACGAGCCCACGCGCAAAGGCATGGAAGCCGAACTCGAAGCACTCACCGCGGCGGCCAAAGCAAACCCCGGGCCCGCCAAGGCGGCCAAACCGACCAAGCCCAAAGTTGCGGCGACGCCCAAAACCGGCCTGACGCCCGATGGCGGTTCGACTGCCGCCGCATCGCCCAGCAAACTGCGCACGCGCCTGATGAAAGCCGCCGCGGAACCGAAGATGCTGAACACGCCGTGCAAACTTTACGGCCGCGACGTGCGCCTGGGCGGCGCGCAGGAAGGCCGCTTGCGGCTGGGCGTCGAGCGCATGTTACCCGGCCCTGCTGCGCCGATGAAATACGCCTACACGCTGGTGCGCCACGCGCTGGACCTGCCGCCTTCAACATTGGCGACGCTTTATTTCGCCATGCCCGATGCCGACGCCGACCATTGGCTGGCGGTAATGCTGTTTTGCTACGACAACGGTTTGCCTGACGACGCGGCGCGTGCGGCCTTCAACCTGAACAAGCTCAAGCCCGAGGCGCGCGCTGACCTTGAGGCGATCATGGCCGCCAAACTCGGCATGGCTCCGCCGGAAAAAGGTTTTGTCGAAAAAGACGGCGCGCTGGTCCCGGGGTAAAAGCGTTGACCTCCACCTATGCCTGGCTGACTTCTCCCGGCGCTTCGGCGCTGGCGCTGCTTTGGCTCGGCGGCGCCGACGCCCGCAGGTTCGTCGAACGTCGCGGGGGCCGTGTGTCCGCAACGCCGTCCCACGCGTGGCTGAAAGGTGAATCCGGCGCGGCGCTCGACGAAGTCGTGATCGCGCAGGAAGAGGACGGCCTCGTGATTTCGTGCCACGGCGGCATGGCCGTGCGCAACGCGTTTAATAGCGAACTCGAACGAGCGGGTTTAAGGCAGACCGCCGCGACGGCCCTGTTCGGCGCGCGTTCGCCCTACCGGCGCGAGATGCTTGCGCTGTTGTCGCGCTGCCCCGGCGAACTCGCGGCGCGCTGCACGCTCTACGCGCTCAACCACGGCGAGCAACTGCTCGCTTCGGCGCTGGCGCGCTACACGCCCGCGTCACTGGCGCGCGTCGCGAGCGCCAGTGCCTGCGCGAAGTTCCTATATGAACCGCCGCGCGTGCAACTTTGGGGCGCGGTCAACAGCGGCAAGTCGACGCTGCTCAACGCGCTTTGCGGAGAATCGCTTGCCGCCGCCGGCGACGAGCCGGGGCTGACGCGCGACGTGGTCGAAGGCCGCTTCGAGTGCATGGGCGCTTGTGTCCGAGTGTTCGATGCGCCCGGTGAATTCGCGGGCGTTCCCGAACGCGAGATCGACCGCGAAGCTATTAAACTCGCCCGCCGCTGGCGCGACGAAGCCGACTTGACGTTGATCCTGGCGCCCGCGCGCGAATTGCGCGCGGGGCGCAAGCCCGAAGTCGACGGCAAAGCCGTGATCGTCGCCAGCCGCTTCGACGAAGACCCGGACGTCGAGCTCGGCGCGGCGGGCGGCGTGAGCAACCAGGACGCGTCGACGATCCAGCGCCTGCGCGAGTGGCTGGTGCGGCATTTCCTGGGACCTTTGATTGAGCTCGACGCGGGCGACCGCTTCGCCCTGAGTTACGGCGTGCGGCTGGGCTTGACGCGCGTTGCCGAAGGCAGCGCCAACGCCGCGGACATGTTGAAGAAGTGGGTCGGTTAAGCGGTCCAAGATAATTGTCTTTAGGTGGCGCGGACATTCCTGTCCGCGGTGGCGAGCTTTGCGAGCCACAATTCGACCGGCTACGCCGGTCGGGCGGACAAGAATGTCCGCCCCACAACTGCCC
>JADLAK010000030.1 GCA_020848275.1 Planctomycetota bacterium
CCAATGTGTCGCCGCTACGCGGCTTGGAATCCTTGTTCTGCCGTCGATCCCCCAGCTTTGCTGGGGGCTAAACAAATTTCGGCGCTTCGCGCCTGACGGCTGCCGCCGATTGCACTTGTGTAGATGCTAAGGCCGGGGGGAAATTGAACCAATGTACGTCCATGGCTATGCGCCGCCCTGGAGGGGCGGGGCTGATTGCTCAGTGCTTGATCGTGATGCCGAAGCGGCTGGAGAAGATATCCAGCAAGTCGAAGAAGTTGTGGATCTCGAAGTCCGGGTCGGTCTCGCCCTTTTCGTCGGCGTATTTGCCCACGCGCCGGTTCAGCACCGTGATCATCCCGATCTTGTTGCAGGGGTCGATGTCGTGGCGCGGGCGGTCGCCGACGTACATCGCTTCGCTTGGCCGCACTCCCACGGCCGAACACGCGCGCAAAAACAGCTTCGGGTTGGGCTTGGAAATGCCGAGTTCGTCCGAGATGAAAATGGCGTCGGGGTCGAACAGGTTGACCATGCCCAGGCGCACGAGCTTTTCCGCCTGCTTGAGCGGCAGGCCGCTGGTGATCACGCCAAGCTTGAGCGACGTCTGCGCGCGCAGGAGTTTCAGCACGTCGACGGCGTCTTCGTAGGGCCGCAGGTGTCGAAACTTCGTCTCGTGGTAGCCCACGACCGCAGCCGCAACCAAAATCGTCGGGCTGACGCCCTCGTAATAGTGTTTGGGTACGCGCAGCAGCAGTTTGTCGAAGTGATGCTCGTAGTTGCTCGAGAACTCGCGGACGATTTCATCGAGCTCCCGCAACGCATCATCCACGGCCATTTTAAACCCGTGGGCGCGCATGTGCTCGATGGCCGTGCGCCGGGCAAGCGCAGCGAATTCGCTCGTGGAATAGAGCGTGTCGTCCACATCGAAAAAAAGCGCCTTGAGTGTGTCGGCCATGGCACTGTTTTAACAGACTATCGCGGTTAACCCAGCAGTTTGAAACGTGAAATCAGCGTGATCACGATGATCAGCACCAGTGGAATGCCGATCACGAAGATCAAAAACGTGCGGTTTTCCTTCTCGCGCGTGCGGGTCTCGTCGCCGCTTTCGGGCTTGTTGATGGACTGGCCGACTTTGAGTTTCTTGGCCACGCTCAACCTTTGGATATTTCTTCGCGCGCCTTGTCTTCGGCGGCTTTGCGCTCGCGCAAAAACCAGCCGATCACGACGCCCACCAGCAGCGTCGCCGGTATGGTGATGGCGTGGATCGTCCATGGGAAGCCCCGTTCTTCGGCAACCGCATTGGACGCCTGTAGCAGGAACTGGAATGCAAAGGCGAGCATGAGAGCAGCCTAGAAGCTAAAACCGGGCTATCAATGAGCGCCGCCCTTTCACCACGTCTTCCGTTGACCGAGGCCCAGCGCGCCGCGCTGTTTCCGGCCGCTATTAAATACGCATACCTCGACAACGCCTATCGCGGGCCGACCTGTACGCCTTCCGCGGATGCCGCCCGCGCGCAGATTGACGAGTCTGCGAGGAACGGGTCGCTCAGCATCGGCCCGGCTCAGAAAGCCATGGATGCGACCATGGCGCACTTCGCGCGTTTCGTCGGAGCGAAAGAATCCGAAGTCTGCTTCCTCGCCAACGCCACGGAAGCCTTTACGCGTGTCACACTCGGCATCGACTGGCGCGCCGGCGACCGCGTGGTTGCGCCCGCCGACGATTATCCCGGCGTGCTGCGTCCATTGATCGATCTCAAGCGCCGCGGCGTCGAAGTCACGCTGGTGCCCGCGGGCAAAGACGGCGCCGCCGACCTGCTTGCGGCCTGCGACGCGAAAACGCGCCTGGTCGCCTCCAGCCACGTCAGTTTCCGGCACGGCTATCGCCTCGACGTTGCGGCGCTGTGCGCAGGCGCGCGTAAACGCGGCGTACTGACCGTCATTGACTGCGTGCAGTCCGTCGGCGCGCTGCAGGTCGACGTCGCCGCGATTGGCTGCGACTTCGCGACATTCGCCGCGCGAAAATTCCTCTGCGCGCTCGACGCGTTGGGCGTTCTTTACGTGCGCGGTGAGAGCCTGGGCAAACTCACGCCGTCAAGCCTGGGCATGTTCAGCGTTGCCGAGCCCTACGACATGACCAAAATCGAACAGCCGCTTGCCGCCGGCGCGCGGCGCTTCCGCCTTGGTGCGGCGTCATTCGCACAAGTGGCCGCAATGGAGGCGGCGCTCGGCCTGGCTGAAAGCATTGGCATTGCCGCGATTGAAAAACGAGTGCTGGCCCTGAACGCAGACATCCGCAAACGCGCCAAGGCCGCACGCATCGAAATTTTCGGCGCGGACTGGCCCGAGTCCGCCCGTAGCGCAATCGTCGCGCTGAAACTTCCAGCCGGTAGGGACGAAGCCGTGCACAAATCGCTGCGCGCCGCGAACGTGATTGCCAGCGTTCGCAATGGATTGTTGAGGGTGTCGCCGCACTACTACAACAACGAAGCCGACCTTGATCGCCTGTTTGCGGTGCTGTAGGGACACGCGGCAGCGTGTCCGCGATGGGAGGACGCGCTGCCGCGTGTCCCTACGGCCTGTCGGAAACCTGTGGAAAATAAGGGTTTCCGACACTTTATCCTACATTGACAGCGATTGTCGCCGCATCCGATATACTTCCGTTAGCGTTTTCCGGTACGCATGCACGTGGCGCCCCTTCGGGCCCCACTCGTTCCCAACCGGAGGGAGACAACCATGAGCAGTTTCAACAAAGTCATCGTGATGGGTAATTTGACGCGCACGCCTGAGTTGCGCTCAACGCCCGGCGGCACGCAGGTCAGCGACATCAGCGTGGCCGTCAACGAATACTACACCGACGCAACCGGCAAGAAGGAAGAACGCGCGACGTTCGTTGACGTCACTTGCTGGGGAAAGCTGGCGGAGACCGTCTGTCGCTGGAAGAAGCAGGGCGACGCGGTACTGATCGAGGGCAGGCTGCAACAGGACAAGTGGGTGGACAAAGAAACCGGCAAGAACCGCACTAAACTCAAGGTCGTTGCCGAGAACGTCACGTTTATCGGTCGCGCCGGCGGCGCCGGTGGTGAAGGCGGCGAGGGCGGCGGCGGCGGTCGTCAACAGGGCGGCGGCAATCGCGGCGGGAATGACCGCGGCGGAAATCGCGGTGGCGCGCCTCGTGGTGGTGGCAACACCGGCGGGAACAGTGGTGGCGGCGGAGGC
This sequence comes from Planctomycetota bacterium, assembly GCA_020848275.1. Lineage (GTDB taxonomy): Bacteria > Planctomycetota > UBA8742 > UBA2392 > UBA2392 > JADLAK01. Next base: position 3,195 of record JADLAK010000030.1, read on the forward strand.
CAGGAAGGCGGCTACGACGATTACGCAACCAGCATGCCGCCGCAGGAAGGCGACCCACCGTTTTAATGTGATGTGGACGTCCCGTCCGCACATGGGGCAGGCATCTTGCCTGCCCTTGTCGTTTAATTGCGGCCAAGATGGCCGCAGCACGTGCAGGCAGGATGCCTACATCATTAAACAAACGCGCCAGGTGTGGCCAAACCGGCCTTCTCGTCGAGCCCGAGCATCAGGTTTAAATTCTGGATCGCCTGGCCCGCGCCGCCCTTGACCATGTTGTCGATCACGCACATGCCCACCAGCACATTGCCACTGGCGCGATAAGTCAGCATCGCGTGGTTGGTGTGCTGGACCAACCTCATATCAGGCGTGCCGCTGACGATCTGCACGAACCATTCGTTCTCGTAGGTGTCGCGGATCAGCGCGTCGACGCTCGCCATCGTCAGGCGTTCGTTGAGCGGGATAAAACACGTCGCGAAAATCCCGCGCACGAACGGGCCGGAGTGCGGCACAAAGAAAACTTCGAAGTCGTTCTCGCTGTTCAGGCTTTCGAGGTAAGGCACGATTTCCACGAGGTGCTGGTGTTCAAGCACTTTGTAGGCGCGGACGTTCTGCGCGCGCTCGGGGTGATGCGTCGTCGAAGACGGCTTGTTGCCGCTGCCGCTGCTGCCGGTGATCGCGCTGACGTGGACGTTGCCGCGAAGCTGCCCGTGGCGCGCAAACGGCGCGAGCGCGAGCTGGATACAGGTCGCAAAGCAGCCGGGGTTGGCCACCCACTGCGCCTTGCGGATCGCGTCGCGGTTGAATTCGGTCAGGCCGTAGGTGAAGCGCGCCTGCAAGTCCGCCGCGCGATGCGTCATGTCGTAGAACTTTTCCCACATCGCGATGTCGGGGCTGCGGAAATCGCCCGAGCAATCGACGACTTTGAGTTTCGGATAATGCTTGGCGATCGTCGGCATCAGTTCCATCGCACCGCCGTGCGGCAGGCACAACGCGACGGCGTCGACGTCGCCCAGCATTTCGGGTTCGAGCGTGCGGAACTCGTCGCGCACGTAGCCGCGCAGGTTGGGGAAGAGTTCGTGAACTTTCGTGCCGGACTTCGATTCGCTGGTGACCCAGGCGATCTCGAGGTTGGGGTGCGTCGAGGCGATGCGCATCAGGTCACTGCCGATGTATCCCGTCGCGCCGACAATACCGATTTTGATCTTGGCCATATCCGTCCTTCGTCAAAGTCAAAAGCCATCCGCAGATTACGCAGATGGCCACAGATAAAAGCCTTCGTCTTTATCGGCGTCAATCTGCGTCATCTGCGGACGGCGGCTGCAGTTGTCCCAGCGTCTCGATGATTTTTAACACGAAGCCACGAAGAAACGAAGAAGGAGTTCAGGACGCAAAGCCACGGAGCACTGCATAAATCAGTGCAGTGCCGAACAGTATGCCGTAGCTCGCAAGGTTGGCGAGCAGCACCGGTCCCCATAGTGCCCGGGCGGTCGGGGACTCAATCTGGCGGGGACTGACCCAAAGGATCATCCAGAACATTTCGAACAGCACGCTCACGACAAACGCGACGGTGTACGCGATAAAGACGGCACCCAAGTAACGGAAGGTTGGTTTGTCAGCCCATGAGATATCGACGTAGAAGGCCGATGCGCCCATCGTCGTGGCCATTACCCCTGGGATAGCGGAAAACAGGTTGGCGGAGAGCACCAGCGCGATGTTCTTCCCCAGAGATCGCACGTGTTGGAGGCGGTGAAAAACGGCCACTTCTGCGGCCATCGCGAGGCCCACAACGAGCAATAGGAATTGCAGGGGAACGCCGGGGAATAACAGGTCAATAAAAGGAATGGCTGCGTTGGCGAGCATGGTGTTCCCCAAAACCTAACACCTAAAACCCAGCACCCGCCTCTTACAGCCCGTATTCCTTGATCTTGCGGTAGAGCGTGCGTTCGCCGATGTTGAGCATCTTCGCCGTGCGTTCGCGGTTGCCTTCGTTTTGCGCAAGCGTTGTCCGAATCACTTCCTTTTCAATCTGCTCCATCGTCATGCCGACGAAGTTCGAGGTTGCGGCGCCGTCAACCGGGCCGGCCATGCTGGGCCGTTCCTGCAGCGGAATGTTTTTGCGCAGCGCCGGCGGCAAGTCTTCGGCGGTGATCAACGCGCCCTGGCTTAGAACGACCATTTCCTCGACAACGTTGCGAAGTTCGCGCACATTGCCCGGCCAAGTGTGGGCGACGAGCGCGTTCATCGCCGCATGGTCAAAACCCGTCGAGTTCTTGCCGTGCTGCTTTGCGAGTTCATTGAGAAACGTCTGCGCCAGCAGCGGGATGTCCCCCGGCCGCTCGCGCAGCGCGGGAATATGAATCTGCACAACCTTGAGGCGATAGAACAGGTCTTCACGGAAGCGCCCGGCTCTCACTTCTTCCTCGAGGTTCTTGTTCGTCGCCGAGATCAGCCGCACATCAACTTTGCGCGGCGTGTTGGCGCCCACGCGCGTGACTTCCTTGGTTTCGATCACGCGCAGCAGTTTGACCTGCGTCTCGAGCGGCATTTCGCCGACTTCGTCCATGAACAACGTCCCACCGTCGGCAAATTCGAATTTGCCTTCGTGGTCGCGGTGTGCGCCCGTGAAGCTGCCTTTGACGTGGCCAAAGAGTTCGCTGTCGAGCAAGCCGCCGGAAAGCGCGCCGCAATTGATTGCGACGAGCGGGACGTTGCGACGCTTGCTGTTGAAGTGAATTGCGCGCGCGACGAGTTCCTTGCCGCTGCCGTTTTCGCCGGTGATCAGCACGCGCGCGTCCGTCGGCGCAACCTGCCGCAGACGTTTGAAGACTTCCTGCATCTGCGGCGACGAGCCGATGATGCCCTCGAAGCCGAACTTTTCGTTCACCAGTTGCTGTAACTGGCGATTGGCGCGCGCGAGTTTGCGGCGTTCGAGTGCTTTCGCCACGGTGTTGCGCAGCGCGTCGCGATTGAGCGGTTTTTCGAGGAAGCTGTAGGCGCCGCTTTGCAGCGCGTCGACGGCTTTTTCGACGCTGCCAAAGCCCGTGACAATGATGACTTCGACTTCCGCGTCGGCCGACTTCAAACGCTTCAGCACTTCCATGCCGTCGGTGTCGGGCAGACGCAGGTCGCACAGCACGCAGTCGAACTCGTGTTCGCTCGCCTGTTTGAGACCTTCGCGGCCGCTGTGCGCGACCGTGACGGCGTGGCCCTCGCGCTCGAGAACTTCGGCGGCGATTGCCGCGTGGCTGACATCGTCGTCAATCAGCAAAATGCGCGCGGACTGCTCCGCGGCGGGTTTGACGTCCGATTTTTCGTTCGCAACCTGCATAGTGATGTGGGCTTCCAGCCCGCAGTGGCGAGCTTTGCTCGCCACAATTGTATGCAGCCAAGATGGCCGCAACACACACAACCTACATTTTCTCGACTAACTGTATCCCCAGCAGCGTCAAACCGCGGCCAAGCACTTTGCGGATCGCGTTGACCAGCCGCACGCGGGCGCGTGATTGCTCGGCGTCGGCTTCGTTGACGATGCGGGTGTCCCTGGTCGCCGTCCACCAACTCGAGGTCGCCGCGGCAAGGTCGATCAACGCCTTGGCGATAATCGAGGGCTCGTACTCTTTGCTCGCGCGCGCCAGCGCGGCGGGGAAATCCGCGATCAATTGGGCGATTCCCCATTCGGCGTCGAGCGTCAGTTTCGCGGCGTCGCCGCTTTCCCACGACTGGTCCTTGAAGGTCTCGCGATATTTTTCGGTCACGCTGCCCATGCGCACGTACTGCATGAGCATGTAGGGCCCGGTCTCGCCGCTGAAGTTGAGGATGTCGTCCCAGTCGAATTTGATGTCGTTGCGGCGGCCGTTTTTCAGGTCATTGAACACGACAGCCCCGACACCGACGGCGCGCGCGACTTGTTCGGCGGCGTCTTTGTCCGCGGCGAGATCGGCGTTCTTTTCTTTGATGACCTCGCGCACCGCGTTGACGGCTTCATCGAGCAGGTCTTCGAGTATGACCACGCGCCCGGCGCGTGTGCTGGCTTTGGCCCACGTCCCGTCCTGCTGTTTGAACAGCAGCAGGCCGAAATCAACGTGCGAGCAACGGTCGGCCCACTCGTGGCCGAGCATTTTCAGTGCTTTGAAAAGCTGGTCGAAATGAAGCTTCTGCTCGCCGCCGACAACGTATGCCAGTTCCGTGCCGTTGAACTCGCGTTGGCGATAAAGCGCGGATGCCAAGTCACGGGTATGGTATGCCGTGGCCCCGTCACTCTTGAGCAACATGACAGGAGGTTTCTTTTCCCCATGAGTGAAGATCACCAGTGCGCCTTCTGATTCCTTGGCGACGCCTGACGTCTTAGCGTCCTGGATAACTTTTCCGCAAAGATCGTTTCGTCCGACGTAAAAGCTTTCGCCCACATAAAACGCATGGTCGCGGAAGGCTTCGTCCGGCTTGAGCCTCCCCTGCCCCTCCCAGAACACGCGGCGATCGCGGTCCTCGACGAACCACCTTTCGAACTTGAGATGCAGTAGGGCGTAAAAGCGTTGAAATTCCGCCAGGCTGAGCTCGCGGGCCGCACGCCAGATGCGAAAATTGATCTCCCCATCGATCGTGGTGCGCCCCTTCTTGTCCAGCGCGACGATGTGTTCTTCCAGAACGGCAAATTCTTTGCGCCCGGCATCCTCCAACGCCGGGTCAGCCTTCATTTCTTCGTTGAAGCGTTTGTAAACCTCGTTCAGTTCGCCGACTTTCATGGCGCCAAGCGGGGAAGGCTCCTTCTGCGCGTACATCCCGTGGGCCTTCAAGTGGGCATCGGCGATTTTACGCGCACTTTCTTCGATCTCGGGTTTGAACTTCTTGAGGCCGGCAATCAGTTTGCCGAAGCCGGTGCCCCAGTCGCCCAGGTGGTTGATGCCGACCACGCGCCATCCCTGGGACTCGCGGATTTTCTTGATCGCGTTGCCGATCATCGTTGTCCGCAGGTGATGCACCGCCAGTGGCTTGGCGATGTTCGGGCTGCTGAAATCCAGCACCAGCGTTTTTCCCTTGCCGTCTTCGCTGTCGCCGAAATTCGGCTGCATCTCGACCATCGCCAGCGTGGCAGCGATCGCCGCGGCGCGATTGAGTTTCAGGTTGAGGTACGGCCCGGCGGCGGCGGCGGATTCGACCATCGCGCCGCGAGCAAAACCGGCGGCCAGCTTCACGGCCATATCGTTGGGTTTGATGCCGGCGTTTTTCGCGGGTATGAAACACGCAAACACCGCGTCGCCCATTTCGCGCTTGGGCGGCCGGCCAAGCAGCGGCCGGATCGCAGCGGGGTCGAGTTTGGCCTCGACGAAGCCGGGAAGCTTCGCGAGTTCCTCGGCAATTTTGTCTTTCAGGATTTCCATAGGTCTTTAGCACCGACGGGCCAGAGGCCCGTGCCACGTTTCACATGCCCCAGCCACTACAACTTTTTTATCGCCGCGCGGATTTTAATCCGCCGCAAGTGTATCCAAATTTTCCAAGGGGTAGAGGCATGCAGTTTTTTTGCCCACCGGAGCCACCCCGATGCACGAAACTTACGCCAAAGCCCTTTCGATTGCCCTTGAGCAAACTTCGCCGGCGCTCGCCCGCCGCCGCCAGCCCGCGCTCGATCAGCTTTTCGCGGGCTCCGAAGACGAAACCACGCGGCTGGATCTCGCCCGTTTCTGCTGGGACATGTACCGCGGCGACCAGTTGCGCCACGTGCCGCGCCTGCCCGGCGAAAGCGCGCTCGAGTATTCGCGCCGCCCGCACAAACAATTCCTGAACGTCACCCGCGTGCTGGTGGATGTGCTCAGCCAGCTTTACCGCCAGCCGATTTCGCGCCGCCTCGATGCCGGTGCGGCCACCGAGCGTATCCAGCGCGCGTACACACGCAATCCCATGGGTCAGATCATGCTCACAGTGGATCGCCTTACGCGGCTTCAGGGCGCGTGCGCGCTGCGCGTGGGCTACCAGGATGGGGAGATCCGCCTGTGGCCCTATCCAGCGCACCGGCTGATTGTCGTGCCCGACCCGACAATGCCGCTGCGCCCCCTCGCGGTCGTTGCGTTCGCCGCCGGCGATGAAGGCAGCACGCCGCTCGCGCATGTCTGGACCGCCGAAAGCGTGACGACGGTTCACCAGGGCCGCGTCGCGGGCGAAGTGAAGCACACACTTGGCCGCGTTCCGTTCGTGTTCTTCCACGATGCACTGCCGGTGGACGGATTTTGGAGTGAAGGCCGCGGCCGCTCGATCACCCACGCCAACGCGATCTTCAACGCGAAGCTTTCCGAACTCGCCTACACCGTGGCGATGCAGGGTTTTGGCGTGATGGAAATCGTCAACCCCGACCCGGCCAAGGACATCGCTATTGGTCCCGGCCGCGCGATCGCGTTCACCGTCGGCCAGGGCCAGCCCTACGGCGTGTCGTTCAAGGCGCCCAACGCGCCGATTGCCGAGCTGATCGCCGACCTCGAGTTCCAGCTTCGCACGCTGCTCAAGACGCAGCGGATTCCCGAGAGCGTGTTGTCGGTCAACGTCGGCGGCAACGTCAGCGGCGCGAGCATCGTCGCCGCGGGCTCGCCGGTTATCGAGGACCGTGTCGAGCGCATGCAACTCTTCCGCGCCGGAGAAGCGGACTTGCTTGACGCGATCGCGGCGGTTTTGCGCGAACACGAGGGTGTGCAGGCGCAGGCGCCGACGCTCGCGCTCGATTTCCCCGAACCGCGCCTGGAGCAAACCGTCGCCGACCGCATCGCGCTCGACGACTGGCGCCTGGACCGCGGCATGACGACGCCGTGGGAACTGATGCTGCGCGACGATCCCGACGCCTACGACAACCTCGAGGCCGCAAAGCAGGCGTGGCTCGCCCGCCGCGCCGAAATGCGAACGCTGAACATCCAAACCGAGCGCGACGCGTAAGCGAGCGGCCCAAACGACAACGGAGAATATCCATGCCTGACGACCCTAAACCAACTCTCGCTGAAATGCTGCGCAAAACATTGCCGCAGGCCGTGACCGGCGACGCCGAAACGGCCAAACAACTCGACGCCGTCGCGGAACTCGAACGCGGCTACCGCGAACTCCAGCAGCGCAGCAACGCCGAACGCGCGTTTCTCGAGCGTGCGCCGCGCGAAGGCCTGCAATATCCCGCCGACGCGCTGAAGCTGGTCGATCTCGCCAACGTCGATGAAAAGGCGATTGGCGAACTCTACGCGAAACTTCACAGCGAGCGGCCGTACCTGTTCGCCGCGAGGGCGACTTCACCCGGTAACGAAAAACTCGCGACCGGCTTTCCGCCTGAGATTGAACGCCTGCGCCAGAACGTTTCGCGCGCCGGAGCAACCAAAGACATGCAGGCCCTGCGCGACGCGGTGTTGCGCCGGAGAAAACGCTAAGGCCGTGTTACGTGTGACGTGCTTCGTGCTACGGGACACACGAAGGCGTCACACGTAGCACACAACACGCAGCACGGAACACGACGCCCGTCCCAAACACCTGTTTCTTTCTTCCAAGGAGAACCCCATGAGTTTCACAGGCAAAGCAACGTATGACGCAGGAGCATCTCTGCCCGAGCTGGCGGACGACGTATCCGATCTTGTCGGGCTGATTTCGCCCTTTGACACGCCGCTGATCGACGCGATCGGCAACCCGCGCTTCTCGGCGACCAGCACGCGCCACGAGTGGTTCGAGGACAAGCTCAACCCGAACTACAGCGCCATCAACGAAGCCGCCGGCTACGACGACAACGATACCGCCATCGTCGTCGACGACGGCACGCGCTTCCGCATCGGCGACCTGGTCAAAGCCCAAGGCAGCAACGAAGTTATGCAGGTCACGGGCATCTCGACCAATACGCTGACCGTGACGCGCGGCTACGGCGGCACGACCGGCGCCGCGGTTGTCGATAACCAGCGCGTGGACGTGATCGGCCATGCGGCGCTGGAAGGTGACGACGCGCCCGCCGCCGCGTCGCGCAACCGTTCGCGGGTCGAAAACTACACGCAGATCTTCACCGAGGCCGTGACGATCTCGGGCAGCATGGACGCCGTCGGCCTCAACGCCGTCGAGCGCGAGTTCGACTATCAAGTCATCCAGCGCCTGCGCGAACTTATGCGCTCACTCGAGCAATCGGTGATCGGCGGTTTCAAGGCCGCGGCCAACCCCCAGGGCAGCGCGAGTGTGCGCCGCACCATGGGCGGGCTGCTGCAATTCATCAGCGGCGCTGACGCCGTGGTGGACAATGCTGGCGCCGCGGCCCTGACGGAAGAAGTCCTCAACGCTTCGCTGCGCAAGTGCTGGGAAAAGGGCGGGCGTCCCGGTGCGATCGTCTGCAACGGTTTCCAGAAGCGCAAGATAAGCAACTTCATCCAGAGCAGCCGGCGCTATGAGCCCGAGGGCACGACGCTGCGCAACCTCGTCGATATTTACGAGAGTGATTTCGGCGTGCAGCGCGTCATCCTGAGCCGGTGGGTTCCGGCGGACAAAATCCTTTTGCTCGACCTCGACAAGATCCAGGTGTTACCGCTGCAGGGCCGCAGCTTCTTTGTGAAGCCGCTGGCTGAAAGTGGCGACTTCCGCAAGGCGCAGATCATCGGCGAGTACACGCTGGAAATCGTCAATGGCGCCGATGGCGGCCATGGCGTGATCACCAACCTCTCCACGTCGTAACGGAAGCTCGTTACGCACCTCCCCCGCCGGGGCTGAAGACGTCTTCGGCCCCGGCACCCTCCCTTCCTCGCCGCTTTGACGCGAGACACGCGACGCGGCACACGGAACACCAAAATGCTCGATTATGTCACGATTCACGGAGATCCCGACGGCCGCACGCAGCGCTGGGATTTCTCGGGCGCCACGCGCGCCAACACCGATCACGGGCGCCTTTACGCGTCAATAGAAGCCGATGGCGGCGATCTGGTTGTAAGCGTCTACAAGGATGCCGCGCGTGCGGCGCTGGTCGCCCAGGGCACGCTCGAAGGCGCGGCGACGGGCGCTGTTGCGCTGACGGCGCAGAATGCCAGCGGCCTGACCGGAACAGCCGTGCTGAGTGCCGCGGCACCGACCGTCGCGATCGAGCTGGACGTTTTCTACGCCTGCGACGAAGACCTGGCGCAGATCCAGGGCGAACTTTCGGGCTTTCTCGTTTCGGGCAATTTCGCGGGGCAGCCGGGATTCAAAGCAGCAACGACCAACGCCAAGCGCGAATTCGATTCGTGGCTCGCCGCGCGCGGCCTTGCGGGCACGCGCTTCGACGGCCTGCAGCCGCTGGCCGATGTCTGCGCGTTTCTCGCGCTCGCGGTCGTTTATCGAAATCTTTCACGCCGCAGTGACGACGTCGCCACGGCTTTTGCGTTGGCGCACGACGCGCAAGCCCGCAAGCGTCTCGCGGCGCTTCGCGTCAACGTCGCCGGCGTTTCCACAACACCCTTCGCCAGCATCCTGGCCCGCAAATAGGAGGCTCTCATGCCCAGCTACACGAATCTTTTCGAGGTGTTCGGCGTTTACGCCCGCGCCTTCGCACAGTTCAAAAATCTCGCAGATCGCAACCTGAACTTTTCGTCGGGCGGCGAAACCTGCCGCACGCTTGACCGCTTGCGCTCGGAATTTGTGGGTGTAATGAACGGCGACATGCAGGAACGCGATCGCCTCGACGCCGTCGCGCTTTTGACCGATGCGGCGCGTACCGCGCGCGGCTGGACTTCGCAGCTCGATCTTTCGCTCGATGCTTGGGTGCGCAACGGCGTCGCCGACGCGCTGGACATCGCCGGCGCGACCCGCTCTGACGTGCTGGCGGCGCTGGCGCGACAGATGGCGACCGATGACGAAAGTGTCGCAGCCAACGCCGTGACGGTCGAAGACGTCGAATTCGCAACCACGAACGTCGGCACGTGCCAGTGCTACGTCAGCGGCGAAACGGTGGACCCGGAAGAAATGGTGGCCGACGATGAACGTATCCGCGACCAGGTTGTCACGGTCGAGTGCGTTCGCGACGCGGCGCATCATCGCGTGGCCGTCGGCGGCGAGGAGTTCCGTATTGTGCCGGAGGAAGGCGCGGCGGTCTCGGCGCTGACGATCCCGGTGACTTACGGCGACACGCCGAGCTACCGCAACGTGGTGATGGACGGCGCGTTCGAACTCGAGGACGCCGGCGAATTCGCCTGGTGGGAAGCGATTGCCGGCGCCGGAGTGTTTTCACGCGACGTTACGACGAAACTTTTTGGCGCCGGCTCGCTGAAAATCACGGGCAACGGTGCGACGGCGGGCGATCTTCGCCAGGATCTCGCCAATCGCGACCCCGCGATGCCGAGCGGCCGCATGTTCGCGCTCGGCGCGTGGGCTTACGTCAGTTCACTCAGCGCCGGGACGGTCACGATTGATTTGATTGTGGACGGCGATCCCTCGACGCTGCAACTTGTCGTAAACGGTTCGACGACCACCGGCCAGTGGCTGCATCTTGGCGGTTTCGAGTACGTGCCGCGCGCGACGTTCCCGAACAAAGTTGAAGTCCGCGTCCGTTGTTCCAGCGATTTCAGCGGCGAAGTCTTCGTCGATGGCGTTTGCCTCGCGCCGGCGACCGAAGTGCCGCACGCGGGCGTTCGCGTCGCATTGTTCGAGGGCGCCACGGCGCCGCAGGCGCTGCCGATTGCCGACCGATTCACGTTTGAGACCACAAGCGACGATGCGGGTGCGTTCCAGTCGTTCTTTCGCGACCGGCTCGGCGTTGCGTTGCCGTCGGCGGGCTCGCCCACCATCTCTGATTCCCTGGCGGAGTAACCATGCTCACCATCCAATTCGGGGACGAGTCCCTCGGCCCAGTACAAAGCCTTGAGATCGAACGCAAAGCCGAGCCCGAAGGCGGCATCGAGCGCTGGCGTGCGGCGGTCAATGTCGGCGGCGCGACGGCGGCGCTGGCCGAGCAAGCCGCGCAGCAGCTTGAAGCGCAGCTTGCGGGCACGGCGGCGCTCAAACTGGTCGCCGATGGCGCTGACGTGCGCACGCTCGCGCTCGCTGATTGCCGCCGCGGCCCGGCGCTAGAGCGCGTGGAAATCGCCGCGCGCGACCCTGCTGCGGCGCACGAGCAGCGACGTGTCGTGCTGACGTTTGTCGCGACGCTGCAAAATGCCGACGACGCAGTGCAGTTGCACACGTCAACGATCGAGAACGTGACCAAGGCCGGGGAGGCGACGGCGAATATCACGCGAGGGCGAATTGTCCTGTGCTCGGGTGAAAGCCCGACGGCACACGAGGGTTTGCTGCCCGCGGTCGCGGGTGGCTATCGGCGTGTGCGCCGGGAAGTCACGCGGGACAGCGAGGAGCCGTCGCTTGAGTACGTGGTAGAGGACCGGCAGGTTTTCGCCGCGTTGCCCCAGGGCGTCGAGGATGGTTTCTACAGCCGCGCCATTGTCAGCGACGCCGACGGCACGCACGAGACGGTAAAGGGTTTCTTCGTTGGTGCGGCAGCGCGAGTGCGCGCTGAGGAACTCGCAGCGCAGTTCTCGGCGTCCGACCGCCGCATCGAGGAAAACGCGTTTACGCGTCGCGTGGACTTCGAATTCAGCGCAGGCGTCGGCAGCACGGCAGACCCCGACGTCGTCGGCTTGAGCGAGCAAGTCTCGTTCACGTGGAAACGCCACGTCGTGGATCACCCGGTGCTGGGCGCGGGCCAGCCGCATTACCGGCAGATCGTCGGCGCGCCGTGGGTCGAGGTCAATCAAAGCGGCAAGGCGCAGGGCCGCGGTAGCCACCCCTCGGCGCCCGTGCCGCTCTACGCCGACGACCTGATCGAACGTGAAGTCACGCGTAGCGGTGCCGATGAAACGCGCTGGCGCTACGTATTTCGTCTTTTGAACGCACAAATTTTTCAGGATTAGTCATGAACATCATTGCGACCGTCAACGGACTGCCGGTCCTCGAACTGAAAATCGTTTTGATTCGCGGCGCTCAGCCCTCGCGTTGCGAAGCATTGATGCCTGGCACGTTCAGCGGCGACGCGCTCGAGATCGAGGTCGGCGACGGCGCGGGCAAGCGCGTGCTGCGACAGTTCCGGGTTGATTCCGTCGAAGTTCGCGGCGACGGGACAACCACCGTGCGCGGGACCGATGTCCGCGCCGATTGGGCCCAGCAGCGTGTTCACGCGCGCATCAACGTTGCGGCGGGCGATGGCACCGCGCTCGAACCGGCCAGCTCAGCGGCGGGGCAGCCGCTAGGACTATCCGGGGCGATTGCTCGCTTGCTCGAAGCCGCGGGCGTTGCGACCAGCATCAGCGCCGACGGCCCGCCGCCCTTGAACTTGCACTTTGCCGGTACACGGCTGAACGTCGCGCTGGAACAGACGCTGGCCGCAAGCGGCCTGACCTACACAATCGACGACGCGGGTGAAGTCGCAGTTGCGTCCATGGACGATGCCACGCAAGCGCCGGACGCCGCGCGGCTGATCGAGCGAACGCAGGCGAGCACCGATACCGAACGGCTGGAAATTGTCGGCGGCGCAGCCATCGAATTGCGCAAAATCTCCGCCGATTGGCAAACCGTCGTCTGCGGCGACGGCAGCGGGCAGCGGCCGCAGGGCGAGTTCTTCGACCTCGACGAAACGCTTGCGGCCTGGGGCGCTTCGGTCGAGAAAGCGCGCAAGGCCTGCCTCAGCGACGGCGGCTTCGAGCAATTGCTTCCCGCGACTGGCACGAACGGAAGTGCGCGGCTGGCCGCGTTGCAGCGCTTTGCATTTCGCGCGCTGCGTGCAGGCGAGGCCGACCGCAATCAACTTCCCTGGTTGCCGATTGGCGGCGTCAGCGATGACGGCGCGTTGCTGCCGCCGAAACTTACCGTCCGCGGCACGCGCTTTTCAGGCCGCGCGCCCGAAGACAAAAACGAACCGAACACAACTGGCGAAGCCGCGCATCTGCCCGCCGACAGCTTCGAGATCGACCTCGAGCGCGGCGTGGTCGTCCTCCAATCGCCGGCCTTTGCGCTGGGCGAGCCCGAAGGCGGCGTCGACGATCCCACGCGCCAGGCGCGGGCGTTGAGCGGCCAGCCGCAACTTGAGCTGACGATTGCGGTGCAAAGCACACGCGCTGCGTTTCGGCACGCGCCGGCCGGCGCAGGCGCAACGATTTCCGCGCCAGAACTGATTGCGATCTACGGCGACGACGGCGCAATGCTGAACGAGGCGGCGCTGGCCGCCGCGGCGCAGCGGATTCTCGACAGCCATCGTGCTGCCGCGGCGGAAAGCAGCTATCGCATCGCGGGCGTGAACTCCCAACCCGCGCACGGCGCTTGCGAGCGCGTGGCGATTGTCGCCGCGCGCAACGGTCTGACGACCACGGTTGCGGACGCGCCGCAAACGCTCGTGTGGGCGCCGGAAACGACGGTGCGGCAAAGCAGCCATGTCCGCGGCGCTGCGCCGAGGCCCGACGGCAGCCACCAGCCCATCAACGCTTATCGCGCGGGGCCCCTGGTGCTGCGCGCGGCCAACGGCGTGCCGGAAACGGAAAGCTATCTCGCCGTCGAAGCGCAATCGCGTGACGCGAAAACCGGCGCGCTTGATTTGCGCAAGCTCGGGCCGCTCGTTCAGGCATTTCACGTCGAGAGCAACCACGCGAAACTCGCGGGCCGTTGGTTCTTTGTTGCGGGCGTTGAGGGCGCCGAAGAAGGCCGCGTGCGTATACTGGGCAAAGACGCCAAGCCCGAGGCGCGCCACGACGCGCTGGAAGCCGAGCCGTTCAACGAAGTGCGCAAGAAATTACCGCAGGGTTTGCGCGGCCTGCTTGTCAGCCTCGATGGCGAAGACCGCCGCGTGGCCGATCTCGGGCCGATCATCGCCGACACGCGCGGGCCTGATCGCGGCGATGCGTCGAACTATGTCGTCGATCTTCAAGACGGCAAACTCAGCGAAAAGCGTCGCGGCGGCCTGCATTTCCTGACCGTGCTGGCGTTCAGCCCCGCGCACGCGCAGGAAAACGTCGGCGGCGGCGACCCAGGCTGGGCGCCCGTGCTGAATTTCCGCGACGCGCGCACGGGCGACGCGAGCAAATACGGTCGCGGCCTTTTCGCCGAGGGCGACGGCCGGGCGCTGGGTCGTCTCGGCGCCTACGACCAGGGAGGGCCAATCTTTGCCGACTCACCGACCTGCGACAAACACCTGTTCGCGCAGGGCTCGGCCGACGACGGCGTTTATCGCGAAAACGCAGGGCACCTGAGCACCAACGCGTTCTTCAAGGTGCCCGGCGACTCGAAGCACGACGCGCCGCTCAAGTTTTACCCCGAGGTTTTCGAGGGCGCGGTGCCGCCCTGGCCCGTTTACGAAGCGCAGATCAAATACGATCCCGCCGAGCGCCACTCCTTTAACAACCAGCGCCGCGAGGGGCTGTGGAAGTTGCAATACCGCGTGCCCTTCAAGCCTGACTTTCCCAACACCTGGGATCCGCAGCGAAATCCGCCGGGTGATCCGCCTCCGGGCGACCCGCCGGGTGATGGCGGGCCGGGGTCGCCGCACTGGGTGCCGCCGCTGGAGCAGCCGGGCAACTACTGGGTGCCGCCGCTGGAGGCGCCGCTGCCCCCGGGCAATTACTGGGTTCCGCCGCTGGAACCCTCGCCGGGCGCGAACTTCGCCGCACCGGGCAGCGTGCGACCGGCGACAAGCGAGAACGAAATCTGGGCGCCGTCGCATGACTGGGTGCCGGTTTGCTCGGACCCCCAGACGCCCGGCCCCGTGGCGTTTCCCGGCCCGGCGCTGAAAAGCGCGGGTTGGGCGGGCGAAAACTCTGGCGTACCCGATACCAGCCTCGGCGGCGGCGCGATTGCACTTCCGCCAACCCTTGACCTGTCAACGGCCAACGCCGACAGCGGCGAGCGCGCCCATTTCCTCGCGCTGCACCCGCAGGTAATGCTCGCCTTCGGCATGCCGGGTTTTGACGGCGGCGCGCAGGGCAAAATCCACAGCGGCTGGCACATCGGCATGGCCGCCGAGACGCCGGACCTCGCGATCACGCCCGTTGACGCAAGCGGCGCGGCGGCGGCGGGCCGCACGCTTGAGGTCAACGCGCTGCTCAAACTCGAGGGCGAAGCGGACAGCGGGATTGCGCTTGGCAGCGACGTCATTCTCTATCGCGGCGGCGTATCGACGCTTCGCACCGACGGCGGGCTGAGCGTCGGCGGCGGCCTCAACGTCGATGGCGGCGCGATCCTGGGCACCCCGCTTGGCGTCGCATCGGGCGGCACCGGCGCGAACAACGCCGCGGGCGCGCGCACCAACCTCGGGCTGGCCATTGGCAGCAACGTGCAGGCCTACGATGCCGACTTGGCGGCGCTGGCGGCACTGGGCTCGACGCCGGGCATGCTTGCGCGCACCGGGGCGGACACGTTTGCGGTGCGCACGCTGGGCGCCGACGCGGGCAACAACCGCCTCGGCATTTCCGTCAGCAACGGCAACGGCGCGGGCGCGGCGCCCACCATCGGCCTCGACATCACCGGCCGCGCGGCGCTGACGGCGCCCGCGATCGACGACGAACTGCCGATCTACGACGCCAGCGCCGCCACCAACAAGAAAGTCACCACGACTGACCTGCTTGAGACGCTGAACGCGCTTACGGCCGACGCCAGCCCCGACGGCGCTGCGGATCATCTGCTCAGCTACGACGCCAGCGCCTCGACGGTTAAGAAGGTGCTCATCAATAACCTGCCTTCGCCGGGGCTCAACATTAACGGGCTGGCGGCGGAAACCGCGGGGCTGGCGACCGGCGACGCGTTTCCCTTTTACGACGCCAGCGAAAGCGCGAACAACAAGGTTGCGCTCGATTACCTTTTCAGCGGCATCGATGCGCTCAGCGAAACCACGGCGCCCGACGCCGACGACAACATGCTGATAACCGACGCGTCGCAGGCCGACCCCGAGGCGCGGCGCGTCACGCTGGGAAACCTGATGAAGGTCGTCGGCGACCTCGCGCAGGAAGGCAGCCCCGCGCGCAACGACTTCCTCGCGCTCTACGACACCAGCGCGGGCGTGACGGACCGTCTGGCGTTCGAGGCGCTTGGCATCGCGGGCGTGGGATTGTTCGCAACCGTCATCAGCTACACCGGTACGGGCTCCAGCGGCGCAACCGTGACGCTGACCGGCATCAACCGCGCGCACTGCATCATGATCATGCGCTGGGACACCAGCGGCGCGGACGTGCTGTTTTCGTTCTTGGGCGGCGCGACCACGGGCGAGGTCGTGCGCGATTCCGGCGCCAACGCCGCAAACTGGCTGCTCGTGGACGCGCCCGCCGCGGGCACTTCGCAGGTGATGACGCTTAACACCACGGGCAACGGCAACGGCTCGGGCGTGGCCTACCGCGCGGTGGTGATCGGAACCCTCAGCTAGGAGATTAACATGCCGGAAATTTCTCAGGATGAGCTGGACAAACTTGCGGGGGGCATCGCCGAACTTCAGGCGAGCGTCGCTTCGCTGCGCGGAGAGCGCGACGAACTCGTCACGCTTTACGGCCAGGTTGCGTCGACGCTGGGCGCGATCAAGCCCGGCGTGCAATACGCGCACCAGGCGCATTACTTCGTGCTGGCGCGCGCCCGTGAAGTCTTGGGCCTTGGCGGCCTGACGACCGAAGATGCCGTGCGCGCCGATGCCGAGCGCCGCAAGCATCGCGATGGGCTGCGTGCGGCGATCAACGCGCTGCCCGCGGAGTTTCGCGCGCAGGCCGAGGAACTCGCGCTGGCGCTGGAGGCGCGCTAATGGACACCCTGCAATCGGTAATCGCCGGCGTCACCGCCACGTGGCTTGGCGCTGTAGGCGTCGGCATCATTTCCGTGGGCCTGCGCCTGAACAACGCTGTGCAACGGTTGACGGTGATCGTGAGCCGGCTCGAGCGCGAATTTAATACGCAGGCTGACGAGATTCGCGGCCTCAACGAAAACCGTGTTCAACTCATCGAGCGGCTTACGCGGCTGGAGCGGCCCGCGCGAAATCGCGGCTAACACGCCAATTTTCCTTACTCCAAGGAGCATTCACCCATGAAATCACTTCGCATTGTTTTTCTAGCCCTGGTCGTGTCCTTAACCCTGCTTCTCTCCGGTTGCGCGTTGCTCGATGGCCTGTTCATGGACCCGCAGCGCGACGCCCAAGGCCGGCCGCTGTTCGTCGACGAACAGGGCCGGCTCACGCCGGAGGCGGTCAACCCCGCCACCGGCGTCGCGCGCGAGCCAGCCTATTCCGGCGCGCCGTCGCCGCTGGCCGCCGGGGCAACCGGCGCAGCAAGCACGCTGCTCGGCCCCTGGGGTGCGGCGGCGGGCGCGGGCATCGGCCTGTTTGCGAGCGTCTATGCGGCGCTGCGCGGCAAACGCCGCATCGACGCTGAGCGCGCGAAGTCGGCAGCGTGGCAGGGCGGCATGACACTGTTGGTCGGCGTGATCGAGGACATCAAGAACGGGCGCATCGACGCCGACCGCAACGGCAAGGTCTCTTTAAAGGAGATCGCCGCCTACGTGAGCAAACGCGGCCGCGACGCGATCAACCCCGATTTCGTCGCCGAAGTCGTGCGCATCGTGAACTCGACGCTGCCCGAGGCCGACAAATCTGCCGCGCTCGCCAAACTGGCCTAATTGTGTCGCCGCGCGCGGTATGATTGTCCTAACGTGAAAGGACGATCATGCGTTATCTGCGTGTAGTGGTCTTGCTTTTCCTGCTGCTTGCCGGCGCGTGTTCGCCTGAGTTCACGGCGAACACGCAAACGACAGTCAAAACCGCGCCGCAGCGCGCCACGGTCAGCGCCCGCGACATCAAGGTGCTCGACGGCGACACGATCTCGTACAAGGGCGCGACGGTGCGCCTGATGGGCTACGACACGCCGGAAAAAGCCAACGCCGAGCGTTTCAAGGGCTCGCAGGAACCCTATGCGAGCCGCGCGGAGATCAAACTGCGCGACATCCTCACCGGCGCGGCGAAAGTTGAAATCGCTTACTTGCGCGAAGGCGACAAATACGGCCGCAAACTCGCGCACGTCTACGCCGATGGCGTGACCATCGGCGTTGCGCTGATCAAGGCGGGGCTGGCATACGCCAACGTCGACCATTTCGGCGCGCAGGGCTTCGATGAGGAAGCGAAACAGCTTCGCGACGCCGTCGCAAGTTCGCCCAAGCCGGAGTTCGAAGAACCTTTCAAGTGGCGCGCAAGAAACACGATCAAATCTTCCAGGGACGAGTGAAATCGCTGCCGCCGCAATGGCAATTATCCCCGGCGCCCGCTCAGCGCCGGGGACTCAACCATGCGAACCATCCTCGCGCTTGCGGCGTTGACACTGCTTTTTGCGACCCCCGGCTGCGTGCCGGCGGCCGGCCGGCACAAGGACGTCTCGCCGCCCGAGAATCAACCGCTGGTCGGCCCCGGAAGCAGCGAATACCCCCACGCTACAGTGCGCGTCGAGGGCCACGGCGAAGGCAACGAACGCTACTGGCTCTGTGAGCCGTCGGGTCCGATACCGAATTCTGCGCCCGTGGTTGTTTTCCTGCACGGCTACGGCGCGCTTGACACCAAACCCTACGAGGGCTGGCTGCGCCATCTCGCGCGGCGCGGCAACATTGTGATTTACCCGAAGTTTCAGGACACGCTGTTCGAGCCGCCTGAAAACTACGCGTCGAACGCCGCCGCGGCGATCAAAGCGGCGCTGGCGTTGCTGGAAAGCGGCGAGGACTATCACGTGATGCCGCGGCGCGAGGAATTCGCGATTGTCGGGCATTCGGCGGGCGGCATGACCTGCGCCAACCTCGCGGCGCGATTTGCCGAGTTCGGGCTGCCGACGCCGCGCGTGGCGATGCCGATCCAGCCCGGCGGCAACGGGCCCGGCACACGCGACCCGATTCCCGCCGCCGACTATTCGAAGATCCCCGGCGATTGCCTGCTGCTGGCGGTGTTCGGCGACAGCGACGGCGTCGTCGGCAGCTACTGCGCCGAGAAGATCTTTGTCGAGGCGGGCGCGCGGGATGAAAACAAAAACCTCGTCGAGTTTCGCAGCGACAATTACGGCGACGAAGTGCTGGTCGCCGACCACTTCACGCCCACGGCGGGCAAGGACGACGCGGATTTCTTCGATTGGTACGGCTACTGGAAACTCTTTGACGGCCTGTGCGACGCCGCATTCCGCGGCATCAACCGGCAATACGCGCTGGGCGACACGCCCGAACAACGTTTCATGGGGCGCTTTGACGATGGGCATATGGTCAACGAACTGCGTGTGACGCTGGGCGGCGCGCAAGTTACGCCCAACGAAGACTTCAAGCCGATCTACGACGCCTGGGGAAAGCCCTACCGCAAAGGCGGGCCGCTGCGCGACCTGATTGCAAACCGTTTGCGCCACGGTGACTGATACCAAGGAATCTTCCGCGCGCTAGAATCGTTGTAGCAGGGATTTGGATCGATTCCCCGCCCTGCCGGGCGGGGGCTGCTTGACGGAGCTCAATATGAAACGCTGGATGTTACTGCTTATCGCGATCGCCGCCGTTTGCGCGCTGCGTGCGCCGCTGGTTGCGCAAGAAAAGCCCGCTGAAAAACCCGCGGTCGAGGAACGCAACCCCAAGGCCGAGTGGCCGAACGAACAGCCCAAGACCGGACCCGGGAGCAGCGAATACGCCCACAAGAGCACAACCGTCGAAAATCGCGGCAAAGACGGCACGGAGTACTGGGTGTACCAGCCGGCAGAGCCCAAGGCCGAAAAAGCGCCGGTCGTGGTTTTCCTGCACGGCTTTGGCGCGATGTTGCCGACGAATTACATCTGCTGGGTCGAGCACATCTGCAAACGCGGCAACATCGTGATCTACCCGCGCTATCAGGCGGATTTCCTCGAGCCCCTCGAAAACTTCCCGACCAACTCGGCCACGTCGGTGCTCGACGCGCTCAGTTGGCTTGAGGCCGACAAAGCCCGCACGCAGCCTGTTAAAGACAAGTTCGCGCTCGTCGGGCATTCCGCGGGCGCCGCGACCGCCGCCAACGTCGCCTCACGTTACGAGGAACTCAAGCTGCCCAAGCCGCTGGCGTTGATGCCGGTGATGCCCGGCGCGGCGCTGAATTACGACGAGCAGATTGCGCCGCTCGCGCCGCTGGGCGACTTCAGCAAAATTCCCAAGGGCTGCCTGCTGGCCTGCTGTTACGCCGACAGTGACGAAGTCGTGGGCGATTATCTTTCGCGCCAGATTTTCATCGAGGCCACGTCCGTTGCCGCCGCTGACAAAAACCTGATTGAGTTCCGCACGGACCTTTACGGCGCCAGGCCGCTGGTCGCCACGCACTCGACGCCGGGCGCGCCCGCGGGCAGCGCCGACGTTTTCGACTGGTGCGGCTACTGGAAAATCTTTGACGGCCTGAGCGACGCGGCATTCCACGGCAAAAACCGCGAGTACGCGCTCGGCGATACCGAGAAGCAACGTTCGCTTGGGAAATTCAGCGACGGCCGCGCGGTCAAGGAACTGAAGGTCACGCTGGGCGACGCGAAGTGCGAACTAAAAAACGACTATTGTCCGCTGTGTGATCGCGAGGGTGGGAAGTTCGACAAGGACAAACCCCGCCGCACGTGGTTCCCGCGCAAGCCCAAAAAGCCCGCGGACCCGCCCGCCGATCCGCCTAAGGCCCCGCCGCCGCCTGAAGAAAAGCCCGGCAGGAAAAGCGAATAACGGCGGCACGAAATTTCTGTCGCAGTTCTTTAACGACAATTGTCCGACTCTGTACCGGGCCTTGCAGCCCGGCGCATTTTCGCCGCCTACACTCCCGCGACCACAAACGGGAGAGAGCGGATGCGAAAGAACTTGCTGCTGTGCGCGTTTCTGTTGGGGCTTTCGGGCGTGCTGGTGCTGACGGCGACGGCGTGTCCCCAGGATGACGACGACGATGCCGCGGCGATCATTACGCAGGAATCGGTGGTGCCGACAACCGCGCCGCTGTCGTCGATGGTCGCGGTCACCTTCCAGCCCGACAGCCCCATCGACGCCGCGGACCTCGTCGATTACGTCAAGGAACTCACCGAACGCTGGAACAGCAGCCCCTCGTCGCTGACGGCCGCGGGCATCACGGAATTCCCGCTCGCCCAGGGCAAAACCGATGAAGTGCGCGTGCTTAAGGGCCTGAAGTCGAATGTGGTAGTGAGCTGGCTCGACCCGCTGACGGACAACCTCGAGGGCCCGCGTATGGGCGCCCACGCCGACTACATCGCCTACTTCGGCGAGGGCTGGGACAACGACTGGATTCCCGCCGGACAGATGCCTGCGGGCACGCGCGCCGTCGGCGATTACGGCGCCGTGGTCGGCAGCGCGCCGCAATTCAACGGCAGCGGAACGGCCGGTTGGGTCTGGGTGAACCACGAATACATCAGCGCCGGCAGCGGCAATACGCACCCCGACCTGA
Source organism: Planctomycetota bacterium (assembly GCA_020848275.1). Classification (GTDB taxonomy): domain Bacteria; phylum Planctomycetota; class UBA8742; order UBA2392; family UBA2392; genus JADLAK01. The sequence goes on from JADLAK010000030.1 coordinate 24,565, forward strand.
CTGTCGCCGCCGCGGGCCAACCCCTGACCTTTGCGCGGTTTTTGCGCAACTTCGGCGCGCTGAGCAATAATGTGGAAGCCTCGACCTGGGCCCAGGCCGACCTCGACAACTACATCCGCAACTACAAGCGCGAGCTTGGCGGTTCCTGGTTCCGCGTGGTGCAGGATCCCTACACGCTGGAGTGGCACGTTGACCGCAGCGCGACCAACCGCCGCTACGACGGCACCAGCAACACGTTGCTGCGCGTCGAGGGCCAGGCCCTTGGCGCGGATGACCATGACGACTTCGGCGCGGACCTTCCCTCGGGCGTGGTTTCCGGCCTGCAGGGCAACTGCTCGGGCGGCCAGTCGCCCTGGGGCACCGTGTTCTCGTGCGAAGAAAATACGCAGGACTATTACGGCGACTTCGAGGCCTGCTGGAGCAGCAGCAACCTGTTCAACGGCGGCTCCGGCTTTGCTTCGGGCGACGACATCGACCCCACGACCTATTCACCGTCGACCACCGCCGAGTGGGGCCGCATCAGCGACGCCAACGGCCGCCACTCGCGCGAGTTCTACGGCTACGTCGCCGAGATGGACCCGGGCAAGCCCTCGGACCTGTGGTACGAATCCAACGACGGCGTCGGCCACCGCAAGATGGGGCCCTTTGGCCGTGCACGCTGGGAAAACGTCGCCACCCACGTCGGCGGCAACTGGCGCCTTGTCGATGGCCAGCCTGTGGTGCTCTACGCCTGCGACGACCGCCGCTCCGGCCGCATCTTCAAGTGGGTCAGCGCCAACAATTATTTCGACGGCATGACGCGTGTTGAAGTCCGCAACCTGCTCGACACCGGCACATTGTTCGTCGCGCATTTCACCGATCTCGACCACGACACCGGCAACACCGTGGGCGGCAGCGCGCCCACCGCGGCAAACCCCGGCGACGGGGTCTGGATCGAACTCAGCACCACCAACGTCTCGCAGGTCGCGCCCAACGCCACGGCGCTCGGTGCGGCGGGCACCTGGGTCGGCGACGCCCTCCAGGACACGGACTACAACGGCATCGGCGGTTTTGCCGACGACGACATGGTGCGCCGTGCGCTGTTCACGGCCTGCGCCAAGATCGGCGTGCGCGAACTGAACCGGCCGGAGGACATCGAATGGAACCCGGTCGACCAGTTGCTCTACGTCGCGTTCACCAACTTTTCGGGCAACACCTGCTGCGACGCCGACGGCGTTCTGGCCACCAGTGCGCCGGGCGCCGGCACGGGCGTTGAGCAGGTGGCCCGCAACGACCGGGTGGGTTGGATCTGCGCGATGGAAGAGGCAAACCAGGCAAACCCCGCGGCCTCGACGACCTTCACTTTCCACCAGGTATGGAAGGGCAGCGAGAGCGCCACGCCCGACGTCTACACCGCCAGCGATCCCGACAACATTTTCATCGACCGCGAAGGCGGCGTGTGGTTCGGCACCGACGGCAATTACCAGGGCACCAGCAACAAGTCCGACGCGCTTTATTACCTCGACCAGGACGACACCCACAACGTGACGTTCGGAAAGGCGATTCGCGTGGCGGCAGCGCCCAGCGACGCGGAGTTCACCGGCCCGTGCCTGAGCGCCGACCAGCGCACGCTGTTCTTCAGCGCCCAGCACCCCGGCGAAAACGCGACCGCCAACCCGAGCCAGTGGCCGCAACCGCGGCTGTACTGGCCGAAGATCATCCGCGAACGAGGCCAATAACGTCATAGAGAGGTTGGCCGGTGTTCCTGCGTCCCCCAATGCGGGAACACCGGCCGGCCCAAAACCAAATGAACAGACTTGTCGCCATTCGTGGCTGGCCCTTGCGGCTGGCCCTCCTTTATTTCAGCGCCGTTGCGTTGAGCGCGCTGGCGGGATTTGCGTTTGGCGGATGCGACAAGCCCGCGCGCAGCCAACCGGGTTATGATCCGCTCTCGGTCGCGCTCGCCAGCGTGGGCAAGACGCGCA
>JADLAK010000031.1 GCA_020848275.1 Planctomycetota bacterium
CCGTCGCGGGCGAAGGCGTGCGGAAGCTCTACGAGTTCAACTGCCCGTGCAGCTACGTCAGCGTCGCAGGCGTGCGCCTGACGGGCTCCTCACGCACGGGAACGCTGCGGATTCATGGGGTTGAGGCGGACATCCATGTGCCCGAGGAGCCTGGTTTCGGGACGTGACAAGTGCTAGGTTCAAATCAAATGCGCGTCTTAGTTGCCTGCGAGTTCAGCGGCATCGTGCGTGACGCTTTCTGCGCCAAAGGCCATGACGCAGTGAGTTGTGATTTACTGCCAACGGAACGCCTTGGAAATCATTTACTCATGCCTGTGCAACGCCTACTTGATGCGCCTTGGGATCTTATGATCGCTCACCCTCCGTGCCGGTATCTTGCGGTAAGCGGAGCGCGGTGGTTCGCGCACAGGACGCAGGAACAGAAAGAGGCCTTAGCATTTGTCGAGCTTTTGATGGAGGCTCCTATTCCTCGGATTGCCATAGAAAATCCGATTTCGGTCATCAGCACGACATTGCGTAAACCGGATCAAATCGTGCAGCCTTGGATGTTTGGCCACGGGGAAACAAAAGCTACGTGTTTGTGGTTGAAAAACCTGCCGAAGTTGCGTCCTACCAAAGTAGTCGAAGGCCGAAAGGCGCGCGTGCACTGCGAACCGCCAACGCCTGATCGTTGGAAGCGTCGCAGTCGTACCTACGAAGGTATTGCAACCGCAATGGCTGAACAGTGGGGGGCATTATAAATGCTGCGACAATACGATCCGACGAATCCCCAAGACGAGATCCTGCTTTTGCAGTGGTGGTCGCTCCTCGTCGAGACGAACGAGCTGCACACCGTCTTCGATGCGCGCTACGAGCGCGTGTCCGAGTTTCTGCTCGCCTTTCGCCAAGACGTGCTGCTGCTCGAGGTCGATGAGCGCGGCATCTGGGGCGCCTTCTGGTTCGACCGCTCGCCGCTCGCCGGGGCCTTCTTCTCGCTCTGGCTGCGGAAGGATCATCGCCAGTCGAAGGCGTCGCTCGAGGCCATTTCGTTGGCGCTCGGCGTCGGCTTCCATGACTTGCAGTTCCGCGCCGTGTTGGTTGTGACCTCGGAGCCGGCTATTGCGGCGCTGCATCAGCGATATGGCTTCGCGCGCCTCGGTGTGGTGCCGGGCTTGTACTTCGGCCAGCCAGCCATCGTGTCCTACATGACGGACGACATGTTCGACCAGATTGCGGGCACGGCGCCTGCGCAGGAAGCGACGGGCTGACGTGGGCGGGAAGCAACAAGGCGGCGGCACGGCGCCCACGATTCGGCCGCGTGGGCCAGTGATCGCGGGTCCGTCGTCCAGCGGGCCGCCACTTGCGCGTCGGTTTCAAGTCAATACGGAACAAGCGCGCGATCAGTTTGCACAGATATCGTCAACGCTCGGTGGTATCGTTAGCTCCATGGTTGGTTCGTATTTTCTTGGACCGATCGGCGGTGCCGCCGGCATGATTGCAGGACAGCGCATCGGACAAGAACAAGCCAACGTCATGTACGGCCGCCCATTTCTGGAGAATACTGGACAATACACCAGCGACACGAACCTTGTGCCGATTCTCACGTCACTCGTCGGCAGCGGAATCGGGAGCGGAGTAGGCAGTGCTGTAGGCGGCGTAGCAGGGAACATGGCGGGGCAAGTCGGCGGCTACGTCGGAGGCCAGGCAGGCGGCTATTTTGGTGGACAAGCCGGCCGCGCACTTGTGCGTCGACCGCCACCGCGTGATACGCGCGGCTTCATCTACGGAGGATACTAGGATGCTGCCTATCGGCCGTCCAAAAACTCCGCGCGATCTTGGCTGGTATCTCGGCCAAACTGTGCGCGATCCTGAGACAGACTGTTGGCAATGGCAAGGCGCTTTGACGAAGGGTTATGGCCGCATTCGTGTTGGAGGCAAACGACTGCTCAGTCATCGCGTGATTTACGAATTGATGATTGGGCCTATTCCTGAAGGAATGGAATTGGACCATCTTTGTCGTTTGCCGTCATGCCAAAATCCTAAGCATTTGGAGCCTGTTACCCATAAGGAAAACGTACGACGCGGCGTCAGCAGTTTTGCTCGCAAAGCTAATGCAACGCATTGCGTACGCGGACACGCGCTGACCGGAGACAATCTCCGTATGCAGCCTAATGGATTACGTAATTGCAAAGCGTGCGAACCGCTGCGTTATGCGCGCGATCGAGCGAAGATTCTTCTTCGTCGGAAAGGAGTCCGCCGTGGGAGGTAAGAGCGGTGGGAAACGAGGGCAGGAACTCATCAAGACGGCGGTGCGGGTCGGCCAACAAACCGAACGGCAAAGCCTGCCGTCGCGGGCGCTCGGCTTCTCGCAGGGCGCCGAGTTGCTGTCGACGGGCGGCATCGGGGCGCGCTTGCCCTTGATCTCCAAGGCTCTTGAGTCCGTACGGACGGGCAACGCCACGGCGCGGACGAGTCTCGAAGGCAACCTCGCCGCGAACGGCTTGGCGGGAACGCCGTACGGCATCGCCGCGTTGAACCAGGCCGACATCGC
>JADLAK010000032.1 GCA_020848275.1 Planctomycetota bacterium
ACCCACTACCCCCGAATGCGTTTCCTCGACTTGTGTAGATACCAATGCCTTGCGGGCGGGGCTGTAACGGCACTATGTGCGGGCACGCCGCCCGACTTCGCCAAGGCTTCGTCGGGGAACCCGCGTGCCCTGCGACGCGGGTTCTGGTTCACGGTATCGACGATTTGGGTCGAACCGCTTTGCTACGGCTGGAAGCCGCAGCTACACGCGCTGCAAAACAACGGTTTGCACCCATCAGTGATTCGTCGCGAATTCCGTGGTCATCAGCAGGGCCATCAACACGTCGGCATAGATGTCGTCGGCCTTGCGCGACCGCGACTCACGCGCGATGAAGTCGGTGAAACGCGAAAGCTCGGGCGCCGTGGGCTTGCGCGTCAGCAGCCGCAGGAATAGCGCCTTGACGCGTTCGTCGGCGCTTTGATTCTGCGCCATGATGGTCTGGAGGCACGAGCCCTTGTAGGTTCCCGAAATTGTCTGCGTCGCCAGGCCGTTCATCACCATCAGCGCCTGGTCGATGGTCATGGAAAAACCGTCGACCTCGGTCATCTCGTCGTCGCTGGACTGCGCGGCGTAGGCCTGCGACAGGCGGCGGCGCAAGAACCACGCGTCGGTCATGTCCTCAATGGCCTTCTCGAAGACCGCGTTGGACTTTTCGTCGTAATCTTTATCCTTCTTCTTGTTGTCCTTTTCGCCCTCCATGGAGTCGGTGTCTTTGCCGCGCCGGCCCTCGCGGCCCTGGCGGTTGCGGATGGCCGTAAACGGATTGCCGGCTTCGCGCCTGAAATCGCGCTCGATCTGGCCGTCGGCGGCGACGGTCACCAGCGCGCCGAACAACTGCTCGGGGCTTAGCTGGCGTACCGGGTATTCGGCGAACATCCAGGCCTCGACGGCGCCTTCGGCGCGTTTGGCTCCGCTGCCGGCAAGCTGGTAGGCGCGCGAGTTCATGACGATGCGGTAGAACCGCTTGACGTCGTATTTCGACGCGGCGAAGTCGCGCGCCAGCGTTTCAAGCAGTTCGGGGTGCTGGACCTTGTTGATGCTGTTGAAGTCGTCGACGGGATTCACAAACGCGCTGCCGAACAGGAAGCTCCAGAAGCGGTTGACGAGGTAGCGGTGGGTCTGGGTGTTTTCGGACCCGATCACCCACTTGGCGTAGGCCGAGCGCCACAGCGTCGAGTCGTTGATCGCAACGGATTCGCCACCGAGGTATTTCGGCTCGTAGTAACGCACGTCCTCGGGCCGCTTGGGCTTTTCAGCTTGCGGGCGTTTGCGCACGCGCTGGTCGACAACGCTGATGGCGACCGGCGCGATGTTGTTGTTCGAGCGAATCTGGACCGGCTGGAAGAAACTGGCCACGCCCGCGAAATCCTCCATCGTCCATTTTTCGTAGGGGTGCGTGTGGCACTGCGCGCACTGGATCTGCACGCCCGTGAACTGCTTGCTGATCAAGCCCGCGTAGTCGGCCACTTTCTGCTCGCGCCGAATTGCCCAATAGGCGACCGCGAGGTTGTCGGACATGCCGCCGCTGGCGGTGATGATGTCGTAGGCGACCTGCCCGAAGTCGCGGTTTTTGTTGAACTGTTCGGCCATCCACACCGCCAACAGGTCGTGGGACGAGCCTTTGTTGCGGCTGCCGCGGCCCATCAAAATCGGCACCCACTGGTCAGCCATGTGGCGGCCGAATCGCGCGTCGGCGAGTTGCGCGTCGACCAGCTTCGCGCGTTTGTCGCCGGCTTTGTCATCGAGGAACTTGGCGGCTTCTTCGGCAGTGGGCGGCACGCCCACGGTGTCGAAGTAAACGCGGCGCAGGAATTCCTCGTCGCCCGCGGGCTTGGCGGGCGTGACCTTCTGTTCAGCCCAGACCTTGGCGAGCGTTTGGTCGATCGTGGCCGTGACTTCCGCGGTCGCGACGGGCTTTGCGGGCTCAGCGGTGGTCGTTTCGGCGTTGACGATGGTCGCGATAACGGCGCAAGCCGCCGCAGCGGAGAGTAGTGCCGAACAGGCAAAAAGGCCGACGCGCATAGGCACCTCGCAGACGAGAGTGATTACCAAACCCTGCGCAAGGCTTCAGGTTGCGGCCTATTTCTCCGGCTCGATGCGGATATCGCCCAAATCCGTCGCGGTGCGCGCCATGACCTCGACTGCCGACAGCGTGAGCAGCCGTTTGCCGCGGAACTCCCATAGTTCGAGGCGATATGTGCCCGGCGTAATGCTGGGCAGGTTGCCTGAAAAGCGGTCGCCGACGCCGTTCAGCAACTGTGTGCCCGCGAGCTTGTCGCCGTCAAAGAACTTCGCCTCTATCTGCGCCAGGTCGGGCATTTTCTCGAGGTTGGCCACGCGCAGGCGCAACTCGGAAACTTTGCGTAGCACCAGCGAGCGCGGCAGGCCGATGGTCTCGCCGGACTTTCCAGTGACGCCCACATTGCCCTCGGCGTTGACATAGCCGTCTTTGGCCGCCGACACCGAGAAAAACCTTTCGCCGACTTCGAGGGTGAACGCGCCTTGCGCGTTGGTGCGGGTTTCCATCATGGCGCCCATGCCGGGCTCCACGAGTTTGTCGGGCCAGCCCTCGCGCTTGACGCGCTCAGGCGTGAAGAACACCCGCGCGTCGGGCACCGGCTTGTCGTCGTCGTCGAGCACAACGCCCTGCACGCGGCCCGGCCGCCGGACTTTGAGCAGGACTTCCGTGAGATCGCCCGCGGGGTCACGGCCCTCGGTCTCGCTTTCGGCGTAGCCCTCGCGCGTGGCGCCGACGGTCAGCCACAGGCGGGCGCCCTCGACCAGCGGATAACGCAGGCCAATGCGGTAGCGCCCCGCACTGTCCGAATAGCCGTCACGGTAGGCCTGGGTGCGTTGCGGCTGCCCCGGCTGAAGCACAAAAAACGTCAGCGTGATGCGGCAGCCGGCAAGCCAGTTGCCGTCGCCGTCGTGGGTGCGGCCGGAAACAACCTTGCCGCCGGCCTTTCCCTCAGGATCGGAGGACTTCACGAAATTGATCGAGCCCGTGAGGCGGTCCCTGGAATCGGTGGTTGCCCACTCGTTGGGTTTAACGCCCTGGTGGAAGGAGCCGTAGTCGGGAATATTTTTGGGGCCCTCGACGATTGGCGCGCCGTCTTTTTTTCCGTCGGTATCAGGCCGGTTGGCGACGCCGTCGGTGTTGGTTTTGGGCTGGCCGTTGGTGACGGGCGTGTTGTTGGCGGGGATGTCGAGAGTCGGCTTGTGCCAGGGCCGCCAGATCAGCAACGCCAGCACCGCGACCAGCAGCAGGATCAGCGGCGGCTCAATGCGTTGAAGCAGCGATCTGCGGGGCTCGGACATGCTGACGAGTATAGCGTCCTAGGCTCTGTCTCGTGAATGCCCCCTGCTGCGGCCCGCGATTCGGCTCCCCGAGCGGGTTTCACGCGACTGTGCGATCCTCAACGGGGCGATGCCCCGCCTCCGGTTCGCCCAATCCCGTAAAATCCGCCGGATGACCCGACTTGCCGGCCTCGCGACGGGTTATTCACGAGACAGAGCCTAGTGGTCCGTGGCGAATTCCGTGGTCATCAGAAGGGCAAACAGCACGTCCTCCCAGGCCTTGGGCGAGTTTTTGCCTGCGGCCAGGAACTCCAGCATGCGCCGCGATTCGTCTTTGCCGGGCTCGCGCGTCAGCACCATCAGGTACAGCACGCGCAGGCGCTCGCCGCTGTCCTTGAATTTCTCGGCGAGATCCCCCAGCACCGTGCCGCGGCCCGATCCCGACAGGCGGTTGGTGATGTTGCCGTTCATAACCGCCAGCGCCTGGTCGATGGACAGCGAAAAGCCGTCGGCCTCGGTCATTTCGTCGTCGGTGCTTTGGCCGACGAACTGCATGGCCATGCGCCGCCGCGCCGACCACGAATCGGACATCTTTGCCGCCTGCGCCTCGTATCGGTCCAGTGCATCGGTGTCCGGCGTCTTGGGCCGGTCGTTTTCGCCCTTGGGTTCCTTGCCGTCCTTCATGCGTTCGATCTGCTTGCGCACGAAGTCGTAGTTGTCGCGGATGTAGGCGCGGAAGGGTTGCAGCGCCGCATCGCCGCCCGCGATGGCCACAATCGCGCCGAAAAATTGCTCGGCGGTCAACTGGCGCACGGGGTAATGGGCGAACATCCAGGGTTCAGCTTTGCTCTCGGGCTCGCGGGTACTGGAACGCTGCCAGGCGCGCGTCTTGAACATCGCGCGGTACAGGCGTTTGACGTCGTAATTGCTTGCGGCGAAGTCCGCCGCCAGTGCATCCATGAGTTCCGGGTGGCTGGGCTTGCTCAGGCTGTTGAAGTCGTCGACGGGCTCGAGGATCGCGCGGCCAAAGGCGAAGCTCCAGAAGCGGTTGACGAAGTAGCGCCGGGTTTGATTGTTGTCCTTGCTGATGAGCCACTTGGCGTAAATCGCGCGCCAGAGCGAGCGGTCGGTGGTGGCCACCGCGTCGCCGCCCGGCAGTTTGGGCGAGTTGTACTTGAGGAGTTCCTCGATCTTGCCGCGCGCCTCGGGCGGCAGCTTTTCGCGGTTCTTGATGCCCTCGATCAACCGGCGCGGCAGTTCCTTCTGGTCCTCGACCGTCGGGTCAGGCGGCAGCGCCTGGAAGTTGATGCGTAACTGCACGGGCGCGAAGAAGCTTGCGACGCCGCCGAAATCGGCCTCGGTCCATTTTTCGTAGGGATGTTTGTGGCACTGCGCGCACTGGATCTGCACGCCCGTGAGGTTGCGGCTGATGTTGCCGGCGAAATCGACGGCGCGGAAATCAGGGCCCTGCGAGAGGTAAAGCGCCAGCGCCGGGTTCTCGGAGAGTTTGCCGCGCGCCGTCAGCATGTCGTAGGCGATGTCGCCAAAGGAGTCGTTTTTGTTGAAGCGCTCGGACAGCCAGATCGCGAACAGGTTGGCGGCGTTGCCGCCCGCGGCGCCCATGCCCTTGCCGCGGCCCACCAGCACTGTGGTCCAAAGGTCCGCCAGGTGTTCGCCAAAGCGTTTGTCGGCGATCAACCGGTCGATCAACGCGTCGCGCTTTGATTTGCCGGTGTCCTTGAGGAAGGCCTCGGCCTCGGCGTATGTCGGCAGCAGGCCGATGATCTGCAAGTACGCGCGGCGGATGAATTCTTCGTCGCTGCACAACCTGGCGGGCGCAACGCCCTCGCGTTTGAGGACCTTCTCGATTTCAGCGTCGATCAGGGCCGTGAGGTCCTGCCCTGAGCTTGCCGAAGGGTCGCTTTCGGGTTTTGCGCCGGGTTTGACAGGCGCGGTTTCATCGGCGACGGCGACGCTGACGAATGCGAATAGCGAAAACGCAAAGGCGCAGGCAAGTGCGGTGCAACGGGCGAACGTCATGGGACGCCTCCCCGGAAGGTCAACGATTGTACATGTGTTAAACCCGCGCTGGGCGTGCAGGTAGCGGAGTTTATGCGGCTGGGGTTAGGAAACCCCAGCCACAATGCTACGTCCGCGGCAAGCAGCCCCGGTCATTCCTGGGGAATCACGCCCTGCTTGGTGGCCACGTCGCGCGCCACGCTCAGGGTCCATGAGATGAACAGCAGCACCACGGGCACAAAGGCGTACTTCATGACGTCAGCGTTCATGGCAAAGCCGCCGTACACCAGCACGCCCGAGCCCGCGAGCGTCAAAAAGCCGATCACGCTGGTGGCGGGCGACGCCACGCCGTTTTTGGCCAGTTGGCGGGTCATCAGCCAGACCGCCAGCCCGTACAGGCCCGTCGCGACCACCATGCCGCCGGAGATTGCGAGCTTCTCAAAGGCCATGAACAGGGCCGACGCCGCACGGCCCGCGCCCTCGCGGCCCGGCCGCTCGCGTCCTTCGCGCCCGGGGCGGTCGCCGCCGTCGCCGCCGGTCAGGCCGGGCAGCACGACGATGTAAATGACGTCGCAGACCAGATCGACTGCGCAGCCCGCGCCCGCAAGCAGCGACGCGAGGTAAGTGACCGAGTTGCGCACGGGTGGTGTGCGCGACAACACGGCCATGAACGAAACGACCGTGAGCGAGCACAGCATCCACAGGCCCCAAGAGATGTCCCAGCCGATGCCCGCGCCGGCGAGGTATTTAACACGCTCAGCGCCGGCGGCCAGTGAGCCGGGCAGGATAAAGAAGAAGGAGCAAACGGCCGCGCCGACGTGCAGGAACAGGCTGAGCCACGCCAACATCGCCAATATCAGGTAATTCGGCCAGCGGATGGGCCCCTCGGGCAGTTCCGGCTCGGCGGCCGCCTCCCCTGAGCCTGCCGAAGGCTCGGGCTTGTCGGCGGCCTTGGCCGGGGGCGCAACGCCCTCGGGCCGCGCGTCCAGCACGCGGGCGGTCACCTTGATTTCGGGCTTGGCGTCGGTCGGATCGGCCATGGGCAGCGTGATACCCTTCGGCGGGCCCGGCGTCCAGCGGATGGGCAGCAAACTGGCCGGTGCTAGACTGTTCGCCTTCCTAAAACGAGCCGCCCTATGAAATGGATCGCCGTCTTGACGCTGGCATTGCTTGCCGCGCCGCTTGCCGCCATCGAGCCCAAGGAAGTCCTGGTCATCTACAACAGCAGGGCCGACGGCAGCCAGGAAATCGCCGAGTACTATGCGGCCCTGCGCGGCATCCCGACCGACCGCATCCTCAAGCTCACCACCGGCACCGAGGAAGAAATCTCGCGCGAGGAATTCAATAAAGACATCTGGCCGCAAGTGCAGGAGTTCATCAAGAACCATCCGGAAACGCTGGCGATTGTGCCCTGCCGCGGCGTGCCGCTGAAAATCCGCGAGTTCAAGACCGACGACGACGTCGACCCGGCCAAGGACATCAACAAGTTCATCCCCTCGCACGATTTTGCCAGCGTCGACGATGAACTCACGCTGGCGCGCGTTGTCGAAAAAATGGAGGTCGCCGACGCCGTGCAGAACCCCTACGCCGACTTTCCCAACCATGCCAGCGACCAGCCGCTGACGCGCGAAATAGGCATCCTCGCCGTCAGCCGCCTCGACGGCCCGACGGTCGAGATCGCCAAGGGGCTTGTCGACAAGGCCATTGTCGCCGAGGCGCTGGTGCCCGAGGGCGAAAACTACCTCGACACCGGAACATCCAACCCGGGCTACAAGACCCGCGACATTGAAATGGCGCAGATTGCCGACATCTTCAAGCAGTTCGGCGTGCCGATCAACCACGACACCAAGCCCGAAGTGCAGGACCTTTCAACCTTCCGCGAGCCGCTGCATTACTTCGGCTGGTACGCGGGCGGCCCGACCTGCAAGGGCAAGGTGAAGTTCCGGACCGGCTCTGTCGCCGCACATCTGCACAGCTTCGGCGCCGCGACGGTCCGCAACGCCGGCGCGAACTGGGTCGGCCCGCTGTTGTCCTGGAACTGCACCTGCACCTACGGCACGGTGTATGAACCCCTGACCGTCGGCTTTCCCTACGAGCGCATCCTGTTTCACCGCCTGCTCAAGGGCTACTGCTGGGGCGAGGCCGGGCAGATGGCCAACCACCTGCTTTCGTGGCAGTCGGTTTTCTGCGGCGACCCGCTGTACACGCCGTATGCGCGCAAATGGAAGGAACGCAAAGGCGTCAACCGCAAGGCGCTGACGGCGATGCTGGCCTCGGGCGGCAAGGAGATGGGCGAGGCCAAGCCCGAGGAAAAGGACCTGGCGGTGATCGAGGCCGCGTACAAGATCATCCAGGGCCGCCTCGACGCGATCGTCGAGTTGCAGCGCAAGGACCCCAGGGCGGGCGTCGCGAGCTTCATGGAATTCCTGTTTTTCGTGCGCGGTTTTGAGCTCGAAAGCGGCATGGCCAGGCAGCTTGAGCCCTTTGCCGACGATATGAAGCGCCAGTGGACCGAAATGAAGGCGGCGCTCAAGGCCAACCCCGTCGACACGCGCGACTACGAAATCGCGCTCGAAACCTGGATCGGCCAGCCGATCCACGCCGAGCTGATTGAGTACCGCGCCGAATTGGCCAAGGTGCAGGAAAAACTTGCGGCGCCGCTGGTCAAGAAGGCCGAATCGGCGGTAAAGGGAAAGAAGTACCTCGACGCGTGGCAATTTGCGCACAAGGCCGAGTTGCACAAGTTTTCGACCTCGGCCTCGGTGGGCACGAAGATTCGCGAGGGCATCGAGAAGGACGCCGACCAGCGTTTGAAGCTGTACGAGGACGCCAACAAGGAACTCAAACGCATGCACACCACGGCCAAGAAGGACCTCGACAAGGGCGCTTATCAGAAGGCCTACGACGCGCTGTGCAAGATAAAGGATGAATACCCGGACTGCACCGAACGCGCCGTGGCCGAGGACATCCTCAAGCAAGCCGAAGCGAAGTTGCCCAAGAAATAAGCTGCCGTTGTATTCGGCCCCGAAGGGGCCAAGCGTCAATAGCCAGGGGTGAGACCGGCGAAGCCGGTCGTAACCCCTGGTCCACTTGAAAAAGCTCTAAGCGGTCCAAGATATATTCTGAGCAGTTGTGGGGCGGACATTCTTGTCCGCCCGACCGGCGTAGCCGGTCGAATTGTGGCTCGCAAAGCTCGCCACCGCGGACAGGAATGTCCGCGCCACCTAAAGACAAATTATCTAGGACCGCTTAGCCACCACCGTCAGGTGGTGGACTCATGCATCAATAGTTCTGCGAGCCGCGCAAGCGGCGACACAGGTGTCGGCGCTACGCGCCTTGGTTCGCTTGAACGTCATGCTTCCCACGGGCTTTCGCCCGTGGCTAAAGAAATACCGGCGCTACGCGCCTGAAAAGAGATTCTCCAGCGGGGGCGGAACGGGCGGTCACTCCAACTTCCAGGGGCGGGCCGCCCCTGCCACTATTATCGCGGTTGGCCGGGGGTTTGGGCGGGGGCTTGCGGGACTTGCTGGCTGTGGGCGCCCTGCTGGTTATAGGCCAGGGTTGCGACCGTAACCGGCTCGGCAATACCCTTCACTTCAATCTGCGCCTTGGTGCGGAATTTAATCGGGATCGTGATGCTGTTCGGGTTTTCCTTGGCGTAGGTGCTGATCTCGTGGACCGTCCCCAGCGTGGCCAGCACTTCGTTGCCCGCCGCAAAGCTGCACAGGCGCGAGGCCAGGTTCACGTGGTGGCCCAGCACCGTGTACTGGTTGCTGCGGTCAGACCCGAACATGCCCAGCAGCATTTCGCCGGTGTTGATGCCGATGCCGACGCTGAGGATTTCCGGGTGTTTGGCCAGCACCGCCGCGGGCACGACGTTGTTGGCCAGCCAGCGCGCGCGCACCTGCTGCATCGAGGTCTGCAAATCAACGGCCAGCTTGACGGCGTTGTAAGCGTGGCCGGAATTGGCCAGCGGAGCACCGAACAGCACCATTACCTGGTCGCCGACAAATTTATCCAGCGTCGCGTCGTTGGCGTCGATGGCGCGGATGGCGGCCTCGACAAAATCGTTTACAACCTGCTGCACGACTGTGCCTTCGACCGTTTCGCAAAAGTTCGTGAAGTTGCGCAGGTCGCCAAACAGCACCGTCATCTTGCGTTTGCCCGTCCCAAAAGGGTCTTCGCCGGTGTCCAGCAACTGCTCGACGATGCGCGGGCTCACCAGCCGCTCAAAGAACTGGCGCGTCTGGCGCAAGCGCGTGACGTCCTCGACGGTCACGGTCCCGTGGCCCGCCGACCACACCGCCTTGAACTGGAAATATTCGCTGCGGCCGCGCACGGCGTTGGGGCGCTCGGCCTCGAAGACTTCTTCGCCGTCGCTGTTGAGCGCGTCCTGCAGCAGCGTGATGAACACGCCGGGCGCCCACTCGAGGCTGTCGATTTCCGCCAGCGCGGGTTTGCCGTCGGCCACGCCCTTGGGCACGTTCAGGAATTCCGCCATGCGCGTGTTCATGCGCGTCACACGCCAGCTTTTGTCGACGATCAAATACGCGACCGAAAGGCCCGCGATTGTCGCCTGGGGGGCGCGCGTCTGGTGCATGCCGCCGCCGAACGATGTCAGGTTGGCCAGCGAAAGCGAGCCGCCCTGCGGCCCGCCGCCCGAAAGCAGAAAGAGCTTGCGGCGCAACTGGTCGTTTTCCTGCATGAGCAGGTCGACGCGCGCTTGCATCTCTTTGGTCGGGTCCGGTTTGGCCACGCTAGAAACCTGCCCGCGGCCGGTCGAAAACATCCTCGCCCGCCGCAAGTGCGAGGATGAACGGGTTGGTCCTGCGTTCCTGCCCGATGGTGGTGACCGGCCCGTGCCCGGAGTACACCCGCACATCGTCTGGCAGCGCCATCAGCCGCATCAGCGACGGCCCCATGAGCCGCGGATCGCCGCCGGGAAGGTCCGTGCGGCCAATGGCGCCCTCAAAGAGCATGTCACCGACGAAGCAGTGGCCGCCGTCGAACAGGTAGCAGATGCCGCCCGGCGTATGTCCCGGCGTGAAGATGGTTTTGATCGAAGTCTCGCCCAGGCGAAACTCCGCGCCATCTTTCACCAGCACATCCGGCTCCGGCGCCGCCTCCAGTTCGATGTCCAGCCCTAACATGCTGCCTTGCTGAGGCAGCACGCGCAACAAAACCAGTTCCTGCTCGCCGACGTAAATGGGCGTTTTAGGGAATTCGCGTTTCATGGCCGCGATGTCCCAGGCGTGGTCCAGGTGCGTGTGGGTCATCAACAGCATGTCCAGGCGCCCGTCCTTGAGTGTGCCAGGTTTCTTCAGGCGCTTGGATATGCCGTCGCCGCAGTCAATCAGCGCCGTCGCGCCCGTGGCATTATCGCGCACCAGGTAGGTGTTCTGCTGGAACATCCCGGTAACGAAAGTCTGGATGCTGATCGGGTCGCGGACAGCCATCGGCTACTCGCCCACTTCCGGTTCCCTGGGCGGGTCCTTGGTCTTGCCGGCGTCGGCGGGCTTGGAGGGCGGGTAATAGCGCGGCGCCGGCTTGTCGACTGGCACCACAGTGCACTGCTCGTTCACCGGGGGTTCCTGGTAGGGCTCAATCCTCAGCAAAAACGCCGGGATGAGCAGGACCGCGGCTAAAATCACCATTGCCGCCATGGTTGCCGGACGCATGTTCATACCCCGAATTTACCACGTTTGCCGCACGTCGCGCCAGTCCACGCGCCGCTTCAGGGCGAGGCACAGGTAGCGCAGGGCATCCAGCCCGTGGTCGTCCTGCTTGAGCGGGACGGCTTCCCGCCCCACTTCGCCTTCCTCGTACCGATAACTCTCAAACTCGCGCACGAGTTGGTGGCAAGCCGCCGCAACCATCAGCCCCGGCGTGTTGTCGTTTCTCAGCACGAGGCGTTCGCGCACCGCGTTAATTCCGGCGTGCACGGCATTATCGGCAGCAATGGTCGGTATGCCCGCCTGCTGCAACTCCTCGCGCTCGAGCCTCCCCGCCGGGTCCGCCCAGCAGGGCCCGCGCAAATACCCGCGCTGCGTAAGCGCGTCGTCGCGTCGCCGGATTTCCGCGATGTGCGTGCTGGTCGTTGCTGCGCTCTGGCGGTATTCGTCGAACAGGATCAAGCGGCCATCGTGGTCCAGCGCTGCCCACAGGCAGACAAACGGGTTGGTGTAGCCGAAATCGACGGCCTTGAAAAACACTTCGCCCGCCGGCGGCTGCAAACCTTCGCGCACGTGCGTGTGCGCCGAGAACTCCGCGTAAACCCGGCCGCTGCGCCCGGTGAATTCGCCGCCGTATTGTTCGTCGAAGACGTCGGCGGGTAGCGCCTTGCGGGCGCTTTCGATTTCGTCGCTCGAAATGCCGGGGTTGTGCCAGGTCGCGAATCGAAATGCCCGCCAGTCCTCCAAAACGCGCGCGATCACGCGTCCGTAGAGGACAAACAGCCAGTTGAGCCCGCGCGGCGTCGAGGTCGCGACCATGCGGCCCTCGCGCGTGGCCAGCCGCGGGCGCAAGTAGCGCTCAAAGGCCGCGCGCCCGACGTGCGCCGCTTCGCAGAGCACCGCCCAGTCGAGTTCTTCGCCCAGCATGCTCTCGGGCCGATGCGCCGAGACGGTGAGGGCTTGTGCGCCCCAGGGCAGCTTGATCG
Source organism: Planctomycetota bacterium (assembly GCA_020848275.1). GTDB lineage: Bacteria > Planctomycetota > UBA8742 > UBA2392 > UBA2392 > JADLAK01. Next base: position 11,975 of record JADLAK010000032.1, read on the forward strand.
CCGATGCGCCAAAGCGCCCGGCTTCTTTAAGGCTGATTGGCCTGACGCCGAGTTCGCGCACCGCGTCGCAGAGGTAGCGAAACTCGGGCAGCGCAAGCGCGAACGTCGGCGCGACGAACCAGCCCCGGGTTTTTCCGCTCAATATGTCGGCGAGTATTTCGTGGGCTGTGGCGAGGCTTTTGCCAAAACGCGCGCCGGCAATCAGCAGCTTGAAGCGGCTGTCGCATTCGTGAAATTCGCGCTGGCCCGCGTGGGGGACGTAGCCAACGACACGGAAGAGTTCGTGGAGGAGCATAAGAACCTCGGGTTAGGGTTTAGGGCTGGGGTTAGAGAGCTGCCGTCCTGTCTTGGACTTCCAGCCCTCGCCCTAAGCCTGTTATTCAGCTTTCCACAGGAAGTACGCCGGTTGCGCGTGAAGGCGCAGCAGCACACCCTCAAGCAAATCCGGCCGCGTGAACGCGCCGGGCAATTGCCCGCGCAAGTTGCCGTGGCCGGTCTCGATGCGCGTGCGCATCGCCGCGAGGATCAGCTTGTGCAGGCGCTCGCGCGCGGGCGGCAACAGGCGGTCAAACAGCAGGGCGCGCCGCAGCGGGTCAATCAAGTCGACGGGCGCGATTGCATGTTCGTCCATGAAGGCCTGCAGCCGAACCAGCGGCGGCGGCTTGCGGCAATCTCCCGCATGTACAAAACCGGCGCTGGTGAGGAAGCTCGAGAAGGCGCCCATTTGCGCGAGGCATTCGACGTAGGGCACGCCAAGTTGGCGCAAACCGTCGGCGATCAGCTTGCCCGCGACGCCGACGCCGCGAAAACGCGGGTCGACGATGATGCGCGAAAGCAGCCGCACGTCGCGGTTGAGGTCGCGGGCGCCAAAGCGCGCGACGTTTTCGGGCCAATAAGCCGGCGGCAGTGCGCCCCTGCGCGGGCCGAGCAACATATGTGAATGCCCGAATATCGCAATGCCAACGGGTTCACCTTCGTGCTGCGCGATCAGCACCAGCCTTGAGGGACCGGGCTTGCTTGTGCCAAGGTAATGCCAGTGCGCGAAGCGCGCGTAATCGCCCGCGCGGCCGGGCACGACAACGATTTCATCAAGCAGCGCCGCGTGCGGCTTCGGCGCGGGCGCTTGAAGCTCATGGGCGACGCCGTCGCGGATTTCGACGACCGCCGCGGGAGCAAGCCACGGCAGCAAGTTGCGCCGGTGCGTGCTGAGCGCGAGGCGAATGTTGTTCGCGCTCGCGACGCGCCTCAGCGTGACCGCCAGGATCTTCGCCGTCGTTTCGTCGAGGTGCGCGTCGGGTTCGTCGAGCACAATCAGGCCGCGCGCCGGCGTATCAAGCAGCGCCCGCGCGATTTCGAGCCGGCGCTGCTCGCCGGCCGAAAGCGTACCCGCAAGTTGCGTCCACAGGCGCGCGTCGGCGAGCCCGACACGTGCGAGGCAGCGCAGCACCGCCTCGGGCGGCAGGCTTGCGTCGAACAACGACAGCACCGGGCGCTCGAGCTCGGCGGACGCCAGCGTGTGCGCGGTGCGGCACTGCGGCGTCGTTTTCGCCAGCGCGTTGAGCGCACGGGACTTGCCCGCGCCGCTCGCGCCGACGACGGCGAGGACACGCCCGGGCTCCGGCGCGGTCAGATTGGCGATGCGAGGTTCAAACGGGGCAGCCGTGCGCAGTCCGAAGGTATGCACGGCGAAATCGAGATGGGGGTTCATGGGGATCTTTCAGCGCGGAGCGCAGAGAGAGGAGAGCGGAGTAAAAGCAACTGTAAACGCTTGCGACTTCGCGCTTGGTGCTCCGCTCTCCGGGCTGTCAATTGAAGGTGATGTCGTCTATTTCGAGGCCGCGTTCGTTGACGTCCTTGAGTCCGTCGCCGTACTTGGCTTCAAACTCGCGGACCATCGCGGCCATGGCGGCTTCGCGGTCGCGACCTACGCCGAGGATCAGGTGGTCGACCAGGCACAGGCAGATGTAGACGCGCTCGGCGCCGAGCGTCAGCGCCAGTTCGCGCGAAACCAGCATGTAAGGGATGGCGGAGAAATTCATGGCGGCTCCAGGAGTGGGCGGCGAAATTGCCGCGCCTCTACTCCTTGGAACCGTTGGATACACTTGCCGACGATTAATCCGCGCTGCGGCGCAGAAAAAGTGTGTAGCTAAGGCGTCTTCGCCTTAGAGCATTTTCAAGATTACCGTGCCGGTTTCTGCTTGCGGCGAGGCGACGTTCGGAGCGTGCCGGAAAAGCGCCAGTGGCGCTTTTCCGGTGGGCATCTCTGCGTCGCGCTCGCTCAGCGTGGCC
>JADLAK010000033.1 GCA_020848275.1 Planctomycetota bacterium
AACCGCATCTTCCTCGATCGCACCATCGGCGTAACGCCGATTTCAGCCGAAGACGCGATGAGCTACGGCCTGACAGGCCCCCTGCTGCGCGCCACAGGCGTGGCCTACGACATTCGCCGCGCGCGGCCATACCTGGTTTATTCCGAGCTCGACTTTGAGGTCATCACGCGCAAGGAAGGCGATGTTTACGCGCGCTTTTGCGTGCGCATGGACGAAATGCGCGAGAGCATCAAGATCATCAGCCAGGCGCTGGACCGCCTGCCGGGCGGGCCGATCAACATCGACGACAAGAAGATCGTGCTGCCCGAAAAAGCGGCGATCTACACGGAAATGGAAAGTCTCATCGTCCACTTCAAGCAGATCATGAAGGGCCACGGCCTCAAGACGCCGGCCAACGGCAAGATTTATTCTTCGACCGAAAGCCCCAACGGCGAACTGGGCTGGTACATCGAAACCGACGGCTCGGCGGTCGCTTATCGCCTGCGTTGCCGCCCGCCGAGCTACATCAACTACGGCGCGTTCCCGCAGATGGTCAAGAACGGCTACATCGCCGACTGCGTCGCCTGCCTGAGCTCACTCAACATCATCGCCGGCGAACTCGACCGCTAAGCTAATTCTCTCGTGGGGCAGGCTTCCCAGCCTGCCCCGTTCAGTTTAACCGCGGCTTGCCCGACGCAGCCTTGACCTGAACCGCAGTTGTTCTTCGCGCTCGATCGTTCATCGAAAAATAAAAGGATTTTAGTATCCTGTTGTCCTTATTTTAGCTTGGATGCCCCCGCTGTGGGCACGCCTTGAGACGCCGCGATGAAAATCCTGCTGATTAATCCGCCCTGCGATAGCCGCACCATCGGCCTGCGCCACATCGCGCGCGTCGAGCCGCTTGGGCTTGAGCTGGTCGGAGCCGCGGTCTCGGATAAACACGAGGTGCGGCTGGTCGACATGGAAGTTGACGCCGCCGACCTGGCGCGCGAACTCAAGCGCTTTGCGCCGGACATCGTCGGCGTGACTTCCGAGATCGTCCACCGAACCACGGCCCTCGACGCGCTGCGACAGGCTCGCCGCAGCCACCCGAATTGCCTGACCGTTGTCGGCGGCCATCACGCCACGATGATGCCCGAGGACTTCGACGACCCCGTCGTGGACCTGGTGGTAATCGGCGAAGGTGTGCATGCCTTTCGCGAAATCTGCGCCGCGCGCGAGCAGGGCGAGGCCGATTATTCGCAGATCGCGGGGCTGGCGCTGCGCCAGCCCGACGGCACGCAACGCAAAACGCGCGTGCGCCCTCAGCCAGCGAACATGAACGACTATCCATTTCCCGACCGCGGTCTGACGGCGCGCTACCGCAAGCACTACTACTACTTGTTCGAGCGCTCGGTGGCGGCGGTGCGCACGTCCTACGGCTGCAACCACCACTGCACCTTCTGCTCGGTACGGGTTTATTCTGAGGGCGCGTTCATCGCGCGATCGCCGGAACTCGTCTACGAGGAAATCCGCTTGCTCAAGGAGGACTTCGTCATCTTCTGCGATGACCACTCCTTCATCGACCCCGAACGCATGCGCAAACTGGCGCAACTGCTTATCGACGGCGGCGTGAAGAAGCGCTACTTCGCCTACGCGCGCACGGACTCGATTGTCGCCCATCGCGACGTCTATGCGCTCTGGGCCAAGGCGGGTTTGACGCTGGTCATGACCGGGCTTGAGGCGCTCGACGAGGCTGCGCTGCGCCGCTCGGGCAAAAACACCAGCGCGCAAACCAACGAAGACGCCGTGCGCATCGCCGGCGAACTCGGCTTCTTCATCAGCGCGGGGTTTCTGGTCGAGAGCCACTTCAAGCAGGAAGACTTCGAGCGCATCGACCGCTACGTGCGCCAGCGACCCTCGATTTTGCTGGTTGAGTACACGCCGCTTACGCCGTTCCCCGGCACGCCGCTTTATCGACAGGAGCGCAAGCGCCTGCTGACAGAGGATTACGCGCTCTTCGACATCCAGCACTTCGTGCTGCCGACGGAACTTCCGGCCAGGGAACTTTACCGCCTGATGATGCGCTACTACCGGCGCGCGGTGCTGCGCGTGCTGATCCGGCTGATCGCCGCCGGGCCCCTGAAGCTTTTGAACCTGCATTCGCTTCGGCTTTTGCGCGGCATGGGCCGCGCCGCCCGCGCTTATCGCTACGCGCACCGCGAGATTCCCGCGGCTCGCGCCGCCGCGCCGGTAAAGGCAACCCCCACGCGAGATCTGGTGGGATCCTCGACCCCTCAATGATCGGGCCCGTGTGCCCCCTTGCGCCATGACCATCCCCGCTGAGTCCCAAATCGCCGCCGGCCTGGCCTACCAGGGCTGGTCGGGGTTCGTCCTCTCACACCCGGCTGACGGTGCGCCGATGATTTTCGACCCCTCGCCCGACGTCAAGCTTGCGCCCGCGCCCGCCGTGTTCGCCATCACCCACGGCCATCCTGAACACGTGCAGGGCGCCCTTCTTCACTTGCGGCGGCGCGACCGCGAGCCCGTCACGGTCATCGCATCGCCGGCCATTTGCGGGCACTTCTACCGCCGCAGCGCCCGCAACGACGACCGCTTCATGCCCGTGGCCGCGGGCGATGTCGTTGAGGCGGCTGGCTGGAAGATCCGCGTCTTTGGCTGGAAGCACATGGGTCTGATTCCGCCCGAATGTCGCCCCGCGCTGAAGTTGCTGGGCCGGTTGCTGGCGCACCCGATTTGCGCGGCACGCGTGGGCTGGCAGGGCTTCGTTGCGCCCAAACATCAGCCGATGCTCGGCTTTCGAATCCAATCTGAGGGGCTTGGCCCGACAGTTTACCTGGGCGAAGGCCTGCACCGCCAAACCACCGCCGCCGCACTTTCCGAGGCCCTTGGCGACGAGCCCGTGCAGTCACTTATCGCCGGCATCGAGCCCGAGGACGCCCATTGCATCGGCGCATTGCTGGCCGGCCGCGCGATTGAACGGCTGATGCTGTTTGAGCCGCACCGCGACTGGCGCACGCGTTTTGGCATGGAGCAGGCCAACCTGCCGGAACTCGCCGCGGCCCTGCGGCGACAGGGCTTTGCCGTGGACCTGCCCGCGCCGACGGGTGAAAGAGGCGCGTCGCCATGAAGCTGCTGATCGTTTCAACCTCCGTTGGCAGCGGCCACGTGCGCGCGGCGGCGGCGCTTGAGGAAACGGCCCGCGAGCTTCACCCGGACGTCCAGGTCAAACACGTGGACATGATGCAGTACGTGTCGCCGATTTACCGCGCGCTTTATGCCGGGACTTATCTTCCGCTGACCAATCGCACGCCGCAGTTCTGGGGTTATCTCTACAAGCGCACGGATGTCGCCCGGGCGGCAAGGCGGCAGGCGAAAATCATCCGTGCCTACGACGCCCTTCAATTCAGGCATTTTCGCGCCATGGTCGCCGAGTACGCGCCGGACGTCATGATTGCGACGCACTTCCTGCCGCTGCAGGTCTATGAACCGCTGCGCACCGAGGGCAAAATTTCGTGGCCGCTTGTGGTGGTGCTGACCGACTTCGACGCCCACGTTTTGTGGGCGCAATTCACCGGCGACCGCTT
>JADLAK010000034.1 GCA_020848275.1 Planctomycetota bacterium
TCAAGGGCAACAACGCGGGCGCGCTGGCGCGTACGCTGCCGGACATGTTCGGCCTGTATCCGCGCAGCATATTTGGCATGCCGCGCCAGGAACTCGCCGAGGCCGGAGTATCGCCCGAGGAAGCCATCGACGCACTGCGCGCGCTGATTGCCGTCGGCGGCGAAGACCAGAGCATCGATTTCGTTTTCGCGCTCGGGCTGGCGCTTGGCGCAGACGGGCGCATGGACGACAGTTGCCTCGCGCTCTGGCGCGCAACCGAACTCGCCGAGGCCGGGCTTGCGGCGTGGACGTTGCCCGCAACACGTGCCTCGGCGCTCAAAGCCGTTATCAAGGCGTCTGCGCCGCCAATATTTGGCGACGACCAGTCGCGCCACGCAACCGAGCTTCAAAAGCTGGCGACCGAGGGCCGCGCCTGGAATGGCGCACGCAACACATACCTGATTACCGCCATGCGCGACGGCCGGCACCCCGACACCGAGCCCGACTTCTGGAAGGATTACGACACGCCCCGGGTCATTGCGCAGACCCAGCCGCACACCGGCTTTGGCAGCGGCGTGCTGGCCCCTGCGGCGGCCATCGTATTACTCGTAATCGCGGCGTTGGGCTTTGCGATCTATTTCATGATCAAGCGCCACAAGGCCATCCCAACGGTGAAGGACTTGTAGGTGCAGGTCCAGGTTCAGGTCCAGATTTCGTCGCCGACGCTTTTTCTGAACCTGAACCTGCACCTGAACCCGCCTCAAAACCCCGGCCCCATTCCCATAGGTTTGTCCGGCACACCGGAGTTGCGCGTGTACCAGCGCTTGGCGTTTTCGAAGTAGGTCATCGCGCGCCATTTGTTGTGCTCGTATTCCTTGTCGGTCACTTGCCGCACAATTTTGCCGGGCATACCCATCACGAGGCTGCGCGGCGGAATGACTTTTTCTTCGGTGACCACGGCGCCCGCGGCGATGATGCAGCCCTCGCCGATCTTGCTGCCGCCCATCAAAATTGCGTGCATGCCGATCAAACACGCGTCGCCGATTTCGTCGCCGTGGCAAAGCGCGTGGTGCGCAACGCTGACGTAGTCGCCGATTTTGTTCGGGCGCTCAGGGTCCATGTGCACGCAGGCGAGGTCCTGGATGTTGGTGTATTTGCCGATGATGATCGGCGCGATGTCGCCGCGCAGCACGCAGCCAAACCAGATGCTGGAACCTTCGCCGACGCTCACGCGATCAACGACGATGGCGTTGCTGGCCTTGTACCAGCCGCCGGCCATCAGGTGCATCAGGGGTTCGGTGTTGGACATCAAACGTGGATCAGTCATGGTTGCTTGTCCGGTTTTCGCCCGCGCAGATAGATAAACCAGTACATCGTCCCCACCAGTACGCTGCCGCCGAGGATGTTGCCAAGCGTAACGGGCAGCAGGTTGTTGGTGAAGAACGCAAGCCAGTTCAGGTGCGGGTAATCGCCGCCGGTTTTGCCCGCGCTCATCCAGAACTCGGGCGGCGCGAGGTGCTGCACCATCAGCGCCAGCGGCACGAAGTACATGTTGGCCACGCTGTGTTCGAACCCGAGCGCAACGAAGCCCGCAATCGGCGGAACAATCACCAGCACTTTGTCGGCGACACTGCGCGCGCCAAAACTCATCCAGACCGCCAGGCACACCAGCGCGTTGCAAAGCACACCCAGGGCCACGGCCGGCATGAATTCCAGCCCGCATTTAATATCAGCAATCGCCAGGGCCGATGCGCCTGCCACTCCATTTCCCATACGATACTGCCCGCTGAGGAACACCAGCGCCGCGGTGCCGACCGCGCCAACGAAATTGCCGAGATAGACGATGGTCCAGTTGCGTAGGACTTCGACCGTACGCACCTTGCGGCCTGCCCAGGCCATGACGATCAGGGTGTTGCCCGTAAACAGTTCCGCGCCGCCGACGATCACGAGTATCAGGCCCAGCGAAAAAACCACGCCGCCGACAAGGCGCGTGATGCCATAGGGCAACGTGCTGCCCGCCATCGCGGTCGTTGAAAAAGCGCCGCCGAGCGCAATGAACGCGCCCGCGAGCACCGCCAACGCAAACAGCCGCGGCGCGTCCATGCGCGCCTTGCGCACGCCGACCTGCTCAGCCTTCTCGGCCATCTCGGCGGGCAGGAGCGCGTCAAGGTGATGGTCGGGCTCGGTCACTTCGTGGGGCCCTGCGCCTGCCGGTAATACACGACGATGTCTGTTTCCGGCGGCTGCTTGCCCAGCGCGCGCAGGCACGACGCCATCTGGCCGCGATGGTACTGGCCGTGCAACAGCAGGTGCTGAAGCAACTCGTGCAGCGGCTGGGAGAAAGTCTTGCCGTGAGTGTTGGTATAGGTGATTTTGTGATCCAGCGCTTCTTCCGTCAGATCCATCAGGAACTTCGCCTTGCGATGACCCGTGACCATGATCTGGTTCATGAAATCAGCGACGGTCTTGAATCGCTTATTGTATGGCATGATTGGCGGGTTGACGCCTTCGTCGATACGTCCCAGCCACAAGTCATCAGAGTCAATAAGATGCGTAAACTTGGCGGCAAAGCTGTCCAGGCCGGGCCCCAGCGGGCGGATGAACTCCTCGTCATTGAGAGTTCTGAGCACAGCAACAAACTGCGCACGGGCCCATGCGTCGTAGGCAAACTGGTTTCGTATCAATTCAAGAACGTTCATAACCCACTCCGGAAACAATTTTCTCCGCGGAGAAAAAACGAATTCCCAACAGCCTCCGCAGATTACGCAGATCGGCAAAGATGAAAACCTCTATGACCCGACATCTTTTAAAAGGTTTTTGTGCGCCGCGCCGCCCGGCGGTTACGCGCTTCCGCCGCTCACCGGCGGAATCAAGGCAACAACGTCGCCTTCCTTCAATTCCTGGTCGTCGCTGACGAATTCTTCGTTCACCGCCGCACGGCAGAAGAAGAACATTTCGCCGACGTCCTTGTAGTCATACGCGAGTGTTCCCTTCAAGCATTGCGGCGTACAGCCCGAGACCACGTCGCGCACTTCGCTGCGCATTTTCAGCTTCTCGGCGACATTGGCGAAGTAAAGGACGGTGATCGTCGGCATGGCCAGAGTGTAATCGTGTCACGTGTTTCGTGCCACGTGCAACGGGAAGTGCCGAAACACGTAACACGTAGCACGTAACACGCGCTACAATCGCGCCGTGAACGTGCTCGAACGCATCCAGCCGCATTTGCTGAAGGTAAAGACGCCCGCCCAGTACATGGGCGGCGAGGTGAACGCCACAGCCAAGGAATGGCGTCGCGACCGCGTGCCGTTTTGCCTGTGTTTCCCCGACACCTACGGCATCGGCATGAGCAACCAGGGCTTTCGCATCCTGTACCACATGATCAACGAGCAGCACGACGATTTGCTGTGCGAGCGCGCGTTCGCGCCCTGGCCCGACATGGAGGCCGTGCTGCGCCAAGCCAACGTCCCGCTGTTTTCGCTCGAGAACTATCGCGCGCTGAGCGACTTCGACTGCCTCGGGTTTTCGCTGCAGA
>JADLAK010000035.1 GCA_020848275.1 Planctomycetota bacterium
CAAGGTTGGCACCGCCAAATTGTGCGCGCGCCCACGCTGTGGGCGAAAGCTGCTCGAACACGGATATCCTCCTTGAGGTATCCATGAGTCGGCAAATCCCGCCCCTCACTTGTGTGTAAAGACAAGCCTGTAAAGGCGGGGAGCCGTTGCCGTTTGCCTGCCGGGGCGTCGTTGCCTTCGCCGTGCGCCGTGTTGTTACCCAACCACCAAAACCCAAATGCCCCCCGCGATTACTCGCGGGGCTGTCGCAAGCGTGCATCGTCGTTGTTGACAGCCCCGCCTGTAAAGGCGGGGAGCCGTTGCCGTTTGCCTGCCGGGGCGTCGTTGCCTTCGCGGTGCGCCATGTTGTTACCCAACCACCAAAACCCAAAGCACCCCGCGATTACTCGCGGGGCTGTCGCGAGCGTGCGTCGTCGTTATTGACAGCCCCGCCAATCATGGCGGGGAGCCTTTGCTTCTGCCGGGTCGCGCGAACAAACCGCGTTGCACGTCCGGTCCCATAGGTCGTGTTCACGCAGGGCGCAGCCGGGACCGAGCTCTGGATGATCTTTACGCCACCAACGGCAGATCCGGGACACATCCCGGCATGGAGTTGCGCCAGCATCCGGCGGAACGCGCGTTTGAAACAGTGGGTAATCTTCAATGAGGTCGAAGCGCTCAGGCTTCGCGGTTGGACACAAGCAGTTTAGCGACCGTGGCATCGAACTCCAGCTCGATGTGCTGAGCCGTTGTGCCGGTCAACAATTCATCAACAGATGCGGGGTACCGCCTTCAACAGATACGCTTTAGTGGGGCGAAAACAGGAGAAATGATGCTCGACAGGATCGCAGGACTTTTCGGTTTGGGCAAACAAGTGATCGAGTTCGTTCCGACTGTCAAAAAAATCAACGAGGAAACAAAACTTACAGGACTCCAAGCCAAAGAAGCGGAACATCGCTTAGCAAAAGCTGATGACAACGAGGCGTGGCGACGTGCCGAGACAATTGCTCTGGCGCTGATTCCCACAGCTACCGAGACCTTGCGAGACTTTGCCAAAGAATTGGCGACATTGCAGATGATTGTAACTGGATGGCGCTTCAATCTATTGGCCCGCAGCCTCGAACCACAAAAGCTTGCGGAGGCAGAGAAGTCATTGAATGAAACGTACGGGCGTGTCCTAGAAAAAATGACAATGGCCGTGTTTTATTTGGGCGAAGGTTTTTTGCTAGGCTTCGAGGATTACATCTCGACGTTGGGGTCGGTTTTTCGCGAAACGAAAGCCAAAGACGCGACCATCCAATCAACGACTCCTGCCATGAATCGGCTTTCAGACACATTTGTGGATTTACGTTATGGACTTCGGCTTCGTCTCGATCCAATTGAGACATTGCGGGAGGCGAGCAAACTCTCTTCGCTGGATACACGCGAAGAGATGGATAAGAAAGTCAACGAGGCACGACAACGGCGCCAACAAATGTCAGCAAATCCCGGCGGGCAATGATTTCGAATCGCTCAGGCTTCGCGGTTGGGACACGAGCAGTTCAGCAACCGTAGCATTGAACCCATATCCGCCTTAGTTCTTCGGTGGTTCAATTCTCGTCCAAACTTCCCTTTCGGTGGGTCCATCACGACTCACAGGTACATTTTCATCGTATCTGAACGTTACATTTGCTCTGAAAACTGGACCGGTGCTCGACAGCTTGGTGCGTAAGCCAAAGGCATCAGTACGACGTTTTGCAATCGGGGGCCTCATATTCGGCGGAAGCACGATCATGGCGTGCTGACCACTTGGTGAACGAGGTGCAATGGCAAGGTCCACTTTGAAAGGGGTTTGCTGCCTCGACTCAAGAATGGGAGTTACGACATAGCCAGCAGGCAGAGCGCTGTTTACTTCGATGTACTGAAGGATCTCGATCCGGTCTGGCTCCCGCGTTCCGCGCTCAATTACAAAGTCCATCTTAAGTTGCCTTAACACCAGCTTGCCTTCCGGAACGTTTAGGTAAATTTGCCGAACGTCTTCCTCAAGAACATCAATGGTTCCCGAAGTTACCTCCAGAAAATACGAGAACAACTCGGTCGAAATTGGCCACGCAAACAACTCCATTAAATCAAATATGCAGCGGGGTTCAGGGTAGTTCTCAATTTGTAGTATTCGCTCTTCATGCCGAATCTGCATCGAACATTTTTTGGATTGGCTTCCATCGCGGGGAGTGCCAATAACGCCATCAAGATGTATTGCAATCAAACTCCAAACGGGCTCGAGTTGGAATCTCATTTGGAGCGAGGGGAGACCTTCAGGAGGATTCAGCGCATCAATCGCTTTGAGCTCATATAGCGACACAAAGTCCCCTTCGACTGCCGCAGACTTGATGACGGGTTTCGTGTAGCCTTTGGCCGAGACACAAACCAACTTATTTACACCCAGTTTGTGCGCCTTCCTTACCCAGGAATCCAATTGAGCTGAGTCAACTTTGCGTCCTCGTTTTTGAACCTCAATTATGGCTCTGAATTCTCTGGGCTTTTCGCCTGCAACAACAACAACGTCGCATTCTCTCGGATTCCCGGTGACTTTTTCACGAAGAGTAACGTTCTGAGAGACAATGCACTTACGGCCGATCGCTTGCTCCAAGCGAGCTACAATTCCCTCGATGACCTTTGCTTGCGCTCTCGTAGACATTTACGGCCGATCGTCTTGGCCTCTACCACGCAACCAGTTTCTTCGCTTCCTCGACGACCCACGATGACTGCGGCAGGACGGCGTTCTCCAGCGGTTTGCTATACGGGCAGAAGGAATCCAGCGCGCCGATGCGGCGCACCGGGGCGTCCAGCAGATCGAATCCCTCCTCCATGATGCGCGCGCTGATTTCCGCGCCAAAGCCCATCGTCATCTGCTGTTCGTGCACCACCAGGCAGCGCGCCGTCTTGCGGATGCTCTCCAGCACCAGCGCCTTATCCCACGGCAGAATCGTGCGCAGATCAATCAACTCGACCTCGATGCCCGCGTCGGCCAGCGCCATGCAAGCATCCATGCAGGTGTAGACCGTATTTCCCCAAGTGACCACCGTTAAGTGTGTCCCTTCGCGCACGATGCGGCCGACGCCAAAGGGCAGCACGTAATCGGCGTCGGGTTCGGGGCTCTTGGCGCGTTCCTGGCGGTAGAGGTTCTTGCATTCCATGAACAGCACCGGGTCCTGCCCGCGAATGGCGGCTTTTAATAGGCCCTTGGCGTCGGCGGCGTTGCTCGGCATGGCGAGCAGCATGCCCGGCCGCGTCGCGAACGTGCTTTCGATACATTGACTGTGGTACATCGCCCCCTGGATGTAGCCGCCAACGGGTGTGCGGATGACCATCGGCGCGGGCCAGTTGTTGTTGCTGCGATAGCGCGCGGTCGCGACCTCGTTCACGAGCTGCATGAACGCCGGGAAGATGTAATCGCCGAACTGGACCTCGAGCACGGCTTTGCGCCCGGGTTTGTAGCTGTAGCCCAGGCCCGCGCCGACGATCGTGGCCTCGGCAAGCGGCGAATTGAAAACGCGGTCGACGCCGAACTTGGTGGAGAGGCCCGTGGTGGCGCCGAACACCCCGCCCTTGCCGTCTTGCACGTCCTGGCCCCAGCAGACGAGGTGCGGGTCGCGCTCGAATTCCTCGTGGAGCGTGTGGTTGATGGAATCAATCAGGGTCGTTGCTTCGTGTTTCGTGTTTCGTGCTTCGTGCTTCGCAACTGCGGGAGCTTCGTAAGTGCAAGTCATCGATTGCTGGGAACCAGAGCCATTTGCTTGCGAAGGCGTGCCTTCGCTGCGCAGTCGCTCGCTTTGCTCGCCATCAGCGGTGGGTGTTTTTGCCCCTGCACCGGCGTCACGTGTTGGGGCCCGCTCGCTAACGCTCGGGGCTCTGATAGCCGCGTTATCGCCGCCCTCGTAGAGCACGTGTTTGGCGGCGTCTTTGGGGTCCGGGTAGGGTTTGGTTTCGGCGCGTTCGGCGGCGGCGTCGATGTCGGTTTTGATGGACTCTTCAATCGCGACCAATTCCGCCTCGATGGCCAGCCCGTCCTCGAGGATCTGCTTGCGCAGCATCGCGATGGGATCGCGGCGAGATTCCTCGGCGATCTGCGCATCCGTCATGTACTTCTTGCGGTTGTCGGACGAGCTGTGGCCCCACAGCCGCACGACCTTGCTGACGACGATCGCGGGGCCCATGCCCTTGCGGCAGTAATCGTGGGCCTGTTTGAAAGCGGCGTGCGTCTCGGCGAGGTTGCAGCCGTCAGGGTTGAGGCGCAGCAAATTCGCGTAGCCCGCGACCATGTCAAAGATCGGTTGGGCGCGTTCCTGCTTCCAGTGCGTGGAGATGCCCCAGCCGTTGTCCTCGATGTGGAAGACGACGGGGCATTTGTGGATCGTGGCGAAATTTAAACCTTCGTGGAATTCGCCCTGGGCGCAGGTGGCGTCGCCGGCGCTGACGTAGACGACTTCGTCGGCTTTGTCGAGTTTGACGCCGTAAGCGCGGCCGGCGCCCTGCAGGAACTGCGTGCCGACGCAGGACGATTTGCTGATGATGCGCAGGGCTTTGTGGCCGAAGTGGCTGGGCATCTGGTGGCTGCCGCTGGCGGGATCGCCCTCGCGCGCCATGAAGCCGGTGAAGATTTCCTCGGGCGTCATGCCCATGCCCAGGCAGTAAGTGAGGTCGCGGTAGTGGCAAATCGACCAATCCTGGCCGGCGCGGAAGACCATGGAAGCTGCGACGAGCGCGGCCTCGTGGCCGGGGCCGGAGATCTGGAAGGTGCCGCCCTTGCTCTGGCGCAGGATGATCGAGCATTTGTCCTCCATCTTGCGCGAGAGCACCATGGTGCGGTACGCGGCAAGAATCTGCTCGGAGGAAAGGCCGGATTTAACAGGCTCTTTGTGGCTCTTGGTCGACGCTTTGGGCATGGCAGGGCTCTGGTCCAGGGCTTGGTGGTAGTTGGGCGATTGTTGCCGTTGACGCGACGGGAATCAAGCGCGACGAGCCTAGTAGCTGCGACGGACGCGGGAATCGGCGATGCCCATTTCTTCGCGGTACTTCGTGACAACGCGGCGCGAGGCGGGAATGCCCGCGTCGGCGAGTTTCTTGGAAAGCGCCATGTCGGACAGCGGCTTGCGCTTGTCTTCGCCCTCGCAGAGTTCCTTGAGCTTGAGCTTGACCGCCTCGCGGCTGACGGTGCCGCCGTCGCTTTCACTGCTTGGCATGCCGCCGGTGAAAAATGAATTGAGCGGCAACACGCCCTGCGGCGTCTCGACGTGCTTGCCGTACACCGCGCGCCACACGGTGCTGTGGTGGATGCCGAGTTCGTCGGCGATGTCCTGCATTTTCATGGGCGCGAGTTGCGCCACGCCTTCGCGCAAAAAGCGCTGCTGGCGCTTCACGATCGCGTTGGATACTCGCTCGAGCGTGCTCTGGCGCTGGTTGATGGCCTCGATGAGCTGGCGCGCCGAGGTGATTTTCGACTTCACGAAGTTCAGCGTCGCCTTGTCGCCCTGCCGGTCCTTCAGCATGCGCAGGTATTGTTCGTTGAGTGAAAGGCGCGGGACGTTTTCGCGCGTCAGGCGCACAGTAAACTCGCCCTTTTCGTTTTCCTCGACGACAACGTCGGGCACGATGTAGTGCTGCGACTCCGACGAATACAGCAGGCCCGGGCTCGGGTTGAGCGTCGTCAGCATCTCCATGAACATCTTGACGTCTTCAATCTCGACGCCCATGTCCTTGGCGATTTTCGGCAGGCGATTTTTCGCGACGTCGTCCCAGTGTTTGGTCAGCAGGTCGCGCAGGTGCGGATAATCGGGATCGGTTTCGTTGATCTGCAGCAGCAGGCATTCCGAAAGGTCGCGCGCGCCCACGCCGCGCGGCTCGAGCGATTGCACGACCTTCAGCGCGGCCTGGGCCTGCTCGACGGTGTAAGCGTTTTTGAGCGCCGTGACGATTTCCGTCAGCGGGTATTCCAGATAACCGCGCGCGTCCAGCGAATAAACGATGTGCTCCACCAGCGGCCAGTTCTCGGGCTTGGGTTCGTACAGTCGCAGTTGGTCGAGCAGGTGCTCCGAGAGCGATTCGTTGGGTGCGGCGAGGTTATTGAACG
Source organism: Planctomycetota bacterium (assembly GCA_020848275.1). Taxonomy (GTDB): domain Bacteria; phylum Planctomycetota; class UBA8742; order UBA2392; family UBA2392; genus JADLAK01. The sequence continues at coordinate 6,089 of JADLAK010000035.1, forward strand.
CCTCCTGCTTGGCGTCGGGTTCGCCGTCGTCGCGGGCGCGCACCGACTTGAACGAGGAGGACAGGTCGTCGATGTCGGTGTTGCGCTGGAGATACTCGAAGGCTTCTTCGTAGGTTTCGCCGGATTCGGTCTTGGGCGCCGGCGGTTCGTCGGCGACGGCCTGGCCCACGGCCGAGACATCGGAGCGTCCGTTTTCATCGCCGTCGGCAACGTCGAGCGTTGGGTTCTGCAGCAGTTCGTCGGAGATCAGGTTCTGCAGGTCGGCGGTGGCGAGTTGCAGGATGTTCAGGGACTGGATGGTCTGCAAACTCAGCACCTGGCGCTGTTCAAGGCGCTGGCGAATCTGCATGTCCAGATGCATTCCCTGTCCGGCCAAGTTTATGCCCTCTTCTTGCCGCTACCCGCGGTTTCGACGGGACGTTTGCTTCCGTTGCTATCAACCACCTCTTCGCTGAAACTCTGGCGGCCGCTCAACGCATCCATCAAAATTGCCTGGCTGACGTTCTCGACTTCCGCGCCCGCGGGAATACCACGCGCAATGCGCGTCAACTTAACGTTGCCGCGGCTGCAGGGGTCCGCGAGCACATCGCGCAAATAGAGCGCTGTCCCTTCACCTTCGAGATCCGGGTTGGTCGCGAGGATGATTTCCTTGAGCTTGCCCGATTCCACGCGTTTGATCAGCGGGTCGATGGTCAGGTCGTCCGGGCCGATGCCGTCAAGGGGCGCAAGATGTCCAAGCAGGCAGTGATAAACCCCCTTGAACTCGGCGGCTTTTTCGAACGCCATCAGGTCCTTCGGCTGCTCGACCACGCAAACGACGGCCTTGTCGCGCTGCGCATCGGCGCAAACAGGGCAAGGGTCGTGCTCAGTGAAGTTGAAGCAGACCGAGCAATGGGTGAGGTTCTGTTTGACGTCGCGGATGGCGCGCGCGAGTTTCATGGCGTCGTCGGGCGACAGTTTGATCAGGTGAAAGGCCAACCGTTCGGCGGTTTTGGTGCCAATACCGGGCAGCGCCTTTAGGCTATCTATAAGTCTGGCAAGGCTTTCCGGATAGGCAGGCATGCAGGCGTTACCAAACGGGAACGTTATTTGCTAGGGACCCTCAAGAATACCCCGCCAAAGCCCGAAGTCAAGCCGAACGGCCCCGAGGACGCGGTTTTGCGACCAGCGGGTTTGTCCCGACGCAACTCACCCTTCGCTCGTAAAACTCTATCGCCTCCTCATTTACAGGTGATTATGCGCGCGCGACTTTGGCTGGCTCTCCTTCCTTTGATACTTCTCGCAGCCTGCCGCCTTGATGACGGCGACTCCCCCACGCTGGTCAAAGCCACCGCCGTCAGCGGCCAGGACATGGTCCTGAACATCGGCTATGCGCGCGTTGAAATCGGGCGCAACGCCATTGGCACGGGCGCGGGCCAGCTTGCGCCCGGCAGCATCGTCAGCCTGACCGCGACCGGCAACTTCGTCGAAAACGCGCACGTTTACAGCCCGGTTTTGCGCGTGCATGTGTCCGACGCCGCGGGCGTCGACGTCTCGGGCCTGAGCCTGAGTCCGCCCGCTGCCGTTTTCCTGCGCTATGACCTCGATGCCGCGGGGCGCGACGGCAACGCCGTCGAAAACCTGCTGGTGCTCAAGAAAACCGGCGCTGCAACCACCACCTTCATCTACAGCGCCACCCTGCCCGTGACCGACTCGCAGTTCACCAACCCCGAGCCGGGCTGGACGCTGGTTCACGTCACGAGCTTCTCGGATTTCGCGGTGACTGACGGCGGCTCGGGCGAGCCTGCGCCCGAGCCGGTTGACCTCGACGGCACGGTGTCCACGGTGTTGGGCTTTACCGTCTTCGAACTCGAAAACGCGGGCCAGACCATCGAGGCCAACCTCGCCGTGCCCACGAGCCTGACGACGACCGTCCCGACCGTGCAGGCGCTTAACGACGCCAGCTACGATGCGACCAATCCCTCGGGCGCGACCAACCGCATCCTCACCGTCGCCACTGGCGGCGTCGACTACACCACCGACGCGCCGGGCGCGGGTGTCACGCTTTCGCTCGATACCTTCAGCGGCGTCAACAGCAGCGGCACGCTTGTCGGCGTGCTGGTTGAAGACGGCGGCACGGACACGCTCAACATCAACTACGAATTCACCACCGACAGCGCGGGCGCCATTACGCTTGCGGGCGCGGTGACGGACCTCGGCGGCCGGCGCACGATCCAGCTCAGCGATTCGGGCCAGACCATCAGCGTCGCGATCATCATGCCCGACACCCTGCCCGCGGCGCCGTTTCCGGACACCATCAACTTCGACGCGGCCAGCTTCAACGCGGCAACGCCGCTGGATCCCTCGGGCCGCTTGATTACCGTCAGCCAGGGCGGAACGAACTACACCAGCGACGTCGCCTCTCCCGCCGCGGACGTCGACGTCACGTTTGCAAGCTTCGCGTCGGGCGTCAGCAGCGGCGGCATCACCGGCACCGTGGTCAGCGATTCAGGCGCACCCCTGGTCATCAACTTCACGTTCACCACCGTCGCCGCAAACGGCGGCGGCGGCGGCGGGACGTTCACCAATGATGCTCCGGTGTACGTCGACACGGACCCGGCGGTCGAGAGCGCCGTGGTTTTCGACGGCACGAACTTTGTCGCGCTGTGGCTGTCCGATGTCGGCACGACCAACCGCACCATCGAAATCCAGCAGGTCACGACCGCGGGCGTTGAAAGCGGCGCGCAAGTCAGCGTCGAACCCACGGCGGCGCTGCAGGGATCAGGCGGCATGGCCGCGGCGATTTCGCCCACGGACGTGCTGGTTGTTGTCGGCGCAACGGGCAGCAACCCCGCGACGTCGACGGTTGTCGCGCTGGTGGTCGATTACACGACCCCGTCGTTGGTCCAGCAGCACACTATTGGCAATGGAACTTTCCCGCGCGTGGTGTGGAACAACGCGGGCACGGGGCAGTTCGTGATCGCCTACACCACCGGCACCGGCGTTTCGCTCAATACCCTCGATGCAACCGGCGCGACCTTGTCCTCGGCATCGGCGTTTTTGCCGGGCGCGATACTGGGCGGCCTGGCGAGCGGCGGCGCCGCGGACGAAGTATTGATTAGCGGCCCCGACGGCACGGGCGTGCGCGCGCAACTTGTGGTCGCAACAACGGCGGCGGCCTCGGGCTCGGCGTTCGATATCTCGACGACGCTGGGCGGCGGCCTGTGCGCCTTTGACATCGTCAGCGGGCGCTACCTGGTGCTGGCCGAGCAGCAAAACGGCTTTGTCGTCAGCCCGCTGCTGCGGCAGTTGCCCGTCGGCGGCAGCACGCTCGACGCGCAGTCCATCGTGCTGGTGGGCTTTGAGGCCCTGACGCAGGCCGCAACCGGCGACAACGCTGTAATGCTGTGCGATCCCTCGAGCGACTTTCATGCCGTGGTCGGGGACACCACCACGGGGCCCGAGCAGATCGGCAGCGCGATCATCGGCGCTTATTCGGGCATCGACCTTGACACGTCAAGTGACGGCCCGGCGCTGGCGTCCGACGGCGCCGGGCACTTCCTGGCGGCCTGCGCGCGCGGCGCCGGCGGCTTCTCGGTCATCCGCTTCACCGTGACGCCGTAAAATCAGCCCCGCCCTTCCGCGCCAATGCTGCGGGATTAGGCCATCAGAGCCCGCTGCGTCAGCGGCGGGGCCACGATCATGGACGAAGAAACAAGGGTTACGGCCCCGTCGCTTGCAAAGCAGTGCTTTGCAAGCGACATCTCGCTTCGCTCGACTTACGCGAACGGGCTCTGATGATGGCGCAAATTCACGTTAATCCCGCAGCATTGGCCCTTCCGCGCAGGGCTGACTCAAACGAAAACAGGCGAGCCGAAGCTCGCCTGTTTTCGTTTGATCAATCGCTTAGGCCTTGCGCAGCAGCAGCTTGACGCGCCGGGGCAAAATCGCCACCAGGCCCGCTGCCGCCGCAATAATCACGCCGACCGGCATGCCGCCGTAAGGATCGGCCACACAGGCGGTCTGGCCCTTGCCGCCGCTGGGGCCGGGGATGAAGAGTTCGACCTCGAAGGTGTATTGCGCCGGCGTCTGGCTGACTTCCCAGAGGCCGAAGGTGAGCACGTAGTCGCGCGGACTGGTGTCAAGCTGCGGATTCCAGTCCGTCAGGAACAGGATCAGCGGCACCGTGCTGTTGGCCGGCACGACGATGGACTGGTCGAATCCCCACACTTCCTGCTTGGAGTTGCCCGGCATGATGCCCTCGGGCTTGCCCGGGTTGTCGTATTTCGGCCGGCTGCTGGCCAGGTAGGGAGAGGTCGTTTGGCCGCGACGTCCGTCGAACACAAGGTCCTTGCTGCTCCCGTTGTGCACGATAAGCAGGTCGTGGGTGGTGACGCCCGCCAGCGCAAGGCATTTGCTGGTGATGCGCGGGATGTCGTTGTCGAACTTGCCGCCGTTGCCGATAGCCACGTTCGACACCAGGTAAGGCCCCGCTTCCGCCGCCGTCGGCTTATGGATAACGCTGCTCACCGTCAGCGCGAAGTCGTTGGTCTGCGCGGCAAGTGAAGCGCCGGCAAGGACTAGCAGGACTGCAATCGCCCACGCGCGTGGGAGTAAATGACGCATTTCCTTCTCCGTACAAGCTTAAGGCCCGACGCCGAGGGGGCGTCGATGGCCTGAATTGTCGCAGCGTTGCGGGGGAATCCGAATCATACGCATCGCGTACTTTTCAGACAAGCCGCGACAAAACAAAAAAACCGGCCCGCGCAAACCACGTGGTTTACGCGACCGGTCCCCAAATCGTCGTCTACGCGTGCCGCCTTGATGGCCGGCTAGACCCTAACAGGGTATCCCGCCTGGGGGCGTCCGTCACGTCTAATCTGGCCCGGCAGCAATCCCTGCCCTGTTGCCCTTTGCGCCGCCTCGTCCTATCTTCTCTCCGCCTCGAATTTTGCGGGTTTCTCTGCCATTGGAGCGGTTGCATGCGTCGTTTCCGGTCATTCGGTTGGTTGGGCCTGCTTTCCCTCTTCATCTGCCTGTCCGCTTGCGGCGAGACGCACGTCCCGCTGGACCTTGTTGAGTGGCCCTACCTCGAGCGCCCGCAGGCCCTGAAGATCAACGGCACGGAAGTGAAGGCGTATATCACCAATAATGAGGGCCACCGCCGCCGCGCGCGCACGGGCCTTGCGTTGCATGAAAACGAAGCAATCGCCTATCTTTATCCGGCCTCCAAGGAACCCCTGGAGTTCGAGCTTGGCGGCGTAACGGAAGCCGTCGACCTGGTGTTCGTCGACGCTCAATCCAAAGTTATCCGCACGGAAACACTGGCTCCGTTTGTGCAGTCGACCTTCCCGCTCAAGTATTCGGTCAAGGACGCGCGGCTGGTGCTGCAGATGCCCAAGGGCATGGCCGACAAGCTGAAGCTGTCGGCGGGCGCCGCAATCACCACCGAGCCGGACCTGGTGAAATCGTCCGACCAGGCGGTGGGCGACTTCTCGGAAGTCTATTTCATCACTGAGCAGCGTGGCGACGACAAGCCCGTGAACGCCCCAAGCGTCCGTATCAGGGCGCTGGAAAAACTTGAAGATGTCGCGCAGGGCATGAAGGACCGCCCCGACTTCAAGGAAGGCGAGGGCATCATGGTCGCCTACGGCCAGGCGGGCCATTTCTCTGATTTCTGGCTCAAGGAAACCGACGGCGCGTTTTGCGCCTGCTTCCTCGAGCGCACGGGCGGCCGCGGCGGCGGCAACCTGGTGGTGCTGTCGATGTACGAAAACATCAAAGCTGAGGGTGCGCGCGACATCGACCGCCCGATCTACTCGGCGCCGGACCAGGCTTCCCACCTGCTGCTGTTCAAGGGCGCCGATTTCTTCACCAGGAACAACGTGCAGGCGCGCTCGCGCGTCGTCATCACCGGCCTGCAGCGCTACGACAACGACAAGCCCGACTACAACGACCTCACGCTGAAGTTCGGCGATCGCAAGCTCAGCGGCCGCCTTGCAACCGCCGAGGCCGAACGCCAGGCGGGCCTGTTGGCCGCGCCCGGGCTTGCCAGGGACAAGGCGATCATCTTCAACTTCGACGATGCCTCGTTTGTCGAGTTCGATCCCGCGGGCATGCAGGGTGAAGCGCGCCTGTTGTTTGTCAGCGGCGACGGCGCCGGCAAGTATTCGATCAACGAACGCAAACTGACCTCGGCGTCGGCCAGGATCAAGGCCGGCGACATCAAGGACGGCCGCTTCGTGATCGCGGTTCCCAAGGACTTTGACGTTTCGGGGTTTGAAATGCCGTATGTTCTGCGCGACCTTAAACCCTCCACCGCCGCCATTGCGTTTTACCCGGGCAAGAGTGAAGTCGTGAACGACCGCTGGCCCAAGGACGCCAAGGCCAAGGCCCGCGTCGAACTCGCGCTGACGGAAGCCGAGCAGCACAAGGGCCTGATGTTCCGCGAGAACCTGCGGCCCGACCACGGCATGCTGTTCGCCTACAAGACCGAGCAGGAAGACGGCGTCAGCTACTGGATGAAGAACTGCAAGATGGACATCAGCATTGCGTTCATCGACCGCAAGGGCGTGATCGTAAAGATTCACAACCGCATGAAGGCGCCCGCCCCCGGCACGCCGGACTACCAGCTTGAGCAATACCCCTCCAATGCGCCGACGCGTTACGCCGTCGAAATGGAGCCGGATTGGTTTGCGAAGAACAACATCAACGTCGGCGACCGCGTGTTTATCCCGGCGCGCTTTACGTCCGAAGAGTAAGAACACTTGCGAGGCCGTATTGAGGGGACGGCCGTTGCCGTCCCCTTCTCTATTGAGGACCGACCCATGCGCGTTGCCTGCCCGTTGTTTGCGCTATTGTTCCTTTTTGCCCCCGCCGCCCACGCCGAGCCCGCAAAGAAGCCCGTCGGGACCCCGCAAAAGCCCGCGCAGATACTGTCGGCCGCCGACTTCGACAAGTTCGCGCCTGAAACGACGGCGGTGCTCATGGGCGGCGACAAGCTCACCGACGCCGACATCAAAACAGCCTGCGATAAATTCGAACTCGTGCAGATCGTCATCGACAGCGCGCCGAAGGTGACAGACGCCGGCGTCAACCAGATCGCGACCGAGACAACGCTGCAAGCGTTGGGGATTATCAATTGCTCCGGTATGAAGGGGCAAGTCGGGGCGACACTTGGCGCGCTGGCCAAGCTCGCAACGCTGCAGATTGCGATGGCCGGTTGGATCAAGGCTCCCATCACCGAGAAAATCGCGTCGATTAAAACGCTGACGACGCTGGGCTTAATCGCCTGTGCGGGCATGAAGGCCGAGGACTACGCGCCGCTGAAGAGTTGCGCGGCATTGATTAGCCTGGGCATCGAACGCTGCACCGACATGGACGCAGCGGCGCTGACACCGTTTGTCGCGCTGAGTTCGATCAAGACGCTGAGCTTCAACAGCTCATGGCTGCGCGACGAACACTTTGCGGCGCTTGCGGGTTTTAAAGCCGTCAGCATGCTCTCGATGACGCAAAGCGCCACGATCACGGCAGAACGCGCGGTGCACATTGGCAAACTCACGGCGCTCGAAATGCTCGACCTGTCGGGCAACTCGGTCGATAAGGACGCGCTGGTGGAAATCGCGAAGCTGCCGGCCGTGACGCGCCTGGGCTTGGCGCAATGCGGCCTGGCCGACGCTTCACTCGCCGCGCTCGCGGACATGAAGTCGCTGCAATTGTTGGTGCTCAACAGCAACAGCATCACTGCGCGCGGGCTGAAGCACCTGACCGGCCTTGCCAATCTCAAGCAACTGCACGTGCGCCAGTGCGACGCGATCACCGACGCGGGCATGAAAGAATTCAAGGCGGCGCTGCCCAAGTGCGAGGCATGGTATTTCACCGCGGCCAAGCCGTCGTGGCGGGGCGCACCCGGCAAGTCCGTGGTAGTGACGTCGCTGGCCGACGCCGTGCTGCTGCCCGATGATGTCAAGGCCGTGCAAGTCATGGCGCTCAGCCCAGACGCGATCATTGAAGAACTTCGCCATCATCCGGCTGTCGAAGAACTGACTGTTTCCGTCGCGTGGTTGTACGAAGGCCAGATTTCCACGATCGCGTCTTTCGTCCAGCTCAAGAGTTTGCGGCTGGAAAATGCCAACCTGGCCGGGCCCGTCGTCGCCAAACTTGGCGCGTTGGTTAATCTCGTCAAACTCGAGATAGCCAAAGACGACCAGGTTACGGGCGCGTCGCTCGAGTTCCTTGCCAAGCTCGAGAAGCTGGAGAGCCTGACGATCTCGAAATGCAAGAACATCAACGGCAGCCGCTTTGAGCTGATCGGCAACCTGCCCGCGCTCAAGCGCCTTGAGCTGACGGAACTCACCCTGCTTCACAAGGAGTTCGCGTCCTTCACGGCCTCGAAGTCACTGGCCGAACTCACGCTGCGCAACATCCCCAGCCCCACTTACGAAATCTTCGACACGCTGGCCAAGCATACGCAGCTCAGGAAAGTTCGCCTGATCGAGGGCCATTATTACGATGACTGCGTCGCCAGGCTCGCGCCGCTGACGCAACTCGAGGAACTCGAGGTCAGCAACCTCACGACGCGGGCAACCTCCAAGGGCCTGGGCGACCTGGCGTCGCTGCCCAACCTGGCCGTCCTGACACTCAAGGGCGATTTCAAGGACGGCACTATCGCGCCGCTCGCCGCATGCCCGGCGCTGCGCAAACTTTCGATGCAGGGGTGTTACGGGATTACCGACGCGCTTTTCGAGAAACTTTCGACGAGCAAGACCTTGGCCACGCTTGAAGTGAGCGGTTCATTTACCGATGTCTGCATTTCCTACCTGGCGCGGATGCAGGCGCTGGAAGAACTCGACCTGTCGCATTTCGGCGGCGCCGCCGAAGGCGTCGGCGCGCTGGCCGCGTCGGGCAAATTGAAGTCGCTGAACCTGTCGTTCTGCGCCAAATTCAATCTCAAGGCCGCCGAGGCGTTGGGCAAGCTGACGACGCTGAAGTCATTGACCCTGGCATACGTCGGGACGCTGAACGACGATATGCTGGCGCATATCGCCAAGCTCACGGCGCTGGAACATCTTGATCTTGCCGACTGCCAGGGCATCCGCGACAAGGGCGTCGCGTATCTCGCGGCGCTGACTGAACTGCGCACCGTTAACCTTTCGAACGATTACGAATTGAAGGCGGAAAGTGTCGAGGTCTTCAAGCAGTGGAAGAAGCTGAAGGAAATCACTCTGCGCAACACCACCATCGGGGCCGTGGCTTACGAAGAACTGCCCAAAGCATTACCCGGCGTAGTCGTGAAGTATTAGGCCCTCATCATTTACGTTTCGCGCGGACATCCAACTTCGCCAGGGCCGCGTCGGATAAGGTCTTGTCCGCCCCCAACACTTCTCTGTGTTGGACGATAGCGGGTCAGTTTGGCCAAACAGGGTCGACGCTTCGTGGCTGAGGTCTCCAGACTTCAGCGGTAGCGAGCCCAAAGGCTCGCTAAAGTCGTGCGGCTCCGCGCACGACGCTTCCTGCGGTCGCCCCCCAGCCACGGGCCAAACTGATGCACTACCTGTTGGATCACCCAGTTGCCCGGACCGTGATTGCGTCGCATAATGCAATCAACGGGCGAGGCGAAAGCTTCGCCTGTTGTTTTTCCTCCGGGCATGGTTGTTTCAACGGAGGTGTCTCATGCCTTTGCTCGTCGCCTTGGGCGCGCTGTTCTTCCCGCGCGTCACGCTGTTCCTGCTCTGGCTGTTTACGCCCTATGTCGAACAGGGGCCTTTCAGGATGTTGATCTGGCCGCTGCTGGGCCTGATCTTTGTGCCTTACACGACGCTGGCGCTGGTGTGGGGATTTAACACCGAGTTCGGCATGATCCAGATGCTGGCCGTCATACTCGGCATCATCCTCGACGTCGGCACCACCAGTAACGCTGAGTACGTGCGCCGCCGCCGCGTAATTGTGGTTGAAGAAAGAACGGTCTAATCAGGTGGGGCAGGCATCTTGCCTGTCTTGTGAAGTGCCCGCTCGAAGAAAAGGCAGGCTGGAAGCCCACCCCACGTGGCTAGGCAATCACGCCTTGCGTGACCTTGAGGAATATATCCTCGAGGTTGCGGCTTTCCTGCTCGAGGCTGACAACAGCGACGTTGCGCTCAAGAAGTTCACGCAGCAGGCCGGGGTTGCCGTCTTCGTTTTGCGCAAACGTGAATTGAATCAGCCCGCGCTCGAACTCAACGCCGGTAACCCCCGTCAGCGACCGTAATATCACCATTGCCGCTTGAACGTCGCCCAGCACGCGGATGCGCAGCCTTTGATTCGCCGGGCCCGTGCGTGCGGCCAGAATGTCGTCGATCTTGCCCGACTGCAGCATCACGCCGCGTTCGATGAACCCAACCGAATTGCAGATGTCCGCAAGCTCGGTGAGGATGTGGCTGGAAATTATGATCGTCTTGCCGAGCTTTTGCAGTTCCTTGAGCAACAGGCGAAGCTCGATGCGCGCGCGCGGGTCAAGGCCCGCGGCGGGCTCGTCGAGGATCAATACTTTGGGGTCGTGCACGAGCGTCTTGGCAAGGCATAGGCGCTGGCGCATGCCCTTGGACAGCACCGAGACGTCTTTGTCGCGCACGCCCGTGAGCTCGGTGATCTCCATGATTTCGTCGACGAGCTTTTTGCGCCGCGCGGGGTAAATGCGATATGCGCGTGCGAAGAAGTCGAGGTACTCCTGGATTTCGACGCCCTCGTAGACGCCGATGTAATCGGGCATGTAGCCGATCATGCGGCGGACGGTTTCCGGCTCGTCGAGCACCGAGATGCCGTCGATTTCGATGTCGCCGTAATCCGGGTCAAGCAGCGTCGCCATCATGCGCATGGTCGTGGTCTTGCCGGCGCCGTTGGGGCCGACAAAACCGTAAACATCGGCGGCCGGGACGTTGAACGACAGGTCCCAGACAGCGCGGAACTGTTTGAAGGCTTTGCAGACGTGGCGGACGGAGATCATTGGGCGCTTTCAAGCCCACCGCTTACGCGGTGGGCTTGCCTTCGTCGTTATCTGCGGCGCGCTTGAACATTTTCGGCAGTCCCGCGCCGAGCAGGAACCTTAGACCCATCGTGATCAAACAGACCGCGATCAGTATCCCGGCGATCTTCCACAACAGGTCCCACAGCAACCCAAGCAGGAACATCACACCCAGCGTGACGGCCACGCCGATTAAAATCGCTCTAATCTGCGTGGCCGACAACTGCACCTTCACCCCTGCTATCTGAACTCAGCCGATTTCAACCATTCGTCAGCCTCGTTCTTCTTGTCAATCGCGCTGAGCGCCGTGTCCGTGTCGAGAATCTTCCTGCTGCCCTCAAGCAGCACAGCCAGTTCCGCCATGTCCGCCGTGTTCTCGCCAAGCTGCGCTTCCGCCGCCATGCCCTCCAGGCGCTTGACCTTGATCGCCACGCGCGCCTGCTGGTCGCGCAGCTTCTCAAGTTTGTCTTTGTACTTCTTGAGGCGCCCGATGCTTTCGCCGACGAGCAGCAACTGGTCGTTGGCCACGTCGTCCTGCTTCAAGGTTTCCTTGGTCAGGCCCTTGTCACGCATGCGCTTCTTAAGGTCGATTTCGGCCTCGCGCTTGCGCTTTTCTTCCTTCGGGATTTCCGCATCGAGGTCGCGGATGCTGTTCTCGAGCGTGCGCAGTGAACTAACCAGTTCGCGCTTCTTCTGCGTAAACTCGCCGCCGCCAAGTTTGCCCAGGTCAAACAGCGTCGAGGGATTGGTGTTCACCGAGTCGTCGTCGTAAGTTCCCCAGCCGCCGTCGGGGCCGATGAACGTCAGCGTATAGGTCGTCACGCCCTTGAGCGCGCCGCCGCCGATCTCAACCCTCGGTTCGTCGCCGTCGGGATACCAGGAGATGTCGTGATCGACGCCTTCGTCGTCATCGCGGTCGCCGCGGCGGTCAGCGAACTTGCCCCGCTTCGCGCGCGGCTTGGGCACATCCGGCGTTATGCTTCCCGCGGCCGAATAGCGCAGGAATTCTTCCCACTTCTTGCCGCTGACAACTTTCTTCACGCCCTCACCCAGGCCCTCAAGCCCCTTGTCCCAGCGCGGCGGCAGGTAACCCTGGTCGACCAGCACCTCGAGGCTCGCCGGCACGTCGCCGTTGTGGTCTTTCTTGAAATCCACAATCGCCGCAACAACCGGCGCGCCGGCGGCGTTGGCGTTCTGTTCCTTGTAGATGATGGAACTTGCGATGGCGAAGCCGAACAGGCCCCACACCGCAATCGTGCCCGCGGAAATCAGGAAGCCGGCAAACGCCAGGCCCTTGCCCGACTTGCGCCCGATCAAGCCGATCAATCCCAGCAACAGCGAAATCGGCGACAGCAGGCCGCAACTCACCACAAGGCTCACCAACGACAGCACCAGCGACGCCACGCCCCAGGCGCTGGTGTCGGGCGCCCGGTAGGCCGCGGGGTTGAAAATCTGGCGTGTGAAGCCGCGGGGGCGATGGCCCTGTTGCGGCGGCGGCGGATAATAGCTCTGCGACGCGGGCATCGGGCCCGACCCCGGGGGCGGATAACCGTAGCCCGGCTGCGGAGGCGGCGGCGTCTGTCCCGGCTGAGGTTGCGGCGGATAACCCGGAGGCGGATTGTTGTAGCCCGGAGGTTGGTTCATGGTTTTTTCCTCTTTCGTGTTACGTGCTTCGGAATTGTACCTTCGCAACGTATTGCATTTCCGTAACACGAAACACGTTGCACGTAGCGCGTATCAATACTTGTAAAAACCGCGTCCGCTCTTTCTGCCAAGGTGCCCTGCGGCGACGTATTTGCGCAGCAGCGGGCACGGGCGGTACTTGCCGTCGCCCAGGTCCCGGTGCAGCACATCCATGATGGCAAGGCAGGTGTCGAGGCCGATCAAATCGGCCAGCGCCAGCGGCCCCATCGGGTGATTCATGCCAAGCTTCATAATCTGGTCGATGCTTTCGGGCTCGGCCACGCCTTCCATCACGCAGTAGACGGCCTCGTTGATCATCGGCATGAGGATGCGGTTGGAGACGAAGCCGGGGAAATCGTTGCAGGCCACGGGCGTTTTCTCGAGGCGTTTTGCGAGTTCCATGACCGCGCTGTATGTCGCGTCGCTGGTGTCCAGCCCGCGGATGACCTCGACAAGCTGCATCAGCGGCACCGGGTTCATGAAGTGCATGCCGATGAAGCGCGGGCCGCGTTTGGTCTTGCCCGCAAGCACCGTTATGCTGATCGAACTGGTGTTGGTCGCGAGGATCGTCTCGGGCCCGCACAGGGCGTCAAGCCTGGCGAAGATCGCGTGTTTGACATCAATGTTTTCGGTCGCGGCCTCGATCACCAGCTCACAGCCTTTGTGCAATGCCAGGTCCGTGCCGGCCTTGATGCGTTTGATGGCGCCGTCGCGGGCCTCGGCGGCGAGCTTGCCCTTCTCGACAAACTTGTCCAGCGACTTGCGGATCGCGCCCAGGCCCTTGTTGACGGCTTCATCATTAATGTCCGTCATCACGACATCGACGCCGTGAGTGGCCAGCACCTGGGCGATGCCGCCGCCCATCTGGCCTGCGCCTACCACGCCAACTTTTGTCAGTTCAGCCATGCCTTGTTCCCGTGAATTCGCGGGCGACTACTCTAGCAACCGGGGCAGAGTTTCGCATACGGCTACGGTTGCCGCCGCTACGAAGCTATCAACCATTTGTAAGAAGCCGGAGCCCATTGCGTCAGCGATGGGATGCAAACATGGTCGTGCGACAATGGATTTACCGCGCCGCTCACGCGGCGGGCTCTGGTTCCCAGGCTGTTTTTAAGGTGGTTTTCCACAAATCCCAGGCGTAATACCCTTGTGTCACTGTTTACATTTCAACTACCTCTTGGCGCTCGCGGCGGGCGAGCGTCTGTTCGTCTCACCTGAGTGAGGATTTCCGCATGCGCACCACATTACTTCTTGTCGCCCTGACGCTGTTTGCCGGTGTCCTGTCTGCTCAACGTCCGCGCCAGCCGCGACAGCCCGCGGCTCCTGCAGGCGGCGCAGCCGGGCCGGCTGCCCCGCCAAAGCCGGTGTTCGACGCAAAGGACGGCATGCCCGGTGCGCGTTTTGCCAGCCTTTCGCCCGACGGCAAAACCGTGGTTTTTGCCATGCACGGCGACATCTGGTCGATGCCCTTTGGCGGCGGCCGCGCCACGCGCCTGACCCTCAACCAGGCCTACGACAGCAAGCCGTTGATCACGCGCGACGGCAAGAATGTCGTGTTCGTCTCCGACCGCTCCGGCAGCTACGACGTCTGGGTCATGCCCATCGACGGCGGCCAGCCCAGGCGCCTTACCTGGCACTCCGGCGTGGACGTCCCGACCGGCTTCACGACCGACGGCAAGCAGGTGCTGTTCCAGAGCACCGTGACCAACGAATGGGAAATCTGGCGCGTGCCGCTTGCCGGCGGAACGCCCGTGCAGCTCACCACCACCGGCGGCCGCGACGCAAGCACGCTCGACGACGGCAGCACGCTTTTCTACGTCGACGGGGCCAGTGACATCAAAGTCCAGGAATACAGCGGCTCGGCCAACGACCGCCTGTACCGGCAGGTCAAAGGCAAAACACCCGAACATCTTGCGGCCTTTGACGGCAACTCGCGCGAGCCCCGCATCTGCAAGGACGGCGGGCATTTCTTCTTCACCCGCGAGGTCAAGGGAAGTTTCGAGCTGTTCCGCTACGCCGTGGCGACCGGCGAGGTCAAGCAACTGACCGAGCTTGGCGACGACGGCATGTCGGGCTTTGACGTCAGCGCCGATGAAAAGACCGTGGTCTTCGTCTGGAAGTTCTTCCTGCATTCGCTGGACCTCAGCGTCGAGGGCGCCAAGCCCAAGCTGATGCCCATCACGGTGCGCGAAGACAGCGCCGGGCCGAAAATCATCGAACGCACCTTCAGCAGCGGCGCCGAGACCACCGACATCAGCGCCGACGGCCGTTTCATCTGCTTCGAACTTGGCGGCAATCTCTGGCTTATGACCGCTGACGGCGGACAGGCCCGGATGCTGACCACGGGCGCCGCCCGCGACCAGATGCCGCGTTTCAGCCCCGACTCGCGCACCATCGCCTTCTTCAGCAACCGCACCGCCACGGGCGAAGTCGCGGAAACCTCGGACATCTGGCTGGTCGCGCTTGACGGCAGCAACCTGCGCCAGCTCACCAACGACCCGGCCAACGACTTCTTCCAGAACTGGAGCCCCGACGGCAAGGCCATCGTCCATTGCAGCGAACGTTCAGGCAACCGCGATATCTGGCTGACTCCGCTCGACGGCGGCCAGCCCCTGCAACTCACCAACTCGCCCGGGTCCGACGACGACCCGAGCTTCTCTCCCGACGGCCGCACCATCGCCTTTGACAGCAACCGCGAAAACCCCAACAACACCGACCTTTGGCTGATGTCCGCCGACGGCGGCAACCAGCGCCGCGTTTACGGCACGCCGCAGATCGAGGAATGCCCCGTGTTCTCGCCTGACGGCAAGATGCTGGTGTTCAACCGCATCGTGCGCGGCGCCGCTGGCGTTGACACGTCGGTGGTGGTCACCGACATCAACGGCTCGGGCGAAGTGCGCGTGGCCGACGGCCATTACGGCAAGTTCACGCCCTCGGGCCAGGAGATTTTCTACCTGAGCGACCGCGGCGAGATGTTTTTTGCACGCGCGCCGCTGGCCATCAACACGGGCCGTAAGCTGATGTACATGGCGTCGACGCGCGAACCGGCCAAAGAAACCATGCTGCGCGCCTTTGACGAGGCGTTCATGTCCTATGGCGTGGGTTTCTACGATCCCAACTTCCACGGCAAGGACTGGGGGGAACTCGGGCGCAAGTACCGCGCGCTGGTCGAGACCGCCCAGTGCCAGGAAGAACTGCTGTTCTACCTCAACCGCATGGTCGGCGAACTTTCCGCCAGCCACAGCGGCGCGTTTCCCGGCGGCGATGACGACGGCGGCATCCGCTACCTCACCGGCGGCATCGGCATGCGGCTGGAGCCCGAAGCCTTCCGCGAGGGCCGCGCGCGCCTGAAGGTTGTCGACGTCGAGAAAGGCGGGCCCGCCGACCGCGCCTGGATCCGCAAGGGCGACTACATCTTCCGCATCGGCAATCAAACCGTGGGCATGAAGGAAGACGCCTATGCGCTGTTTGAGAACACCGTCGGCCGTGAAATCTCGCTGTACGTCGCCGACAACCCCAACGGCGAAAACTTCCGCGAAGTGAAGATGATGCCGGAGCACCCGGGGCAAAAGGCGCAGCGCGATTACCTGTTGTTCGTCCAGAAGTGCAAGGCCTTTGCGGCGCAGAACAGCGCCGGCGCCGTCGCTTACATCCACATCCCGGCGATGATGCCGCAGGCGTTGCAGAACTTCATCAACGAGCTCGCGTCGCCGCAGGTGCAGGCGGCGCGCGCGCTGGTCATTGACGTGCGCGACAACGGCGGCGGCAACATCCACCAGCAGCTCATCGACATCCTGTCGCGCAAGAAGTACGCGGAAATCCGCCTGCGTGACGGCCGCAAGGCCAGCCAGGCCGAGCTGTACTGGGACCGGCCGTTTGTGGTGATGATCAACGAGCGCAGTTACTCGGACGCCGAAGTCTTCCCGCACGCGATCAAGACTCTGAAGATGGGCAAGATCGTCGGGGTGCCGACGCCGGGCGCGGTGATCGGCACGCGTGACATGGTGCTGTCCGACGGCACGCGCTGGCGCATCCCGGGATCGGGTTTCTTCAATATCGACGGCACCAATCAGGAGCACAACGGCTGCCAGCCGGATTACCTGGTCGAGATCACGCCTGCGGACAAGCTGTCGGGCAAGGATCCGCAACTGGACAAGGCCGTGAAGGTGCTGCTTGACCAGTTGCGCGGCAACGCCGAGCAGCCGACGACAGCGCCCACGACCTCGCCGGATGTTAAGCCCAAGAAGACCGGCGACTTCAGCGCCGGGCAATCGACGGAACAGGGTGAACGCTTCGCCATCAAGCCCAAAGACGAGTAGCCGGTTACCCAGCTTTCAACCAGGGCGCGGCTAACGGCCGCGCCCTTTTTATTTCTTGAGCAACGCCTTGAATGAGGCAAAGCCGTGGCGAATGTAGCGGCTGAACACTTGCCGCGCTTCCTTGCGTATCGCCTCGGTCGTATGGGCTTTGGGCAACTGCAGCACCGTCGCGTAGTTCATCGCGACCAGCGCCATTTTCGAGTTCCACATTCCGGGGTGCGCACGAATGATCGAAAGCGCTTCCTTTACCACCTTGCCCGCCACGGCGTATTCCGACGCTGCCAGCGCCGCACGCGCATACAGCGTCAGGTACAAGATACTCTGCCGCTTGTTCTCGACGTTGGTCGGCTTGACCTGGCGCAATTCCGCCAGGGCTTGCTTGCGCTTTCCAGCCACCGCCAAGTGGATGCGCCGGGCCCACGGGTACGTCTCAAGCTGCGTGCCCGATTCCTCGCTGGGCAAATTCTCAGTGAAGGCAATCGCAATCTCCAGATCGCGCGGCAGAAGCGTCAGGCACGCGTCCAGCAACACCGTGTTAGCTGCAACTTTGTCCCGGGGCAGCAGGGTGCAGGCCGTCGGCAAATCAACCAGGCCTCCGAACAATTGCACACTGACCAGCATTAGTTGCGATGCTGATTTGCGGTCGGGAGAGATGGCGGCAAAGTGCTTCTGCATGGCGGCAAGGCCGCGGTGAAGGCTGGGGCGCATGGCCTGCATGTACCCGTAGTTGAACGCGCTGGCCGCAAACATCGGGCCTTGGCGCAATGCGGGCGGGCACAGGTTAATCGTCGCGCGCAGCACTTGCCGCGCCTCGGCGGGACGGTCGGCTTCCGCCAGCGAACCCGCAAAGCGCCATCCCTGCGTAAGGCAGGCTTCGTCGAAGTTGTCCGCGCGCGAGAGCGTCATCAGGAAGGCGCGCCGATACATCGCCAGCGCTTCCTCCTTGCGGTTCGAAATCAACAGCAGGTGCGCGCGCACCGTCAAAAACTGCAGCAACAGTTCGGGGTCGTCGCACAGGCGGCTGACTTGCTCGACCGCGGTCTCGAGGCCGCGGGCGCGAGCCAGGTCAAACTTGCGGACCGCCGCAAGCATTTCGGCCATCAACTGCTTGAACAAGTCGCGGCTATGGGCATTGAGCTTGACGCGCAAGGCCTCATGGCGGCCCAACGCGTCGTTGAGTTCGCGCAGCACCTTGGCGTGCTGCTTGCCCGCCAGCGAGCCAATGCGCATGCGCGTGACGGCCTGCATCGCTTCAACCAGGCTTAGCAGGTCACCCGCCATGCGCCCCGTGTCGGCGGCAACGTCGGCCAGAAACGGCGTTCCTGCGCCGGACAGCAACCATGAGGGATTGACGCCCAAGCCGCTGACGAGCGCGCCGCCGAACTCCAGCGGCATGCGCTTGCCGCGCGCGTAGCGGCTCACGTTGTTGCGCGAAAAGCCGGTTTTGCGGGCGATTTCGGCCTGCGGGAATTGCCCGGCGAGCACTTTGAATCGCTGCTGGATTGATGTCGCTTGCATGTGTATCCGTTTCGGTGCGGGGCGGAAAGTGTATTTATTTAAATACACTTTCGATTAAGTCATATCGCCTGATTGAATCGAGTTAGATACACCGTGTACAGCGGTATCCGGCAGGTTTGACTTTTTGGTTTTTCAACCCAGGGAGGGACAGGAATGAAGATCAGGACATCTTTGGCCATGGCGATGGTCATGGCCGCGTTGTGTGTCGCGGGTTGTGACGAACCCGGGCAGGATTCAGCCGCGTCGTCCACGAGCATCGAGGTGCTCGGGCCGACGCCGCTGCCTTCCCAAAACATGATCGTCCGCCGCGCATTCACCACTGTTTCCAACAACGGCGTTTATGACATCGGGGCGCGCGGCTGGTCGGCGCCGGGACCGCTGGTGGATTTCCAGGTCGAGAATCCCGCCAAGGATCCGATGATCCTCGACAGCAACCCGCAGGTGGTCGTTGTCAGCGGCCTTCACAACGTCAGCCATGTGACTGTGGCCCAGCCGGCGACCACGTCGATCCCGGGCGGAGGCTCGACCAGCTTCGCCATTGAGTTCATGGTCGACGCCAAGGGTGACTTCGAATTCGGCGTGTCGATTTCCAACCACGGCCCCTTCAGCGCCGACTTTTCATTCGTCGTCTCCGGCAAGGGCCAGGAACAGCTTGGTTACACCAAGGCGATCTCGGGCCTCACCGACAGGGGCGTGTTCATCAATGGCGCCGCTGCCGACAACCCCGAGCAGCAGCACACAAGCGGCAACAATGCCAAGCACACCGAGTTCTCGCCCAACGGCCGTTTTTGCGTCGCCAACATCAACAGCCAAGCCGTGGTGATTTCGACAGCGACAGGCAACGCGGTGACTGTGATGGCGATCGGCCCGTACAACCAGTTTACGGGCGCGCAGTTCTCGTGGCAAAACGGGCCCAACGACACGCAGTTGCTCGCCCTATTGTCCAAGCGTTCCGACGGCGAAGCCCGCCAGCTTCACACCTGCGTGGTCGGCGGCGCCAACAGCCCGCAGGTCAGCAACCTGGCCGAAGTTTCGCTGATGAACGCACCCGCCTACGACTACGCATTGGCCCGGCCGACCTGGAGCCACGACGGCGGCCGTCTTGCTTTCCATGTAACGCGCATCCCTTACTGGGATTCGCAGTCGACGGGCTCGCTCTGGGCTTGCCTGTTCAACAATGGCCAGCCCGGCCAGGCGCGCGAATTGGCTTCCTTCGGCGGCTACTCCAACTTCGAGAACTCAATTTTCGATTGGGCTGATGCGCAAGGCGCCAACGACACGCTGGTCTACCAGAACTGGCAAACGCAAACCCCCGTGCGCAGCATCAGCGTCAGCACGTGGGGCAGCCTGCTGGTCGCGGGCGCGCCCGTGCAGATCACCACGCAAAGCTGGGGCTGGCTGCTTTCGCCCAACCGCACGCGCATCCTCATGGTACGCAGGCTCTACAACGGCAATTTGGTGTCGCTGCCTTGCGTCTATTCGTTCAGCACACCCGGCGCCGGGCAGGTGTCGGCTTTCCCCACCCAGCCGTCGCACCCGTTCTTCATGCAGACCATGCGCATAGAGTGGGCGCCGGACAGCATGTCGTTTGCCTTTACCGGGGTGTTTTCGCGCCAGGACACCAACGACCTCTATCGCCAGCGCCTGACGACGGCGACCGGACCGGCGGCAATGGGCGGCGCACCTGTCAACCTCACCAACTTTCAGGATACCACCGAGCACCTGTACTCGTTCAAGTGGTCGCCCGAGAGCCAGCGAATCGCCTTTGAGGTCGTGACATACGCCTATTCTCCCGGTGACCCCGTCCACCCCGTGCATCATTGGGTGCGCATGGCCGACATCGGCACGGGTGAAATCACCCAGGTGTCCTTCCGCCGCACGCTGATGGAGTATTTCTATCTCTATGACGAGTTCCGCTTCAGCCCGCGCGGCGACGCGCTGGCATGGGTGATGCGCCCGCCTGAAGACGGTTTCAACCTGAAACTGATGATCGTGCCGCTCTCGGGCTCGCGCTGGACAATGGCGGGCGATGTGTTTGAAGCCTCCGGCGCAATCAACGGCTTTGGCGTCGAAAAGTACCAATGGCTGCGCTAGATCAAAATCGGCAAGACAGAGCCTGAAACGAAGGGGCCGGCAGCAGCCGGCCCCTTTTTGTTTTCTCTGCAATCACCTGGCGCAATCATCTGGCGCCACCCCGCGGTGGCCGGCGAGTTTCGCGAGGCCCCCCAAACGAGGCGGTTGCGCTTGCAACTGTTGACCCGCGCGACAACCTGCGGTCGGCGTTTGCATGTACCCATTGTGGGCGGCGGCCTGCGCCGTGTATCCGTATGGGTACACTGTTTGTCACATCTCTT
Organism: Planctomycetota bacterium; assembly: GCA_020848275.1. Classification (GTDB taxonomy): domain Bacteria; phylum Planctomycetota; class UBA8742; order UBA2392; family UBA2392; genus JADLAK01. Next base: position 26,941 of record JADLAK010000035.1, read on the forward strand.
CGATATTGTGATCCCTTGGTGATACACCTGCTTGTCGCGTAGGAAACGACTTGGAGGCCGCGATCACTTTTTTCGGCTAATGACAAACGGGAGACGGAAATGAAGACGAAGGCTTGGCTTGCCGTGGCTTTCCTTTTTGCGGTGCTGACGGTCGCCGCGTGCGACCAGAGCGATGTTTCGGACGACTCACCCGAATCCGGCACTTGCGGCGTGGCCGTGCTGGGGCCAACGCCGGTGCCGGAAACCATCGCCCCGCGCATGACCGTGCGGCGCGGGTTCACGGACATCGCACACAACAGCACCTATGATATCGGCGCGCGCGGCTGGTCCGTGCCGGGGCCGCTGGTTGATTTCCAGATCATCAACAACAGCCGCACGACGATCACACTCGACACCAATCCGGCCGCGGTCGTTGTGAGCGGCGCCCACAACGCAACCATCGACAGCCTGTCGCAGCCGCAAACGGTCATCCCCGCCGGCGCGTCAACAAGTTTCACAATTGTGTTCAAGGTCGAGGAAAGAGGTGACTTTGAATTCGCCGTCTCGATCTCCAACCACGGGTCGTTTAGCTCGGACTTCTTCTTTGTCGTCTCGGGCAAGGGGCAGGAGCAATTCGGCTACAGCAAGACCATTACCGCGCCCAACACCTATGGCGTGTTTGTCAACGGCAGCGCCGACGGCAACGCCGAGCAACGCTACAGCAGCCTCGACAATGCCAAGGGCACAACGTTCTCGCCCAACGGCCGCTTCGGCGCCGCCGTCGTCGGTGATTTCGCCACCGTGTTCTCCACGGCGACGGGCAACTCGGTGCAGGTGCTACAGACGATTTTCAACCAGTTCAGCGGTGACCAATTTGCCTGGGTGGACGGGCCCAACGGCGTGCAGTACCTCTCCATCGTCGACAAGGAAAGCTACGAGGCCGCGCCGCACCTCTACACCTGCGTGGTCAGCGGCAATGCCACGCCGCAAGTGACCGGGCTGACGCGCGTGACGTTGCAGGATGCGCCGAGCTACAGCTATCGCGTAGGCAAGGCGACCTGGAGTTCCAACGGCGGCCGCCTGGCGTTCCACCTTGCGCGCGTTCCCTTCGACCCGCTGCAGCCGGGCTACATCTGGGCCTGCGCCTTCACCGGTGTTCCTGGCGTCGCGCGCCAGATGGCGAGTGTTCACGCCCACGAAACTTTCAACCGCTTCGAGTGGGCGGCCGCGCAAACTCCCGGTGATGTGCTGGTCTTCCAGCAGACCTGGCATGAGTCGGACATCAACTATGTCAACGTCACTCTGAATTCCGGTCTGCTTTACGCAGGCACTGTGAACATAGTGGCTGAGACCGCCGCACGCTGGGCAATTTCGCCCAACGGCAACCGCATCGCTTACGTTGATGGCATACCGGGCGTCATTGAATCTCACCCCTATGCCTACTCGTTCAGCACGGGTGGCGACCCGGTTTCGCTGCTAACCAATGCAACGCCGGGCAACTTCTATCATGCCGTTTACGCCACGCCGCAATGGTCACCGGATGGGCGCATCGTCGCCTATACCGGCACATTCACGACCGCCGATGACATCGACATGTACGTCCAGCGCCTTACGGCGGCGACCGGGCCGATCGTTCGCTCCGGCGACACGATCAACATGTCAGTGGGCGTGCCGGGCATTGTCATCTCCGATTTTGCGTTCTCGCCCGAAGGCACGCGGTTGGTCTACCACAGCTCGGATTACGGTATCCCCACCACACGCCAGCGCATCATCCTCGCGACGATCGAGAGCACGCCGCAACATACGCTCATCCATGACCGCTCAATTCCCTACGAGCATCATTGGTTCTTCCTTGGACTGAAGTTCAGCCCGCGCGGCGACTTCGTGTCGTGGCTGATGCACCCGCCGGAAACGGCCTACAGCTGGCGGCTGCATGTTGTCCCGCTATCGGGTCCGCGCCTGACGGTTGCGGCCGAGGCCTATGAGGCCAGCGCCGATATCCTCGGCTTCGGCGTCGAGCAATACCGCTGGCTGCGGTAAGCCGACTCTCAGCTCGAGCAAAGGGCCGGCGAAAGCCGGCCCTCTTGTTTGGAGCATTTTCAAGGTTACCGCGCCGGCTTCTGCTCGCGGCGAGCATCGAATAAACTCGGCACACTAACCTTGAAAAAGCTCCAGGTGGCGCGGACATTCCTGTCCGCGTTGGCGAGCGTCCGCCCCACAACTGCCCAGTAATTATTCAGGACCGCTTAGCGCAGGACGACGCGGCGATCGCCGGTACGGATTTCGCCAATCGCAAACGTCTTGAGCTTGTACTTCGCGATTTTGTCCGCGACGGCGTCGACGTTGTAGGCGGGCACAACCACCACCATGCCGACACCCATGTTGAAGACGCGGTACATCTCTTCCTTGGGGACATTTCCCAACCGCTGAAGCATTTGGAAGATCGCGGGCGGCTCCCAGCTTGCGGTGTTGATCACCGCTTCGCAATTCTGCGGCAAGATGCGCGGCAGGTTTTCGACGATGCCGCCGCCGGTGATGTTGGCGATGCCCTCGACGATGCGTTTGCGCTTGTAGCTGTTGACGAGCGCGACAATCGGCTTGGCGTATATTCTCGTCGGCGTCAGGATTTCCTCGCCCAGCGTGCGGCCGAGTTCGCCGATGTGCTGGCCGAGTTTCAACTTTTCGCGGTCAATGATTTTGCGAACCAGCGAAAAGCCGTTGCTGTGCAGGCCGCTCGAGGCCAAGCCAAGCACCACGTCGCCGGGTTTGATGCCCTCGCCCTTGATGACCTTGGACTTTTCGACGACTCCGACCGCAAAGCCCGCGATGTCGTATTCGCCGTCGGGATAAAACCCCGGCATCTCCGCGGTCTCGCCGCCGATCAGCGCGCAGCCGGATTGCTTGCAGCCCTCCACAACGCCAGAAACCAGCGGCAACAGCACCTTAAGGTCTTTCTTGCCGGTCGCGATGTAGTCGAGGAAAAACAGGGGCTCGGCGCCCATGCACAGCATGTCGTTGATGCTCATGGCGACGCAGTCGATGCCGACCGTGTCGTGTTTGCCCATTTCAAAGGCGATCTTGAGCTTGGTGCCGACGCCGTCGGTGCAACTCACGAGCACGGGGTGGCGGTAGTTGCGTTTGAACAGCCCTTTGTCGTAGTCCAGCGAAAACAACCCGGCAAAGCCGTCGTCGACTTCCATGACACGCGGGCCGTAGGTGCTGCGCACGCGGCGGAAAATCTCGGTCACGAGCTGATTGTGCGTCTCGAAGTTTACGCCCGCGTCGGCGTAGGTAAGGGCCTGGGGCTTGCTGGATTTCTCGGAGGTTCGCGGCATGCCAGCGGCTTACCAAAAAATAATTGCCCACGGAAGACACGGAAACCACGGAGAAAACAACACTAACCGCAACTACCGCCGCGAAGACACGAAGAAACGGAAAAAACAAAGGTCGCGAAGAGTTGGGCAGAACCCAAGAGGCATTTCTTCGCGGACTTAACGTTGTTTCTTCGCTCCTTCGCGCGAGTAGTTGGCTTTTTCCGTGGTTTCCGTGGAAAATGCGGCTGTAGTTGCTGTTGATCCGTGCGGATTCGTGTTCATTCGTGGCTATAAACGGCTCTGATTGCGCAAGGCCAAAACGGCCTACCAAAGGCATTGTCCACGGGAAAAAAGAAGAACCATGCCCCCGGCCAGGGGCCAAAGGACTTTTCTCCCTGTCCTTCCGTGTTTTCCGTCGACAATCACTTCGGTTCCGTAGCCTTGCGGTAGGTCGCCCACCACGCCTTCAGGTCGCGGCGCAGTTCGCCGAACTTGCGGCGGCTCAGGGCCAGCAGGTTGGCCACAACCTCCGTGTAACCCTCGCCCGCAAGCGGCACCGCCTCGGTCTTGAGCTCGGCGACGGTCATGCCCGAAACCAGCACCAGGCGCAGGTACGCGGCGGCCTTCACTTCGTTGTTGTCGCTGTCAAAAAGCTGGATCAGGTAGTCGCCGCAGCGCACGCCCGTGAAGCTGATCTCGCCCAGCGCGAGGTTCTGCTTTTCCATTTCGTCCAACCGCGCGCGGATGCGCCCGACCGCGGCCTGCCGCAACGCGTATTTCGCCTCGGGCAGGTAATTGAACAGCGTCAGGTCCTCGATCCAGAGTTCACGAAACAGCGCCGCGGCGCCGGAGCGGCGGCGATGGTCGGCGACTGCGCGTTCGCGCGCGACATCGCGCTTGGGCGTCTCGGCGGGCGAGGCGGGCTTTTCGCCTTCCTTCGGTTTTTCGGGTTTGGGCGGCAGGTCGGGCTCGCCGGCCGGGTCCTTCGGCGCATCGCCGAGCATCACCTCGGCCAGGCCGCGCAGGACCTTCAGGTAGCCCGGCGCGCCGAAGTATCGGTCGGCGATCAGGCCGATCTGGATGTTCACATGCACGTTGTAGGCGTTGCGCGCCGAACCCGCGATGCCGTCGGCGCGGCGCGCGAGTTCCCCGGCCGACGACAGCATTTCCAGCAGCCGCATGCGTCGTGCCGGCGTAAGCGCCTCGTCGCCTGCCTTGCCAAGCCATTCAAAGGGCGCGTCCAGAAGCACATCGAGGGCCGCCAGCCGAACGTCCTCGATTTCGCTGTCGAGCGCGACCGTCGCCGCAAGCAGCACGTTGGGATTGTCGCTGCCGACGAGTTTGTCGAGGATCAATTGCGCCTCGCGCACGCCGCAACCGACGATTTCCGCGCCGAGGTCGGTGCAGGTCTTGGAATCAGCCTTGGCAAGCGCGCAGCGCGCCATGTCGAGTAGCGCGTATTCGCGCGCCAAAATCGCGTCGGCGATTTCACGCGCCTTGAGGGCGTCGCGCGAACGCGGGGCCATCTCGGCGGCGCTCTGGGCGCGGCCCGGCGCCGACGCCGCCAGCATCGCCGCAACCACGCATACAAACATGACCGCCCGTTTCATCGCTTGCATTTTTGCAGGCCCCCGTCAGGGCGTAAAGTCCACAAATGGCTTCATGCGCTCGAGGTTTGCCGCGGCAATGCCGCCCGCGGCCTCGGCAAGTTCGTCGATGGATTTCAGCGGCGCCTTGGCGCGCGCGTCCATGATGCGTTGCGCCTTGCGTGACCCGATGCCCGGCAGCGCCGAGAGTTCGGCCACGCCCGCGCGATTGACGAAAATTCTCGCCGCCGGCGCGTCGGCATGTTTAATCGCGGGCGTTGCGAAACTCCCCTTCAGCCACGATCCCGCCCCAAGGCCCGCCGCCGCAAGCAGCAGCACAATCAGCGCCGCGCGCTCAGCGCCGTGCAGGCGATACCACGCAAAGGCGGGCTCGGTTATCGTCGTCTGCATGGCTGATTCCCCGCGTATCCTTGCGATCGATCCGGGCACGCGCCGCGTGGGCTGGGCCGTCGTCGAAAGCGTCGGCGGCCGTCTGCGGCTTGTTGAGGGCGGCGTGATCCGCGCCGACCGGCAGTCCGATTATGCCCCGCGGCTGGCGCTGATCATGCGCGAAATCCAGCAAATCATCGCTAAACTCCGGCCCGCCGAGGCCGCGATAGAAACGGCCTTTGCCGGGCGCAACGTTTCAGCGGCGCTGAAAATCGGCGAGGGCCGCGGCGTCGCGATTGCCGCTTGCGGCGTGGCGGGCCTGCCGGTGTTCGAGTACGCGGCGCGGCTGGTCAAGCGCGCCGCGACGGGACGCGGCGGCGCGGACAAATCGCAGGTTGCGGCGATGGTGGCGCTGCAAATGGGGTTGGGGCGCGAAAAGCTGCCGCCGGATTTGACCGACGCCTGCGCGGTCGCGATCACGCACTTCAATCGCAGGACTAATCCTTCGCGGACGCCAGGTACACCACCTGGTGGCGCAGGTCGTCGGCCTCCAGCGAATCGCGCAGGCCGTGCAGGAAATCCGGCCCGTAGAAATTCATGAAGTGCACGAGGCTCACGACTTCCTGCTGCGGCCGGCCGTCGGGCAACAGGTACTGGTAGAGCTTGGCCAGTTGCCGCTGGTTGATTTCAGTTTCGCGCGCGGCCTCGGCCACGGCGCGCGCGCGCAAGCCGTCACTGCCGCTGTCAAAGGCGTCCAGCGCCTTCTTGATATCCGCCTCGGGCGTGAAGCCAAGTTCGTTCAGGCCGAGTTCCAGGCGCAGGATTTCCGCCAGCGCGCGTTCCTTGAAGACGCTGAAAATCGCCGGGATGTCCTTGGGCAGTTGCCGGCGCACGAGGCTGTCCTGGCGCGCATCGCCGGAAAGCACGTCCTCGACGCTGACGCCGAATTTCTCCAGCCACGCCTCGACCTTGCCCTCGATCAGGCTTGCGCCCATCGAGGGGAAAAACAGCGGCGAGACCGCTGCCCCCGGCGTGGGCACCGTCGGCCCTTCGCGGATCACCGCCAGCACCGGCAGGTTGGTGACCAGCCGCGCCAGCCGCTTGTCGAAACCCTGCACGGGCGCGAGCATGTCGCCCGCCTGTGTGGCCGGCAGCGAAATAAATTCTTCGTCGTCAAACCAGCGCAATGCAAGCCGCGCCTTGAACAAGTCAGGGTCGGCGTCGGACGCGCGCGTAAGCTGGTCCATCAGCCACGGGCTGAATCCCGTGCCCGGCAAGTTCGCGCGCAAATCCTCAAAGAATGACTTCACGTCGCCGCCGCGGAAGTTTGCGTCGTCGATTTCGCCCGAGCGCCGCACAATCGCGCTGACGCCCGGTTCGCGCTCTTCGTCGGCGCTCAGCCCCGGCCACAACACCGTGACCACGCGGCCGACGCGCCGGTTGCGCAGTTGCTTCGCAAGCCACAGGCCCGCGACCAGCCGCAGCACTTCGTCCATGCGCGGCAGCGCGCCTTGTCGCAGCCACGGGACGACAACGGCCATGGCCTCGCCGCGCCCCAGCGCGTTGAGGATGTCGTGGTGCCGGCGCGTGCCGCCGGCGCGGTTGAGCCAATCGTTGCCGGCCTCGAGCAAATCGGGGCGCATCTTAAAGTCCGCGCGCTGCAACTTGCGCGCCAGCGTCTGGAACCCGGCAAGCGCGCGGGCGGGAAGTTTGCCGCGGCGGCGCGGCAAACGCGCAAGCGTGCCCGAACCCGAGCGCTGCGTGCGCGATGCCGTCAACGGAACTTTGCGAACTCTATATGCCACAGCGACCTCGATTGCCCGGCTCTATGTTAATAACGAAGTCGGCTACACAACTTCCGGCCACTTTGGAACGATAAGGGTAATAACGCCTAAACTACGTACGTATAAACCTTTGCACCGATATGAAAATCCACGGATCAATGTTTGTGGACAACTTTCGTGACCAAAGGCGGCAATGGGCCCGTGAACGCGCAAATGCCTGTCCTCTCGGTAGTTAGCACCAATCGGAATCGTTGATTTACGTAGCGCCGCTGTACACTTCCTCTATATTGCCGCCATGATCCGCAAGCCCCGCCTCTTCACGCCTGGACCGACCCAGCCGCTGCCGCAGGCCCAGGCGGCCGAGGCCGCTGCGCGTTTGCACCATCACTCGCGGCAATACAGCGCGTTGCTGAAGGAAGTGCGCGCGGGCCTGAAATACTTTTTCAACACGCGCAACGATGTTGTCGTGCTGACAAGTTCCGGCACCGGCGCGATGGAAGCCGCGGTCGTGAACACCGTTGAGCCGGGCGACGACGTGCTCGTGCTCAACGCCGGAAGATTTGGAGCGCGCTGGTCCGCAATCTGCCACGCGTTTGGCGCACGAGTGAAGGAACTGACAGTCCCCCCCGGCCGGGCGCCCGATCCCGGCGACGTCAAAAAGGCGCTGGGCAAGAAGTACCGCGCGATGTTCATGCAAGGCGTCGAGACTTCCACCGGCACGCTGATGCCCGTGCGTGAGATCGCCGCAATCGCCAAACGCTCCGGCTGCCTCGTGGTAGTCGATGCCATCACCATGCTGGGCGCGCACGAAGTGCGGCCTGACGACTGGGGCCTCGACATCACCCTGGGCGCGAGCCAGAAGGCGCTTGCGATGGCGCCGGGGCTCGCCTTTGCGTGCATCAGCCCCGACGCGCTGGCGCGCATGCGCGCGATCAAGACGCCGCGCTTTTACTTCGACCTCGTGCGCGAACACGACGCGCAGGCGGCGCTCAAGACCACGTTTACGCCCGCGCTGTCTCTGATGGCGGGTTGTGATGCTTCGCTGAAGTGGCTGCGCGAAACGTCACTGGAGGCGTTGATTGGCAACGCGGCGCTGCTTTCAGGCATGACGCGCGCGGCGATGAACGCCGCCGGCCTGAAACTTTTTTCGAAGTCGCCGGCCCATAGTGTGACTGCTGTCGAGGCGCCGCCGCAAATCGACGTGCGAAAGTTTTCAGAAAAAATCGAGAATCGTTTTGGTGCTTTGATCGGTAAAGGGCAAGATTCACTTTCAGATCGCATCTTCCGGGTCTCGCATCTCGGATATTGCGATTACATCGAAACGATTGGCCTTATCGGCGCCATTGAAAACGCGCTGGGTGACCTTGGAGCGAAGGTCAGCACGGGCAAAGCACTTGCTGCGGCACAGCAGTTCTTCCGCGGGCATATTGGGGACGCACCATGAGCGATAAAACGAATATCTTCATCGACGGTGAACACGCAGCGACGATCGTGGACCTGAAACACGACGAGCCCTGGCACTACGGCACCCTTGAGCCGGGCGGTGCGTTTGACGAGCTCAAGAAGTCGCTCGAAATCGCCTCCTACGCCAAGAAGGACGGCAACTCGACGGAACTCGTCGCCGGCCAGGACACCGTCGACCGCGTGAGCTGGGGCGCCGACGTCGATTCGTCCGAGACCATCACGCGCCTCACGCTGTCGCAGTGGGAAGCGGGCGGCCCCTGGGAACTCGAGTTCACGTGCGAGCCCGCCGGTGCCACCAACGGCGCGAAGTAATCATCGCTGACTTTTTGTAGGGGCGACGCGCGCGTCGCCCCTTTATCATTTGCGCCATGCCCACCGCACCGACCGCCCGCATCGGCACCACGACCACGCTGCTGCTTGCGCGCCACGGCGAGACTGACTGGAACCGCGAAGGCCGCTACCAGGGCCGCAAGGACATCCCGCTCAATAACACCGGGCGCGACCAGGCCGGCAAACTTGCCGCGTCGCTGCTTACGGCCCCGATCGCCGCGGTCTATAGTTCGCCGCTTTCGCGCGCCGAGGACACCGCTGCGGCGGCCGCCGACCTCCACGCGATGGAAGTGACGACGCTCGACGGCCTGGCTGAAATCAACCACGGTGATTGGGAAGGGCTGCTCGTGACCGAGGCGGCGGCGCGTTGGCCTGACGGCATGCGTGCATGGAAAGAAGCGCCGCAAACCGTGCGCATGCCGCACGGCGAAATGCTTGAAGACGTGCAGAAGCGCGGCAATTCCGCGGTCGGGCAAATCCTGCACCAGGTGCACGGCGGCGTGGTCTTTGCCGTCGCGCACGACGCGGTCAACCGCGCGCTGCTGTGCTCGTGGCTGGGCATGCCGCTGGCGGCGTTCTGGCGCATTCGCCAGGACGCGGCGTGCCTCAACGTCATCCAGTTCACGCGCGAGGCGACAACAGGCTGGACGCCGCGCGTCTGCCTCGTGAACAGCCTCGCGCATTTCGGCAAACTCTGGGCCGACAGCGACCACGCGGCGCGGTAAGTTAACGGAGCCCCGCGCGTTAGCGCGGGGGTTTCGGAAACCCCGGCCCTCATGGGCCGGGCTCTGTTAAACCAGGTTGATCAAATCCTGCAGCAACTGGTTGGCTGTACTGATCGTGCGCGTGTTGGCCTGGAACGCGCGCTGCGCCGTGATCAAATCCGTGAACTGTTCCGCCAGCTCAACGTTCGATTCCTCCAGAAAGCCGCTGCGAATAAGCGCGCGCGCCGCCTGCCCCGGCTCGCCGATCACGGGATCGCCGCTGTTTACGCCCTGCGTGAACACGTTGCCGCCCTCGCTCATCAGCCCGTTGGGATTGGCAAAGCGCGCGACCGCGATCTGCGCCAGCGAACGCACCAGCCCGTTGCTGAACAGGCCCTGCACCACGCCGTCCTGGGTGATGCTGAAGTCGATCAGCGTGCCCGCCGCGTAGCCGTCCTGTCCCTGCATGAACACGTCGCTGACGTTGTTCGTCCCCTGCGCGGCGTAGGCCGTCAGCGTCGAGAAATCGAGGTTGAAGTCGAGCGGAGTCTGCGCGCCCTGGTCGTTGAGCTGCAGGCTGGTCTGGCCGTCGCTCTTGAACAGTATCAGTTGGCCGTTGGTGTCAAAGCGCAGTACGCCCGTGCCCAGCACGGTATCGAGCGGCGTGCCCGCGGCCGTCACCTGATCGTTGCTGGTGGCGATGTAACGGAAGGCCGGGTCGTCGCTGGCGCGCGCCTCGAGATAAAACGTGAAGTTGACGTTGTGCGCCGTGCCGAGGCTGTCATAGACCGCGACCGTGGTCGTGAAACTTTCGCCCGTCGCCGCCGTGAGTTCCGTGAATTCCGCCAACTGCTGCACGCCCTCGCTGCCCTTGACCATCACGCTCAGGCCCTGGATGCGGTTGTCGAAACCCACGTTGCCGCTGACGCGCAATGTGCCCGCGGGGCTTGACGGGTCAAGCCCTGTCGGCGGCACGTTGGGATTGACGAGGCTCGCGACCCCGATGCCGACGTCCGCGGCCTCGTGAATAAAGTAATTCAGCGTCTGCGACGAAGACGGCGTGCGGTCCGCGCCGCTTTCCCACTCGAATGTGATCGCGTGGCGGTCCAAAGTACCGTCGGCGCGCTGACCGACCGCGGTCACGCGCGCAATCGTGCCCGCGACGTTGCCGGTCGTGAAGCGGATCATGTCTCCCACCTGCACGCCTGCCGCGATGAAATCGACTTCGTCGTCGCGAATCGACGCCGGTATCGCGCCGTTGGCAAACGGCGTCGTCCCCAGCAAAAATCCGTCCGCGCTCGCGCCGTCGCCGATGAACTGGCCCGCGCCCGCGATGTTTTCTTCAAACGTGATCGCGCCGGCGTTGGCGCTCGTGAACGCCGAAAGGAACGTGCCGGAATCGACCGCCGCCGCACCCACGCGCGAATCGGTGATGCGCAGGCCGCCGCCCTGCACCGCCGTGCTGAAGGCCGGGCCGATGGCCGATGCCGCCAGCGCCGCCGCAAAATTCTCGGCGCTTTCGGTCGCCGTCGCGCCGAGAGTGACGACGACGTTGCCGCCGCCAACCACCGCGTTGTCGTCGAACTCAAAAGTCACGGCCGTGACGCCGTCGAACATTGTGATCGTGTCGCCGTCCGAAAGTGAAGTCGCCGTGTCGCTGCCAAAACGCACCGCGCCCGTGGTCTGGATCGCGCCCGCCGCGCCCGCGGTGTTGATCGCCAGCGCCGACGCACCCTCAGTGCGCAGGGACATGCGCAGTTGCACAGGCCCGCCCGCCGGCGCCACCACTGACGCCACCAGTTGCGGCGCCAACGTGTTATTCAGGTTAATGGCGGTTGCGAAGTTGCTGGCCGTCTCGGCGTCATCGACGCCGACCGCGAAATCCGTGCCGGCAACAAACGTCTGGCCGCCGATCACGATCGTCTGGCCCGCCGCAAGCGTATCGAGCGTCAGCGTCGCGTAGCCCGCCTCGCCAAGCTGCGAAAGCGACTGCGCAAGTTGCTCGCCGCTCACGGCGTCGTTGCGAATGCTCGAGAACGCTTCCGCGCCCGGGTCGCCGCTGTTCAGGATTCCCAGCGCGCCGCGCAAAAAGTCGCGCAACTGGCCCAGCGTCGTCCCGCCGTTAGGTTGCGGCTGGCCCACGGTAAACGTGCGGTCGACGAGGCGGCCGCCGACCTGCGCGGTGACGGTCACGTCGGCGCCGACGTCCATGCCGAGGTCGATGATCGTGCCGCCCGCGGTGCCGTCGGACGTGCGCACGATGTTTTCAAGCAGCGAACTTTCCGTCGCGGGAATCAGCAGCGGCCCGACGCGCTCGAACAGCACGTCCGATTCCAGCACAGTCGCCGTGTCGGCAAGGTCGCCGCCGGAGTTCAGGTTGCCGGCAAAGGTCACCCCGCCGGTCTGGCGCGCGATGCGAAGCTCGCCCAGCGGGATGTCGATGGCCTGCACCGTCTGGCCGGTGTTATTGATGACGAAGTCGCTGCCGCCGCCGGCCAAGGTGATTTCGCGGCTGGGGTCGCGATCGGCAAGGTAGCCCTGCACCTTCAGGCCCAGCGCCGGGTCGATCAATTCGCCCAGCGCATTGAGCGAAAACGAACCGTCGCGCGTATAGGCGAGGCCGCCCGTGCGCAGGTCGCGCAGGATGAAAAATCCCGAGCCCTCAAGCGCAAGATCGGTCGCGATGCCGGTTGCGCGGCGCGCGCCGTCGGAGAAATCGTACTGGATGCCGCCGACCTGCACGCCAAGGCCCACTTGCTGCGGGTTCACGCCGCCGCTTTCGCCGTTGGCGCCCTGGCCAAAACGCAGCGTCTGCGAAAGCAGCGCGCTGAAGTCGACGCGACCGGCCTTGTAGCCCACGGTCGTCGCGTTGGCGATGTTGTGGCCAAGGACGTCGATTTTGGTCTGTTGGGCGCGCACGCCCGAGATCCCGGCGCTCATGCTGCGAAGTAGCGACATGGTCTGCTCCTGGTTTTCTTAGCCCTGAATGGTCGAACTGTCGCCCGCCAGCCCCGGCGCGACGACTTCCTGCACGCTATCGAGCGCGACCGGGACTTCACGAGTAACAATGTTGCCCTCGGCGTCGCGCACAAACGCGCCGCTGCCGTCCACCACCGGCACCTGCAGGCCGAGTGAGACATTTCCGTTGTTGGTCATCACACGCCCGACCAGGCCCTGGATTTCCTGGCCCGCGCCGTCCTCGGCCTTGACCACCGTGCCGATGTACGCCGTCGCGATCGTCAGTTGCTGGAACTTCAGCGCGCCGATCAGGTTGTTGATGCCGTCGGCCGTCTGCGCCGAAGCGTTCAGCGTTTCCATCTGCGTCATCTGCCCCAGCAACTCCGTGTTGCTCATGGGCTCCAGCGGGTCCTGGTGCTGCAGCTCCGCGATCATCAGTTGCATGAACTCGTTGCGGCTGAGTTCCGTGCGCGCCGCGTTGCTCGCGTTTTGCTGTGACTGCGCCTCGCTGACCGGCAGCGGGCTGTTGTAACTCGGCAATGTCGTTGCGCCTGCCATGGGTTCTCCTACATGTAGCCCTGAACGCGGCCCGCCACGACGCTCGCCACTTGCGGCGGCGCGGCAGGCTCAAGGGACTCAGAATTAATGCGATAACTCGCGCGAGGCGTGAAACGACCGCGATCATGCCTGCCCTGAGCGTCGCCGAAGGGCGCGTCCTGCGAAACATTAAACTGCCCGAGAGTTAAACCCTGCTGCGCCAGCGCCTCACGAAGTTCGGGAAGATGGGTCTGCAGCAGGTGGCGCGCCGCGGCGTTGTCGGTCAACACGCTGCCGCTGAGTTCGCCGTCGCTAACGCGCACCGTCAGGCGCAGCGAGCCCAGGCTCGGCGGCGAAAGCGATATGCGCGCTTCCACATCGCCCGCGCCCTTGCGCATAGTAAGAGTTTTCATCGCGCGCTGGACTTGCTCCACCACGCGCGTGCCCAGCGCGTCCGGTGCGGCTTGGACCGCCTGACGCGCTTCGGCCTTGTTCGCGCGCACGTCAGCCGCCGGCTGCGCGCTCGCGCCGTCGCGAAGCGTTGAGGTTTTGCCAGCCGGAGCAGACTGCGAGTCGCTTGTGGCATGGACGGTTCCCCGGCGAAGCTTCAGCGAAGTTGGGCCTTCGCCCACGTCGGCGCGGGCGAGGGCGCCCGTGCCACTTTCCGTCGCGGCAATCGCCGCATTTGCTTTGGCGTCGGGCGCTTTCGGTTCGGTTGTTTCGCTTTCTTCGACAATCGGTTGCTCGGCGTCCGCCGCCGCAACGGCTGCGGCGTTCTCTTCGGCTTCAGGATCGGCCGGCGCTTCGGTCGCCGCGACATCAGGCGGCGCAGCATCCACTGGCGGCGCGTCGATCAACTCCGCGACGGACGTGGATTCGGCGTCAACACTTGCGGCGGGCGGGTATTCTTCCGCAATCGCCGCGTCCTCTTCGCGCGGGGATTCATCTTGCGGCGCGGGAACGTCGGCGACCATCGCGGGCGACGCAACCTCGAACGGCGCAGATGCGGTCTTGGACGTCGCGGCAGGCGGGGCGTCTGGAAACTCCTGCGCGGCGCCTTCGACGTCCTGCTCGGGCATAGCCGCCGCGTGATTTTCGGGCGAAGACTGTTCGACGGCGGCTTCACCGGGCTCGTGCGGGGTTGTGGCCACTTCGCGGTCGGAGAAATTCTCGCGGCTGTCGTTGGCAGCCGGGGCCGCCGCCAACGCCTGCATCAGCACGGGCTCGAAACCCGCGACGTTTTCCTTGCGCCGAGGCCTGTCCTGGGCGCAGTCAGAGGTTTCGAAAATCGCCGTCAGCGGCAGCATTTTCCGTCTCGGGAAGAAGTTTCTTCGCGCCCGCGCGACTCCACCGGGAGTTGCGGACGCAGGGACGGATAAAGCGCGCACCGTGCCAATTGACGTGGTGCGGGCGCCTTGCCCGCGTCACGAATTAGGAAATCGTCGCCACCGCCTGCTATAGTGCTTGAGGCTGCGCGCCCGTAGCTCAGCCCGGATAGAGCATCCGCCTTCTAAGCGGACGGTCGTGCGTTCGAATCGCACCGGGCGCGCCAAAACTTTCTCGACGTGTAAAGCAGCACAGGGTTCCATGATCAAACGCCTGCTCGCAATCGTCGCCGCGTTGACACTTGCCCTGTTGGCGCTGGCGGGTGCGCCATCGAGCCATGCCCAGGGCAGTTTCGAACGCGCACTGCGCGGCCTCGATGTCCGCGGCGCGGTGCTCAACCGCATCGGCGACTACGCGTGGCTTGAGCGCGACGGCATCGCGATCAAGCTGGTTGCGGCGCCGGGGCCTCGCAAAGGCGGCCACTGGCTGATTGCCGGCGAAGTGATGATTGGCCGCCCGTCGATTGGCCTGTATCGCCTTGCCACGGATGCAACGACGCTTCGCGACAATCTCGCGGCCAAAGGGGCCGTGTTCGGGGCGGCGTCGGCTTTCACGTTTCGCGACCGCGCGCAAGTTGCCGTCAACGGGCAATCAACGCCCTTTGCGGTGGCCAACGGCGCGCCGGGACTGCTCAGCGCCTTCGGCATCGGCGCGTTTAACTACGCGCTTGTCCAGACCGCCACCAGCGCCAGCACTGACCTGGTCGCGCGCCGGCAGGATCTGCTGGGCGACATGTACGTCCTTCCCGGCATGAAGGCCGGCTCGATCGCGCCGCTGTTTGACGACGGGCGCTACGCCGGGCGCCTCGACGAGTTCGAGCGCGACGGTGAAGCGTTTGTGAAGCGCAATGTGCGCGGCCGCATGCTGCTGCAAACGTTCGTTCTCAATCGCGGCAACATGGACGACATTGCGGTGCTGCAACGCGAACTCGAGGACCGCTTCAAGAAGCAGGAAATCCGGCGCACGCTGGGCAACCGCGTGACGGTCGCCGAGCAGGAAGGTTTTGTCGGCGAATATTTCCACGCGCAGGGCGGCGACATGCTGCGCGTCATCTATGCGCCGATTGCCGACGGTTACGTGATCGTCGTCGTTAGCGGCCCCGACGCGACGCGCGACGACCTCAAGGCCGAGGCCGACGCGTTTGCCGCCTCGGTTGTTCAACTTCCGCTTCCGCCCGCGCCGGAGCACATGCTCCCGCTCGCGTCCGCACGCACGGTACGGCTCGTGGCGTGGCAGGATGGCGCAAAGCTGATGTGGGGCGTGAGTTTTGACGACAACGCGGGCCGGCAAGTGCTTTGGCGTGAGCCCGGCACGCGCTGGGATGCCAAATTGACCCTCGAAGGAGCCGCCCCTGACACCAAGGCAGGCCAGGCGAACTCCAGCCGAGAGCTGAACCCGCTGGTTGACGCCGAATACCGCGCGTTTCGCGTGCCCGCCGAGGGCCGGATTGCCGGGAAGCTCGAATTCAACCTGGGCGGCCTGCGCGCGACCCTCGAACTAACGCCGTAAACCCCGGTTTGGCATGGTTTGCGCACCTCTCTGCGCGTTTAATAGCTAAGCGGTCCTACATATATTCTGAGCAGTTGTGGGTCGGACATTCTTGTCCGACCGACCGGCGTAGCCGGTCGAATTGTGGCTCGCAAAGCTCGCCACCGCGGACAGGAATGTCCGCGCCACCTAAAGGGAATTATTTAGGACCGCTTAGTTGCAAACGACTGAAATTCCGCGAGCCGGAATTGGAAGAATGTGGCACGGGCGCCCTCGCCCGTGCCACATTGGGGATGTCGGCGAATGCAGAATGTGAAGACAGCGCCCGCTGATCTCGACAGCCACGCCGCAACCCATGCGGCGGCGGGGCGCGTTCACGAACCCGAAATTCTTCCCCGCGGCCACGAGCAATACCTGCCGCAGCACAGCCGCAAACCGCAGGGCAAACCGGCGCTGACGCTCGGCAACATCGTGCACTTCGTCGTCGGCGTGGTCTTTCTTTGGCCGCTGCTGGTTTTTGTGGGAATCGTCAGCAGCATCGGCCACCTTGTCACGTTTATTCGCAGCACCTGTGAGGCGGTGCTCAGCACCGGGTTCTGGTTCGGGTTGCTGGTCAAGGAACGCTGCGTCGGCCTGGTGTGCCACAAGGACGACACGAAGATGCTGCAGCTCAAGGGCGGCCGGCGCGCGTTCTGGCACGAAGCCTCGCGCGACTGGTCCAACGCAGGCAAGGCGCTGGTCGGCATCGGCCGGCGCTTCAGCGGCGCGTTCGGCCTGGGCGGCCTGTTTGCGGCCTTTGAACAACGCATCGCGCGCGCGACCGCGAACTGGCAGCGCTATGTCGTGGCGACCGCGCCCGTGGGCGCGACTCCCGGCGACTTCCCCGAAAATTACGTGATCGTCGACCAGTTGCCTCCGGGCGGAAGTTCGGCGCGGCTGTTTGTCGTGCGCAAGCGCGACGACAAAGGCGGCATCGACGAAAGCGGCCCGCTGTTCGTGCTTAAATATTTCGACCTGCTGCAGGGCGGCAACCTCGAAAGCGTCGTGCGCGAAAGCCAGGCGGCGGAACTCGCCAAGAAGCTCGGTTTGATAATCGAGAGCAACCTTGGCACGCGCGCGTTCTGGTACGTCATGCCCTACTACCAGGGCCAGACGCTGACGCGCGCGACGCTCGACGGCGTGAAGGAAGCGCGCAAGCAGGGCGCGCGCGCGGTGTTCGACCAGCAGAAGTTGTCGCTGGGCTGGCTGCACCAGGTGCTGCAGATCATCGCGCAATACCACGAGGCCGGCGTCTTCCACAAGGACATCAAGCCGGACAATCTCATCGTGAACGGCGAGCGAATTTACCTCGTCGACATCGGCCTGATGACGCCGCTGGCCTCGATGCACCAGCTCACCACCCACGGCACCGAATATTTCCGCGACCCGGAAATGGTCAAGCTCGCGCTCGAGGGCCGCGAAGTGCGGCAGGTCAACGCCAGTAAGTTCGATATTTATTCGATCGGCGCGGTGCTGTATTTCGCCATCGAAGGCGAGTTCCCGACCTCGGGCCCGCTCTCGCGCTTTTCGCCCGACGTGCCGCTTGCCGTGCAGTGGGTGGCCAACCGCGCGATGGCGGGCATGAACCAGCGCTACGAAACCGCGCGACAGATGCTGACCGACGTCGACTATCTGTGCTGGGCCGCCGCGCAGGGCATGCTGGAACAAGTCAAGCCCGCGGACCTGCCGAGCTTCCGCGGCATGCCCGTGCCGCAGCACCTGATGCCGCCCGCGCAGACCGGCGGCTACGGCGCCACGCGCCACTTTTCGCAGGGCGGTTACGGAGCCTGGTACATGGCGCCGGCCTTTAGACCGCAGTTGCGCAACCGCGGCTGGCGCTGGGCCGCCATTGCCGGCGGCGTGCTCGCGGGTACGGTTTGCCTCGGCGGGGCCGGCGCGGCGACGGCCGTTATCATCACCAACGCCAACGCGCAGCGCGGCAACCAGGCGGCGCTGAAGCAGCAAAGCCTCGCCTCGCACCTTGATGGCAAACACCCGGAACTCGCGCCGCTGTACGACCAGATCGAACGCGTGCTGCGCGAGCGCGGCGTCAGCCGCGAAGAAAACAAGCGCACCAACATCGAATCGCGCGCCAACCTCGTGCCCAGCCTGGTGGCTCAAACGCAAAAACGCGCGGCCATGGACGTGCGCCGCCTCAAGGGCGTCAACATTTCAATGGGCAAGCCTGTGCCCCTGCCGCCGCCCGGGGTGATTTTCCTCGCCGCAGACCCTGACAGCGCCGACGCGGAACTTGCGGCGGGCATTGAGCGCGAGTTCAACATCGAGGCTGCACGGACCTTCAAGGGCGAAGTAACGATTCTCAGCGCCGCCGAACGCGAAGATCTTTCGCGGCTGGTCGGCGGCATCAGCGACCTTCAGGCCATGCACCGCGAAATGGCCGCGCGCTTTGCCATGCAGGGTAAGGCCCCGCCGCTGGTGGTGCTGGTGGCCATTGAACGCGGCGCCGTCAACGAAGCGCACCTGCGCACGATCACGCCGGGCTACGAGTGGCGCGACGTGATTCCCTTCAACAACGGGTGAGGCCCCTGTTGTGGCATGGGTGCCCCGCCCGAGCGCGGAATCTAACCGAGTTTCGATGTGGGAAGATGGGACGGTATGGGCGAGGGCGCTCATGCCACGGTGTCGTTTCCCGAACTACTTTTCCGACATTAGCTGTTATTAGCTAGTGCACAACCTGTTGTAGGTTGTGGATTACTTGCAAGCCTGCAAGGCTCCGTCACACGTTGGCTTGTGGTCAGGCTTTAACCAATACAGCCTGTAGACATACCACAAGATTGGTCTGGCAGGATGCCGACAATTCTGACAGGCCTCGGTGGAAGGATTCTGCGCTAAAGTGGATTGTGTGAATAAGTTCCGACATACCGCGACTTGTGCAGTCGCCATAAAAATCCACCATATTCAGTGCTTAATCCTTGCTTTTAGTCTCCCATAAGGTATATCCGTTGAAGCTTCAAAAAGAACCCATCAACCTTGACATAAGAATCCAAATCCCGCCGGAAAACACTCCCGGCGGGTCAATAGTCTTCGCATCACATACCACGGGTAGTGTGCAGTTTTTGCAACTTCGGAGTCGTTTCAGGTCTTCCGACAATCCAGGCAGTCCATCGCGTAGCGGCCGCGCGGCCGCCTAAAACTCTTTATTCGGCATTCCGGCAAGTACCGGACGGGGAAACTTACACTATGGAAGCAAGAGGACGGGAGTTGGCGGCGAGTGGAACCCGCCGCAAGAATCAGACAGATCGCAGCAAACGTGAAGGAGAAAACGGGGCCATGGGCAGCGCAACAAATAGCAAAACCTGCCCAAGCGGCGTAACCATCAAGCGCCTGTTCACCAAGGACGGCGTTGATGTCCTGAACAGCGTCAAATATGCGCGCCGCTCGTGCAAAATTGGCAATCCCGACGGCTCGACTGTGTTCAGCATGGACGGCGCGGAAATTCCCGCCGACTGGAGCCAGCTTGCGACCGACATCATGGTGAGCAAGTACTTCCGCAAGGCGCAGGTCCCGCAATTCGCCGAAGGCGTCGACCCGATCAAGGGCGAGCCGCTTAAAGATGAAGACGGCAAGCCCGTGCTCGGTCCTGAGCGCAGCGTTAAGCAAGTCGTGCACCGCCTCGTCGGTTGCTGGCGTCACTGGGGCGAGCGCTACGGCTACTTCCGCACGCAACAGGACGCGCAGGTGTTCTACGACGAACTCGCGCACATGATGCTGCACCAGATGTGCGCGCCCAACAGCCCGCAGTGGTTCAACACCGGCCTCAACTGGGCTTACGGCCTGACCGGCCCGAGCCAGGGCCACTACTACGTCGAGCCCGATGCCGGCGTCATGGTCAAGTCGACCGACTCCTACACCCGCCCGCAGCCGCACGCCTGTTTCATCCAGAGCGTCAAAGACGACTTGGTCGGCCCCGGCGGCATCATGGACCTCTGGACGCGTGAAGCGCGCCTCTTCAAGTATGGCAGCGGCACCGGCACCAATTTCTCCAACCTGCGCGGCGAGGGCGAAGCCCTCTCGGGCGGCGGCGCAAGCAGCGGCCTGATGAGCTTTTTGCGCGTGGGCGACCGCGCCGCGGGCGCCATCAAGAGCGGCGGCACCACGCGCCGTGCGGCGAAGATGGTCTGCCTCGACCTCGACCACCCGGACATCGAAAAGTTCGTCAACTGGAAGGTGCAGGAAGAGAAGAAGGTCGCGGCGCTCATCAAGGCCGGCTACGAAAGCGATTTCAACGGCGAGGCCTACGCCACCGTCAGCGGCCAGAACAGCAACAACAGCGTACGCGTGCCCGCGGAATTCATCGACGCGGTGAAGAAGGACGGCGACTGGCACCTGCGCTGGCGCACGGACAAGAACCACATCTCCAAGACGCTCAAGGCGCGCAAGTTGTGGGACGAAATCGCGTTTGCCGCCTGGGCCTGCGCCGACCCGGGCGTGCAGTACGACACGATCATCAATGATTGGAACACCAGCGCGGAAAGCGGCCGCATCAACGCAAGCAACCCGTGCAGCGAGTACATGTTCCTCGACGACACCGCCTGCAACCTGGCGTCACTGAATTTGACGACTTTCTACGATGCGGAGAAGAGCACTTACAACGTCGGCGCGATTAAACATGCGACGCGGCTGTGGACCATCGTGCTGGAAATTTCCGTGCTGATGGCCCAGTACCCCAGCGCGGAAATCGCCCAGGGCTCATACGACTTCCGTACTCTCGGCCTTGGCTACGCCAACATGGGCACCTGCCTGATGCTCGGCGGCATTCCCTACGACTCGCGCGAAGCGACCGCCGTTTGCGGAGCATTGACCGCGATTATGACCGGCGAAAGCTACGCGGCCTCGGCGGAACTCGCCGCGGGCCACGGGCCCTTCCCGAAGTACAAGGAAAACGCCAAGCACATGCTGCGCGTGATCCGCAATCATCGGCGCGCGGCCTACAACGCCAAGCCCGAGGAATACGAAGGCCTGAGCGTGACGCCCGTCGGCATCGACCCGGAATATTGCCCGCAGGACCTGCTTGAGGCGGCCCGCGAAACCTGGGACCGCGCGCTTGAAGGCGGCAAGAAGTACGGCTACCGCAACGCGCAAACGACCGTGATCGCGCCCACGGGCACCATCGGCCTGCTGATGGACTGCGACACCACGGGCATTGAACCCGATTTCGCGCTGGTGAAATTCAAGAAGCTCGCCGGCGGCGGTTATTTCAAGATCGTCAATCAATCGGTTGAGCCGGCTCTTAGACATCTCGGATACGACGCCAAGCAGCGCAAGGCGATCATCGAGCACATCGTGGGCACGCTGACGCTCAAGGGCGCGCCGCACGTCAACGACACGGCGCTCAAGCACAAGGGGCTCACCGATGCGGACCTTTCGCGCATCGAGCACTCGCTGCAAAGCGCGCTGGAACTGAAATACGCCTTCAACAATTATGTTCTCGGAGAGGAAACCCTCAAGCGCCTGGGAATTAAACCTGAGCAATACAACGCACCGGACTTCAACCTGCTCAAGGCGCTGGGATTCACCTCGCAGCAGATTGAACAAGCCAACGACGTGATTTGCGGCGGCCAGACCATCGAAGGCGCCCCGGGCCTCAAACCGGAGCACCTGCCGGTGTTCGACTGCGCCAACCGTTGCGGCAAGCACGGCAAGCGTTTCATCCACCACATGGGCCACATCAAGATGATGGCGGCGGCGCAGCCGTTTATCTCGGGCGCGATTTCCAAGACCATCAACATGCCCAACGAAGTGAACATCGAGGACGTCAAGGAGGCCTACATCAAGGCCTACGACCTCGGCCTCAAGGCGGTCGCGCTGTATCGCGACGGCTGCAAGCTCAGCCAGCCGTTGAATTCCAAGGCCAAGGACGAGAAGAAAGAAGAGAAGGAAGAAAAAGCCGAGGCGCCGGTCGAAGTGAAGGCCGAAGTCGTGCACCCGACGCTCGGCAAGATCGAGGCAGGATTGCACCGCAAGCCGCTTCCCAAGCGGCGTCACGGCCTGACGTTCGAGCTCAAGATCGGCGGACAGAAGCTGTATGTGCGCACCGGTGAATACGAAGACGGCTCGCTGGGTGAAATCTTCCTCGACATGAGCAAAGAAGGCGCGACGCTGCGTTCGATCCTCAACTGCTTCGCGATCGCGGTCAGCAAGGGCCTGCAGTACGGCGTGCCGCTGGAGGAATTCGTCAACACCTTCACCTTCACGCGCTTTGAGCCCCAGGGCATCGTGCAGGGCCACGACAACATCAAGACGGCCACCAGCGTCATTGACCTCGTGTTCCGCTCGCTGGGCTTTGAGTACCTCCAGCGCACGGATTTCCTGCACGTGCAGCCGACCACGCCGCTTGAGCCCAGGGGCCCCGAGCTTCTGGCCGCAAAAAGCGACAGCGGCGACCTTGGTTATGCGGGAGAAGCGCCTGTGGCGGACACGGCACGCCCTACGGCAGCGGCGGCGCAAACTGATTCCGCGCCCGCCGCAGCAGTCCCGCGCCACGATCGCACCGTCACGACGCGCATTGACCTCGAGGCGCTCAAACGCGGCGAGGGGCCGGTCAAGGATGAGCCCGCCACGGGCAAGTTCAAGACAGCCGAGGTGCGGGCGGAAGTAATCAAACCGGCCGCGAATTGCGAACCGGCGCCCAAACGCGCACAGGACAAGTTCAAGGCGGCGGCGCGCACGCAAAAACCCGTCGTAAAAAGCGCGCTCGACGAGCACCTGGAATCACTGATGGGCGATGCGCCGATCTGCGACGGTTGCGGCCACATCACCGTTCGCAACGGCGCCTGCTACAAGTGCCTCAACTGCGGCAATTCGATGGGCTGCTCGTAACGGGCTGGGTATTTACGAGCGCCAGCGGGGCGGCCATCAGGCCGCCCCGCTTTATTAGCGCGGCGATCTCAGTGAACCAGAGCCCATCGCGTCAGCGATGGGATATAGTCATTATCGAACGTTCATGATTGCATCCCGCCGCTGACGCAGCGGGCTCTGGCTTTCAATAAAAGTAAAAGCCCGACTCAAGGTGAGTCGGGCCCTTACTTCGTAGGACGGGCGCATTGGGGGGCCGCCAATCCTGTATTGATGTTGATGCGCGTTGCGCGCGTAAGAGACGGACACCTCAGAAGAAGCATCGCGTGGTGAAGGGGATGGTTCCTGCTCCCAATCCATCTCCTTCACTATCTTAAACGTACAGCGCGAAGATTCGTTCCGACAATTCGCAAGAAATAAAACAGAAGAAGGTTCAGGTCGAGGTCCGGTAGTGGGTCAGTTTGATTGATGCAGGCTTCCAGCCTGCGGGTAGCGCGGCCATCTTGGCCGCATTCGTCGCAGGCCTTTGGCCCGCAACTGCGGGCGAGACGCCCGCGCTACGAAAGGCATTCGGCCAAACTGACCCACGACCCAAGGTCCAGAGTGCTTCTGAACCTGAACCTGTCCTTATATCCCCAGCTTGCGTGCGAACTGCGCCGCGGCGGCGCGCGGCGACAGCTTGCCCTTTCCGACTTGCGCGCGCAGCGTCTCGAACGCCGCATGCTCCGAGCCGCCCATCTCAAAGGACTGCGACAACGTCGCCAGCGTAAGTTCGCGCAGGCGCGATTGAAGGCGGCGCGCCCGCACATCGTGCAGCAGGCCGTTGTCGAGCAGGTAGCGGCGATGTTTCTGGACCGCGTCGCCCAGTTCATCGACGCCCTGGCCCGTGGTCGCGACGCAATGCAGCACCGTGGGCAAAAACATCGGCATGCCCTCGGGCGGCATGGGGCGAAGCTCGAGCGCCTCGCGGACATCCTCGCCCAGGCGGGCCGCGCCGTCGATGTCGGCCTTGTTGATCACGACGATGTCGGCGATTTCCATGATGCCGGCTTTCAGCGCCTGCACGCTGTCGCCCGACGCGGGCGTGAGCACCACAATGGTCGTATCCGCCAGGCGCGCGATGTCGACTTCGCTCTGGCCGACGCCGACCGTCTCGACGATCAGCGGATCAAAGCCCGCGAGCGCGAGCACGTCGCAGACGTCCTCGCAGCCCGCGGCCAGGCCGCCGAACGCGCCGCGCGTGGCCATGCTGCGCACGTAGACGCCGGGGTCCAGCGTGTGTTTGGCCATGCGCAGGCGGTCGCCGAGCAGCGCGCCGCCGGAAAACGGGCTGGTGGGATCGATCGCGACGACGCCGACGTGCGGCGTGCCGGCCTCGCGCAAATGGGCCACGAGCGCGCTGACGAGTGTGGACTTTCCTGAGCCCGGCGGGCCCGTGACGCCGATGCGCGCGGGTTGGCTCAACGAGGGGTAGAGCTTGTCCAGCGCGTCGAGGGTTTCCGCATCGGCGTTTTCAACCAACGTCAGCGCCCGCGCAATTGCACGGGTGTCACGGGACTTCACTCGATCGAACAATTCCGGCATGAACGCGATGATAGATCAGTGCGAGGTTCAGGTGCAGGTCCAGATAAAACCTCGGGACACAATTCTGAACCTGAACCTGCTACTCCAATTCCTTGGCGTACTTCGCCGCGAGTTGGCGCAACACCGGCGACGTGTCGTGGGTCGATACGCGCTTGAGAAATGAATGGAGCTTCTTGTCCTTAAGTGCGCCGAGGCGGTTGATCGCGGCCTGGCGGATTTTCAGTTCGCTGTCCTCGGCCAAATCCTGCAGTCGCTCGACATCTTTTGCGGGAATGTGAGCGACGGCAACCACGCGCAGCGTAACGGGTTTGGCCGGATCGATGTATTCGTCAACCAGTTTTTGCGCGTCGCGCGGATTGCGCTCGATCAACGCCGCAAAGGCATCGGCCTTCACGCCGTCATTCGTGCCCTCGTTGAGAATCTCCCGCAGGCGTAGGTCAGCCGCTTCACCTGCCGGCGCATCTTTCAAGCCTTTGATCGCCCCACGAGCGACTTCAGGTTTTGGATCATTGGCTGCGCTGCGAAGAAGGTCGTAATCCTTTGACGTCCGGGCCTGAGAACCCGCGAAGGCGAGGTAGTCCGGATAGTTATCATCCTTGCGCGCCAAACCCGCGTTGATCATCTCCGTAACTTCGGGGCGCTGCCGCAGATTGGCGTTCCCAAGGGCCGCGATTAGTTGCGACTTTAGGTCTTTGTCAACGATTGTTGTCGCCAAGAGATCGCGTATGTACTGCAGCAGTTCCGGCAAATATGCGTGGTCTCGTTGCTCTGGCTCGGGCGGCTTGGTTCCATTCAAGTGAACAATGAGGGGTGAAAACGGATAATAGACGCGAAGGAACGCGGGCAGATTGGCCGTTACTCGTGGATCGCGAACTTCGGTCGGCAGGGCGGAATTTTCGTCGAGAGCCGACATCCAATACAGGAAAAGATTCTCCCGGATTTCTGCGGGCGCGGTGCCTCGCTTAACTAGTTCGAGAATGTCCGGCAACAAAGGATCTTTCTTCGCGGTATCGTTTAAAGCGGCGATCACAAACGAAGACCTCTCGGCACCGAATCGTTTCAGCAGCCACAGAGGCTTTTCCGTACGAAAAGAGTTCTGCCTGACTGTTGTGATTGTGGGATCATCCAGATATCGGAAGTAAGCCTCGAGTTCATCAATCTCGCCCTCGGTGTAGTTCTCTTCCGTGCCCATGAACTTGGCCGTTCGACCGGCGTAAACCGTCATTGCCCACTTTTGCCGCGGTTCCAATCCGGCAATTGCGTCGAACAGCGCGAGGCGGATGCGGGCGTTTTGTTCGCTGGTGAGTGCGGCGGTGATACGTTCGGCGACGGGGCCGTTCTTGGCGTTATCGCGCAGCCATTGCTGGGCGCTGGCGACTGTGCGCGGGTCGTTGTTCTTGACGCCGGTGGCGATATTGCGAATCGTGATTTCGATTTCGAAGTCGCTGACTACAGGGTTAGGGGTAGGGTCAGGTTCTTTGGTCTTGCCGTCTTTGGCTGGGTCGACCGTGCCGTCTTTGACTGGCGGCTCTTTCAAGCCGTCGTAGTAGCCGCCGTCGTCCATCGTGTGGGCCCGCGATTCGTCCTTCGGCACGTTGGCCGGTTTGGTCAGCGGACGGCCCTGCGCGCCGAGGTCCGGCACGGCGTTGGGCTTGTTGGGGCGACCGTCGTTGTTACCCGGGCGATTGACGAACACGATCAAACCGAGCGCGAGCAGGACCGGCAGCACGCAATAAAAAAACGGCCACCAGGGCAGACGTTTGTTGGCGTCGGCCTGTTTCAGGCGGTCCGCCTCGGCCATTAGTTGCTCGTCCGTCGGTTCAGCCATGTAGTCATTAAACGAACGAGCGCGCCAAACAGCGAGCGCGGAGCGCATGCGACAGCCCCGGCAGTGATGCCGGGGTGCTTCTAAAATACACCCCGCCTTTACAGGCGGGGCTGTCATTTTTCGCGGGCGCCTTCGAGGATCCAGCGTTCGATCAGCGAAATTTCGGCCTCAGGCAGCGGGTCGTGGCCGAAGGGCATCGCGGGCTGTTTTAAAGCGCGCAGGTGATAGAGCATCGGCGAGTTAGCCGCATAGGGCACGATCACGGCGCGGTTGCGACCGATGACTTCTTTGCCCTGCTCGATGCGCGCGAGATCGTCGTGGCTGCCGCGCATCGCGTTGCCGTAGCTCTCCAGGCTCAGTTGCCGCGGATAGCGGTTCCAGACCGCGAGATAGCCGCTGCCACCTTCGGGGTTCATGGCCGGCGTCGCGTCGGCGTGCGGCCCGTAATGGCAACTCACGCAGCGGTTGTTGAAAATCTCCTGCACCTGCGCGTAGTTCACCGTCGGCTTGGGGCTTGGCGCGCCGTTGATCAGGTAATACGCGATGTCGCCCGCCTCAGTGTCCGTCATGCCCGCAGGCTCGGTCATGCCCGACCACGGCATGTGCTCGCCGGGTTTTCGAATCGCGACGGCGAGCCAGCGCGGCCGCACACGCTGCCAGACGTTGGTCAGGTCTGGCGCAAACAGCGCCGATTGCGGCAGGTGTCCGCTCGCGTCGGCAACCGCAGTGGTTTTTTCGCCCGCGATGTCGTGGCAACTCCGGCAATTGTGGCGCACGTACAGTTCGCGGCCGCGATTGAGTTTGGCGGCGTCGGGATTATCCGTGCGCGCGTAGGTCTTTTCGAATTCGTCGAGTTCGCGCGGCGCAGTTTCCGTGCGCTGATATGACGCGCCGCTGAGTTGTTCGAGGTAGCGCGCCGCAACATCGACCTCGAAGTCGGTTAGATTCAAATCGGGCATGCGAAACGCCGAGTGATTGCGAATCGCGTATGGATAACGCAGGAAGCGCCGCAGCCAGTCGGGCGGGCGGCGCTCGGCGATGCGGTTGAGCGGCGGCGCAAGATGATCGCTGACGTTCTTGCCCTGGTGGCAGTGCTGGCAGTTGATGCGCGGGTGATCGACGGGCTGTGTTGCGTCCGTGCGATGGCAGTAGTTGCAATTCTTGGCCGCAACCAGCGCCGCACCCATTTCTGCGATCGCTTGCGGCGTGTTCGGCAATTCCTTCAGCTCGTCGCCCCACAGGCGCGCGCCGCTACCGGGCTTGGAAGAAAAGAGGACCGCTGCAACGGCGCAAAGGATCGCGCCGAGGGCGACCAAGGCGAGGCCCGCCCATGCCGGGATGAGAGGCTTGCGGCTGTCTGCGGGCACGTCCATGGCGGCCTATTCAAGCACCGCGATTGAGGAATGCGAATTGCCGATTACGGGTTGCCCGCACGACAATGGCCAACGTGCTGGGGCACGGAGGCCCCAGCCACACGTTGATGAACATCGGATTACCCGCGTTTGAGCAGGCTCGGGTCGGTCTTGGGTTCGGCCGGCCGCGCGCCAGTACGCTTGAGGAAGCTGGTGTACTCAGCCCAAATTTCGCGCACTTGTTCCTGGTTGATGTGGCCGTCGTCCATCAGGATGGACTCCAGCCGTTTAATATCACCCAGCGCCTTGAAGAGTTGCCTCTGGAAGGCCAGTGCTTCGTCCAATTGTGTCTTGGTGATGTAGCCCTTGCGGAAGGCACGGCGGCCAAGCCGCTTGTCTTCCTGGCGCATCAACGCGAAATTACGGGCTTTCACGAGCTTGTAGAGTTCAGCGCGTGAAAGCCAGTTGTGGCTGAGTATCGCGTGGGCAAGGTCGAGTTCTTTACCGTCGGCCTTGGCCGCTTGGCACTCAGCGTAGGCTTGATCGACGTTGGCCTGAGTAACCTTGGTGTTCTTCAGGACAATTGCGACCAGCAGCTCATCCGCTTGTGACATCATTGCGGTTCTTGTTTCCCGGGTCTGAAAGGTTTGCACTTTCCAGGTTTCCCTGGGGAGTTCCACGGGGGCGGACGGTTTCCCATCCGGTCCATTATTGAACACCACCGGCCCGCCAAAGGCAAGTTCAATTGGTTCTACGGTTTACGACCGCGGCACGCAAGGCTGCCAAAACCGCCAGAAGCAGTGCCAGCAGTCCCACCCCGCCGGAACCGCCCGTCGCCGCACAGTTATTGCCCTTGTCGTCTTCGCCGGCGGCGGTCACGTCGACTGAGGCGGTTTCCAGCGCCTGGCTGTATGGCGTGATGCCGCCAACGGCGCCGACGGCGGTCAAGTCGGCGGTTGTGCCCGCCGTGCCCGACGACTGGTCCCAGGCGCGGAAAGTGACCGTGGCGGCGCCCACGAAACTGGTGTTGGGCGCAAAGCGGATCAAGTCAGTGTCGCGCAACAGCAGCGCCATGGACTCGCTTACGGCCGGGAAGTTCTGGAAGGTCGCCCCATCGTCGATCGAGTACTGCCAGACGCCGCCGCCCGCCCCCGTGAGGTCGGTGATCGCGACGCCCTCAAGGGCATCGTTGTCGAGATCGGTGATGCTGGCGCCGATCAGCGTCGTCACGGGCGTGCCCGCAGGCGTGAAATTGTTGCTGATCGTGCCCAGGCGCGGCGTGCCGGTCGTGTCGAGGATCGGCGCGTCATTGACCGGCGTCACCGTGACCGTGGCGGATTCGGTCTCGGCGCTAAAGGCCGTGCTGCCGCCGGTGGTGCCGCCGCCGGAGAGGCTGACGCTGTCGCCGGGATTACCGGTGGTGCGGTCCCAGGCGCGATAGCTTATGTCCGCCGCGCCGTTGAACTCCGCGTTGGGGATGAAGCGAACCATGTCGACATCGCGCAGCAGCACCGCGGCGTTGTTGGAGGCCGACGAAAGGTCGACCCAGTTCACGCCCGAGTCGAGCGAGTACTGCCACGTGCCGTTGGCGCTGTCGACGCCGATGACCGCGATGCCCTTGAGCGCCCCGGGGTCGGGGTCGGTGATGGATGCGCCGATGAAATTGAGAACCGCGTCGCCCAGGGGCGCGGCGTCGTCTTCGTCGACATCGGAAAGGGCCGGCGATCCCAGGCTGTCGAGCACCGGGGCGTCGTTGATGGAGTTGATGGCGACGGTCGCGGTGTCGGTCGCGGCGCTGTAGGCCGTGGTCCCGCCCGTTCCGCCGGCGAGGTCGCCGCCGGGGCCTACCGCGCCGGTAGTCTGGTCCCAGCCGTGGTAGGTCAGCGTGCGCGTGCCCACAAAGCCCGCGACGGGGATGAATCGCACCTTGTCGGCGGGGCGCAGCAGCAGCGCGCTTGCCGCGCTGAGTGCGGGGAAGTTCGTCCAGACGCCGCCCTCGGCGGTGAAGTATTGCCAGCGGCCTTCACTTCCGATGTTGGCCGGTGCGGCGATAATCGCGATGCCCTGGAGCGCGCCGGCGTCGACGTCGCTGATGGTTGCACCCACGATTTCCGCCACGGTGTTGCCCGGCGGGTTGGTGGCGTCCTCGAGCACGTCGGTCAGTTGCGGCGCACCAGGCGTAATCACCGGCGCGTCGTTGACGCCCGTGATGGTCACTTGCAACAGGGCTTCGGCCCACTTGCCGCCGGAATCGGTGGCGCGGATGGTCAACATCGCGTCGCCCTCGGCATCAGGCGCCAGCGATATGGTGAGGACGGCGCCGCTGAAGGTCGCGGTGATCAGCCCCGGGGCGCTGTTGTTCTCGACGGTGTAGGCGAGGTTGTCGCCGTCGGTGCTGTCGCTGAAGGCGCCGTTTGCATCGAAGTCCACCAGCACGTCGGGGTCGTCCTCGTCGACTGATATCGCGCTGATTCCCCAGACAATGGGCGGCTCATTGGC
The DNA here is from genome assembly GCA_020848275.1 of Planctomycetota bacterium. Taxonomy (GTDB): domain Bacteria; phylum Planctomycetota; class UBA8742; order UBA2392; family UBA2392; genus JADLAK01. Next base: position 56,979 of record JADLAK010000035.1, read on the forward strand.
GCCAAAGCGACGCAGGGCAATCGCGCCGGCGTCTGTTGCCGACGAGAAGTCGACCGCGCCCTGCCACGCGACGACAAAATCGCCATCGCTGTCCATCGCAATCGCCGGCATCCACTGGTTGCCGGACAGCGTGGCATTGACCTGGAACTGGCCGGCTTGCGGCGTGGCCGCGAAGTTGAACACCCGGCCCGCGATGCCGTAGGTCGCGCCCGCGTAATCGCCCTGCGCATGCCAGGTGATGGCGAAATCGCCGTCGGAATCCATCGCAATGGCGGGCAGGCGCGGGTTTGCGGCGGCGCTGGAGTTGCTCACCCTGATCTCGCCGCCCAGCGCGACGCCGTCAACGCGGAAGCGGCGTGCGATGATTTCGTCGATGTAGGCGTAAACGGATGAATAGGTGTAGCCCTCCCAGGCGACGACGAAACTGCCATCGTTGTCCATCGCGACCGCGGGCCGCGTGTTCTGGAAAGTCACCGAGGCCTGGACGCTGACGATACCGAAGTCGTTGTCGAAGGCGTCAAAGCTGCGCGCGAATATGCCCACGGACGGCTGTTCCCACGCCGCAACAAACGCGCCGTGCACGTCCATGGCCACATCAGGATTGCCAAAGTCGGAAAGGGGCTCGGCGGCGACGCGGAGGATCGGGCCCGCGGCGCCGTCACGGTAGCGCACAGCGAGGATGTCGTCGCCGCCCGAGGCGTAAGCGAAATCCGAGGCGAAGACCACGACGAAGTCGCTGTCGTCCGACATCGCCACGGCGCAATGGCGCTGCGGGGCGCCCGTGGCGGGGAGCGCGAATGGGCCTCCGAGAGCGCCGCCCGAGGCGTCAAATCTCTGGGCCATCACCGTGGCGTCGCCAAAAGGGCCGTAATCGGTGTATTGCACCCAGGCGACAACGAAATTGCCGTCGGTGTCCATCGCGACGTCCGGGTGCGCTTCCCACACCGAGGCGAAATTGCCGTTGGTTTGCGTCAGGTTGGTATCCGGGCCCGCGACCGTACCGTTGGCGTTGTAGCGGCGCAGGTGGATCTCGGCATTGGAGAAATAAGAGCCCGAGTAGTAACGCGTCTCCGCCCACACCACCACGAAGTTGCCCTCGGCATCCATGGCGACCGAGGAATGCTCGCGGCTTGCGTCGGAACTGAAGTTGGCGCGGACGTCGCCGCCAAGGGCCACCGGCGCGGCCACGACAAAGCGGCGGGTGAAGTCGCCGCCTTCCTGGCCATCGGCGTCGCCGTCGAGCAACAGGTTCTGCGGGCTGAAGGCGAATTCGCGCAGCGTCAGGGCATATGCGCCGTCGCTCAGCGGCTGCGTAAAGGTCAGCGTCGCCTCGAAACGGTTGGCGCCGGTGTTGAAGGCGAAGCTGACATCGACGATCAGGTCCGAGACGTCTTCGCCGTCGCGCTCCAATAACCACATCCCCGGGCTCTCGATGCTTGAGTCCATCGCCTGTGAAAACACGACGGTAAGGGCATCGGGCCGCGATGCCAGGCGCTCGTCTTCCAGCACGTGCGACGAGTTGTCCGCAATATGCACGCCCGCAACCACCGGCGGCGCGTTGTCGTCAGCCACGCTGTACTGGCGGGCAAAAATGCCGTCGAAGTCGCCCGGACCGCTGCCGTGGCGGACAATCACGAAGTTGCCGCCGCGCATCATGGCGATGTCCGGGGCGTATTGGTCGTAGCCGACGCTGCTGACGGCCAGCGCCGAACCCTCGACTGCCCCGTCGGGCTTGTAGGCCTGCACGCGGATAGTGTGTGCCGTGGGCGTGTAGCGCTCCCAGGCGACGGCGAAGTCGCCATCGGCGTCCACGGCCACGGCGGGCCGCGTGTTGCGGTCGTTGTCGATGAATGCGTCGCCGCGGGCCACGAGTTGTTCGTCGCCGGCGGGGCCTGTGGCGTCGTAGCGGCGCACGAACACCGAGGAGTGCGAGACGGAATAACTCGCCGACGCGACGGGATTGTAGGAACTCGATCGATAGTAACTCTGCCACGCGATCACGAAATCGCCGTCGCCGTCCATGGCCACGCGTGCGTATTGCTGGTTGCCGGCGTAACTCTGGTTGACCTGGAACTCGGGGTCGACCTTGTCGCCGGCGTTGTCGAAACGCTGGGCGACGATGCCCCAGTAATCGCCGTCGTGATAGGCCGACATCCACGCAATCACGAAGTCGCCGTCGCCGTCCACGGCGACATCGGGCTCGGTCTGGTTGTTGAGGTAGCTCGAGTTGACGACGAATTCGCCGCCCTTGGGCGAGCCGTCGGCGTCAAAGCGCCGCGCAGCTATGCCGACGCCGAGTGAACCGCTGTAGCTGCTTGCCTCCGCCAGTTGCGAGTCCCAGGCGATCACGAAATCGCCGCCGGGCTCCACCGCAATCGCCGGCGCGTATTGCTCCAGTGACCGCTGCTCGTTTACCAGGAAATTGTGACCAAGCCGGTTGCCCGCGGCGTCAAAGCGCTGGGCCCATATCCCGTTGCCCGAACCGTCGGCCTGCGCCCACGCCACCGTGAAATTACCCGCGGCGTCCATCGCGACGTCCGGCGCGGCGGGCCAGCCGAAGTAGAAGTCGCCGACAAGGAAGTCGCCGCCCTGCGCCGCGCCCGCCGCGTTGTAGCGGCGGCCGAAAATCTCGCGCTGAGCCGAGGCGTAGCTTTCCCACACCACCACGAAGTCGCCGTCGGCATCCATGGCGCACGCACTGTTGCGCTGCACCCACGCCGTGCCCTCATTGACGCGAAAGGACGCGCCCACGGGCGACACGGCTCCGCCCGCGTTGACGCCGGCGATTGTCGCCGCAAAAGCAAGCGCCGCCGCGGCGATACGCATGAACTTCGCGCTTGCCAGGGTGCGCCAGCCGTAATCCAGCCAGCGCACGCACGCATGGGCCAGCGCGACCAGGCGCGTTGCGCGGCGGCGTTGCGGGCGGCTGAGTGTGCCGACCGACAGGACAATGGCGGTGCTCTGCGGCATCGCGTCCTCAAGCAGGGTGAGCGAACAAAAAAGAATAGAAGGACGGCGGAGCGTCACAATGGCCAATCCCGCAAATTCGCCCGCGGAATGGCTTGAAATAAGGCTTTGTAAGCTAGTGCTAACAAAAGAAGCGGGGCGCTTTTGTGCGCCCCGCTTCGGGTCTGCGATGATTCAACTTATTCCGCCCGGCGCGCGCCAACCAAACCGCGCAGGCTTGCTGCCAGCGCCATCAGGATCGCAAGCAGGCCCCAGGCCGCGCCGCCGGTTTCAGCGGAGCAACCGCTGCTGTCGTCGCCCCCGTCGTCGTCGGGCGGGACAACCACCGCATCGACGTTGATGACCGCGATGCCGGCGTCGGCGCTGAAGGCGGTGCTGCCGCCGGTTGCGCCAACAACGGTGAGATCGACAACGTCGCCCGAGGAACCCGTGGTCCGGTCCCAGGCGCGGAAGCTGATCGTGGCAGTGCCGTCAAAGCCCAGTTCCGGCACGTAACGAACTAGGTCCGATGAAGCGAGCAGCAGCGCCTCGCCCTCGCTGGCCGCGGTGATGTCGATGTAGCTGGCGCCGCCGTCAGTCGAGTACTGCCACTGGCCGTTGCTGCTGCCGGTGAAGCCCACGATCGCTACGCCCTCAAGGGCCGAGGGGTCAGGATCGGTGATCAGTCCGGTGACAAGCGTGCCTACGCTGGTGCCCGCGGGGTCGAGCGAGTTGCTAAGGATCGTGCCGAGGCTCGGGATCGAGAGCGTGTCGAGGATCGGCGCGTCGTTCTCGTTGTCGATATCGACCGTCGCGGTCTCGACAGCCGTGCTGAAGGCCGTCATGCCGCCGTTGACCGTCGTGTCGACACGGTCGCCGGCCAGGCCCGTGGTGCGGTCCCAGGCGCGATAAGTGACGGTCGCGCTGCCGTTGAAGTCGGTCGCGGGTATGAAGCGCAGCATGTCGGTGCTGCGCAACAGCAGCGCGGAGTCGTCGGAGACGACAAGGACAGCTTCCCAGCTTGCGCCGCCGTTGACCGAGAACTGCCACATCCCGTTGGCCCCGTCGGCGCCCGTGACGGCGATGCCTTCCAGCGCGCCGGCGTCAGCGTCGGTGATCGACGAGCCGACGATGGACGAGATTTCGTCGCCGGCCGGGTCCGTGTCGTCCTCGGCGACATCGGTGAGGAAGGGCGAACCGGAGTTGTCCAGCACCGGCGCGTCGGGCGAAGAAAGCACCGTGACTGTCGCGATGTCGGACGCGAGGCTGAACGCCGAGCTTGAGCCCGGGTCCATCATCGTGCCGTTGCCGCCGGCGGTCTGGTCCCAGCCGCGGTAGCTGACCGTGGCGTTGCCGTTGAAGTCGGCATCGGGCAGGTAACGCAGCAGGGCGGTGTCCGCAAGCAGCAAGGCGTTGGTCGCGCTGACGCCCGTGATGTCGTTCCAGTCCACGCCGCCGTTGGTCGAATACTGCCAAGTTCCGTTGGCTGAACCCGTGACGCCGGTGATGGCGATGCCCTCGACCGCGCCGGAATCGACGTCGGTCACCGAGCTGTCCAGGATGTCCGAAACCATGTCGCCCGCCGGGTCGTTGTCGTCCTCGGCAACATCCGTGAGTTGCGGCGCAGCGGGCGTCAGGACCGGCCGGTCATTGACCGGCACGACGTCCACTGTCGCGACCTCAATGGCCGTGCTGAAGGCCGACTCGCCGCCCGCGGGCAGCGTGTTGGCGTAAGTGCCATGCGCACCGGCTGTAGCGCCGGTCTGGTCCCATGCGCGGTAGGTGATGGTGGCCGAGCCTTCGAAGTCGGGCCCCGGGACGAAGCGGACCATGTCCTGCGGGCGCAGCAGCAGCGCCGCACCGTCGCTTGCCACAAAGAAATTGACCCACACGGAATCGCCGTCGAGCAGGAACTGCCACAGGCCGTTGCTCATGTCCGCTGCGACAACGGCGATACCCTCGACAGCACCCGGGTCGACGTCGGTGATGCTGCCGCCAACCAGGCTGGCGACTGAGGTGCCGACGATGTTTGCGGGGATTTCATCCTCGAACACCGCCGTCACGACCGGCGAGCCCGAGTTGTCGAGCACCGGCGCGTCGTTGACTGAGTTGACGCTGAGGGTTGCGGTGTCTGTTGCGGCGCTGAAGGCCGTGGCGTTGCCGTTGGATGTCGTGCTGACAAGCGTCGCGACGCTGCCGGTGGTCTGGTCCCAGGCGCGGTAGGTGATGGTCACATCGCCGATAAAGCCGGGCAGCGGCACAAAGCGCAGCTTGTCCTGCGCGCGCAGCAAAAATGAACCCGCGTTGGAAACGCCCGGCACGTTGGTCCAGGTCGAGGAGCCGTCGAGCTGGTATTGCCATTGGCCGTCGGTGGCCGAGCTGCCGGTCTTGGCCGTGATGGCGATGCCTTCCAGCGCGCCCACGTCAGGGTCGGTCACCGAGTTGCCCAGGATTGCGGCGACGGTGTTGCCCGCGGGGTCGGTCTCGGTTTCAGGGACATCGGTGAAGTCCGGCGCAAAAGGCGTAAGCGTCGGCGCGTCGTTGACAGAGTTGACGGTGATGTCAACCACGGCTTCCGTGGACAGGCCGCGCGAGTCGGTCGCGGTGACCGTCAGTACGGCCTCGCCGTAAGCGTCCTGGGCGAGCGTCAATTGCAGTTCAGCGCCGCTGCCCGTGCCCACAATCTCGACTGTGAGCAGGTCGTCGTTGTCGACGTCGACGCTGTAAGTCAGGTTGTCGAAGTCGGTGCTGTCGCGGAAAACCTGGTTCAACTGCAGCGGGCCGACGTTCTCGTCCTCGTCGAATTCCGCCGAGGCGCCATCCAGCCACGTCCTCGGCGCTTCGTTGGTGCCAAAGCGGCGATGAAGCGTGGCGTTGCTGACGTTGTAACTCGACCAACTGAAATACGATGAATAGGAGTAATAGTAACGCGCGTTGGCGTAGCCGTGCCAGGCGATCACGAAGTCGCCGTCGGCGTCCATGGCCACAACGGGGAAGATCTGGTCGCCGCTAAGAGTCGCGTTGGCGATGAAACGTCCGCCCTGGGGGTTGCCAAGCGCATTGAAGCGCCGGCCGAAAATCCCCAGCGTGTACGAATTGCCGCTGTTCGAAACGTAGTCGCCGTAATCGACCCAGGCGACAACGAATTCGCCGTCGGCATCCATCGCGATTGCCGGACGAGAGAGATCGTTCGTCGACGAATTGGCAAGTTCCACCGGCGCGACCGGAGAGCCGTCAAACCTGAGACGCCGCATCGCCACGTCGTTGAGCCACGAGGACGTACTGTAATCGAAGTGGTAGGTTTCCCAGACGACGACAAAATCGCCGTCGTGGTCGACCGCAACATCGGGGTCAAGATCGCTGATACCGTCGCCGGCATCCGAGACGATAATGTCGCCTGTAGCCGGGTTACTGTAGCGGTTGAAGCGCCGGGCCTTGACGCGGAAGTCGTAAGACGGCAAGGACTGCCAGGCGACGACGAAATTGCCGTCGTCATCCATGGCGACGCTCGGCGACCACGGCTGGCCGGTGTAGTACTGGTCAACGATCACAAACGGCCCGCTGGTCCACGAGCCATCGGCGTTGAAGCGCTGGGCGACGATGTGCCAGTTGCCGCCATAGAGACCCTTGGCGGCCACGACGAAATCGCCGTCGGCGCTGCAAGCGAGATCGAAGTCCTGAATGTTGCTTGGCGGGACGAGCGCGGCCGTGCCAAACACAACATCGCCGTTGTCCAGGTTGCCGACGTCGTAATTGAAGCCAAGGGCAAAAATCTCGGCGTTGTAAGAGCCGGAAAAACCCCCGCCCCCCGCGTAGCTGTTGAAGGCGATGATGATGTCGCCGTCTGCATCCAGCGCCACCTTCGGGTTCACTTCCCAGCGTGAGGCGGGATTGGCGTGGCTGGTGAAATTGAAGTCGAGGCTCTGCACGTCGCCGTTGGGCGCGCCGTCGGCGAAGTAGCGGCGGAAGCGGATGTCGGCGTTGTTGAAGGACGTGTAGTAGGGGAAGCCGACGTAGAAGTTGCGCACCTCATGCCACGCAACGACGTAGTTGCCGTCGTCGTCCATCGCGACCGAAGGGAAGCCGCGGCTGACGAAATTGCCCGGGCCGACGTTGTTGTCGCTCGTGTTGATGTCCCAGCCCAGCGGCACCTGTGAAGCGACGTTGAATTCCCAGTTGAAATCGCCGCCGGCAGCACCGTCAAAATCGCCGTCCAGCATGTTGTTGGAGGTGTCCTTGACCGCGTCGCTTAGCGTCAGGACGTATTCGCCGTCATCGAGTGTCGCGCCCGTCACCAGCGTGATCTCCGCTTCGTAGCGGCGGGTGGTGGTGTTGAAGGCGTAGGCGACCTCATCGATGAGGTCGGAAACGTCGTCACCGTTGCGCGTGAGCGACCAGTTGGCGAGGTTCTCCACCCCGGCTTCCACCACCTGCTCCGAGAACGTCGCAGTGAAACCTTCGACGAGTTCGCTGCGCAGGGTTTCGCCCCACATGATGCGTTCGATGTCCCCGGTGACGTACAGGCCGCCGACAACCGGCGGCGCCGCATCGGCGCCGACTACGAACTGGCGGCCAAAGATGCCAAGGTTGTCACCCGCGCCGTTGCCGTCGCGCACCACGATCAGGTCGCCGCGATCGTCTGTCGCGACATCCGGAACGAACGCCGGCCCCACTGTATTGACGACCTGCGACGAGCCGATTGCGGCGCCCGACGCGTCATAGCGCGAAAGGCGAACTTTATCCACGCCGTCATCGAAGTGGCGATAGACGACGTTGATTTCACCTTCGGCGTCCAAGGCGACCGCGGGCTCGAAGTAGCGCTGGTCTGTGCCGACTTCCATGCCTTGGGCGACAAATTCGTCGCCGGCCAGAGCGGCGCCGTCAGCGTCGTAACGGCGCATCAGCACCGAGTTATGCCACGCGTAATAACTGCCGTAGGACATGCTCGAGTTGTAGAACGACACGAGTTCCAGGTGATAGCTGTGCCAGGTCACCACGAAGTCGCCGTCGGCATCCATGCCCACACCGACGTAGTCTTGCGTGCCGGAATAGCCTGTATTGACCTCAAACTCGTAGCCCTGTGCTTCACCCTCGGCGTTGAACCGGCGCGCCATCGCGCCCCAGCCGTCTCCGTCGTTGTAGTTGGATTCCCAACCCACCACGAAGTCGCCGTCCTGGTCCATCGCGACGCTAGGCCAACGCTGTATGTAAGCCAGCGTGTTGTTGACCACGAACTGGTCGCCCTTGGGACTGCCGGCGCTGTCAAACAGCCGCGCGGCGACGCCCTGTTGCTGGTAGCCGGAGGAGTTGCTGAAGGTTGTGTCAACGCCCGTGGCGCTCCACGCCACTACGAAGTCGCCGTCGGCATCCATGCCAATGACGGGGTGTTCCTGGTCCCAATAAGTCCTGGTGTTGACCAGGATGCGGTCGCCGACTCTTGCGCCGCTTGCGTCAAACCGCTGGGCGAAAATGCCCATTCCCCATCCATCGCCCGGTTCCTGCCAGACGACGGTGAAGTTGCCCTCGGCATCCATCGCCACGTCGGCAAAATCCTGCGTCGTGGGAGGCCCGGTGAAACCGATGTCAAACTCCGGGCCCGCAGCCGATCCATCTGCGTTGTAGCGGCGCAAACTTACGCGCGGCGAGCCGTAAGAGGCAAAATTGGTCCATACCACCACATAGTCGCCGTCGCCATCCATCGCCACCTGCGGGTTGACCTGGGGCCCGGCGATGCCCTGGTTGACGCGGAAGCCGCCACTGAGTGGGGAGACAGCTCCGCCCGCGTTGGTGGTCTGCCCGGTGGCGGCCAGCGTCGCCGCAAACGCGATGGACGCCGCGGCCATGCGCAGCAACTTGGCGTTGGTCAGAACGCGCCAGCCGTAGTGCAGCCAGCGCACGCAGGACTTGGCCAGGGCCAGCATCTTGCCGCCGAGGCGGCGATGCTTGCGCGAAAGTTTGGCGACGGAGAGCACGTAGGCGGTTCTTGCGGACATTTAATCACCCAAGGTGAGTGGTATTCGATCAGGAAGTGCCATGCGGGGGCGGACAATGTCCGGGCCCCCGCACGTAGTGCGTTTGTCCTTTATTCACTGCGCCGGCGCATCAGGCCGCGCAGGCTTGCGAACATCGCCATCAACACGGCAAGCAAACCAAACGCGGCGCCCTGCGTGCCGGTGTTGGCCACGCAACCGCCGTCGTCGTCACCGCCGCCGCCGCCGGTGCTGCCGGCGACCACGATCACGCGCGCCGTCTCAAAGTCGACGCTAAAGGCCGTGGTGCCGCCGGTCGAGGAAGCCCCCGACAGGTCCGCCGTGCCGCCCGAGCTGCCGGTGGTCTGGTCCCAGGCGTGGAAGCTGACCGTTGCGGTGCCGACAAAGCCGGCGCCCGCGATGTAGCGGACCATGTCGTCTTCGGCCAGCAACAGCGCCGATGACTGGCTGACGGCCGGGAAGTCGTTCCAGCTTGCGCCCGCGTCGGTCGAGTACTGCCACACGCCCGCCGTTGCGCCGGCGATGTTGACGATGGCGACGCCTTCCACCGCGCCGGCATCGATGTCGCTGATGGTGCTGCCCACCAGCGTCGAGATTTCAACGCCCGCCGGGTCGGCGTCAGTGTTGGTGATGGTGCCGATCAGCGGGTTGCCGCCGTTGTCGAGAATCGGCGCGTCGTTGACGTTGTTGACCGTGACCGTGCCGTTTTCCGTCGCCGTGCTGAAGGCCGTGCTGCCGCCATTGACCGTGGTGTCGGCCATGTCGCCCGCGCCGCCGCTGGTCTGGTCCCAGGCGCGGTAGGTGACCGTCGCCGTGCCCTCGAAGTCAGCGTTGGGAATGAAGCGCAGCATGTCGGCAGGAGACAGCAGCAGGGCGTCGTCCGTCGCGACGTCGGGCAGCGCGCTCCAGCTTGCCCCGGCGTTGGTCGAGTACTCCCACATGCCGTTGCTGGAGTCGGCGCCGATCACCGCGATGCCTTCCAGCGCACCCGGATCGACATCGTTGATGGTGGCGCCGACGATGCCGGCGACGTCGTCGCCGGCGGGGTCGGTCTCGTCTTCGTCAATGTCACTCAGCGAGCCCGGGCCGGTGAGGGTCGGGGCGTCGTTGCTGTTGTTGACGTTGACCGTCGCCGTTTCCGTGTCGTCGCTAAAGGGCGTGGTGCCGCCGGTGCCCGCGGTGTCGATGTCCACCGTTGAGCCCGCCGCCGCGCTGTCGCTCTGGTCCCAGCCGCGGTAGTCGAAGGTCGAGCTGCCGGTAAACGCCGGGTCGGGGATGAAGCGGACGCTGTTGGAGGGTCCGAGCACCAGCGCGTTGTCGGTGTCAACAGCCGGGAAGTTCACCCAGCCGGCGCCGACGTTGTACTGCCACTGGCCGTCGGCGTTGTCGGCGGCAAATATCGCTATGCCCACCGTGTCGCCGTCAACGTCGGTGATGCTTGAACCGATGATGGAGGCCACCGTGTTGCCCGCCGGGTTGGTCGAGTCCTCGAGCACGTCGGTGAGCACGGGCGAGCCGCTGTCATCAAGCACCGGCGCGTCATTCAGCGGGTCGACGGTGAGGGTGATGGTGCGCTCGACCCACAGGCCGTCCTGGTCGGTGGCGCGCACGACGATGTGCGCGACGCCGTTGGCGTCAGGCGTGTACTCCAGCTTGACGTCGGGGTCGTCGGACATGTTGTCGTCGATGGTCGCCGTGACGAGGTCGGGGTTGTCGTTGCTGGTGATGCTGAAGCTCAGCATTTCGAGGCTGTCGGTGCTGTCGTGGAACAGGCCGTCGAGGTCGACCCAGTCGGCGCTGTCGTCTTCGGTGGCGAACCAGTTGAAGTCGTTGACGGCAATCGGGGCTTCGTTGCGGCCGAAGCGGCGATGGATGACGCCGTAGTCGTAGTCGTAGTCGACATCGATGTAGTAGCCGCTGGAGGAAACGGCGTAATCACGCTGCTCGGCAAAGCCGGTCCAGACCACCACGAAGTCGCCGTCGGAATCCATGGCGATGCCGGGGTTGACCGAGCCGTAGCTGAGGCCGTCGAGGGTGCTTTGAACCAGGAACTGCGGGCCGATGGCCGTGGCGCCGGCGTCGAAGCGGCGCGCCAACACGCCGCCGGAGATGCTGTAGGAGTTGTACGAGTACGGGCCGCTCTGGTAGCGGCTGATGAAGTAGTCGTCGTTGAAGCTCCAACTGACAACGAACTCGCCGTCGGAATCCATCGCGACCGACGGGTTCATGTGGTCGGTGGACCAACTGTCCTGGTCTTCCTCCTGCCGCTGGCTGACCTGCTGGGCGTCGGTGCGCGGCTCGCCGTGGGCATTGAAGGAGCGCACGAAGATGTGGTCGACGTATTCGCTGTAGGTGCTGAAGGGGCCGTAGCTGTAGGATTCGACGATAAATGTCGTCCAGGCCACGACGAAGTCGCCATCGTGGTCGAGCGCGACCGCCGGCGACCACTCAGCTTTGCTTGGGTCTGTAGCGATGTCGACCTGGCCGCGGAAGTAGCCGTCAAAGTTATAGCGGCGGGCAAAGACGTCGGTGTTCCAGGTGTAATAAGGAAAGCTGTGCCAACGATCGCCGATCCAGGTGACGACAAAGTCGCCGTCGTCGTCCATATCGACCGACGGCCAGTCGTCGTAATAGTTGTTGGAACTGACAATCTGGTTAAAGGACGGGGCCGGGAACACGCTGCCGTCCCAGTGCCACCCCTTGGCGAACACTTCCTGGTCGCCGTTGAACTGGCGCGAGGACCACGCCACCACGAAGTCGCCGTCCTTGTCCATCGCCAGCGCCGGGTGGCGCTGCGGGCCGCTGAATGCCGATGTGGTGATTTCGCTGCCGACTTCGTCGTCGTTGGCGTCAAAGCGGCGCGCGATCACGTGCTGGTTAGCCGAGCTGTCGTAGTTGTTGTACTCGTCGTAGAAGCGCACATAGACGACTACTACGTTGCCGTCGTCATCCATCGCCACCTTGGGGTTAACTTCCGACCAGCCAAGCCTGCCGCCAGTATCGGTGACGTTGATCGGGTCGGTCGCCGCAGTCCCATCGGCGTTGTAACGGCGCAGGAAGATGTCCGAGTTCGTCCAGTAGTCGAAAACCGGGAAATAAAACGGGTAGCCTGTGTTACCGACGTAATCGCTGCCGTAGTAGGTGTCCACCCAGACAATTGCGTAATTGCCGTCGGCGTCCATCGCGACCGCCGCATTGCCCACCGCGCCGCTGGCGGGCCCGCTGCCGCCCTGGATGGCGGGATTCATGCCGTTGTCGTCGGTGATGCGGTCGGTGCCAAGCGCCACCGTCTTCCACACTGAGAAGTCGATGCAGTAATCGCCGCCCATGGCGTTGTTGGCCGCGTCGGCGATGCTGCCCAATACCTCAAGCTTGTAGGAGCCGTCCTTGAGTTCCGCGCCGAATTCGACCAGCGCCTCGTAGCGGCTGGTGGCCGCGTTCCAGCCGAAGCTGACGCTGTCGATCCAGCTCGTCACGTCCATGCCGTTGCGTGTCAGCACCCAGTTCGCGGTGTTTTCGACGGTACTGGCGTTCATGTCCTCGGAGAACGTGACGACCAACTGCGTGGGACGATGCGCCAGGCGTTCGTCCTGGTACAGGCGCTCGTCTGCGCCCGTTGTGTACACGCCGCCCACCATCGGCGCGGCGGTGTCGGTGGTGACCACGTACAGGCGGCCAAACACGCCGCCGCTAAAGGAATCGCCGGGGCCGTCGCCCTCGCGCACGACCACGAAATCGCCGTCGGCGTCAACGGCGATCACCGGCTCAAGCTGGTTGAAATTGAGCTGATTGACCACGAACTCGCTGCCGTCGGCCGTGCCGTTGGCAAAGAACGCCTGGGCGCGGATGCTCTCCCTGGAGAACGACAAGAACGACGAATAGTAGTAGCGTTCGTACCGTTCAAAGGCGACGACGAAGTCGCCGTCGGCATCCAAGCCCACCGAGGGGTTGAAGAAAGCCAGCGAATTGTCGCTGCCGTCGCCCATGGCCACGAACTGCTCGCCGTCCACCGGCTGGCCCGCCTCGTTGTAGCGGCGCATCTTGACGCTGAAATCGTTGAAGGAGCCGTAGTACTTGTGCTGCCAGACGACCACGAAGCTGCCGTCGTGGTCCATGGCGACATCCGGCTCGTCCTGGACGTCAACGTCATCCTCATTGACCATGAACTCCAGGCCGACGCGCTGACCATCGGAGTCAAAACGCTGGCCGAACACCGCGTAAAAGTCCGGGTTGTTGTACTCGCCGTGCCACACCACCACGAAGTTGCCCTCGGCGTCCATCGCTACCTCGGGCGCTTCCTGCGTCAGCAACACGGTGCTGTTGACCAGGAATTCGTCGGTCTTGGGATTGCCCGCGTTGTCAAACACGCGCGCCGCGATGCCGTTGAAGAAGCCAGGCGAGTAATAGGAACTGACCGACAGCTCGATGCGGCTGGACTCCCACACCACCACGAAGTCGCCGTCGGCGTCCATCGCGACCGCGGGGCCGTAACTCTGGTTGGAGGCTTCACGCTGGTCGATACGGATGGGGCGGCCGTTGCGCGAACCCGCGGCGTCGTAACGCTGCGCGTACACGGCCTCGGTGAAAAGTTCGAACACGACTACGAAGTTGCCCTCGGCGTCCATCGCCACGTCTACCTGGTCGGATCCGCCGACAGGCAGGTCGATCACCAATTCTTCAGGGCCCTTGGGCGCGCCGAGCCGGTTGTAGCGGCGCAGCTTGAGTTCAGGCAGGCCGAAGGCGCTGTTGTAGTAGTCCTTCCATACCACGACGTAGTCGCCATCGGCGTCCATCGCCACCGCCGGGTCCTGCTGCCGGTTGTTGATCGTCTGGTTCACGCGGAAACTGCCCGCAACCGGCGTTGCATCGCCGCTCGCCGCATTTGCCGGCGGCGTTGTCGCGGCCAATGTGCCTGCAAATGCCAGCGAAGCCGCCGCCAGGCGGAGGAATTTCGCGTTGGAAACCGCGCGCCATCCGTAATGCAGCCAGTTCACGCAAGCCCTGGCCAGGCCAAACATCTTGTTGCCGAGGCGGCGCTGCTTGCGGCTGAGTTTCATCACGGGCAAAACGTAAGCGATCTTGGTCGGCATTGAGAACCCCAATGAGTTTGTATTTTTGAACCCGATGGCAAATTTGCGCCGTCACAATAAGAACGTTCTGTGCAATGCACAGTCAAAATCGCACAAGTTGCCGCAATCTTTGATTGCACAAAAAAACTGACGGACCACGGGGGTGGTCCGTCAGAAAAGTCAGGCTTGGCGGCTTACTTGATTGCGGCGATCTTTTCTTTGATCGTGGTTTCACTGGTGACACCAAACTGGGCATACACCACGCGGCGTTCCTTGTCGGCGATAATCACGAAGGGAACACGGTTTACGATGACCTGCTTATTTTTCTTGGCTTCAAAAAGGCGCATCAAGTTAGTACCGACCCTAGGGCCGTCGCTCGACTTATAGCACGGGTAGGTCAGGCCCTCTTGGGCGACGAAATCGCGGGCTGCGGCGATTTCGTCCACAACCAATGCGACGATTTCAACATTCGGATTTTCTTTGTGGAAAACTTCCAGCGCGCGGGCTTGGCGGCGGCTGACGTCGTTCCAGGTGGTGAATGCGGCAACCACGATGATTTTGTCCTTGAAGCGGTCGTCGGTGAGGCGCACTTCCTGTTCGCTCAGCGTCTTGAGCGAAAGGCTCGGAAGCGTCTTGAGCGAGGCGGCATCGAGGCCGGTGGTGGTCGAGAACAAGCCCACGCCGACGCAGGCGATCATGGCAAGCAGGACAAGCAGTCGCTTCTTCATTAGTAGTAACCCTAGCGTGTGCGTGGCGCGCGAAAGTTGACCGCCACGGTGTACTTCCGGAACTTCAAGTCGGCCCGGCCCACCACAACATCCGGGCCCTCGTAAAGCATCTGGTAGCTGCCGCTCTCGAACAGGTCGTTTTCGTAGCTCATGTAGCCGTCAGTGACCCGGCCGCGGTCGGAACCCAAAATGGCGTGCAATACCTTTCCTGACGGACCCAATTCGGCGCGCAAAGATACGTCCTTGTCGTCGACCTGCAAGACCGTGATGTCGCCGAAATCCCTGAATTCAAGCGTCAGCACTGCGTTGGTCCCGGCCTGGATCTGCCCGTTTGCGCTCAGGCTTGCGCGCGAAAGGAAGCCCAGCGCGTAAATTTCGTAGGCGCCGTTGAGGTCGTTGACCAGCGCGGGCTTGCTGAGCGTCAGCGTGCTTTTCGTGATCGTCCCGGTCTCGCGGAACATCGCGTCAACATGCGCCGGCGCGGCTTTGTCCACGGCCGCACACCCGGCGATCAAAGCGAAACAAACAATTGAAAGGAGCCCGATCTTTTTCATCTGCGCGCCATTATTAGCCACGAATCGGCACGAATGGACACGAATATCGCTAAATAATTCGTGTGTATTCGTGTTCATTCGTGGCTCACCCTGTGGTTACAATCGCCCCATGGTCCGACTTTTCCTTCTTCTTGTGTTACTTGCTTCGCCGCTTGCGGCGGCGAAGCTTCAGCTCAAGGCTGAGGCCAAGGCCGCCGACACGCACGTCGTCAAACTCGAGGCAGGGCAGGTCACGATCAAGCGCGGCACGAAGGAAAGCACGCACAAGATCGACGACTTCGTCCCGGAGTCGGCCTACGAAATCAAGAAGCAATTCACGGTGCGCGAAGCCAGGGCGCTGGTTGAACTCGCACGCTTTGCCATGCATCGCGAGTTGTTCGAGCAAACCCGCCTGAACCTGGCCGACGCGCTTGCGCTGGACAAAGCGCTCTCCGATGACGTGCAGAAAACCACCGCGCTGCTAAACACGCTGCAGGCCGAAAGCATGTTTTACCAGGGCACCGAAATTCTCGACCGCGCCAAGGCCCAGGGCGACATCGACAAGGCCCGCGCGTTGCTCAAGCAGGTGATCGAAAAATTTCCCGACGCGGGCGCCGCGGTCAAGGCCGAGATCGTGCTTGGCACCCTCGACCAGGTCGCGCTTGACCTCAAGGCCCGGCAACTTGAGGAAGAAGCTCGCAAGGCGCAAGTCGCGGCCGACGAAGAAATCCGCAAGAGGCGTGTTCCCGTCGACGAGTGGCTGACCCAGCAGGACACCACGCTGCAGGGCTGGGAGACCGCAACGCTTGAAAAGATCGAAAAGTCCGCCAACGGCGGCGGCATCGCCGACGCCGTCGAGGAATACCAGGCGCTGGCCAACAAAGCCCAGAAGCTGCGCGACTCCATGGCGCACAACCGCGACCAGTTGATTTATTCCGGCCAGCCCGCCCGCGCCGCCGACCTCGAGAAACGCGCCAAGGTGTTGCAGGTCGAGTGCTACAACCGCCTCGCCAAGTGGCTCATGGCCCTGCGCAACTGGGCTGCGGCGTCGCGGGCCTGCGAAGCGGGCCTTGCGATTGACCCGCGCGACGCGCGGCTGATCGCCCAGAAAGTCGATATCGACGAGTGGTACGACAAAGACGCCAAGCCGCCCAAAGACGGTTAGCCGCGGCGCTGCGCCTGAAAGGCGCAGCTACATGGAACATTCTCCTTGCATCGCGCGTTAGGGACGGTAGGACTACACCGCTTCCACCGGTAGGGCCACGCGCCATGATGAAAGACCACATTTTCCTGAAGCTCGGCAGCGTCAAAAAAGCCGAAGCCGACGCCATCGTCAACGAGATCAACAACGACCTGATCTTTTCGCCCGAGGCCCATTGCTCGCTCGGCTCGGACCTTGATTTCGAAATCGTCCGCCAGTGCCTCGCCATTGGCAAACTAAACCTCGGCGACGCGGTCACGACAGACGCCGGCAACCTCAAGGCGCGCTGGGTGATACACGCCGCAAGCATGGATTACGACGAACACAGCACCGAGGATTCGATCGTGAGTTCGTTGCGTGCGGCGCTGCTGCGCGCCAACGAAGTCGGCGCGCGCACGCTTGCCATTCCGCCCATCGGCATTGCGACCTCGGAAGTGCCGGTCAAACGCGTGGCCGAGTTGCTGCTGTCGGAATGCCTGCGCCACAACGACCGCGAAAGCAGCGTTGAGGAAGCGACGTTCTACCTGCCCAACCAGCAGACGATGCGCATCTTCGACGAGTGTTTGAAACAAATTTGAACGTCGTACGCAGGCAGACGAGGGTATCGGGTTTCCGGTATCAGGTATCGGTTCCTCGTCCAACTATCGGGAAGCGAAACCTGATACCCGGCACCTGTCACCCGATACCCGCCTATGGACCTTCGCGACTCGATCCTCGATTGCATCGGCCACACGCCGATGGTGCGCCTCTCGCGTTACTCCAAGGGCCTGTCGTGCCCGCTTGTCGCCAAGCTCGACGAGCTCAATCCCGGCGGCAGCGTCAAGGATCGCATCGGCATTGCCATGATCCGCGACGCCGAAGCCAGAGGTTTAATCAAACCGGGCGGGACCATTACTGAAGGTACGGCGGGCAACACCGGCGTCGGCCTTGCGCTCGCCGCCAACGTGCTGGGTTACAAGACCGTCTTCTGCCTGCCCGATAAAATGTCGAAGGAAAAAGTCGACTTGCTGCGCGCTTACGGCGCCAAGGTGATTGTCACCCCGACGGCTGTTCCCAAGGAAGACCCCAAACATTACACGCAGGTTGCAATGCGCATCGCCAGGGAAACGCCCAACGCCTGGTACGCCGGGCAGTTCGCCAACGCCGCCAACCCGAAAGTCCACTACGACATCACGGGCCCCGAAATCTGGAAGCAAACCGACGGCAAGATCACGCACTTCTTTGCGGGCGCGGGCACCGGCGGCACCATCAACGGTATCGGGCGCTACCTGAAGGAAATGAACCCGAAGATCAAAATCATCCTCTGCGACCCCGCGGGCAGCTTTTATTCGATTTACTTCCGCGACCGCAAAGCCGTCGCGCCCGCGCGCGGCTACACCGTCGAGGGCGTCGGTCTCGACTACATCGCCAAGACGATGGACTTCGCCAACATCGACGACGCCATCGAGGTCACCGATAAAGAAGCCTACGCCGCCGCACGAAAACTGACGCGGCTGGAGGCGATCTTCACGGGCGGCAGCACCGGCATGTGCCTTGCCGGCGCGACCAAGTGGGTGAAGCAGAATAATCTCGCGGCGGACCAACTGCCCGTCGTGTTCTTCTGCGACATCGGCGACCGCTACTTGTCCAAGATGTACAACGACGACTGGATGCGCGACAACGGCATGCTCGACGAAGCCGACATGACCGCGGGCGAAGTGCTCTCGTCGCACGGCCGCAAACCGCAACTTGTGACGACGACGCCCGAGGCGCGAATTTCCGACGTGATGAAGCAGGTGAAGTCGATGGACCTGAGCCAGATCCCGGTGATCGAGGGCGGCAAGCCTGTCGGTGCTTTGTATGACGACCAACTGCTCGAACTGCTGCTCAAGGGTCGCAAACTCGCGGATATTTCCGTGCGCGAGGTGATGGGCGAGCCGCTGCCGCAAGTTGATGAGGACACACCTGCCAGCGAACTTCTGAAACTTTTTGAATCAGGCAAGCGCGCGGTGCTGATTCGCCGCGCGTCGGGCGACTTGGCAATCGTGACCAAAACCGATCTCCTCGCCGCGCTGTAGCCCGTGGCCGTTTGTAGGGACTTGTCGTGGAAAGCCCGCACAGCCTCGCCCGCGCTTGTCCGACGTAGCCCGAAGGGCGAAGTTGGTAGGGCGGGGGATTTATCACGGATGTACGTCAAGGACTATTCCCCCGGGCCTTGCGACCGGGGCTGTTTTTGCATCGAAGTCGTGTTGTTCCGTGGGGCGGACAGCGACTTTAGGTGCGAACCTGCAAAACGCACTGCGTTTTGCAGGAATGTCCGCGCCGCTGTTAATTATCAGAGCCCCGCGCGTTAGCGCATTGGTAGGTAGTGGGTCAGTTTGATTGATGCAGGCTTCCAGCCTGCGGGTAGCGCGGCCATCTTGGCCGCATTCGTCGCAGGCCTTTGGCCCGCGACTGCGGGCGAGACGCCCGCGCTACGAAAGGCATTCGGCCAAACGGACCCACTACCCACAATTCGACCGGCTTCGCCGGTCGGGCGGACAAGAATGTCCGCCCCACAGGACTGTTTTCTTCGG
>JADLAK010000036.1 GCA_020848275.1 Planctomycetota bacterium
AATTGTTCGACGGAAAACAGACCCGTCGCAGCAAGTTAGGACCAACTAGCGACATTCATGCTACAGGAAAAAGGACTGTCGGAAATCAACGGTAGCCGTGGAATGAAGTCTGGAAGCCGGTTTCAAGGCGCATTATGAAGTGATGTTTCAAGTGTAACTCTTGTTAGTAATGACAAAAACGTGGCTGAATAAATGTTTAGATGTTTTTTGCTCGCCCCCGGTTGATGGGGTATAGGTCTTTCACCACCTGACACAACATCGGGGATGCTGCGACACTTTTCGCCGCCGGAACGGGCAGTCCAAACAAGGAGAGTCGTCATGCCAATGCCAAACGCCTGCTTCGAAAGTGGTGCGTGTCAGCCCCTTCGGCAATGTCAGCCAAAAGCGGCAAGCCTGTCGCACCATGAGGTACGTTGACCCAACGTTGTTTCTTTTTGCGCAGGTCCAAACCGAACCAAAGCTCAGGAAATCAACCATGCACCGCTTCCTGCTCATCGCCATCACCCTGTTCTTCGCGAACTCGCTCGCCGCACTCACTATTACGGGCGACATCATCACGAACACAACTTGGACCAGCAGTGATTCGCCAATCACGCTGGATCCCGCCGGAGCCAGCGGCGGCACGGTCAAAGTTCGCAATGGCGCGACGCTGACCATCGACAGCACCGGCGGCGTGGTCAACATCAACTGGAACGAAGACTGCGACTTCCAGATTGGTAACGGCTCGGGGGATGGCGGCGACTTGGTGATTAAGGCCGCCAGCGGTGCGATAAATTTCAAAGCCAAAGCGGGCGGTAACATTCGAATCAACCCGTACGGCAGCATTAATTTTAGTGACACAACCGCCGAAACACACTTCCAGCAAAACGGCGCTGGCGTCACGTGGGGCGCGATGATCTTTGAGGCGGGCCAAACCAAACAGTCCTCCCTCAAAAATTGCGATTTCTCCCGAGCGGGTGATGACGGGCGAGATGGCGCGCTAGTTATCGAGGACAACGATATTGTCCCCACGCTGGATGACGTAGATTTTAACACTGGCATTACAACATCTTGTATGCGCCTGGAGGGCAAAGGCATAAATGTGCTGGCGCGAGGTAACGTTACCGCGCCTATTGGATTAGACGGCGCTACCTATGCCTTCTTCCTAAATGCTGTGACCTCGACCGCGGAGTTCATCGATTTTCCTGATCCGACTGACTTAACAACTCAATTAGTTCGGATGGATGGTACGTGTCAGGTTGGAAGCGCGACCAACGCGAGCCACTGGAGATTTGATGACGGCTACACATTCAAATGTTCCGCGTCCTCAAAGTTGCAGGTCATCAATGGCTCCGTCTGGGGTACTCCGGAATCTCGACCGTTATTCCAGGCAATATCGGGCACTTCCGATACGCATTGGGTTGGTCTCGCCGATGACTATACAGCGACAGCAACGCCCAAGACCAACGTGTGGGGTGACATTGGCCCCTTCGCGTATCTGGAGATTCGCAACGCCTCCACCGGCATCAACATCAACAAGGACGACAACGACGGCGGAACGACATATTTCGTGCCCTATTCCGGGCAGCAAACTCGGTGGCGTTTCCCCGGACTGCTGATCCAACAGTGCTACACCGGTATCTATACGCGCACCCACATTGACGGGTCGGGAAATGGCTACACGGTCGTATTTGAAGACTGCACCTTGGGCTCTACCGCTGCAGGCGACGACTGTGATACGGCCTGCTGCACGGTGGAGAGTGGCCGCGTCGAATTCCTCAATTGCGCCATCCAGGGTGCTGTGAACACCGGTATTCAAATCGGGGCAGGTACTGCATTTGCGAATGATGTCCTTATTCGAGACTCCAAGATCACCGACAACTCCGGTACCACCGGCATCTATATTGGGTCATCCCAAGCATCGACCAGTGTAAGGATTGAGCGGAGCGTGATTGAGGGTTGGAACACGGGTATCTATTCCGTTGAGGCAAGCTATTCACCGGCTCGCGCGCTGATTCTGTCCCATTGCTTTGTGTCAGCGTTGAATGGCACGAATTGCACGGCTCTCAGTGTTCAATTCCAGACTGCAGCGGTGTGCACACTTCTGGTTGAAGATTGCACGATCGCGGGTGTCTCGGGAGGAACCACCAATCGTGGCGTGTGGCTGCAGGAAATACGAAACGAAACTGGCGCAACAGCCACGTTTCGCCGCACTACAATAGACGGCAATGGAACATATGGTATTGATGTCGGCTCTGATTCTGACAACACCATTGACTACCTCTTCGACCAATGCGCCATTACAACCAACGCTACGGGCGTGAACGATCAGCGCTCCAGCGGAAGCGCAAAAACGATTGTCCAGTACTCGACATTTGCGGGTAACACGACGAACAATGCCGTCGATGGCGGTGGAACCCAAATTCTTGCCCAGCATTGCTATTGGGGTGCCGCGACTCCTAGCGGAACATCCAACACAGATACAACCAACTACTACGCTCGCCCATACATTGGTGTTTTGACTGGAGGCAGTCCTGCCGCTCCGTCAAGCTGGGATGTGTGGGAAAGTTCGAGTGTGCAGGCCGACAATTTGCACGTCATCTCAAATACGCCTTACTTCAAATGGACCTTCGCGAGCGATTTTGGCAGCCAAACCCAAGGGTCTTACGAAGTAGATATCGACAACAATTCGGACTTTAGTTCGCTTCACGACAACGGGTCGGAACAGTCAAACGCCAATTCCGGTTTCACTTATGGCGGTACGGCGCTTGTCAACGGCACGGTTTACTATGCCCGCGTCCGCTTGGAGGATGCAAGCGGACGTTCGGGCGGCTGGCGCTACCTGACTTTCCAGATGAATTCCGCGCCGGGGCAGGTCGGCAACACCAATCGCTCACCATCCAGCGGAGCAAGCGGGCAAGCACCCGCCACATTACTGCAATGGGAACGTCCCTCGGATGCCGATGAAGACCCGTTGCACTTCAAGATTGAAATTGACGACAACAGCTCGTTCAACAACGGCAGTGGCAAATACCGGTCGCTGACGACCAACCAGTACCTTGGAAATGGCGGATACGCTGAAGTGTCCTACGACTCCGGAACCACCTGGATTGCGTTTCCCAGTGATGGTGTAACGTTGATCGGCGGCACCACGCCTCGCGTCCGCCTGTATCTTCCTACGACCTACCCCAACGGTCTTGGGGCGCTGATCGGCGGGACTTGGTACTGGCGAGTCAAGGCAACTGACGGCTTCGAGGAAGGAACAGCATCCTCCAATTACACATTTAGCACAAACAGCGGTTTCGTGATTTCCGGAACACTGAACGAAGGAGGCATTGGCGGAAGTGTCACAGTGGGCATTTGCCGCAATGGCGTGAAGCTCGCTGAATCGGACACGACGGGCGGCGGCAGCTTCAGCATCACAGTCGCAAGCGTCGCGCTCTCAGCGGGTGACACCCTGGTCATCTTCATCGACGACGAGACGGAAGATGGCGCAACGGTGTTGCAGTTCACTGGACAGGATATGGACGAAGCTTCAGGTTTACACGAGGAGACCGAGCTTGTAGCCGGAATGGTCATCATCGACCACCGTTTCGGCACCGCGTTCACCAATGCGGCCTTCGCCGCTGACAGCGGAATCGACTCTGATATCCCCTGGTCCGAAACGTCCGGTGCGGTGGACTTCGACCAAAACGACGTAACCACTGTCGAAGTACGTGGCTCCTGGAATTTCAGCGGAACCGTGGACAGCGCTGGAACGACTGTCCAAACCAAGGGCGCAACTCAGTACTCGCCGGAGACCGGAACGCTGACGACGTGCGGTTACGCGTGGACTGCCGGTGGCATTGACAATGATGGCTCTCTGGAAATCTCGGGCGGTTCAGTAGTCACCTATACCAGCAACCTTACCTCGGCAGGCACTTTTGTTGTTCGCACGTCCACGATGACGGTGAATAGCAGCTCCGCGGACTACATTCTGGTTACCGACGGACTCTTTGAAGCCACGGACTCCACCTTCAACGCAAATTCCACCTACGATGGCCGCATCGTGATCGACTCATCCGGTGCAGGGTCTGCAGCGCGCCTTGCCTGCACCGACTGCACGTTCTCGCGCTGGTCTATCACTATCGAAACGGATGGCATCCTGGACATCTTTGACCGCAACACATTCCAGACCAATATTTCGACATACCAATCCAATAGCCATATCTATTGGAAAACCACCGACTCGCGCAGCGCCACGACCATGCGTGGCATTCAGTTTGACTATGCGTTGACCGTTGGCAGCCAGTACAACGTCCATGCCGATAGTGGATCCACCGTGCGTACGCTGACTATGATTGGTTGCGGCGGCCAATGCACAGGCGACCGCTACGAAAGCGATTCGGGATCCAAGGTCTCATGGGGTCTTGTTCCACCTATTGACGTCAAAGTACTGATTGGTGACACACGTTTGCGCTTGGAATGGGCGAATGACAGCCAAGCGGACGCGGGAACTAACGGATCGGGAACGGCAAGTTCGGTTACATCGACGGTGTTGACCGTCGGCGGCTCACCCTGGACCACCAATGCCTTTGTGAACTTCACGCTGCGCATGGGTTCGGATGTCGCTACCTACAAGTATTACAAGATCGCGTCAAACACCTCGAATACGATCACGATTGATAACACTAATGGCGAAAACCTCGTCACGGACGGCTGGACGACAGGCAGCGATTATCTTGTCACCAGTGCCGGCTACAACATCTATCGCTCGACCAATGGAACGGATTTCACGAAGTTGGCCGGAGTTATTCGTGGGACCGCGTACCACGACACCGGTCTTTCAAACGGCAGCACGTACTATTACTACGTCAAAGCCGCTGATCTCAATCCGAGCACAGACCTGGAGAGCGGTCAATCCAAGAGGGTCAGCGCCAAACCGGCAGCACCGACTTTGGCGTTGTTTCCCGCCAATGCGAAGCAGACCAGCATTGTCGCTCTGACTACTATTGGAACTTACACCCACTGGGAAAACTCAACCAACCTGACCGTGGGTTCGAACATCACGGTCAATGACCAGATTGTCCTCAGCGAAAAGCTAGTTCTCTGGGATCTGACGCTGTCAGGCGCAAGTACCGGCGGGCGGACGTTCACGACCACAGAAAATAACGTTTGGGGCATTGCCGCCTATGATGAAACCGCTTCCGCGACATTCACGGTCGATCAGGACACGGATCTGACAAATCGGCCCAGCGTATCGTTCACCGGTCCGTCGGCGGATGCCAACGTCGCGGCCAGCAGCTCCGACACCGATATTACGGTAAGCCTCTCGTTCAGCGCCAATGGCGGCGCCGCCATCAGCACCGGGACGTTCGAATTCTATGCCGACCGGCCGGTCTGGAATGACACCGCGGACATTAACGCGGGAGCCACTCTTGCGGGAGTTTTCGATTCAGTATCATCGAGCGCAGCGTCGTGGACAGTTGAACAAGAAATCACAACCGCCAAACAGAACCTTTACGACGGCGAATACACGCTTTATGCCCGAATTGCAAACTCAAATGGGCTGTATTCAGAATGGGTGAGCCGCCGAGTTTACGTCAACGGCGCAGGCTCAGCCTTTGTGAAAGTGTCCGACGCCGGGGGACAGCCGGTCTACCTGAAACAAGGCGACGTCAACCGCACCATCTCCCTGGCAGGAACCGGACTTTCGAATTCGCCATTGCCCGATTTCGGCAATAACATCACGGTCCACAGTGCTTCGGTGACAGGCGGAGGCAACGGGCTGGATGTTGTCGTCAGCGTAGATCATTTGGCCGATTGCGGTCCGCGCGAGTTCACGACCAACAGCGGGTCAAAGAAGGGACAAGTCATTGTCGACTATCCGACGAATATCCTTCCCACCACGACCAACACCGAGCCCTCACGCAATCCAGCCATTGGCGGCGTCAATGTTTTCCTTCACTCCGGCGCGTTCTTCAAGAGCGAAACGGACATCACCACGCGCGGCCGCATGATGGGGATTTCATGGTCGCGCTTCTACCGTAGCGACATCACCTATAACGGCCCCTTGGGATTCAACTGGGTTGGCCATTACTACCAGCGAGCCATTTACGATTCCAGCAGCAGCGATATCTGGTGGTACACGCCAGATGGCCGCAAGGAAGTCTTCCCTGACGTGACGGGCGGCTTTAGCTCACCGATTGGTGTCTATGTCACGGCAACACGTGAAACTACCTACAACACCATAACCCTCACAGACCGCCACGGCTTCAAGTGTGTTTTCAATAGCCAGGGCCGCCTCTGGAAGTGCATCGACCGCAACAGCAATACGACCGAGTGCAGCTACAACTATGCCGGACAGCTCTCGCTCATTACGGACGACCGCAGTAAGACGTATGAAATCGTTTATGCGTCGCACGGACGCGTAGATGTTGTCAAAGACAAGGTGTGGAGCACCGGGAGCCCGCGTGAAGTAGAGTACGAGTACAACTCCTCTGGCGACCTGATCGAGCAGAAGGCTCCCAAAACCAACCGTTACGGCGGTGCAAGTGCTCCGTACGCCAGAATCACGTATGCCTATGTCTATGACTCAGCGCATCGCATGACCGCTTGCGTCAATCCACGCGAATTTGCCGAAACCGGAACAACGCTGCCCTATTTGGAAAACCAGTACGATAGCGGCAAAGTCGTTGCACAGCGCCTGGGCGAACTCGACCAATGGCTCTATGTACGCTACGTGAGTGGAACTTCTGTACGCGTTATTGATCGGCGCGGTCTGCGCACTGATTACACTCTTGATGCCAGTGGTCGGGCAACGACGATTGCGCGCTACACCAAGTTCTGGAGCGTGGACACTGACCTCAACATCAACCACAGCACGATCACTGAAGTCTCGGGCAAAGTGCGCACTTCGGACCCGACATCATTCAATACGGTATTCACCTATAACTCGAACCATGAAATCCTGACGGTCACCTATCCTCGCGGCAACAAAGCCACATACACGTACGCCAGCGGGTCATCGCAAACTTCAGGCACCGCCACATCCTGCACGACCAATAAACTTAGCAAGTTCCTTGCTGGGTGGACAAACGGCGCCTTCATCGGCATGACGCTTCGCATGGGAACCAATCCGAGCAATTACAAGTACTACCTGATCATTGACAAC
Organism: Planctomycetota bacterium; assembly: GCA_020848275.1. GTDB lineage: Bacteria > Planctomycetota > UBA8742 > UBA2392 > UBA2392 > JADLAK01. The sequence continues at coordinate 7,133 of JADLAK010000036.1, forward strand.
GACTCGAACGACATATGGGTGGACGAAACATTTGACCTGCAGGCGGACGGCTGGGGCGCAAGCGCCTACAACGTCTTCAACCAGAGCAGCGATCCCATGGCGGCGGGCAACGTTCTCACAGTCACGCGCTCCGACGAAGGGCTCGGCAGCGAGTCGGACATCATCACGACCTACACCTATGAGCCGCGCTATCAGTTCGTCAAGACCGTCAAGAACCCTCGCAATTACACCACCACGTACACTTACGACTACGAAGAAAGCGAATCGACGACGGACAAGTTTGCCGGCAACCTCGTCATGGCCAGCGCGCCGTCCGTAACGCTTGGCCAGCCTTCAGCGCAAACTATCGAATCCCGCACCACCTACAACCAGTACGGCCAGCCAATCAGCTCCGTTGACGGCGAAGGCAACGTTACGCATTTCAGGTACTACTCCGGCAGCGGTCACGACGGGTTCCTCTACCAGACCGTGTCAGGCTACGGATCGCTCGACCTCACCAGCGAATTTGATTACGACAACGTCGGCAATATGATCGCAAGCTGGCCTGCTCGCGCATTTGAAACGGGTGCAACCAAGGACGACTTCAAGTCCAGTTACGATGTCAACGAACTTGATCAGGCTTGGCACAGCTCCGGTCCTGAACTGTTCACTGACGGGCAAACTGACCGGCTCGATGTCTATCGCTACTTCGATGCCAACGGCAATGTGACCCATAGCTTCCGTGAATACGTAACCGATGCCGGTTCAGAGCCCTCCATGCCCGGCTCTCCAGAAACCGCTGCACCCTCAGCGTTCAGCAAGTCATCCGCCGCCATGGCGGCGACTTGGGTCGAATCGACCACTGTCTACAACCTGCTCAACTACCCAACCCAGCGCACCGTTGACGCTGTTGCAGGCAGCACCGTTACCCGCCTGACCGGCCGCACCGAATACGATGCCAATTACAACGTTGTCGCCAGCATCAGTCCGCTCGGCAACCGTTCGGCCACGGTTTACGATGAACGCGATATGGTCTTCCAGTCCATCGCCGGCGCCAACAGCGATGTTCAGGGCATTTTCGAATCCGACTACGACGCCAATGGCAATCTATCGGAGAGCCGCGACGCGCTCGTCAATAAAACCCTATACACTTATGACGGCTTTGATCGTACGACTCTCGTAACGGATCCGGCGGGCAACGAACGTAAGTCCTACTACGACGCCAACTCCAACGTTACCAAGTCCGAGGCCTATTGGGGTACCGCTGCGGCTGGCCAGTTGTTGACTCGCTCCGAGAGCTTCTTCGATGAAATCGACCGCGCCTACCAGTCGCGCCGAATGGCCAACGATTATCTCGGCACGGCCATTGGCGACGGATATGCCACAAACACAGTCCTGTTTGATAAAAACAGCCGCGTCGCTAGAACAACCGACGACAATGGCGTCACGTTCTATCGTTTCTATGACGCCGCCAACCGGACCAGTTACACCCGCGATGCCGTCGGAAACGAAGTCCATTTTGAATACAACCTGGACGGCGCTAACACCAAGACCACGTTCCGTGAAATCAACAGTCTCGACAGCAGCGTCGAAGTCAGTCACGAAGAAACCGATTACGATAATCTCAACCGCCGCACAAAGTTCCGCGATCGGCGTTACAACGCCACCAGCAAGGACACAGAAATTGACTGGAAGTACGATGGCTGGGGCCGCGTGACGCAGACAACCGATGCGGCGGGTACCACCACGGACTACATTTTCGATCTGCTCTCGCGCAGCGTTCGCACGACCCGCAAGCCCAATGCGACCGAGGCGAACTGGATTATCACCGACAACATCTTCGATGACGATTCTCGCGTAACTCGCCGCACGATCTGGGAAACGGGCGACGACACAACGCCGACCAATCCTCAGGACACCGACTACACCTACGATGAGCGTTCTCGGCTTATCACGCTGCGCCGTCCTGACGGCGACATCTGGACCTATCGGTACGACGCCAACTCCAACCGCATTGGCTGGACCGACCCGCTCGGCACCAGTGTCACAGACACCTTCGACAACCGTAACCTGATCAGCTACCGCATGATCACTCGCGGCACAGGCATCAAGGGCGCGACTTACGAAAGCTACGAGTTCGATGCCTTGGGCCGTCTCACCGGTAACTCTAACTACAATGGCTCGAACCTTATTTCCTCGGCAAGCTGGCGTTACAATAGTTTTAGCATGCCCGAGAGCATGACCGAGACCATCGCCAAGTCCGACGGTACGCTGCTTGGCACCTACACCACCGGCGCGGAATATGACGCCGCGGGCCTCTTGCGTGCCACCATCTATTCCACGGGTCGCCGCGTCGCGCATTCCTACGACGCACTCAACCGCCTGTCTGAATCCGTCGATGAAACAAACAATTTCCACATCGCAAGCTACCTCTACGCCGGGCCCCATCGCCTTGTTCATCGCGTGATGGGCGGTAACGGCGCCAAACCCATCCACACCAAGTACGAATATGAGGCGTCCGGTTGCGGCTGCGGCGGCTTTTCCAGCTACTGCGAAAAAGTCGAGCACTACGTCTCGCAAACGAGCTTTGACGAAGTCGTTGCCTCCAATGACCGCCGTTATGACAAGGTCGGCAACGTCACGGCCGAGCGCAGCGCTCACGAAGGCGACATGGGCAAGGTTTACCGCTACGACAATGCCTATCGCCTCACGGAGACTTACTTCGGCGTGGACTTGAACGACGAGACCGACTTCACTGACTTTGCCAATGACACCGACGATCCGGCTGCTTTCGCGGTGAAGCGCTCGTTCGCGTTAGACACACGCGGCAACCGCTCTGGAGGAAGCGGTATCGTTGACAGTGATGACGCCTCGGGGACCATCAAGAGCACCGGCTTCACGGTCGGCGGCACCGGCACCCAGGCGGAAATCAACGCGCGCCTGATGAACGTCTACACGGTCGTGGATGGCAATGACGACTACATCTACGACGCCGCTGAGCAGCTCACGTACGATGCCTCCACGGGCCTGTATCACGCTTACGACTACAAAGGCCAGTTGGTGCTTACGGACAATGACGCTGACTTGGCTACACCAGAACGTCTCTACTCCTATGACTGCCAAGGGCGGCGCAAGACCGAGGAAATCTGGTACGAGGCCAGCTACCACCTCGACTCCATTACATCTTTCATAACCCTCTGCGAGCAATGCACTACTTGTCCCTGCAACGCCTGCGGACAGACCGATGGCGAGGATGTCAATTACGACAGCGCGGGAGCAGCACAGGCTGTCACGCAATCCACCTTCGGCGAGGGTGCCACTGCCGGGGGCTCGGCTCAGACCGTCGCCCCGGGCACCGGCGCCGCCGCATCTGGAGGTCACTCCCCAGGCCCCGCGAACGTCGCCGAATACGTAGCACCAACGAGCGGCAGTGCTTTCTGGCGCCTGCGCGGCGAGGACCAGCTTGGCAGCCTGCGCGTTGTCTTCAACGCGTCGGGCTTCTGCACCGACCTGTACACTTACGGGCCCAACGGCGAACCCTTCCGCTCCAAGGTCATGTTCCACGGCCGCGACGACGTAATCAGCTCGCTACAGGCGGACACGCCCACCACGGGCCGCACGAATATCAACCTGACCGGCGTTACGCTTACCACCGATGAGATGATCGCCTGCGAGCTTGTGATACCGGGGCCCGTCGGCACCAGTGATTATCTCAGTGCACGAGTAGCAGACAACAGCACCAACTGGATCGAATTGCTCGATGTCGGCGGAGCCAGCGCTCCGGTCTATGCCGCGCTAAATGGCCTTAACCAGGGCTTCTTTGTCCTGGAGTTCAAGGACGACGTGACTTTCGTGGACAACGGGGGCATCGCTGTCGCTCCCACCTACAGCGCGCCGTATACCACCTTCACGTCTTACGATTACCTGGCCTTTACTACTGCCGACATCGGCCGCTACATCCAGCCCGACGTAGGCGGCTCATGGTGGGAAATTGTGGCCGTGGACACCGGCGAGGGCTACTGGTGCAAGGTCGTCGGCGACCACTCCGCAGAAGCTCAGCAGAACGACCTCTACACCGTTGTCGAATATCCGCCGCTGCTCGGTTATTCAAACGGCGGCACGTGGTCGAGCGCGCCCAGCTATGCCTCGAACGAAACCACCTTCACCGACAGTTCGCATCCCTACAAGACGTACATGGAAGGTTGGCCGATGCTGGCCAATATCCTGCAGCCCACGCCGCTGAACCTGACTTACGCCCACGCGAGCAATTACACCGTCAAAGTCGCGGGCGACGCGGACCAGTTGGCCTCCAGCGGCGATACCTACCGCATTGCGCCGCCGCCGGGGGTGAACCTGGCCACGGGCGCGCTGGCGACCTACACCAACGGCAGCCTTGGCGATAACACGACGGCAGATCCGGGTTCGCGCCTGCTGTGGTGCGGCTATCGCTACGATCCGCCGATGGTGGGCGTTTACGTGAACCCGCCCAGCACGCCACCGTTAGGAATTTACGGATGCCAGGAGGGACCCGACGGTTACGCACCGGCTTGGATGCAGGGCGGCTCCGGCAGCGACACCGACGGCTGCGGCAACGTCCTGGGCACGTATTACTGTTGGAACAGAGTTTACAGCCCCTACTTGGGCCGATGGACGACACCGGACCCGGCAGCCAGCCCATTTTGGAATCTCTGGGATTATTGTGTCAATGCGCCTACTTGTCTTGCTGATCCGACAGGTCTGGAGACTGAGGCCGAAAAAGATCGCGCAGCATTAGAGAAGGAACAAGTCAGACGAGAAAAAGCAGGAGGTCCCCCCTTTAAGGACGGTGAAGTAATCGAAGTTGATGGCAGAAAAATTACAGTGAAGCTTGTGGACAAGTCGGGCATGTCCGCCGAAGGTAAAGCAAGAATTGAGGCAGAGAAGAAAGCTGCGGAGGCCGCCGAGAAAAAAACTAAGGAACGTGAGGGTCGCAGTTGGGGTAGTGGCCAGACATCAAAAGGGAATTGCTGGCGTTACGCATCCGATCAACCGGTGGATTTTCGTAATGCCATGGGACCTATAACATATGAGCAATGGTTGAAGTCAGTGCATCAAGTTGGGCCAGGTCAGGTAGCCGGTAGCTGGGACAGGACCGTGGCCGGCCTCAAGCAGGAACTGAAGGATTACGGTGCTACCGAACCCAACGCTAAAGGGGAATGCCCTGAGGGGACTTGGAAAATCGCCGCCGTAGTTGGCGAGAAAACAAATGCTGATGGCACCAAGAGAAAGGACATGCATTTCTACCGTCAGGAGAAGGACGGGACATGGAAGCATAAAATCGGCGATGGGGCAGTCCATGACACAGACTCGTCAGGGGCCAAAATTACAAATCCACAGACCTGCAACAAAAACTACGCGCCGGCGGGTCACAATTACAATGAATGGGCTGGTTACTGGTGCGTGAAATGAGGCCTAGATCGCTGTCTTTCTGAAATCACAATACGAGGTGTTCCATGATTGCCCAAATTCGTTTGAGCTTCATAATGCTCTCAGGTGCGACAGTAACTATCTTCTTTCTGCTGATGGCGTTGGTTAGTCTCCCATTGTCGGCGGAGCCGACCCAAGAAAAAGATTCAGTGAATTCATCAGCTACCCAGTATCTTGTGTTGCGGCTGGCGTCCGGAGCGCCGAAGTCGTTCCTGTCGTCAGGTTCATTTGTATATCCTTTGAAAGCTGACAAGGCGACCGTTGATGACGTGTTAAAGACGGGTGTTTATTTCAAGAGTTTGCAACGCGTGCTGCAATATGCCGAGGAAGAAGACATCAAGGACGCTTTGATTTTCGACGCAGTGCAATTTCTGAGTGATGGCCCGGGCCCCTTTGAGAACATCGCAAAGGAATTCCGGAGCCCGAAGATAAAAGAAAAATTCGTAAATCCAGATGTGGTTGTTTCGGCGTTCAGGCAATTTCGAGTGTCGTTCATTTCCAAGATGAAATTCGGCGAGGGTGCTTTTGTTTTTCAATCTCCATCCGGCGTTGCTCCCGACGAACCTTGGGCATTGAGCACAGGCATCTTTGTTCGTGATTACGATGAGTTCATGACGGAATACAGGGAATACCAAAAAGAGGTGCCAACATTGATCACATTTAATGGACGATCGCTTCAGTGAGCCCGTTTTTGGTAGGCAGTGTCCAGAGTTTTGCGCACATTCTGAAAGCATCGTTGGTCGGTCATGCCTGAAGTTCATCTGCGACAACACGTTTGACTCATCCCGCTACTGCGACATTTCCCGCGCCGCTTGGGTTGAAGGCCGGCGGCTTTCGTCAGACCTCGAATTCAACAGCCAGCGGCTGGCGCACATAGCATCCGATCTCTGTCAGAGGCGTTCCCACCGCCAGTTGCCGAGCCACAAAGGCTACCATCTCTTCGTAACCGTCCGGTGTGGCACGTATTGACGACGCGGACGGGGTTGTTCCGTGAGCGAGCGGCTTCGTAGATGTAATGCGTTGCTACGACGCGGTTGAGGCACGGCGCGCCTTCAGCCTGGCGTCGGGGAGAAGCTCACCTACGGCGCTCATGCGGGTTTCCGGCAGGCGCGTCAGCACATCGCGCAGATACTCGTAGGGGTTGCAGCCGCAATGTTTGGCGCTCTCGACCAGCGAGTAGATCACAGCCGCGCTCTTGCCGCCTTCATCCGAGCCCGCGAACAGCCAGTTCTTGCGGCCAATCACCACGTTACGAAGCGCGCGTTCGGCCGCGTTATTATCAATGTTGAGATAGCCGCGCATGATGTAGCGGCTCAGCGCCCTGAAGTTGTCGTAGGTGTAATGGATCGCCTTGCCGAGTTCGCTCTGGGGCAATACGCCGGTCCGCGCGCCCAGCCGCGCCAGCATCCACACTTTGAACGATTTCAGCACGGGCTCGGCGTGTTCACGCCGGTGCGCCAACAGCGCCCTGCCTTCGACTTTCGCCTCGCGGGCTTCGTGCTTGACATGATAGAGACGACCGATCAGGGCCAGCGCTTCGATGGCATCCTGTCCGCTGCTTGCTCGGGCGTCGTAGAAGTAGCGTCGGGCGTGAGCCCAGCAGCCCACTTCGTAGATTTGTCGTCGTCTCTGACGTTCAGCCGCAAACAGGCCTTCGTAGCCCTTGTAGGCGTCGCACTGCAAATAGCCTCGCCAGCGTCTTCGTCGGCCAGCATCGTCTTCGACTTCCAGGAAGCGGCGCGGGCCGTCGCGCGAACGGTCGGGAGTGTAATCAAAGACCTTGGGGTAGTTGGCGGCCTTCGAGCGCAACCATTACCAACGGGCACGACGATGGTCAGTTTGAGTTCAGGAAGGCGATCAGTGCCGCGCGGTCGCTTGCGTTCATGTTGCGGAACGCATCACGGGAGTTAAGTGCCTCGCCGCCATGCCACAGGATCGCCTCGGCCAGATTGCGTGCACGGCCGTCGTGTAAAAAGAACGTATGACCGTTGACCACACTGGTCATGCCAATGCCCCAAAGCGGCGCTGTGCGCCACTCCTGCCCGTCCGCGAGGAAGTCCGACCGGTTGTCGGCGAGGTCTGCGCCCATGTCATGTACCAGCAAATCCGTGAACGGGTGAATCGTCTGGTTGCGCAACTCCGCCAGCGGATGCGTGTTGCCCGTCACCAGCGCAGGCTTGTGGCAACCCGCACACCCTGCCTGCGTAAACAACGTCTCGCCGCGCAGCACCTGAGGGTCGTTGACGTTGCGCCGTGCCGGCACGCCCAGCGTCCGCACATACAGCGCCGTGATATCCAGTGTGTGTTGGTCGATTTCCGGGTCATCCGGCAGGCCGTCATCCTGGGGCTGCCCGAGAAATGGCTCGTTGGAGAACAGCGGGCTGGTGACGCCCATATCGTTGACGTAGGCCGCCGCGGATTGCTGGAGCAAATTGGGCGTGTTGGCCTTCCAGCCGAACCGACCCAGACGCGCTGCGCCGGCCTGCACGTCCCATACCATGTTTACGCGCCCCGAGATTCCGTCTCCGTTGGCGTCGGTTGGGTCAGCCAGGGCCAAGATCGTCGCCTCATCCAGGGCTTCGAGCAACCCCAACCCGAACACTGGCGGCGCTACGCGCGGCGAGATCATCAGGTTGCCGGGCAGAGCCACATAGGGGCTGCCTAACGTGAAGGTGGGCCTGCGCAGGACATAAGGCGTACCGTCGCCGTAAGTGCCATTGACTGCCGTGTAGTTGAGTTCTTTCAGGGCTTCGGGCGTCACGCCGAAAATCGCGTTGTCCTGCAATTGGCCGCCAAAACCGGGTACAGCCATCGGGCCGCCGTTAGGGGCCGTTCCGGGGATGCTAAGGCGAATCAGAAGTGACGGCTCTGGCCCGTCATCGGGCGGCTTGCCGCGACCGTCTTTGGGGTGGCAGCCTTCGCACGATGTGGTGTTGAAGATCGGACCCAATCCCGGGAAATTCGGGTTGCCGGCGCTGACAAACGATTGCTCGAACGCAAAGTCGCCCTCTAAGTGGAGGCCAAGCGTGGCAGCATCGAGATTCGGCGCCGGCATGGAAAAGGCGTTGCTCGTCAGGATGAACACCGTGGTATCGCCACCGCCAAATTCGCCGATGGCCGAGGTGCCGCCGCCGGAATCGCCGCCGCCTTCGTCGCCGCCACTGTCGCATGCGGCGATGGCACAAGCCAGCGCCGCCGCGGCGAACATGAATGCAAACAGGGAAGGGCGGCCAATGATCGGACGCGTGGACTTTTTCTGTGTTGGAAGCATTGATTTATTGGAAGTTGGAGTTGTTGAGGAAAGGGATGAGTTCGTCGTTGAGGACATCGCGCAGCGCCAAGACAGCGTCAATGGCGTCCTGCACCTCGGGGCGGTTGTTGGTGATGGCGTCCTCAAAGCTCACGGGGATGTCCTCGATTTCGAAAATCGCCAACTCAATGGCGTCGCGGATTTCCTGGTCAAGTTCATCGTTGCGGCTGGCCACGAATATTTCGAGGCCGGGACCGTCAAATCCGCCGAAGTTGCCGAGATAAGCGTTCTGAATCCCGCGGATGTTGTCGGCGAAGTCTTTTTGCGAGTTGAAGGCAAACCGCGACTCGACGGCGTCAATATCCGCCGGCGGGCCAAAGGGCGTGGCGAGCTTGCCGCTTCCTACTTCGTCGGCGATGGTGATCATGCCTTCGACCCACTCAAGGATCGCGGCCTTTTGCGACGGGTACACGCTGCTTCCACCTGTATTAATGAAATTGTCCTGGTAATCGCCGCCGGTGCTGCGCCAGGCGGTGTGCAGCGCGGTCGTTGCCGCCACGAGATCGGCGCAGGCGCCGATCAAATACTCGTATCGGCGGGTGTCGCCGTCGAGTTCCGCGAGGATTTCGGCGGCGGTGTCGATGCTGCCGCCATCGCCAAATATCAGGCGTTCGATGGCGTGAAATCCCTTGACGTCGTCGGCGGCCGAGGCAAAGAACGCAGCGTTGAGCGTCGCACTCCCCGCCAATATCGCGTCCATGTCGGTTCCGTTCAGGGGCCAAGTGTCCATGCGCGGGTCGTAGCCGGCGGTGTCCACGGGGCCGAACAGGAAAGCCTCGGAGTTTTCCCAAGGCTCGCGCGCGGCACGCCAGGCAACCTGCGCGGCGGTGACATTGCCCGTCGTGCGGGTGCCGTCGAGGTCGTTCGCGGCGTCTTCGAGCTCCTCGGCGGCGGTTTGAAGCGCCGCGTAGGTCGCGGTCACGACGTCGACGGCGTAGTTCTCGAGCATGAAGTCGGCGTTGAAGGTCTGCAACTGAGGGTCGTCTTCATCGGACGAATCGTCGGGGCAGGCCGTGAGCGTGAGGCACATCACGGTCAAGATCGCGGCAGTCAAAGTTGTCATCAAGCGTGTACGCATGTTCGTCCTTTAGAATTCCACGCCAAACCCCAGCGTGTATGTAAGTTCGTCGTTGTGGTCTTCGATGCCCAGCCACCTCCACTGGAAGGTGGCCTTGAGGATTAGGTTGGGATAGGGACGGCCATTGAGGCCCGTGGTGACACCCTGGCGCAGGTAACGGTCCTGGTCCTGCACCGTGCCCACGGTGTTGAGCATGGTGTCGTACCAGTCGTAGCGCAGGAAGAGGTCGAGCGACTGGGCTGCCGGTTTGCTCGGCATCAACCAGAGGAAGTCAAAGCCGACCTCGGCAAAGACGCCCAGCGCCTCGCGCGCCACAGGTGTGCGCGGCACTTGCAGGTTGTTGCTCAGGTTCTTGTTGGCGAGCGTGACTTTTTCGGAGTTCTGCAGGTTGCCGTACAGCACGCTGGCGCGCGCGGTGATCGGACGCCGGTCGTAATAAGCAAACACGTTGAGGATGTAGAGATAGGCATCGCTGGTCATGTCGTCGCGAGGACGGTTGTTGGCGGTGTTACCGATGAAACCCGACGCGCTGACCTCGACGCCGCCCAGGGGCTTGGTCGATAGCCGCCAAGCCACGCCGAATTCGTGGGCCAGGCTGCCCTCGAAGGGCGACTGCGAACCGTCGGCGGCGAACCGCTCGCTGGAAAAGCGAGAGGAATCCAGGCCGGCGACCACCATCAGGTCGTAGCGGAAGTAACGCGTGAGGTTGCCGTATATCTGGATGGCGTTGTTGTGCCACACCGTGGGAATGATGTTGGTCTCGGCCTCGGGGCGCGTGTTGGTGTAGTAATCGCCGGGGCGGTGATAGAGATTGGTGTACCCCACCGGCACCTCAAGATGCCCGAAGTTCAAGTTGAAGGCCGGGTCGATAAAGAGCTCGATCTCAAGCTCCTCAAGTACAATCTCGCCGCCGTGTTCAGCCTCAAATTCGAATTCGCCGAACTCCTCGAAGCGTTCAAACTCAAGCGCCGAACCGGTGCCGCCATGTTCGAATTCGACTTCGACATCGAGTTCCAGCCATTCCGTGAATAGCAGGTCGAAGCCGAGGATGAAGCGTTCAATATCCGCTTCGTCGCGCTTGTCCTTGAACGTCTGCCAATCGAAGTTGCTGTAGTGCGCCACGGCGTAGCCGTTGATCTTGATCCAGCCGAAGTCAAAGGGGCTCTGCGCGCGCGGCTGGTCCCACTCGGGTACATTCTCGGGTTTGGGAAACTTGTCCCACAGAGTCGGGGGCTTGTTTTCGGGCCGGGACTCTGCGGCGGTAATTGGCCCGGGTTCGCCGGCCGGTGCGGGAGACTGCGCAAACCCCGGCGTGACAAACACAGCCAGCGCCAGACAGGCGAGCGACTTTATTTTGAGACTCGTTCTCATCGCCCTGTTAATAACGAGACCCAGTCTCATTTGCAACATAATAGTCATGTCGATGACGAACGGATACCGCCGGGCAACCTTTGGCGCCGTGTTCGGTTTTTATGCGATGAATCGCGCATGCAGGGCAATCCGGAATTATTGGTCAGGCCTGCGACGCCGACGGGACTACTGCGCACAAGCGTTCGCCAAGTCGGGCAAACACTTCTCGAACCGCGCTGTGCCGCCAATCCGCGACTTCGCGGACCAAGGACGCTTTTAGACCCGCCGGGAAAGGCGCGATGTCACGGAGACCGTAATGAAGGCATGGAAATGTGTCGCGGCGTTGGCGCTTTGCTGGAGCTTGGCGATGCACGTAGAAGCCCAGACCTCCGGTCCCGCTCCTAAGGCGGACGAGGTTGAGGGAACAAAGGCCAAGAGCAACGGAGCCGACGAAAAGCTGGGTCCCGCCAAACCTAAAGAATTCGAGGGCAAAGAAGTCGTGGTTACGCCATCACGCACGGAAACACCCGTGTCCGAAACGCCGCGCGCCATCAGCACCGTCGACGAAAAAGAAATTGAAAGGCGCGCGCCGTCGGCGCAATCCGCCGCCGAATTGCTCAAGGGCGAACCGGGCGTGATCGTGCAGCAAACCGGACGCCACGGAGGAGCGCCGATCATCCGCGGCATGATCGGCAAGTACATCCTTCCGCTCTACGACGGCATCCGCATCACTGACGGAACGATCTTCGCCGGCCCCAACGCCTTCTTCAACAACATCGACCGCTTCACCGTAGACCGCGTCGAAATCGTGCGCGGCCCATCCTCGCTGCTGTACGGCAGTGACGCGCTCGGCGGCACAATCAACATGCTCCCGCGGCGCTATCACGGCTTTCCTGACGCCTTTGATGTCGGCTTTGGCATTGAAAGCCGCTATCGCTCAGTTTCAAACATGTTTTCCGAGCGCGTCGAGTTCATGGGGGGCATGGATTGCTTCAACTTCTTTCTCGGTGGCAGTTTCGTCGACGCCGGCGATTCGCGCGGAGGCGGCGGCCTTGGCCGCAGCTACAACACCTCATGGACGGAGTACAACTTCGACGCGCGCATGGCCTTCCGGCCGGCCAGGGGCCATCAACTTGAAGCCTCTTACCTGCGCACGGAGCAGCGCAACATCTACCGCTACGACCAGCCGTGGGAAACGCCCAAGCTCAACAAGTGGTGGAAGGCGCACAAGGATCTATACCTGACGGGCAGCGGCCTGCGCAAACGCCAAAACAAGGCGCCGCTCACGCTCACGCAACTCGCCTCCGTTACCTACACGGTCGATGCGCCCACGCCGTTTTGGGATGAGGTGGTCCTTCGCGCGCACTGGCGTTCGCAATACGAAAAGACCGTGCGCGGAGCCGAGCAGGCCGCCACACGCACCGAGGCTATCAGCACGGCCTCCTGGAACGTCTACGGCGCCACGGCGCAGTTCGCCTGGACAATGTTCGAGGTCAACAGGATCGTTTACGGCGTCGACACGCGCCTGGACGACGTCTACTCGGGCTGGGCTCGCAACAAGTCCTTCGACAAGAATACCGGCGAGCGCCTCAGCAATGTGGTTGCGGCGCCGGGCAACCCCGACGCTCGTTTTGTCGATATCGGCGCATTCATCTATGACGAGTTCCGCCCGCTGGGCAACCTCACCATCAGCGCGGGCATCCGCTACACCTATGCCAACATGACCTCGCGGCCCACGGCGCTGTCGACCCCCGCGCCGCTTTCGCCCGACGACTTCACCATCGACGCCGACTTCACGTCGTTCACCTACAGCGGCGGCGTACTTTGGGACGTGACCGACAAGATCAGCCTGCTGGCCAACATCGGCACCGGCTTCAAGTCGCCGAGTATTTCCGACGCCTTGTCCGGCGGCGCGTTCACATTCGGCGTCGAGGTGCCCAGCCCCGACCTGCAGCCCGAAGAGTCGACGACCTACGAAATCGGCGTGCGCAGCGCGTTCGACCGCTTCAGCGGCGAGGCGATGATCTACTACACCGACCTGCGCAACTTGATTGACTCGCGCCCCGGCACCATTGGCGGATCGACCTTCATTGACCTCAACGGCGACAATGTGAAGCAGAACGACGAGCAGGTGTACGTCAAAGGCAACTCCGGCCGCGCCTACATCTTCGGCGTTGACCTTGGCGCCAAGTATGAGTTTCTCCGCAGCGGGACCTTCGGCAGCTTCTTCGTTGCAGGCAACGCCAGTTTCACGCGCGGCTATGATCTCACCGCCGAAGACAATCTGCGCTTCATCCCGCCGCTCAACGGTGATTTCAGCCTGAACTGGGAGCACTTCACCGGCAACAAGTACGTGGGGCGCGTCTGGGCTGAACTGCAGCTTCCGTGGTCCTTCAACAAGCCCAAGAACCGCTTTGCCGAGGACGACTTCGCCGACCTTGCCCAGTTCCCCCGTAATCCGGGCAACCTGCGCGGCTGGGTGCTTTTGAACCTGCGCGGAGGCGTCGATATCAGCGATTTTGCTTCGGTGACGGCGAGCATCACCAACCTGCTGAATTCGGAATACCAGTCCTTTGGCTCACGCTTGCCGGGCGACGGCATCTCGTTCGACTTCGGCCTGAGACTGGGCTGGTAAACGGTTGGGAAAATCATGTGGGAGGCGGGCTCGCGGATGAAATCATCCGCCGGGCCCTTTTCCCGTTCGTTGGAGGACACATGCGCAAAGCCGGTTTTTTCCTGTGCGGATTACTGCTGCTGACGTCGTCGCTGCCGGTTGCCGGGCAAACCTCTGACAGCGCCAGGACCGCCGAAGCGGTCGTGTTCCTGGGCATCTGGGACCGCGTGATGCCGCTCATCGAGCGGGTTTCGACCGAAAGCGGCATCAAGACAACGACCTACCGGCCCGCCGCAATGCTGGAGGCAGGCCCCGATGCGCTTGCCGCGTCGAAGGTCGTCTACATCCTCAACTTTGAGGCCGGCGAGGCACAGGAGGTCAAGAGACTGTTGCAGCAAGCCAAGGATGCTAATCCAACCCTCAAGATCATCCCGCTGGATGCCCGTGATGTGCATGCGGAACTTCGCACCGCTGGACTGTTGCTCGATGATCCCAAGGTTCCGCCATACTGGAAGGCAAACGGCGCCGTGAATCTGCGCCGCCTGCTCAATTACACCTCCATCACCTATGTCGGAGGCGAAGGCAAAGTCGAAGAACCGCTGATCATCCCGCGTTCGGGCTACTACCACCCCGACAAGCCGGACGTCTACCAGGACCTTGAACTCTACAAAAAGGAGACTAACTGGAAGACCGGTTCGCCTGTCGCCGTGCTGCTGATCCACCAGTCGTTCTGGATCACCGAGGACACCAAGGTGATCGCCGCCGAAATGAAGGCTCTGGAGCAGCAGGGTTTTAATGTCGCGACATTGTTCAACGACGCTTCGCCCGGGGAACTCAGTGAGATGATCCTGGCGTGCAACCCCAATGTCGTGATCGAAGACCGGCACGGCTCCATCTTTGAGCAGGAAAACGGCAACTCGCTGCTAGAGAAGCTCGACGTACCCTACATGCGGCCGATTTCAATGCTGCGCTACACGCTCGATGAATGGCTGAAAGACCCGCGCGGCCTTGCCTACGACGATGTCGGCAACATGATGACGAACTGCGAACTCAAGGGTTCCATCGAGCCCGTTGTCGTAGGTGGCCTCAAGGTCAGCGCCGCGGGCTTTCGCGTCCACGAGCCCATGTACGACCGCATCGACCGGATGGCCAAGCGTGCATCTTCGTGGGTCAACCTGCAACGCAAGAAAAACGCCGACAAGCGCGTCGCGCTGATCTACTACAACAGCGGCCTTGGCAAGGACGACCTGATGCGCGGCAGCCCCACGGGCGCCTTCATGGACGGGCCCGAAAGCATGGCGCGCTTCCTGCCGCGCCTCAAACAGGAGGGCTACAAGGTCGATCCCGTGCCCGCCAACTCCGAGGCGCTGCTCAACCTGTTGAAGCAACGAGGCCAGAACCTTGGCCCCTGGGCGCAGGGCGATCTCGAAGCTGTCGCCGACATGCCGGGCACCATTCTCGTCTCGCAGCATGAATACGAGACCTGGTACAACACCAAGCTGTCTTCGGCCCTGCGTCAACAGGTCGAAAAGTTCTTCGGCCCATCGCCCGGCAAGCTCAGCGTCGTTACGCGCAACGACCGCAAATTCATCGTGTTGCCAGGCGTTCAGCTCGGCAACGTGCTGCTTGGTTGCCTGCCCATGCGCGGCGAGAAGGTCGACGACAAGATCATCCACTCGCAGGAAATCCCGCCGCCGCACAATTACCTGGCCTTCTACTGGTGGCTGCAGGAGGTCTACAAGGCCGATGCGCTGGTGCATTGGGGGACGCACGGCACCGTTGAGCTGCTTCCCGGCAAGGAAGCGGGCATGACGCGCGATGACTGGAGCGACATCTGCGTCGGGACGATGCCGGTGATCAACCCGTGGATTACCGACAACATCGGCGAAGCGACGATTTCGCGCCGCCGCGCCTACGCCGCGCTGGTCGATCATCTGCCGCCGCCGTCGGTCAAGTCGGGGTTGTCTGAGACTCTGCACGAACTGCACGAAAACATCGACAAGTTCGGCACGCTCGACAAAGGCTTGCTTCGCGAAGAATTCCGCAAAAACATCACCGCGGCGACGCTCAAGGAAGACATCGATGAAACGCTGAAGATCGTCGATTTAGGCGGCCGCCAGTTGTCGGACGAGGAAATCCACGAGGTCGGCGAATACATCCACATGCTGTACAACCAAACGACGCCGGCGTCGCTGCATGTCATGGGCACCAACCCCGAGGGCGTGCAGTTGGTCGAATACCTGACGACTGTGCTGCGCCATGATTTCCTCGACAAAGTGCGCAAGACCGAAAAACCGCCCGCCGGCGAGGGCCACCACAGCGTCGATGACGAAGAAGCCCACTGGGTGCGCTCACGCGCCGAGGAAATCATCTTCAATTGCGTGATCGGCGATCAGCAGCCACCCGCGGCGCTGAAGGAAGACATCGCATTCGCCCGCGACATCACGCGCCGCCTGCGCCAATCCGATTTCGAAATCACCCACATTTTCCGCGCCCTGCGCGGCGGCTTTGTGCCGCCGGGCCCAGGCCCCGAGCCCGTGCGCAACCCGGCGACGGCGCCTTCCGGGCGCAATTTGTACGCGCTCAACCCGGAGGAGATCCCCTCGCGGCCGTCATGGGAGGTCGGCAAGAAACTCGTCGACGAAATGCTGAAGACCAAAAAGCCCACCAAGGTCGCGTTTGACCTCAATGGTATGGACACACTGCGCGATTACGGCGTGTGCGAGTCGCAGATTCTCTACCTGCTTGGCGTCAAGCCGGTCTGGGACCGCAACAACCTCGTGATCGACGTTGAACTCATCCCGCGTGCCGATCTCGGCCGCCCGCGCATCGATGTCTTCATCGAACTCGGCGGCCTCTACAAGGAGAACTTTGGCTCGCGCGTGCGGCTGCTTGATAAGGCCGTGCGGCTGGCCTCCCAGCAGCCCGAAGAAGACAACGGCGTGCGCAAAGGCACCCTCGACCAGAAAGAACGCCTGGTCAAACGCGGATTCTCGCCCGAACGCGCCGAACTGCTGTCCGCCGCACGCGTGTTTGGCGACAAGCCCGGCAACATCACGGGCACGAACATCCTGTACCTGGTGCCGCGCAGCGGCGCCTGGGAGAAAGACGACGAGATCCACTCGGTCTATTTCGACAACATGAACTTCTGCTACACCGCCGACATCTGGGGCGAACGCATCGACGGTTTGTTCGAAGAAGCCGTCCAGCGCACGGACACCGTCGTCAGCGTCTGGGCCTCGAACATGACCAGCCAGCTCTCGAACCATCACACCTACGAGTACCTCGGCGGCCTGAGCCTGGCGATCAAAAAGCTGACCGGCCGCGAGCCCGAAGCTCTGATCGCCGACGTGCGCGACCCCGGCGGCGCGCGCATGCGCGGCTTTGAGGAAGTACTGGCGACCAACCTGCGCACCGAACTGCTCAGCCCGAAGTGGATGAAGGGCATGAAAGGCAACGATTACGCCGGCGCGGGCCACATGGCCGAACTGGTGAAAAACACCTTCGGCTGGAACGTCATGCGCCAGGAGAGCGTCAGCGACGTGATGTGGCAGGAAATCTTCGAGGTCTACGTCCACGATAAGTACGACATGAAGCTCAAGGAGTGGTTTGAGAAGGTCAATGCGCACGCGATGCAGGAAATTGCGGCGACAATGATCGAGACCATCCGCAAAGGCTACTGGAACGCCGACGCGAAGGTGCTGAATGAGCTCGCGCACGTCTACGCTGAAAGCGTGGCCAAATTTGGCAGCGGCGGCGGCCTGATGTCGGGCGGCAACGTGAAGCTTGATGAGGTCGTGATGAAGAACCTCAATGCGCCGGGCGACGAACCCCTCAAAGCCGCGTTCAAGAAAGCGCTCGAGCAGGAAGCCGGCAAGCCCGTCGAAGGCCCGCGCGTGCGCGGCCCCGTGATGGAAGCGCAGGAACAACCGACCGATCAACCGGCCGAACCGGTACCGACAGGCCCCAGCGAAAACCGCCTGTGGCTCGCAGCCGCGGTCACCGCTGTGCTTGGCGTGTTGTTTCTTCTTGGTGTGGCTAGACGCCCCGGCGGAGTCGCGTAATGGAAACACTTGTTCAGGTGTTTTACGACCTCTGCACGTCGCTGATGATTCCCACGATGGCGGCGTTGTTGCTGTTCCTGGGTTGGGCGATGGTCCAGTTTGGCCAGTTCGCGCGCGAAAACTTCGATCGTTCTGGAGGCCACCGGCTGTTTCGCGCGGCGATCGAGCAGCTTAAGGCGGGCGATCACGCGCCGGCGGACGTTCGGTCGCGACTATCTGAGTTGCGGCCTGTCGAGGGGCCCGTGGGCGCGTTTGTCGCCAAATCGCGTGCGTCGGACCCGCTGGTGCTGTCGAAAATCCTCGACGACGTGCAGATCGCGCTCAATTCGCGCGCGGCCAAAGTCGCGGTGGGCATCCGCATCGGCCCGATGCTGGGCCTGATGGGGACATTGATCCCGATGGGCCCGGCGTTGACCGGGCTGGCATCGGGCAACGTGGCGGATCTGGCACGCAATCTTGTCGTTGCGTTCACCACCACCGTGATCGGCCTGATCATTGGCGGCATCTGCTACTTCATCCAGTTGTCGCGCCGGCGTTGGTATGTTCAGGACTTGTCGGACCTCGACTTCATCCACGACTTGATTGTTCGCGGCCCCGTGAAGGAGGCGCCATGAAACTGCGTATGGCCGCCCGCCGCTCAAACGCAAAGATCGCCAGCTACGATGACGACCCTCTCAGCGGCATGGCCAACATGTTCGACTTGGGGATGGTGTTCTCGGTTGCGTTGCTGGTGGCGATGGTCAGCGCCTACAGCCTTCCTGAGCTTCTAAGCGGCAAGCAGGACATGACGTTGATTAAAAACCCGGGCACCGCGGAAATGGAAATTATCAAGAAGCAGGGCATGACGATCAAACGCCTGAGGATTTCCGAGAAGGAAATTGGCGGCGAAGGTGAGCGGCTCGGCACCGCCTATCGCCTCAAGTCCGGAGAGGTTGTTTACATTCCCGAAACGGCAAAACCGCCGACATCCAAGCCGTAACACCGACCCTGCTTGGTTGACGCTCGTTCGCCTCCCCACCAGCAGCATTTTACATATTTTGCATTTTGTAGTATTTTGGCCCCCTCGAAACTTCCTGTGGGGTGGGGCATGCGGCTACGGACCAAACTAATTGCAGCAATGACCACGCTCATGCTTGGCACCACGATAGCCGCAGGCTTGCTGAGCTTTCTCAACATCGAAGCGACAGTCATACCCTCAGAACATGAACGGTTGCTCGCACAAACCCGCCGGCTCGCCGCGGATCTCGACGCCGCCGCAGCAGCAGCACGCGCCGACATCATAGCCCTGCGAGGCATCGCCGCGGTCGACGGCATCGTCAGGGCCCGGCGCGCCGGAGGCGCCGACCCCAAAACACACCTGTCAGAACAAACCTGGAAAGAGATCCTAACGGCCACGTTCCAGGCCCACGTCTCTGCCAAACCAACTTTCTACCAGGTCCGCTTTATCGGAGCGGAGAACAACGGTCGAGAACTGGTGCGAGTCGAGCACAAGCAAAGCGGCGAAGTCAACGTCGTAGCTGAACACCAACTGCAGGACAAAGGAGACCGGCCTTACTTCCGCAATACCATGGCAGCCGCCGCCGGAGCCGTCATCGTGTCGCCCGTCGAACTAAACCAGGAGCACGGCGTCATCGAAAAACCCCTCGTGCCCACCATGCGCCTCTCAACGCCCGTGCATACCGACAACGGCCAGACGTTCGGCATACTGATTATCAACCTTGACTTGCGACCCATGTTTGACCGCCTGCGCGGCGACACCACAAGAGACGGGGGCCTGTTCCTTGTAGACGAGCGCGGCAACTATCTTGTCCACCCTGACAAGAGCCACGAATTTGCCGGGGAACTTGGCGCGACCTTCAGCCACGGCCAAGAAATGCCGGAGGTAAGTTCATGGGACGTTGCGGCAAACGGCGTCGTGGGCGAATTCGACAACTCCCGGGGCCGCTTTGCCGCAGCCGCGGTTCCACTGCGGCTCGCCGGCGGTCCCGACCTCACTATCATCAAGACTGTTCCAAGATCGGAACTGCTCGTCGCCGCGGCGTCGGTCCAGCGAGCGAGCCTGCTTGCCGCCTTGATCGGCGTCGCCGTCTCAATCGTGCTCGCGGCACTCATCGCCCGTTCACTCACAGCCCCCCTGGCGCAGGTCACGCGCGCCGTTGAAACCTACACGCCCGAAACAGGCCTCGCGCTGCCGGACGCTACCGGCGAAATCGGAGTGCTCACGCGCGCCTTCCGGCACATGGCTGCCGAAGTCAAGGAAAAGACCGAAGCACTCAAGCGCGAAACCGCCGAACGGCTCAAAGCCGCCGAGCAAAACTACGCCGAACAACAGCGCCTGAACGAACAACTACGCCAGGCCCAAAAGATGGAGGCGATCGGCCAGCTTGCCGGCGGCGTTGCCCATGACTTCAACAACATCCTTTCCATTATCATCGGTTACGCCGACCTGGAACGCCAGAAGGGCAAGGCAGGATCGGACCTCGACGCCTGGACCCAGGTCGGGCGCGCGGGAGAACGAGCGGCGGCTCTCACACGACAGCTCTTGGCGTTCTCGCGCAGGCAAATCATTGCGCCAAAAATTATCAGCCTCAACGAGTCCATAGGCGACATGGCCAAAATGCTCAAACGGCTCATCGGCGAAGACATCGAACTTGCTTCGGCTCTCGTTCCGGATCCGTGGTTCGTCAGCGCCGACCCCAACCAGGTCGAGCAAGTGGTCATGAACATCGCCGTCAACGCCCGCGACGCCATGCCCAAGGGCGGCAAACTGACCATCGAGACAGCCAACGTGACGCTCGACGACGAGTATTGCCGCACACGCCAGGGTGCGATCCCCGGCGAATACTTCATGCTGGCAGTCTCCGACACCGGAGCAGGCATGGATGCCCAGACGCAACAACATCTGTTCGAGCCGTTCTTTACCACCAAAGAACGCGGGCGCGGCACAGGACTCGGCCTCGCCACCGTTTACGGCGTTGTCAAACAAAACAAGGGACACATCGCCGTCTACAGCGAGCCCGGCAAAGGCACAACCTTCAAAGTCTATTGGCCGCGCGCCATCGGAGTCGCGACGCATACCGCCAAACACACAAAACCGGGCGACGAGCCGCGCGGCACCGAGAAAATCCTTCTTGTCGAGGATGACGCCCAACTTCGCGTGTTTGCCGCAACCTTGCTGCGAAACAAAGGCTATACCGTCATCGAGGCCGGCGACGGCATCGAGGCGCTGGACAAATTCAAAGCCGAGCCCAGTGTGCGCCTGCTTGTCACCGACGTCATCATGCCGCGCCTCGGAGGCCGAGACCTTGCCGAGCAACTCACCCGGCAAGCGAGCAGCCTCAAGGTGCTCTACGCCTCGGGCTACACAGCCAACGCCATCGTCCACCACGGCGTCCTTGCCGAAGGCATAAATTTCCTTCCGAAGCCCTACACTCCCGCGGACCTGCTCAAAAAGGTCCGCGACGTACTGGAGGAGCCGGGTGCGGGAAGCCTGCCGTAGCCACAGCGCAGCCGTGACCACAGGGTCAATGAATACGCCTTACCTCAAGTCCAACAAGAACAGCCACCAACCCGGACCACCCAATAGAGTTCGTATGCCAGTCGAAATCTGAATTCCAAGCAGGCCATTTCGCAGGCGAGTTCTTCACTTGGTTCATCAGCAAAATCCTCAAGGGCGCCAAGGGCATAAAGCCCCGACTCGGACGATCCGACGATGATGTCGCGCTCGTCTCGCCTGTGGCGAAGCAGCCGTGTCAGATGACGCATCTTGGCAGGCGTCAGAAAGCTCCTAAATCAATGTGCCAACCGGTTGGCTTCGGCCTTGCAGACATCGTCGTCCAAATGGAGGACGCCGATACAAAATCGTTCGCGAGGTGCTGGATGGCGAACCGACGCGAAGGTTCCGCTGGAGCCCGCCGGGCACAACAGATCCCAACCGAGGTCGATAACAACGAAAGGACGAACGAAGCGCCTTGCCCGCGACGATCGCGGCGTTTGCACCGACGGCTGCGCGACGATTCGCGCCTCAAATCTCCCCGCCCCGACCAGCTTTCTCGATCAAACACTCGCCCTGATGCGGGTGTTTTTCGTTCTGTCCCGACCTGCCGCTACGTTTACGCCCGCCTTTGCGCGGGCTACTTCGCTTCGCGGTCGCGCCGCTGGCGCGCCCGCGGGTCGGGAGTTCAAATCTCCCCGCCCCGACCAATTCAAAATCAAAAACGCCCGCGATCGCGGGCGTTTCTTTTTCGGTGCGCGCCGCATCGGTTACGACACGTGGATGATCATCGGCGTTTCGATGTGGCCATTAGCCTCATCGGTCAGCGTGATCGGGACGCTGTAATCACCGGGCGTCGTTGGCCTGCCGGTGGCGTAGATGTAAATGATCGTGTCGCCGTTGTTGTAGTACAGTGTGACGCGGATATCCAATCCCGGCGGCATCGTCCCCGAGTACACTCGCAGCGTGCCGCAGCCCCCGTCAATGACATGCGAGCGCATCAATACCGATTGCCCCACGGTCATCGACAGCGGCGTGTTTTGCACCGTGATTGCCGGGAACACGTTGATGGAAAATGGACGCCGCGCGGTCAGCGTCGGTTTGCTCGCGTCTGAAACCTGCACCTCAAACGAGTAGTAGCCGTCCAACGTCGGCACGCCCGAAATCTGCCCGGTTGCGGCGTTCAATGTAATCCCCGGCGGCAGGCCTTCGCCGACGGTCCACGTGTACGGAGCTCGTCCGCCCGATACCCCGATCGGCAACGTTGTCTGCTCTCCCGCCGTGATGTTGGGTAACGTCGCGGGGCCTGTGATGATGATCTGGTTGGGGATGCGCAGCGTTGAATTCGCCGAATCTTGTGCGCCGCCTTCATCCGCTTCGTTATCACAACCGCCCAAACACACGATTACGGCCAACGCCGCAACCGCAAATAACCGAAGGCCAGTTCGCATCGTAAATCTCCTTTTAGGGTGACCTTAGTG
The DNA here is from genome assembly GCA_020848275.1 of Planctomycetota bacterium. Classification (GTDB taxonomy): domain Bacteria; phylum Planctomycetota; class UBA8742; order UBA2392; family UBA2392; genus JADLAK01. The sequence goes on from JADLAK010000036.1 coordinate 29,968, forward strand.
GAGATTAGGCGAGATCGAACGCCGGTCTAACTTTTACCGCAAGGCGCTTCGTGATTCCGCACAGGGTGTCGCGGCCCGTGCGAAAGTGAAGTGCTCATTTGTGCAGTTATCAGCCGCCGATCAGCGGCACAAACGCGACGGGACCGCGTTGCTCTACGTTGACGGCGCCCTGTTCGTCCCTCATCACGACCGTCATTTCCTGCCGGCCCTGCGGGCCCACGGGCAGCACCAGCCGGCCGCCGGGGGCGAGTTGTTCAACCAGCGCGGGCGGAATTCCCGCCGGTGCGGCGGCGCAGAGGATTCGATCGAAGGGCGCAAGTTCGGGCCAGCCGCGAGAGCCATCTCCAACGCGCAGGGAATAATTGGACAGTTTTAATGTCCTCAGGTTGTCTTGTGCACCTTCAGCAAGGCGCGCGATTCGTTCAATGGTGTAAACGTGGTCGACGAGTTTGCAGAGCACAGCGGTCTGGTAGCCGCAACCTGTGCCGATTTCGAGAGTCTTGTGGTGCGCCTGGGCCTGCAGCAGTTCGCTCATCCAGGCCACGACGTAGGGCTGGCTGATGGTCTGCCCGTCACCAATGGCCTGCGCGCCGTCATCGTAGGCACGGCTGCGGTTCTGGGCAGGGAGAAAGATTTCGCGGGGAACTTCGCCCATGGCGCGCAATACGCGTGCGTCGGAGATTCCGCGGGGCAGCAATTGCCTGGCGATCATCTCGCGGCGGGCAGCGGCATAACTGTCTTTGGGCGTCTGTTGCAAAGTCGTCATTCCATCAAAATAAAAATGGGCGGGCCCATGCCCGCCCAATAATCTAACCAGCGGCCTGCGGTCAATATTCCGCGTTCTCGAGGCGGGTGGCGAGTTCCTCGGCGTCGTCGGCCGCGCGCGTACCGGGGAAATTTTTGGCAAACGTGCGCAGGGTGTTCACGCGTTGCGCCTTGCCTTTGCCGCGTGCGCCGTTGATGACGTAAATCAGGGACTCCTGCGCCTTCAGTTCTTCCTTGACCTTCTTGTCGTCCTTAAGCGTCTTGATTTCTTTTTCGGCCGCCGTGGCGACTTCGGTATCCTTGAAGGCCCTGGTGAGTTCCTCCAGCCATTCGAACACCTGCACGTAGTGGCGGCGTTCCTTCTCCTTTTCGATGCGCTTGCGTTTTCGCTCAAGGATTTCCTCGCCGCGCTTGATGATGTAGCGGGCATCATCTTTGCCGGCAGCGTCAAGCTCGCCTTCAAGCGCGGTCCTGGCGAGGTTCATGCCTTTGCCGAAAAACCCCAGCCCGAAATTGACCGCCGCGGATTCCAGCGGTTTGACCACCGCCTGGCGCAGCAGGTTGGGGTAGACGACTTTCTTCAGTTCGGTTTCGAGCACCGTCTGCCAGCCGCCGCTGGTGTTGTAGTAGGCGACCTTGCCGTCGATGTCGATGACGGTGATGTACATCTTGTCTTTGACGAAATACGCATCGAAGTCGTTGGTTTCGCCGAACGCGCAAATCGGCGAGCACAGGGTGATCTTGTTCTTGACGCAATAGTCTTCGACCGCATCGATGCGTTCCATGTTCAGTCGATGCGTCGCAAACACGTGCAGGCCCTTGCCGCGGTATTTGTCCCACAGGCCCTGGACCTGCTTGATGATCTTCTGCGTCGGGATGTCGCGCACGTGCCAGTCGACCAGCAGGATCACTTCACCCTTGCACTCCGTCAGCGTCTTCAGCTCGACGGGGTTGGCGCAATCGCCATCGACTTTGAAAAACGGCGCGGGCTTGCCGACGGTAACTTCGGCGACTAGCGGCGCGGCGAGCAGGCAAACGACTGCGATCAAGACTGTTTTGGACATGGATTCTCCCCGACGAATCGGCAATGATTATACGAATGAAGGTTCAGGTTGCCTGAACCTGAACCTGGACCTGCCCATGGCCCTGATCGCGGTCAACAAAATCGGTAAACACTACGGCGGCCCGCTGCTGTTCAAGGACATCACGCTCGAGGTTGAGCGCGGGCTGAAAGCCGGCATCCTGGGCCAGAACGGCACGGGCAAGTCCACGCTGCTGCGCATCATGGCGGGCGAACTCGAGGCGACCGACGGCCAGGTCTTTCGCCAGCGCGACGCCGTGATCGCCTACCAGGCGCAGGAGCTTCGCTACGAGCCCGACGCGACGGTCATGGATGAAATGCGCCGCGTCTACGCCGGGGATTACGACCGCGCGCGCAAAATCGCGGCGCTCGAAGAAACCCTGGCCGTCGATCAGGCCGAGGACGCCCGCCGCCGCACGCTGGCCGAGTACGAGCGCCTGACGCACGAGCACGACACGCGCAGCGGCTACGACCTCGACCGCAAGATCGAATCGGTATTGTCGGGACTTGGCTTGCCGGAAAGCGCGTGGGAGCAGCGCATCGAAAGTTTTAGCGGCGGCGAGCGCAACATCGTCGGGCTGGCGCGCATATTACTGTTAAACCCCGACGTGATGCTGCTGGACGAACCCAGCAACCACCTCGACATGGACGGCATCGAATGGTTTATCCAGTTCGTGCGCAATACCAGCGCGGCGGTCGTGATGGTCAGCCACAACCGCCACTTGCTTGACGCCTACGCGCAGGAGATCTGGGAACTTCGCAGCACAAAACTGACGCGCTGGGCGGGCAACTACAGCGATTTCGTGCGCCAGAAAGAGGAGGCGCTGGCGCTGCAGGAACGCGAGTACAAATCCCAGCAACGCCTGATCAAGCAACTCGAGTTTCAAGCCCGCCGCCTAAAGGATATGGCCAAGGCCTACAACGACCCGGGCCAGGCCAAGCGCGCCAAGGCCATGGAAATGCGCGTCGAGCAGATGGAAAAGGTCGACCGCCCCGACCGCGGCGAAGACCGCTTCCGCGCCAGTTTTGGCAGCGGAAAACACCGCGGGCACATCGCGATGAGCGTGAAGGATTTTTCGTTCGCCTACGGCGAGTCCGGGGTCCGGAGCCCGGCGTCCGGCGTCGAAAGTCCAAATTCTCAGGACTCAGGACCCGGGACTCAGGACAGACACCGCGTCATATTTGAAAAGGCGTGCCTCGAGATCGAACACGGCGAACGCGTCTGCCTAGTCGGCCCCAATGGCAGCGGCAAGACCACGCTCTTCAACGAAATTCTCAAGAAGGCCGACTGGGACAACCCGACGTTGCGGCTGGGCAAGGGCGTCAAACTTGGCTCCTACAGCCAGTTGCACGACGTGCTCGATCACGACGCGTCGCTGATCGATTGGGCCTGCGCCGCAACCGGCCTGCTGTTTCAGCCCGCGAGTGAGCTGCTGCACCGCTTCATGTTCGACCGCGACGACCTCAAGCGGCCCGTCAGCACGCTTTCAGGCGGCGAGAAATCGCGCCTGCAACTTGCGCGGCTGGTGCATGCCAAGGTCAATTTCCTGATGCTCGACGAACCGACCAACCACCTCGACATCCAGGCCTGCGAGCAACTAGAGGAAATGCTTGACGAATTCGACGGCACGCTGCTGGTCATCAGCCACGACCGCTACTTTCTCGACAAGCTGGTCAACCGCGTGGTCGAGGTGCGCGATCGCCGGTTGCAGTCTTTCGACGGAAGCTTCGCCGCCTGGTACACCGAGCGTTACAGCGACCGCGAGGCCCGCCGCAAGACCGCGCTGCAACTTCACAGCCAGCGCGAGGCAGCGACGGTAAGGGGTGCGGCGGCGCAGGAACGGGAAGAAAAGAAGGCCCGCCAGCGCGAATTGCACAGGCTGCGCACGCAGTTGCGTTCGCTGGAAGAGAAAATCGCCAAGCTGGAATCGCGCCAGGCAGAACTTTCAGCGCAACTGGAGACCGCGTTTTCCGGTGCGTCGGATGCGCTGCACGCGCGCGAGCTCTCGCGTGATTTCGAGGCGCTGGGCGTCGAGATCAAGGGCCTTTACGCCCAATGGGAGGAGCTCGCCGCGCAAGTGGAATAGCGTCAGCGAACGTGGCAGCCCTCGACGATTGCAATTGCCGAACCATAATCCGGCAAACCAGAAAAAGGGGCTGGACATGGGTAAGCAGAGAAAGTCCGCCGGTTCGGAATCAAAGAAGACGGCCGCGACGGCGCTGCCAGGTGTTGCTTCCAATGCAACCGGGCAGGGCCGTTCCAACCGTGACTGGTGGCCCAACCAGTTGAACCTCAAGATCCTGCACCAGAACTCCAGCCTGTCCGACCCCATGGGCAGAGATTTCAACTACGCCCGCGAGTTCAAGAAACTCGACTTCGCCGCACTCAAGAAAGATCTCTACGCCGTCATGACCAACTCGCAGGACTGGTGGCCCGCCGACTGGGGCCACTACGGGGGCCTGTTCATTCGCATGGCCTGGCACAGCGCCGGCACCTACCGCACAGGCGATGGCCGCGGCGGTGCCGGATCGGGCGGCCAGCGATTTGCCCCGCTCAACAGTTGGCCGGATAACGCCAACCTCGACAAGGCGCGGCGGCTGCTTTGGCCCGTCAAGCAGAAGTACGGCAACAAGATTTCGTGGGCCGACCTGATGATCCTGGCGGGCAACTGCGCGCTGGAATCGATGGGTTTTAAAACTTTCGGCTTTGGCGGCGGGCGTGCGGATGTCTGGGAACCGCTGGAGGACATTTACTGGGGCAACGAGGCAAGCTGGCTGGGAGACACTCGCTATTCGGGCAAGCGCGACCTCGCCCGCCCGCTGGCCGCCGTCCAGATGGGTTTAATCTACGTCAACCCTGAAGGCCCCAACGGCGACCCCGATCCCGTCGCGTCAGGACGCGACATTCGCGAGACCTTTGCGCGCATGGCCATGAATGACGAAGAAACCGTCGCGCTGGTCGCGGGCGGCCATTCCTTTGGCAAGGCCCACGGCGCGGCCGGCGCCAAACTTGTCGGCCGCGAGCCCGAAGGCGCGGCGATCGAAGAGCAGGGCCTCGGCTGGAAGAACGCGTTCAAGAGCGGCAAGGGCGGCCATACAACCACCAGCGGTATCGAGGGCGCCTGGAAGCCCAACCCCACCAAGTGGGACAACGGCTATCTCGAAACGCTGTTTGGCTACGAGTGGAAGCTGACCAAGAGCCCCGCCGGCGCCTTCCAGTGGGTCCCCAAGGATCCAGCCGCAGCCAAACTTATCCCCGACGCGCACGACGCGGGCAAACGTAATGCACCGATGATGACCACGGCCGACATGGCGCTGCGCATGGACCCGACGTATGAGAAAATCGCGCGCCGCTTCCTCAAGAACCCGGCGCAGCTGGCTGATGCGTTTGCGCGCGCGTGGTTCAAACTGACACACCGCGACATGGGCCCCAAGGCGCGTTACCTCGGCCCTGAAGTGCCCGCAGAAGACCTGATCTGGCAGGATCCGCGGCCAGCCGGCCGCTGATTGACGATAAGGACATAATCACGCTCAAGGACAAAATCCTCGCCTCGGGGCAGAGCGTTCCGCAGCTTGTGTCGACGGCGTGGGCCTCGGCCTCGACCTTCCGGAACTCGGACAAGCGCGGCGGCGCCAACGGCGCGCGCGTTCGCCTTGCGCCGCAGAAGGGCTGGGAGGTGAATCAGCCCGGGCAGCTTGCTGACGTGCTGGGCAGCCTCGAAAAAATCCAGAAGGACTTCAACTCCGTGCAGAGCGGCGGCAAGAAGGTCTCACTGGGGGATCTTGTTGTGCTGGGCGGATGTGCGGCGATCGAGAAGGCCGCAAAGGACGCGGGGCACGACGTCAATGTGCCCTTTACGCCGGGCCGCACCGATGCATCGCAGGAACAAACGGATGTCGAGGCGTTCTCGGTGCTTGAGCCAATTGCCGACGGTTTTCGCAATTACCTCAAGCGCGGCTGCAACGTGCTGCCCGAGGCGATGCTGGTGGACAAGGCCCAACTGCTGACGTTGACGGCGCCTGAAATGACCGTGCTGGTCGGCGGCCTGCGTGTACTCAACGTCAACACAGGGCAGTCGCAAAACGGCGTCTTCACAAAGCGCCCTGGCACGCTCACCAACGACTTTTTCGTCAACCTGCTGGACATGGGCACAACGTGGAAAGAGAAGTCCGGCGGCCTTTATGAAGGCAGCGACCGCGCTACAGGCAAACCCAAGTGGACGGCCACACGCGTGGATCTCATCTTCGGCTCGAATTCACAACTTCGCGCACTTGCCGAAGTTTACGCCTGCGCTGATGCGAAAGCGAAGTTCGTGAGCGATTTCGTGGCGGCATGGGCCAAGGTGATGAACCTCGACCGGTTTGACCTGCGATAAGCAACCGACCAAAACAAAACAGGACGCCCTCTAAAGGCGTCCTGTTTAAGTTTTGGTAGCGGGGACTGGATTCGAACCAGTGACCTCAAGGTTATGAGCCTTGCGAGCTGCCATCTGCTCCACCCCGCAGCAGGTCGCGAAGGGTAACGGCATCGTGAACGCGCGTCAACCCTGTCGCACCATGAGATAACCTTCAACCAGCCCCTTGTGTTCCCTGATTTCCGCCTTTGGATAGGCGCATGTTCGATGTTTCTGCGCCAACTACCGCCGTGCCGGGCCGCTTTGTCGAGGTCGCGCTGCCCACGCCCGTTGACCGCACTTTCGACTACCTTGTGCCCGCGCCGCTTGCCGCGCGCGCGCAGGTCGGCCACCGCGTGAAGGTGAGTTTTGGCAAGCGCGCGATGATCGGCGTGATCGTGGCGCAGAAGGATTCCAGCAATCTGCTGCGCTCACAGATCAAGGAAATCCTCGAGGCGCCTGACGACGAGCCGATTGTCGCCCAGGGCGTGTTGCGTCTGACGAAGTGGATGGCCGAGTACTACGCCTGCTCGTGGGGCGAGGCGCTGCAGGCGGCGTTGCCCGCGGTCGTGCGCACCGGCCGCAAGCGGCGCATGATCACCGTCGTGAAACTGGCGAAATCCGCCGACGAAGCCCTGGCGCGCGCCGTGGAACTCGAGGCTGATGCAAGCAAAGAAGGCCGCAACAAACGCTACGGCAAAATCCTGCGCGTGTTGGCGACGTTTGACGATGTCTTTACTCCCAACGCGCTGGCGGAGCGCCTGGGCTTTTCGCAGGCTCCATTAAATACGCTGCGCAAACAGGGTTGGTTGCGGTACGAGAAAATCGCGCCGGAACTCGGCGGCTTCTTCGTCGGCAACAGGGGCGGCGACAAGACACCCGAAAACCTCACGGGCGAGCAGGCCTCGGCATTGACGCAGATCGCGGGCGCCCTCGACCAGACGCAGTTCAAGGCGTTTCTGCTTTTCGGCATCACCGGCAGCGGCAAGACCGAGGTCTATATCCGCGCGATTGCGCATGCGCTGACCCTCGGCAAGTCGGCAATCGTGCTGGTGCCCGAGATTGCACTAACGCCGCAAACGCTCAGGAGGTTCTCGCAGCGATTTGCGGACGTGACCGTGCTGCACTCGGGCATGACGGACGCGCAGCGGCGCGAGGCCTGGTCCCGCATCCGGCTTGGGCAATCGCGGGTGGTGATCGGGCCGCGCTCGGCGTTGTTTGCGCCGGTGAAAGACCTTGGGCTTGTGGTCGTTGATGAGGAACACGAAGGCACCTACAAGCAGGACAACACGCCGCGCTACCACGCGCGCGACACGGCCATTGTGCGCTGCCGGCTGGAGGGCGCGGTGGCGCTGATGGGCAGCGCGACGCCGTCGCTGGAGAGCTGGCACAATGCGCATACGGGCAAGTACGCGCTGCTGGAGTTGCGCGAACGTCCCGCGGCAACCAGCGGCGGTTTGCCGGGCGTCGAACTCGTGGACATGGCGCAGGAAAGCCACGCGCAACATCGCCTCGCGTTCTTTTCGGCCCGTATGCGCGGCGCCATCAATGCAGCGCTCGAGCGCAAAGAGCAGGCGATCATCCTGCTCAACCGCCGCGGCTATCACACGCTGATGATCTGCGAGCGTTGCAAGCAGGCGGTGAGTTGCCCCAATTGCGATGTGCCGATGAATTTTCATCGCCGCCTCGAAAAAGCCGTCTGCCATTACTGCCTCGAGACGCGGCCACAGCCCAAGACTTGCGCGTTTTGCGGCCAGGGGCCTATCAAGCCCCAGGGCATGGGCACGGAGAAGCTCGAGGAAGAATTGAAGGTGTTGCTGGCGGGTCACAGCGTCGCGCGCATGGACAGCGACGTGATGAAGACGCGCGAAGATTACGAAGCGACGCTGGAAGCTTTTCGCGCGGGCGAAACGGAAGTGCTGGTCGGCACGCAGATGATCGCCAAGGGCCTCGATTTCCCCAACGTGACAGTGGTGGGGGTGATCAGCGCCGACACCGGCATGAATCTAGGCGATTTCCGCGCTTACGAACGCACCTTCCAGCTTGTCACGCAAGTCGCGGGCCGCGCAGGCCGGGGCGAGAAGCCCGGCACCGTGATCGTGCAGACCTTCAAACCGACCCATCCTGCGTTGCAGGCGGCTGTTAAACAGGACTTTCGCGGCTTTGCAGCCTACGAAATGGAACACCGGCGGCTGACGCGTTATCCGCCGTTTTCCAAGCTGGTGCTGGTCAGCATCGAGGGCCGCGATGCCGCGCAGGCTCGCGCGCTGGCCGAGAAAGCGGCGGCGGCGGCGCGCGACTACGCGCAGCAACACGACGGAGCGATTTTTGAGGTCGGCGGGCCGTTCGAGGCGCCAATGGCAAAGTTGCGCGGCCGCTGGCGCGAACAGTTGCTGATCAAGGCGCGCGGGTTTCGCGAAGTTCGCGGCGTAGTCGACGCCATGCGTCCGCTTGTGAAGGTCGGCGAACGCCTGCGCATGAGTATCGATGTTGATCCGGTTGATATGCTTTGACTGTTGACGGCGCTTTTCGGCGGCGAGCGTCACGTCTCTGCGTCGCGCTCTGGCGTTCGCGCTTCTTGATCTGCTCGCTCGGCGCTCGAAAATCGCCTCCATAATTGTTCAATCGGATACTTACGATTGGAGTAAACATGCACGAAACCCGCAACGACATGAACAAAGACGCGCGCAAGAAGGTCTGCGACATCCTCAATGTGCACCTCGCGTCACTTTCAGACCTCACCATGCAGACCAAGCAGGCGCACTGGAACGTGAAGGGCAAGGAATTCATCGCGTTGCACGGGCTGTTTGACGCCGTATATCTCGCGATTACTCCCTTTGTTGACGAGGTCGCCGAACGCTGCATCGCGCTGGGAGGCACGGCGCTTGGCACGTTGCAATCCGCCATCAAGGGTACGTTGCTTAAAACTTACCCGACGGACATCACCGTTGGCGACGACCATATTGCGGCCTTGTCAAAGGCCCTGGCCGCCTACGGCAAGATGGCGCGCGAGGCAATCGACCAGACCGACAAACTGGGCGACAAGGACACCGCCGACCTGTTCACAGGAATTTCGCGCGAGATCGACAAGCAGCTTTGGATGGTCGAGGCGCACGAGCAGTAGTCACTGGCTGTAGATATAGACGTAAGCAGCGACGCACGCGGGGGCGAGCAGCGCGATCAGCGCGAGTTCGCCCCAGCATCGTTTGAGGCTATTGCGGTCAACCACTTTGATCGCCGCGGTAAGCACCATCAGGCGCAGGGCGCGGCCGGGTTTGCTTTTGTGCGGCGGCAATTTCGTGAGGTCGATTTCGGGATTCACGGAAAGGCGCACGCTGTCGAACAGGCGGCGTTCCCGCGAAATCGTGTCCAGGCCCTCGAGGATGCGAAAGAAGCTGCGCACGGAGATCGCCGCTTCAACCAGCGTGTAAAGCGTGATCGCGCCAAGCACAAACGAAAGCGCGACGCGATAGCTCGTGTAGGGTTCGAGGTGTTCCATCGATTCAAGCAATTGTTCGATCATCGTCGCGCCGGAAAAGGCTGCCAGAGACCTGCCAGGGCGCTATTATGCGAACATGAGCGAAGAACTGCGCAACGAAATCCTGCGGGTTTTCCGCGCCTGGGACGATTCGGAAATGACCGCCCAGGCGGTGCAGAACTGGGCGATGCGCACTTCCTCGGCGAGCGCGGACGATTGCGCGAAGATGGTGATGACTCACCTGAGGTCGCTGGGCGAATACCTCATCACCACCGACGACCTGAAGCTCTATCGCCAGGCGCTTGGCCTCCGCAGCCCCGAGGATGGCGTGAGGTTTTTACGCGAGGCCGCCGAGGAATTCGACGTCAAGCAGCGCGCCACGGAACTTCAGCACGACCAGTTCTATGGGCCGCACACCCGCGCGATCCTGAAGGACCTGAAGAAGTAGAAAATGGTTCAAGTTACTCGAGCGCGGGGTTGACGCCCGTGAGGTCGCTGCTGCCGCGGTCGATGGCGGAGAACATCAGCACCTGCGTGGTGCGGTCGTTGACGCGCAGGCGGTCGGCGATGCAATGGCCGACAACCCAGATGATGCCGTTGGAATCGCATACCAGCGGCACGCCGTCGCGCAATTCGCGGGGAACTTTGGCGTCGGTGAAAATGTCCTGCAACTTTTTGTCGCCGTCCATGCCCAGCGGCCGCAGGTGATCGCCGTCCTTGCGCCCGCGCACATAACACGGGAACAGTACTTTTTCCGCGTCGACGAATTCTGTTTCCGGCGATTTGCCCGCCAGCAGTTCGTGCACGCCGCCCGCCGGCATCGCCATCATTTCGGCGGTAATACGCGCATAGGGGCCATGGTTGATTTCCGCCAGCCAGCTCCCGTCTCCAAGGATGCTGAACTCGGCCATGGCGATATTCTGCTGCGCCGCGCCGGCAGCAACCGCCATCGTGATCACGACCGTGTGGTCGTCCAGGCGCACCGAAGCAGTGTCCGTAAGCTTGGCGACGACGCCGCGGCGTTCAGAGGACAGCAGGTCGCGCACACTCTCGACGCGCCGGTGGCTTACCTCGCGCGCCGACATGCCCGCCGCCAGCAGCGCCGCACGCAGGACGTAGCGCTGCACCAGCGGGCCCTGCTGGCGGAGCTTTTCGAGCGGCACGCGCACCAGGGTTTGTTCGGCGCGGTGTTCAGGTTGCTCGAAGAAACCCGCGGCCATGCGTTGCAGCTCGATTTCCAGCTCCTGCGCCTGCATGCCAAGGCTCGCGAGGTGGCGCTTGGCGGAAGGGTTGTACTCCTTGATCAGCATCGGGATCAGCTTGTTGCGAACCCGGTTTCGCGTGTAGCGCGTGTCGTAATTGCTGGGGTCGTCGAAGACCTTGACCTGTTCGTTACGCAGATATTCCTCGATCTGTTCGCGGGTCGTCCGCAGCAGGGGGCGCACAACTTGCGTGGTGAGGTTGCGCGACAGCGGGCGCTTGACCGGGATGCCGGCGAGGCCCGTGAGCCAGGAGCCGCCGACGGCGCGCATCAGCACGGTTTCGGCCTGGTCGTCGAGTTGGTGGCCGGTGGCGAGCTTGGCAATGCCCTGTTCTTTGCAGACCTCGGCGAAGAAACGGTATCGCTCGCGGCGGCCCAAGGCCTCAATGGAAAGGCCCCGCGAGCCGCTTTCGCCCTTGAGCGCCGGTATGTCCACCTTGCGCACAATCAGTGGAAGCTTCAGGTAGTCATCGGCGAGTTTGCGGCAGAATAGTTCGTTTTCGTCCGCGCGCGGCGTGATGCAGTGGTTCATGTGGGCCAGCTTAATGTCCCAGCCGTAGCGATAAGTCTGGCTGATCTGGCGCAAGGCGTCCGCCAAAAACACGCTGTCGGGCCCGCCCGAGAAGGCAATCAGGATGCTCTCGCCGCGCTCGAAAATTTCGGCGGTGCGGATGAATGCGTGGACTTCGTCAAAGTGCCTGTTCATAGGGCCAGTTTACCGGCACTGGTTATGATCAACTTTGATGCATTGGTCAACAAACACAGTGATGCTCGCGTTCTCCAATTTCTCCCGCACGTCAAAACCGCCTGCGTTAAGTTGAAACCAGACGGCACGCGGTTTGACCTTCATGGCAAGGATGTCGCGCGCGACCTCCTGTTCGTGCTCGGCTGCGCGAAACACGTCCACGATGTCCACGGGCGCGGGAATCTCGGCAAGCGACGCGTAGCATTCGAGCTTATGTACCTGCTCGTACTTCGGGTTGACCGGGACAATCTCGTAGCCTGCGCCGATCAAGTAGCGCGCGATGTCGTTGCTGGTCCGCGAAGGATCCGGCGAAGCACCCAGCACCGCAATGCGGTGCGAGGTCTTCAATATCTCGCACATGTCGTTGGCCATTGATCATCCAGAATTTGAGAAACCTAATTTTAGATTTTGGATTTTAGGTTTTGGATTCGTCAGACCCTGGCGCGGAAGCGCCAATCCAAAATCGGCAATCCAAAATCCAAAATCGCCCAACTGCGCGAAGGCGGGCCGTAGCCCAGAGCTAATAGTTCGCCCCGTTCCTGCGCACGTGCGACCAGGGTTCGCCTTCCTTTAACATCGCTCCGCCAACCACCTCGGCGGAAACCAGGTTGTGCTCGGTAGACGGTTCCAACACGCGCATGACTTCAAGTTCAAGATACCCAAGCGCATCCTTGAGATAGGGCGTTCCTTTTTCAGTGCGCCCGATGTCGGCGCCGGCAAAAGGATCGGCGTCGGGCGCAAACGCCTTGGCAAATTGTCCCATCAGCGCCTTGTCTTCCTTACCAAGGATGCTGAGGCACAGGCGCGCTCCGCGGCCTATCTGGCGCATGATCGGGCGGTCCTGCTTGATCGCGACCGACACCGCAGGTGGATTGAAGCCCGCCTGCACCACCCAGCTTGCTAGAAACGCCACACGCTGGCCCCCGTTTTCGGCGGTAACGATGTAAAGTCCTGACACGACACGGCCCAGGGCTTGCATGGGCGGCGGAATCTCTGCCATAAATCCCTCTCTTTGCGGGTCTCCGGCGCTAACATATACCCCTCTAGTCGCGTTGAGAACGGTCTGCCGGGCATGGCAAACACTTCGCTGCTGCTTTCGCTACCGCCTGTGCCGGAATTCATCGGCCGCGAGGCCGAGCTCAAGGCTCTTGGTGAGGCCGTTGAAGGCGGCAGCAATTCCAGCCTCGTGTTGATTACCGGCGAACCCGGGGTGGGGCGCTCGCGTTTGTTCTGGCGCTGGCTGGAGAGCGCGCCGCAATACCAGGCGCTGGCTGTGACGGCGCCGCGTCCCGGCGGCATTCCGGGCGGGTTGGCATCCGAAATATTGCGCTCCTGGGCCGAGCCCCTGGGCGCCGCCGAAGACACGCAAAAATTCCTGGAGGCCGCGGACAACCTGGCGCAGTCCTGCGCGAATTTTTCCTGCGGCCGCGAACTCAGGGCCGGCAAGTACTTCCTCGCACGCCTCGCGGGCCTTGAGCCCAACGACGAACGCGAACGCAGCCTCTCGCGCCAGGGCTATTTCGGCGAATTGATCAGCGGCCTGCGCTCGCTGCTTGAGTGCCACAGCCGCAACCTCAAGGCGGCCGACAAGCGCCTGGTGCTCTTCCTGGACGACGTTGACCACGCCGACAAGTCATCGCGCGACCTGCTGGACGGATGCCTTCAGGGTTTTGCGGCCGAGCAGCGGCCGCTCGTGGTTGCAACCAGCCACCTCGATGACGGCACCGGCGCCGGTCTCTCATCGCTCGCGATGGGCCGCATCGCCCTGCCCGTGGGACCCTTCACCGAGGCGGCGCAGGACAAGTTCATCACGCGCATGCTCCGCGGAGGGAAGCTGCCGGAGCGGCTCAACGACACGCTTTGGCGGCGTAGTGGCGGCAACGCGCTCGGTATCGAGCAGCAATTGCGCCTGCTGGTTGCCCACGGCATCCTGAAATCCGGCTCCGATGGCCGCTGGTCAATTGCCGAGGGCGTCGGCAGCGCCGGCAGCACCAAGAGTTTGCCCGCGCTGATTGCCGATGTGCTCCGCGGCCTGCCCGGCCCCACGTTGCAGGCCGTCGTCGCGGCGTCGGCGACGGGCATGCGCGCCAAGCGCCACCACATAGCGGCGGTTTTGCGCGAACTTGGGGGCGATACCAACGAGCTGGATCGCCACTGCGTGCGGCTGGTGCGCCAGGGCGTGCTGCGCCCCTTGGCAACCCCCGACGGCGACTGGGTCTTCCGCCATCCACTCATGTACGAGGCATGTTCACTGGTTATGCCCGCGGCGGACCAGCAGCAGTTTCATCGCGCGGTGCTCAACGCCATCGGCCCGTTTGCGAGCGTTTCAGGCTTGCGCTTGTGCGGCGCGGCCTTCAACCAGGCGTTACAGGGAAAAGTCTACGACGAGGCGCTGAATTGGGCCTGGCGTTGCGTGCGCACCGCCGGACAGATGGGACTCACGCAGGGTGTCGTCGAGGTCTGTGAGCGCGCAATGCCGCTGTTTTCGCGGGTGGCGGACTCGCCGGCGAATATCGCCAACAAGGCCGAACTGGTGATCGCCGCGGGGCGCGTCTGGGTGTACGTCGGCGACTATTCGCGCGCCATGCAATCCCACGCCATGTTGCCGCCCGACCGCGTGCTTTCGCGTGAACTCTACGCCCGCACGCTGCAATTCCGCGCGGAACTAGGCAGCGCAAACGGACGCTTCCCTCAAGTAGGCGCTCAGCTTGATGAGTTGCTGCAGGGCATCGACGGCAACAGCCTCATGGCGGGCGACCTCAACCTGAGCCTGGGCGGCGTGGTTCGCCGACAGGGAAACTGGGCGCGCGCGCGCGAATACTACACGCGCGCACGGGAAATTTACGACGCGCACAAGAAGCTGCGTGAAGCCGTCGAGTGCCTGCAACTTGCCGCCGCCGCCTACCGCTCGGACAACCAGTTACGCGAAGCGGAAATGTTGCTGGACGAGGCGCTGCACCTCAACCAGGAGATCGGCGACCGTGCGGACCTCGCTCGCACCATGATCACCCTTGGCATGATGCACGGCCATCGCGGCGACCTGAAAGCCTGCGAGGACGCATTCCGAAATGCGCAGGAACTCGCGCTGGCCGTCGGCGACTACCTGCGTGTCGACCAGGCCATGACAAACCTGGCGATCTGCCGCAAGTTCCGCGGCTTTGGCGACGAGGCGCGACAGATTTTCCGCGAATTGATCGAGCGTTCGCGCAAATTAAGCCAGTGGGCCCGCGTGATCGCGTGCCTCATTAATCTTGCTGAGCTTGACGTACTCGAGGGCAATTTCGACACAGCCATCCAGTACCTGAACGAAGCGCGGGCCCGCGCCGAGAACACCGGCGCGCTGTTTGTTCTGCCGACGGTCTTGATTACGTTGCTGGGTGCGCAAGTGGCGGCGCGGCGCTTCTACGATGCGCGCCAACTTGTGGACGAAGTCAAGAAAACCGCGCACGAACGCGGCCAGGCCGAAGTTGAGGCCATGGCTTGGACTCACGAAGGCGAGATTTGCTCGGCAGCCAACGACCTGCCCGGGGCCAAGGCCTGTTTTGACAAGGCGCTTGAGGTGCTGGACGACTACCTGGCCCTTGGCCGCACCGTCGACGAGATGTTGCGGGCGGACGTCACCTCGCGCTACGCGTGGTTCCTGATCCAGCACGAACTCGACCTGCAGGACCGCAAGCTGATCCCGGAGGGCCCGCGCCGGCGCGCCGCGGAGCTGTTGAAGGGCGCCGAGGTCGAGCTGCGCGACCGCGTGCAGAAGGGCTTTGAAACCCGGCGCAAGGACCTTGACCGCGTCATGGACCTGCTGGCAGGCCTGCAAGTCTGATTCAGGCCCTTGCAAATTGCGCCGGCAGCGGCATGAATAGCGCGCCAAATTACTTTAAAGGAAGAGCCATGGCTTATTTCAGCAGCAAGCGTTCACACCTCAAAAACAAGCGCGCCAAGATGAAGCGCGCCAAGGACAAGAAGAAGACGGAGCAACTCACGAAGAAAAAGGGTTAACGACCCGTCACGAGTCGCGGGTCTCGCGTCGTGTGTCTGGGACCTGGCGATTTGACTCGGGACTCGTGACACGAGACTCGTCACGCAGCTTTTCGAGCAGCCAGTCTTTGCGCGCGGCCTCGGCTTTGCCCATCTTCGCGAGGCCCTGCACCAGCGGCAGGTCCACAAGTTCCCGCGCCATGGTGTCGGCGGCGCGGGTGATTTTTTGCGACTCGTGCTCGATAGTGGCCAGCATCCGCAGGCTGAACGCCCGGTCCGTCAGCGATGTCAACCGTCCCCACAGCCACGAAATCACGTGCCACACGGGCCGTTGCAACGGCTTGCAGCGGCCCATAGCCGCAAGCAAAGCCGCCGCATCCTCGCGACGCTCACGCTGTTCGGCGGAGTGAACAAGCAGTTGCGCGCGCAGGTCGCATGCTCGGCGCGCGTGGCCGGCATAAATGTGGGAAGCGCCCAGTGACGTCAGGTAAATCAGCTTCAGCGCCCTTCGCAGGCGTTTTTGCAACTCGGTTTTATCGCGGGCGTCCATAAGTGGCATCTGTGAGCGCGGCCAATATAGTGTTGGCGTCGTCCAGAGTCCCGAGTCCGGTGTCCGGGGTCAAGATGAGAAAAAAGAAGACCGATTCGACACCGGATTCTGGACTCCGGACTCCGGACTCTCACCGCGTCTGGGCTGAAGTCGACCGCGCCGCCGTCAAGCACAACCTGCGCGCCATTCGCAAAGCCGCGTCGGGCGCACGAGTACTGGCCGTGCTGAAGGCCAACGCTTACGGCCACGGTGCCATCGAGATGGCGCGGCTTCTGGTTTCCGAGGGCGTCGACTGCCTGGGCGTGGGGGACTCGGGTGAGGCGCTGGAGCTACGCCTGGCGGGCATCAAGGCCCCGATCCTGATTGTCGGCGGCATCGTGCCCGGTGAAATGCCCGCAGTCGTCGAGCGGGGCATCGAGGCCAACCTCCACACCGTCTCGATGGCCGAAGACCTGAACGCTGAGGCCGCCCGGCAGAAACGCGTAGCACGAGTGCAGCTAAAAATCGACACCGGCATGGGGCGGCTGGGCATGCAACCGTTTGACGCTGTTCCGTTTTTGCACCGGCTGCGTGAACTGAAGAACCTGAAACTTGTCGGCCTCAACACGCATTTCAGTTATCCGTACGAGCAGAATCCTGATTTCACGCTGCGCCAGCTCGAGCGTTTTCACGTTGCAGTTGAAGTCGCGCGGCGGCTTGGTTACGGCGACGTGCTGCTGCATGCAAGTTCGAGCCTCGCGTTGTTCCGGCACCCGGAAGCGCGCTTCAACATGGTGCGGCCCGGCGTTGCGCTTTGGGGCCTTGCCCCCGGCGACGACAGCGGCATTGCCAAGAAGTTGAAGCCCGTGCTTAGCCTCAAGACCCGCGTGCTGTTCATTAAAGACGTGCCGGAGGGCCAGCCCATCGGCTACAACCGCACTTACTACACGTCGACGCAATCGCGCATCGCAACCATGCCCGTGGGCTACAACGACGGCTACCGCCGCAGCCTTTCGAACAAGGCCGAGGTGCTGATAAACGGCGTGCGCTGCCCGGTGGTCGGCCTGGTCTCGATGGACTACCTGACCGTGGATGTGACGATGGCGCGCGAAGTAGCTGTCGGCGACGAAGTAATACTGCTTGGTGGCGAGGGCGACAAACGCATCTCTATGGAAACACTCAGCGGCTGGGCGCAATGCAGCCCCTACGAGATTTCCTGCGGCATGGGCCGCCGCGTCGCACGCGTGTACGTCTAAGCCGTCCTGGAAAATTACCAATGCGGACAGGAACTTGTCCGACGTAGCCTTGGCGAAAGTTGGATGTCCGCGCCACCTTAAGAGCATGTTTAAGAAGCCGCTCGCCAGAAACTGCTTGCGGCGAGCTTCGCTGGACGGCGTTCGCCTCGCCGCACGTGGCCTCCAGCCACGCTGGCGGCTCGGCTGCCTTGTCCAGCTTGCTCGGCGCTGCGCATTTTCAAGGCTCGGACTTCTTAAACAAGCTCTAAGAAATTCGTGCAGGGCCGCTTGGGCTCTGTCTAGTGAATACTTCGTCGCGAGCCGTGCGAGCAGGCCTGACCAGCATGGACGAGGTTCGGGCGGACCGGAGGCGGGGCAGTGGCCCCGTTTGAGGACCGTACGGGCCGAGGACGCGGCTGGCAGGCCGCCGCGCAGCCGGGCGCAGCAGAAGGCATTCACGAGAAAGAGCCTAATACTGTTCGTCTTCGTCGTCCCGGTCCGTGCGGCGCGGCGTGGTTTGCCGTTCCGGCAGAGGCAAGGGCAGCAGCTCCCGTTCGGGCGCCTTGCGCTCGAAGCGTTCGAAATAGTCCTTCAGCCACTGCTCGGTCGGGGGTTGCGGGACCGCAAACTTGTGTTCCTTCATGAATTTTTCCAGCGCCGCGGTGTCCCGCGCGTCGTCAACTCTGCGGGCGGCGCGTCTCTGGAACTCGTCCAGCATTTTCCTGGTTTCATCGAGGCGCGGGTCTTTTCGGACCATTGGCGGCTGATACATCGGCGGACGCGCCTGCGCGCGGCTGCCGTTGCGCAAGGGCTTGGCGCCAAGGCAAAACCCGCAGAAAAGCGCGACGATCGACAACGCAACCATCAGGCCGCCTACATTTCGTCTCGAAGACGGCGTTTTCGCCCTGTGCAACACCGCTATGCCGCTGACCAGCCCGACGATACCGGGAACGAGCGGGTGTGTCGCGGCGCCCAGTGCTCCCAGCGCGCCCAGCCAGATCAAGATGACGACGGCGCTGCCAAAGCACGCCGCTGCGTCCAGGGTCGTGCGGCTGGCGGGTAGCGTGCAGCATCGTGGCGAGAGGGTGTGAATGAGGGGCATTGGCCGGCGCCAAGGCGGCGCAGGTGGAGTGGCGGGCCGTTTCCAACTCAGGTAGGGCGGGTAAGAATAGGGCACGGCGCCCGCAGGCTGTTGTGGTAGCGGCGCTTCAACCTCAACCTGATAAACGACTTGCGAACGCGGAATCTCAACCACCGCGCTGCATTGGGGGCAACGCACCATCTTGCCAGCAAAGAACTCAGATAGTGTTTTGGTCCAGCCGCAAGGACAGTTGGCCCTAGTATTCATTGGCCGCCTCAAAGGTACTGCGCGCAATTCAAGTATACCGCATGGATTGAACGTTTGCGCCGACCGATTGGATTTGTGCGCTTGTCTCCAAACGTTGATTCTTTCGGCCTTTGAGAGACATTGCACTTGCCTTGCGCGTATGCCGCTGAGCACTAAGATCGTTTCTTTCCGGGATTGGTTCGCGATGCCGAATCTGCCACGAAAGTCAGCCGGCGGTCCCAACGACAAGGGCAAACCCCGGCGCGAAGATGCGACGCGCGAAGTACGCCGCCCTGCGCCTCCGCCCGAATATAACGAGGTCGAGGACGAGGACCACGACCTCGACGACGCAGTGTTTGGCGATCTTATCCATGAAAGCGGCGCCCAGCACGTCGAGGATGTCGACGACGACGAACTGGACCTCAGCGATCTGCGCGATCCGCAGGCCGGTGAGAGAACCGCGCAAGGCGAACACGTCGTCGAAGACGTCGAGGAGGACATCGACCTCGCCGACCTTGCGCCGGCGGAAAAACCCCAGCGGCCAGCCAGGCCCGCGCACAAGCCGTTGCCATCGTCCTCATCGCGGCCTAAGGAACAGGCAAAACGCAGCGTCGAGACGCCTTTGCCGCCGCCGCGCGAGCGCGGCAACACCAGCAAGGTCCAAAGGACGCAAATTGACTCTGGCCAAAAGGATTCGCCGCTGGTAGATACCCCAAGCCAGGACAACGCTTCGGATTGGGTCGAACAACTGCAAAAAGGGGTCGCCAAGGCCACCGGCAAGGATTTGCCGGCAAAGGAGCCGGAGGCTCCGGTTATTCACGACACCATCCAGTACGGCCGCGACGACACGGGCCGCATTGTCAGGGTGGATGCGCTCGCAATTGGCCGGCCTGTCCCAGACGAAGTCGAGCAGCCGCCGGAAAAGCCGGCAGAAAGAAAGAGCCGGCAGTCGGAGCGAATCAAGAAGGAGACCGCCAAACGCAGTAAACTTGTCGAGGCCGAAAACGAGCGGGAAAAGAAGGTCTCGAAAAAAGTTGAAGAGGCGTCAAAGCAGGAAGACAAACCGGTTTCGCGCCAGACGAATAAAATCGCGCGGCAGACCCGGAAGGTCGAAAAAAAACAGACGGGCAGGGTTACCGGCGGCAGGAAGCCATCGGCAACTGTAAAGAAAACTAAATCAACCCCGGCGGTTAAAGCTGCACCGGACAAACCTTCCGAGACGGTCTCGAGTGAGGCAAAATCCGCGAAGCCTAAATCGAAGCCGGAGGAGGTTAAACTCGTGGCAGATGAATCTGGAGCGCCGCTCGGTCGCGGCCTTGACGTCGGTACTGCAAACCTGGTAGCCGCAAAGATGGATGCCGAGGGCGGCATCGAATTCTTCCCGGCGCGCAACGCGTTCCTTGACGTCCCCGAGGACCCCTACACTCTCAAGATGCTCAAGAGCCAGGGCGTTCCGTACATCAAGCGCGAGAACAAGCTCTACGTCATTGGCCAGGACGCGTTTGAGCTCGCCAACATCTTCAACCGCGAAATGCGCCGCCCGATGAAGAGTGGCCTTATCAGCCCCACGGACGCCGACGCCATGCCCATGGAAGTCGAGCTTTTCAAGAAGATACTGGGCCCGCCGCGCGTTGAGAACGAAGTGTGCTACTACTCGATCCCCGCTGACCCGGTCGACAGCACGCTCAACATCGTCTATCACACCAACATCGTCAACGGCCTGCTCGGTCGCCTCGGCTACAAGGGCACGCCCTTCAACGAAGGCCAGGCGATTGTGTTCTCCGAGCTCGGCGAAGACGACTTCACCGGCATCGGCATCTCGTGCGGCGGCGGCATGGTGAACGTCTGCGTCGCATTCCGCTCGATGAACGTGGTCAGCTTCAGCTCGGCCAAAGGCGGCGACTGGATCGACCAGCAGGCTGCTCAGGTCATGGGTTGCGCGGCTTCGCGCATCACGGCGATCAAGGAACGCGGCGTCGACATCAACGCGCCGAAGTCGCCGGAAGAAGAAGCGATCGTCATCTACTATCGCCACCTGATCAAGTATTCGCTCGAGAACATCATCAAGAAGTTCCAGGCCACCAAGGACATCCCGAACTTCGCCAAGCCCGTCCCGATTGCGGTCTCGGGCGGCACGTCGATGGTCGGCGGCTTTATCCCGGTGTTCAAGGACGAGTTCAGCAAGCTGGCGACGCACTTCCCGATCAAGATTTCCGAGATTCGCCCGGCGGAAGACCAGTTCAACGCCACGGCCAAGGGATGCTTGCTTGCGGCCCTGAGCAACGAGGACTAGAATTAGACCCATGAGCAAACCCATGCGCCCGGGTGCTCTGCCCGGGCGCGTTGTTTTGACGCTCAGCTATTTGAGTGACGGTACCCCATGCCCGACCTAGCGAAGCTTGCCAACCTCTCCAAACGGCTGAAAACGTCGCCCAAGACCGACCACGGCGACGAGTCAAACCTGGCCAAGCCCATTGGCTCGGCTACCGCTGAGGCGGACGACGATGGGCCGGAAGAAGCACCGGCGCCCAGGGCGGCTACCTCGGGCCGTGCGGCCCCTGTCGCCACGGCGCCTGTTGCGGCGAGCGGAGGCGGTGGCGGCCCGGTGAGCGTCCACATCGACCTTGGCCCGGTGGCCAGCATGTTGTCCAAGCTCAACGACAACGTGGCTGAAGTCGCGGCGGAGCTTCGCCGCATCCGTGAAAAAGGCGCAAAAATCGGTTTTGCCGAGGATACGGCGGAGCAGTTTGACCAGATGCTCAAGCACGTGTCGGCGGGCAGCAAGGCCAACCGCGAACTCGCCGAGAAGGTTGTCACGTCGCTGCCGGATTCGCGCTGGTATGGTGACCTTCAGGAGCTGCTGCGCGCCATTGGCGAAAACATGGCTGCGGGCGGCGGTGGGGGCGGTGGTGGAAGTTCCGAAGACATCACGCAGATCAAGGAACAGCTTGAGATGCAGAAGACGCAACTTTCGGCAATTCTCAGCATCATCCAGCGCCGGCAATAGTCGAATCGAATAATGTCATAAAAGGGCACGCGCAGGCGTGCCCTTTGTTTTCACGCACTGTCAACACTTCCGCGCCGGGGCCGGGCATGGCAAAACGCCTGCATGAGCGTTCCTACAGTTCACCCCACGGCGATCGTGGATTCCTCCGCGGTACTCGAAGCTGACGTCAAAATCGGGCCGTACACCGTTGTCGGCGCAGGCGTCAAGGTCGGCGCGGGCACAACCGTTGGCGCCCATTGCGTGATTGAGGGTCCCACGGTGATCGGCCAGCGCAACCGCGTCGGCCACCAGTGCAGCTTCGGCGCGCCGCCGCAGGATTTGGGCTACAAGGGCGATCCGACGCGCCTGGAAATCGGCGACGACAATTTCTTTGGCGACTTCGTGCAGATTTCGCGCGGGACGACCAAAAACGCCGACCAGACCACGCGCATCGGCAGCCGCAATTTTATCATGGCCTACTGCCACGTCGGCCACGACTGTGTTTTGGGCAACAACATCATCGCCGCCAACGCGGTGCAGCTTGCAGGCCACGTGAAGGTCGAGGACCGCGTGGTGTTCGGCGGCACTGTCGCGATTCACCAGTTCTGCCGCATCGGCACGTTTGCGATGATTTCCGGCGGCTCAGTGACGAGCCTGGACATTCCGCCCTATTGCCGCGTCGGCGGCTGGGGCTGCGCGGTCTTCGGGTTGAATTTGATCGGGCTGGAGCGTAACGGTTTCTCGCGCGACCAGATTCGCCGCCTGCGCGATGCCTACAAGATTCTTTTCCGCAGCTCGGTGCCTTACGAAGAGGCGCTCAAGAAGATCGAGACCGAGTTTTCCGACAGTAAGGAAGCGCAAAACTGGGTCAAGTTCTTCCGTGAATCGGACCGCGGCGTCGTGCGCGAGCGCGAGAACAAGTAGCAGATTTTTCCGAGTCCCGTGTCCCGAGTCAACTGCTTCAGCCACGCGGAACTCGGCACCCGGAACACTCAGTCCACTTGCCCGCTGAGCGCCGAATAGGCGTGAAACGCGAAGTCGCGGACCTTGGGGTCCGGGTCGCTGTCGGCAAGCTTTTTCACGCGCTGGGCGTCGGTTGCAAGGCCGCCGCGTGCCAGCGCCAGGCAGGCGTTGCCGCGCGCGAGCGGGTCGGGATCATCCAGCATCTCAAGGATGATTTCCCGGCCGCTGCGGTCGCCCCACGCCGTCAAGTTGCATGCCGCCGCGCGGCGCACGACTTTTGACTCATGGCCCAGCAATTTCCGAAGTTCGTTCTGCGCTGCGCCCGAGTGCTGGCTGCTGTGTTTCATGGCAGCCAGCGCGTTGCATGCCGCCTCGACCAGCGGCGCGGGGCGCTGGCCGCTGTTGCGCACGAAATCCAGCGCGCGGGGAAACGTCGTTTCGATCTCGCGGTAGAAACGGTTGAATTGCTCGTCGATGTTGGCGCCGCTGCGCTTGAACTGCTCTTCGAGGGTCTTGCGGGCGTTGTTGCGCTGCTCGCCCTGCAGGCGCGCGTCGATGTCCTTGCGCTGGGCGTCGTAAGCACTGTTGAGGCGCAGACGTGAGCCCTCGCGCTCCTCGGCGTTATTCTGCACCTGGATGGCGATCTGGATCAGCGCGTGGGCAACTTCCTTGTCGTTGCTGCTGCCCAGGTTTTCGTTGATCGCCGCCGGCGAGAGCGGCCGGCCCATCCAGTTCATGTACCAGATGGCAAACACGCTGAGCGGGATCAACAGCGTGAACGCGATCAGCCACCAGGGCGGCCGCGTGCTCTTGATCGCTACCGGCGCCGCTTCAGGCTCACGAGACGGCGTTGTACGCCTTCCCGTAAGCGGGTCCGGCGGCAAATCGTCGTCGATGTTGCCCTGCGGCTGGTTGTCGGAATCGTTCATCGTCCCTCGAAATCAAACAGGGGCGCCCGCTGTCGCGACGCCCCCGCCCCAGGTCTGCTGCAAGCACTACTGTCCGACCGCCGCCTCTTCAACTGTGAGCAACAGCGTGTGCTCCGCCCATCCGCTCCCGGATTTGCACATCAGGTGAACCACGAATTCGCCGGCTTCCGTTGGCGTGCCGACAAGCGCAAAACCCAGCTTGGTCTGTTTCATCTCAACGCCCGGCGGCATCCCCGGCTTGTTCGGGTCATCCTGGATCACGCTCCACACGCGACCGACCCGGCCGCCGGTGGCCTTCAGCAACAGCGTCGATTCTTCGCCGACGCGCCAGATCAGCTCGCGCGGCATGTCGATTTTCGGGTTGATCTTGTCGGGGTATTGGTCGTTGTCGGTCATCTGGGCGTAGTTCGGGCCGTACTTCGGGTAGCCTTCGCTGTGCCAGAAAAATTGGTGCAGGTACGCGACCACCATGCCTGTGCCAAGGACGATGTACACGACGATCAGCCAAAGGTGCACGGGTTCGCCGTGGGCGTATTCCGTGATGCCGGCATCCGGCCACACCTCAAGGTGCTCGCCGTGTCCGTGCGCGGTTTCGCCCGCGTGGCCGTGCGCCGTAGCGTGTGCTTCGCTCATACCCTTGCCTCTTCTTTCTTCTCGCGTCGCGAAACGTCGGATTCAGCAACTGTTGCGTCGTCAAGTTCCAGCAGCCGTTTGGAAACGTCCTCGGTGTTCTCAAACTGCTTGTCTTTAATCGCCCAGACGAAGAAGCACCACGCCGCCAAGCCGGCCAGCGCCGAAATGACAAACAGGATAATGACGGTGCTTATCTGTAGTTCAAAGGCAAGCATCAGGCTGTTCTTTCGATGGCTTCGCCGCCCAAAACCTCTTCGTGCTCAAATTTACGCTCAAATTCCCGCAGTTGCCATGAGTTTCCGACCACGCAAAGGCTCGAAATCACCATGGCGACCGCCGCCCATTGAGGCGCCAGAAACCCCGCCGCTGCAACGCCCAGCGCCCCGAGGTTGTAGATAAACGCCCAGAATAAGTTGAGTTTCATCACGACGAGCGTGCGCCGCGCCAGTCGCACGGCCAGCGGCAACCGCGTCAGGTCCTCGCCCAGCAAGGTTAGACCCGCAGAAAGCCGCGCCAGGCCCGTTGCTTCGGCAAAGCTGACGCCGACGCCGGCGGCCATCAGCGCGGGGCCGTCGTTGAACCCGTCGCCGGTCATAATCACGGTGGGGGCGCCCAGCGCGTTGACAGCGGCAAGCTTTTGTTCGGGCGTGTGGCGGCTGCGCACCGTGAAGATGCCGGTTTCGCGGGCCACACGCTGCGCCGCCGCTTCGTGGTCGCCTGTCACGAGGGCGACGTCGAGGCCCAGGTCATGCAATTGCGCGATCGCATCGCGCGCCGAAGGCTTGATGCGGTCCTCAAGCAGGATGCGGCCGAGGGGCCGACCGTCCTCGACCACATACGCGACGCTGGCCTGGGATTCCTCGCCCGCCGCAACGCCGCAGAACTCAGCGGTTCCGAGGCGGATCAACTTGCCTTCGACTTTGCCCTCGACGCCGCAACCGGGCACGGCGCGAAAATTTTCCACGGCGGGCAACGCGCCGCCGCGCCAATGGCGCACAATGGCTTTACCCAGGCCGTGTTCGCTTTTGCTCTCGACGGCGGCGGCCACGCGCAGCAGGTGCTGCTCGTCGATGCCCGCTTGCGGCTGCACGGCTTTTACGTCCGGGCGGCCAAAGGTGAGTGTTCCGGTTTTGTCGAGCAGCACGTGGCGCGCGTGCGCCAGGCGCTCGAGTGTGCCGCCGTCGCGGATCAGGATGCCCAGTTGCGCGGCGCGGCCCAGCGCAAGCGCGCTTGCAAGCGGCACCGCAAGCCCAAGCGCGCAGGGGCAGGCGACGAGCAGCACGGCAAGGGCCGCAAATGCGCCCTGCGTGGGCTTGTGCAGCGCGAACTCCCAAACCAGCCACGTGCCGACTGCGAACAGGATGACCAGCGGAATGAAGACCCGCGCCAGTTTGTCGACGACGCTTTCGAAACGTGTACGGCGCAGCAGCGCATCGCGCGTCATCTCGAAGATACGCGCGCGCAGCGTCTTTTCGCCCACGGCGGTCACGCGCACAACCAGTTCGCTGTCGCCGTTGACGGTGCCCGCGAGCACGCTATCGCCGGGACGTTTGGGCACCGCGCGCTCTTCGCCGGTCAGCAGCGCCTCAGGGATGCTGCTCTGGCCGCGTTCGATGACGCCATCGGCGGGAAGCGCGCCTCCCGGCTCAATCAGCACGCGGTCGCCCGGCACAAGCGCCGACGCGGCGACTTCTTCGACGCCGCCGTCGGGCTTGAGGCGCCGCGATTGCGACAGGTCCAGCGCCGAGAGCGCCTTCACGCCCGCGATGGTGCGTCGGCGCGCGGCGGCCTCGACGTAACGGCCGAGATTGACCAGCACGAGGATCATGCTGCCGGAATCGAAATATAGGTCCGGGCGATCCTGCGTGATCAGCGACCATGTCGAGTAGCCGTAAGTCGCGAACGCGCCGATGGCGATCAGCGCGTCGGCGCTGACGCTGCCCCGAAACAGGCTTTGGAGGCTGCGCCACAGGTAGGGAAAGCCGAGCAGCATGATGATGGCGGTGGCAAGGGCGAACTCAATCCATTCAAGGATGCGCACGGTGCCAAGCTCGATGCCTTCAAAGCCGCCGAAGTAACGCATCAGCGAAAGCATCATAATGTCCATGGCGAAAAACCACGAAAGGCCGAGCTGCGCAAGCAGCCAGCTCGAGAGTCCCCTGACGCCTTTTTCGCCGATGATCTTCTGGCAAAGGAAGCAACCATAGCAGCAGAAGCGTTGCCATGCGCCCGCGACTTCGCCCTGGTGGCCGCTGCCGGCCACGGGCAGGCCGCAGTGGCTGCACAGGGATAGCTGCGTCTTTTCCAGCGCCGCTATTTCCATGCGGTTTCCGCCTGTGCCACCGCGGGCGACTCATGGTGATGTTCGTGGCCAAAATGCAGGTAGGGCTCGAGGAACGGGATGCCGCGCGCGATGGTCAAAAGCCCGACGGCGAGCATCAGCACCGCCGCGACGCGAAGCAGTTTGCGCCGCGCGCCCGCGCTGACGGCCGCGCCGAACATGCCCAGGGACATCATGATCGGCATCGTGCCGATCGCAAAGCCGAGCCCGACTACGGGCGCGACCCAGGGATTCTGGAAGCGCGCGGCGGCGTAAAATGCCGCCATCAACATCACATAGACGAGCGGACAGGGCAGCAGGCCGTTGAGCAGGCCTAGCGCCAGCGGCGCAAAGGGCGAGCGATTGCGCGTCAACGAACGGCCAAAGAGCGCGATTTGCTCAGCGATAAAGCTTGATTTGATGCGGCTCCAGAGCGGCAGCGGCACACCCAGCAGCCAAAGGCCCGTCAGCAAGATCGCGATGCCCACGAGGATCGACAGCCCGCGCGCCCCCCAGGTGCCGTATTCGCCAAGGCCCGAGCCGTCGCGGATCAGCAAGCCCGCCACGCCCGCGAGGCAGGCCAGGAAAACGTAAGTGAACCCGCGCCCGAAGTTGTAGAGCGCCACGCGGCGCGCTCGCACGCCAAGGCCGCCGGGCAGCGTCGACAATGAAAGCGGGAAGCCGCCGCACATGCCCGCGCAGTGGGCCGCGCCGCCGACGCCAAACAATGCGCCGGCCGCGCCGACAGCCAGCAGGCTCATTCCCGGCACGTATTCGATGGACATCATGGCGGGCAATTCTTGCAGAAAACAAGCGGGGCGGAAAGCCGACGCGCGGCCCCCGCCCCGTCCCCACAGTACTTCAAGCCTAGTTGTTGCCGATGTTGGTAACACCCAGCCGCGCCAGTTTGCGCACGTAATAAACCAGCGACCAGGCGTCGAGGTCCGTCCAGCCCGGCAGAACCTGCGCGCCCATGGGCGTGCCGGCGATGCCGTTGCGCAGCGTGATGTAGATGTCCTCGGGGCTCGAACCCATCTTGAACTGGCCCATCCAAATATTGCGCGGGGCAAAGCCAAGCTTATTGATGACTTCCGCGCGTTGCTCGCCCCAGCCGTCGGCGTCGGCGCCGTGGCAGTTCAGGCATTGGGTTTTGCCCAGGGCGCCCGGGAGCGCGCGCGTGCCCTTGAAGAGTTCTTCGCCGCGCTTTTCGAGATAGGGCGTATCGACCACGACGCCCGCTTCGTCCTTGGTAGGCACGGCGGGGATCGGGATGCGCAATTCGTGGCTTTCACGTACGGCTTTCAATTCCCAGAAGTCACGCACACCGCCATCATAGGGTGAGACGCCGCCGGCCTCGGCGCCCGCGCGCGTGGTCTGGTCCTTGCCGATGTACATCACGAAGTTGACGAGGTCCCACACTTCCCAATCGGTCAGGAACGGCCACGAGGGCATCGACGAGGGCATCATGCCGTTACGGATAGTGTGAAAAATATCGCGCGGCAGAGGCAGCACCGCCGTCGTGCTGCGATACTTGTAAAGTTTGTAGTAGCCGATATTCAGCGTGCGGCCATCGGGTCCGACGGGTGTGTTCAGGGTCAGGTTGCGCGGTTCCGGAGCGAGGAAACGAGCCGCCGGGCCAAAACCGTTGCCGATCATGTCGAACTTGCCCTGCTCGCGCGGCTCAAGGTAGTCGCGGTCAAGCGAGAGGCGCAGGGTTTCGGTGAAGCGGTCCTCGCCAAGCTGGTCATCGAGGCCGCCGTGGCAGCCGACGCACTTCTTACCGAACAAGTCAGCGCCGCGCTTGACGCTTTCGTGCCAGTTGCGCACGCGTTGGCGGCCAAGCTCAGCAGGGACCATGCCGCCGTTTTCGTCGCGGATGCTGGTCTCTTCGCGCTCAAGGCCATCCTTCAGTAACTCCGCGATCGCGGGCGCCATGACGTAGTCAGGCTCGCCCGTGGGGCGCGAGACGCCGGGCTGGATGCGCCAGTTGCCTACCTGGAAGTTCTTCTTGCGGCCAAGTTTCAGGAATTCGCGGCGAAGCGCCTCGTCGTCCTTGTTAACCGACCACTTGGTAAAGACATCGGCCCATTCCTTCGTGGTGCCGATGGAAGTGCCGCGCGACTGCACATAGGCAACGAGGTTGATCATGTCTTGCGTCGGGCGCGGCGCTATGCGGACCACCGGGAAAGCGTTGTGGCTAAGGGGATCGCTGCGGCCCTTGAACAATATCCAGGCGCGGTTCCTGTAGGCTTCGTCCTGCTCGCGAAGGAACTCGAACATGTTGCCCTCGGCGTCGGCGGCGGCGCCGGCGAAGACTTTCTTCGTCGAATTCCTGTCGGCCACCAGCGCATCGGCGATCTCGCCCTCGATGGCGTCGCGATCGGCGGCGGGAAGCTGGATGAAATATTCACCCATGTAACCAAAGGGCGCCATGATGCTTTGCGGGACGGTGAACTTCGGGTTGAAGAAGTGCGCGTAGTGCCAGTCGTCGGGGCGCAGACCGCCTTCACGCAGCAGGTCAGGACCGACGCGGCGCGTGGCGAACATGTGCGGATTTTCCCACGACGCTTCGCCAATCTGGGCGGTGGGGCCCCAGCGGCGGTTTTCATACTCGAGCGGGCGCACGAACTGGCTGTGGCAGTGCCAGCACACGGACTTCTTGTAGACCTCCATGCCTTGTTCAAGGTTCATGGAGTTGGCGACGGCGTCTTTGTCAAACGTGATGTTATGAAGTGCGCCGACATATGCGCCCCAGGACTGCAGGCGGGAGGTGTGGGCGTTGTTTGTGGCAACAACATCGCCTGCGCGCTGAGCGGTGAAAAGCTGGAGGAACTCGGCCTCACGGAACTTCGAGAGGCCATCCCAGTGAAACACGGGCACGCGTTCGCCGGTGACCACGTTGGTGACGTAGTGTTCGGTGGTCTGGGGATCAGTCCAGGCCAACAACACGACGGTCACAAACGTGGCGAGATAGAAACCTGCGCCGGCCAATAGAATGTATTTTTTCATGACGCCCTAGTGTTGCCTGACTTTTGACTTTCGAGGTGCACTCGTTTTGCTGGTTTCGGGTTTCATCTGGCCGCGACTTCGCTCGCACTCGCCCTTCGGGCTTCTGCTTCGTGTCGTCGCGGAAAAATCGAAACGCTTATCTCCTGCAGTCGACCGACTTCATGCTTCCGACTAAATGGCCCGCGGGTTAGCCGAGGGCTTGCCCCAATACATCGTCGCAATGATGTTGTAGACCAGGATTAGCATGCCCACGTCCATCAGGAAGCCGCCAAACGTGCGGGCGTGCCAGTAAAAGTTGTTGACGTCCAGCGTGTCGGGCCAGTCGACGTTGTTGATCAACATGTGGCCCTGGATGATGCCGGCGGCCCACAACATCAGCGCCATGATCAGGAAGCCGAAGAACACCAGCCAGAAGTTGGCGCGCGCCAGGCCGACGCTGTAAATCTCGCGCCCCGCAAGCTTGGGGATCATGTAGTAGAACGCCGCCATGGTCCACAGGCTGAACACGCCAAACAGCGCCAGGTGCGCGTGGCCCACGACGTAGTCGGTGAAGTGAACCACGGGCTGAAGGGCGCGCAACGCCTGCGTCGGGCCCTGGAAGCACGTGGTTAGGTAATAGATCGCGCCGACCACGAGGAATTTCGTGATGACGGAGTTGCCGAGCAAGTCCCATCGCCCTCGCATGGTGCCATACATGTTGGCCAGCACTGTCCAGACCGGCACAATCAGCATCAGCGACGAAACAATCGCGATGGTCTCTACCCAGTCGGGAATGGGGCTTAGCAAGTAGTGGTGCGCCCCCGTGAACGGGTAGAAGAACGCGATTGTCCAGAACCCGATCATCGACAGGCGGTGGCTGTACAACGGCGTTCGCGTCGTTACCGGAAGCAGGTAATAAGCCATGCTCACACCCATAGGTGTGACCCACAGGCCCACGACGTTGTGCAGGAAGTAGCCGTTCATCGCGGCGCTGTTGGCGCCCGTTGAGCTGGGCAATGCCGCCACGAAGTTGCCCACGACGTAGTTGATGGTGGTCCAGCTCAAGCCCGCCATCAAATACCACAAGCTGACGTAAATCTTGGGCTCGCGGCGCTTGGCAATGGTCATGAACAGGTTGATGTCGATCAGTATCAGGCCCAGTGCAAGCACGGCGTCCGACAGCAGGTTGAAGTCCGCAAACTCCAGGCCCTGCATGTAACCCAGGTGCACGCCGCCAAGGCCAAGCACCATGCCGAGGTTCCACAACAAACCGCCCGCCATTGAAAGCCCGGGTTTCCACAGCGGACGGCCGCAAAGTTTCGGCACCATGTAATGCGCAAACGCCAGCGCACCCGTCGAGAACCAGCCGTAAGCGACGCCTTGTGTGTGGGCGATGCGCAGCGGGCCATAACTCAACGCGTAACTCTCGGACAGCACCCACGGGAACGTGAACTTGAGGCTGACAAAGAAGCCCGCCCAGGGGCCGTAGACCACCCAGAACAACGCCGCAAACACGAAGGTGTAGACCACCTTGCGGTCGACGAGCGGCTCGAGAGTCGACAAGGACTCCTTGGCCACATCGCCCGGCTTTGCCACGGCATGTACATTCAACGACGCACCGGCCATAAGCT
The DNA here is from genome assembly GCA_020848275.1 of Planctomycetota bacterium. Lineage (GTDB taxonomy): Bacteria > Planctomycetota > UBA8742 > UBA2392 > UBA2392 > JADLAK01. The sequence continues at coordinate 61,211 of JADLAK010000036.1, forward strand.
ATCCTTGACGGGGCGCTGGACTGATCGCCCCGTGTTGCGGCTAGAAGATTTCTGCGATCTCGACAGGGAAGCTGACGGAGTCCTTATTGACGGTGATGGCCTTGGTGAAAATCGGCTTGTTGTCAGTCGTCTCGTGCCACACCTGCAACTCGTATTCGCCATCGGCCACATCGGCAATGCTGACCTTGCCCCTGTTGGCGGCGTTTGCGACTTTGTTGTAAGCGTGGTCGGTGATCATGATGCGCTGAAGCTCCCAGGTGTGGAGGCCGCAGGCCACGCCGTACCAGCCCTGGATGTTGATGTTGACGGTCAGTTCCGTCCCGGGCGTCATGGAATTGGGGTTGGGCTGCGGCGCGCCGGGCAGCGGGCTGATGGTTGAGGCGAGCGTTGAGCCGTTGACTTCGTGCTTGACCTGGTCGCCATTGTGCCACAGGAACTTCGAGCCCTTGCCGGCGGACATCACGCGCGGCTCGAAGCGGAAGAATTTGTTGTCGACCACGGGCGGAGCCGTGTCGGCATTTTTCGCGACTTTGTCGACCTTCGTTGGCTTGAGCACTACAATCGCGTTGCACAGGCGAACCTTGTCGCCGTCCTTGACCGTCAGGATGCGTTCCACAACCACGTACTTGGTGCCGAGCGGGTTAGGTGTGGGATAGTGCTTGTCGGCTTCCATGTCACCCATGGCGCGGGTGCCGTCATCGGGCGGCAGGCCCTTGGCCTTCAGGGACGGATCGGTCCATTCGACGTGTTTGCCGAGATAGTTGACGTCGACCGTGACGTTGTTTTTGGTCGAGAGTGTGGCCGCGTCGACAAGCTCATACTTGGTGCTGCCGCCGGCCGGAGTCGTCGCGCCGCCATCGCCGCCGCCCGTCTTGGGCGGCTTGGGCTTGGCTTTGCCGCCGCCCTTGGGAGGCGTGCGGCCATCGCCCTGGCTGTCGCCGCCGCCGCAACCGGTGAGCACCAGCGGCGTAAGGATCAGGCCCATGGCGCCGTAACCGATGAACTGGCGGCGGCTGTCATTGACGGAAGGCGTCGATGATTCGTTCGTATTCTCGTTGCGCTTGCTCATGGCTCTCCTCGGTGTCGACTTGCGCCCGACCTGATTACCTAAACGCTTGTAGCATTTTTGAACGCGTAGTCAAATTTACGACTTGCGGGGTCCAATTAGGTTAGGGCACCTTCTTTTTCTGCTCCGTGTGTAGTTGCGTCAGTTCGTGCAACCGTTGCTGGCCTTCGCGCGTCTTGGGATAGCCGAACAGAAGGTAATCGCGCAAGGTTGCAACAGGGTCTGCCGGCACGACGCCGTCATAGCGTTTGGTTCCGTCCAGGCTCAAGATCTTGCCATTGTCAGCCGTACCGCCGAAATTCGGGTCGGTGTTGAAGATCGACCCGCCGCCGGCCGTCGGCAGGAAGAAACGTGTCATGCGGGTGGTGGGCTGAATCAGGTCGGGATTGGTAATCCAGCCGTGGACCCAGCCGTGGCGCACGCGGGCCGAGATATTGCCGAAGTTCGGCGCCTTGCCGCCCGGCACAGCATAGCCGTCAACGTCCTGGCGGTACTCATGGCAGGTATTGCACGCTTCGCTGGCGATGACCGCCGTGGCGAAGTCCGCCATATCCGGAGTGATTTCCACCGTTGGCGCCGCGTAGGTCAGCGGCGCCTTGGCGTAAAGCGCAAGGAACTGCGTGACCGTGCGAGCCTCATGTTCGGTCAGGCCAAAGTTGGGCATGCGCAGGCCCGGGTCAAGGTCGGCAGGCGCGCCGTCAGCGACCATGTGGCGAACCATCGTGGGATGCTGCAGCCATTGCGTCAGCCAAGTGGGTTGCAGACGCAGGCCCGCGTCGCTTAGCACCGGAGGCGTGTTCAGGTTCTGGTTTACGCCGACGGAGAATCGCTCCGTGCGCCGGATGCGCGCTTCCTTCTCACCGATGTTGTGGCAGCCGGTGCAATTGTAGCGGTGCATGATCCACCAACCGTCGCTCATGATCTTGCGGTTGCCTTCGACCTTATAGAGGAACTTCTCCTGTGGCAGTTTGGTTTCGCGCGAGCCGTTGACGAACATCGTAATCAGGCGCGCTTCTTCGTCGTCGAGTTCGAACAACGGCATACGCAGGCGTTCAAACCAGTTGGCCTTGCGCTTGCCCTTGTCGTACTGGCGCGGGCTGAATACTTTGCCGGCAAACCACACCAGCTTGCTTTCGTAATCGTGCTTGTGGTGCACGAAGTCGCGGCGGAATTCGCCCGGCAGCTCAAAGCCCGGCGTGCCGAGTTCCTCGTAGCGCGCACGGGTCATCAGCGGTGCGAACGTCGCCTGGCGCGCGGATTTTTCGTCGGTCGGTTCGGGGTGCTCGTGCAGCAGGCCGAAGTCGAGGCGCTCGATCAGCTTGCTTCCTTCATACACGAGCTCGGTGCCGATCTTGCCTTCATCTTCCATGCCCGGGATGGTGTGGCACGACGCGCAGCCGTAATAGCCCACGTACTTGCGGCCGTATCCGGCAAAGGTCGTCTCAAGTTTCTCGCGGGCATCGCGGATGTCGTTTGTGGCGCGCACGATGTCGTCAGCATGGCGCGTAACATCGAGGCCCTTGTCCGCATCCTGCTGCATGCGTTCGCGTGCGCTCTGTAACAGGCCCTGGGCCTCGAACAACCGGGTCATGTGGACGCGGAACTGATCGTAACCCGCGAGTTCGAGCGTCAGCTTTTCCGCTTCTTTCGCTGCTTCCTGATCGTCACGCTGGCCCACGGGCGTAATCGGGATGTCCTTGACGACTGCGTCGCGGTAAATGCCGGCGGCCTCGAGGAAGTCGTAAGGCTTGCCGCCCTCGGGCGTGTAACGTTCGAACACGTCGTGCTGCGGCGCGTTGAGCTTGTCCTTGTCCGGACTGACCAGGCTCTTGAGGTACGCTGCGATGAGCTTGGCTTCGCGAATCGCCTTCAGCACGGTCAGGTCGCTGCGCAACTTGCCGATTTCAGCGGCAGGCAGCTTGAGTTTGTCCGGCACGAACTGCGTTTCCGGGTTCAGGAAGAACGGCAGCTCGGCATAACCTTCGGCCATGCCGCCGCGCGTGAAGTAGTCCTTGACGCGGTCTTCCAGCGCCTTTACGTTCGCGGCGTTGACGTCGAAGTCAGCCACGGCGGTCCAGAGGCTTGGCATCACTGAATGCGGGTCCTTTTTGCGCGGCTGCAGTATCCACTCGACGATGTAGTCGGCCTTGTTCTTTTCGCCGACGCGCGACAGGTTTGCCGCCCAGCCGTAGACGTTTTCGTTCTTGATCGCCAGGCCGTTTTTGTCCTTGTCGGCTTCAGCAACCAGCATGGTGGTGACGACCTGCGTTGAACCGTCTTCATTATGGATGGTGCGACGGTACTTCCCTGCGGGAACGGGGCTGTCGCCATTGAGCTTGATGTCGGGCTCGGTGGTGTGGCAGCCCATACAGCCGCGGGTCTCGAACAGGTACTTGCCCATTGCGCTGGAGCGCGGATCGTTGGCGACGCCGTACTGCGACGGTTCGCGCACAGCGCCGTGGGCGCCGCCCGCGTGCCTGCCGTCCCATTCCATGCGCCACTTCGAGGCCTGCCAGATGTAGGCCGAGATCATCTTCAGGGCCTGGACGTTTTCTTCGTTCAAGACAGGGTTGCCGTAGTCGTCGTACAGCGGCGAGCCGTCCTCGGCCGTCGCGTAGCTGAACGGCCCATAGAAGAAGTGCGGCATCTTGGTGCTTGGCCTGAAACCCTTGGGATAACGCACCCAGCGCGCAAGCCATGTATTGTCCTCAAGCTTCGCTGCAACCTGGCTCAGGTTGGGGCCGACGTTCTTTTGTTCGGTCTGCAATTCACGCAGGCGCTTGCCGGCGTCATCGACCTGTCGTGTGACTTCATAGAGCGAATAATTCAGCCGGTGCAGTTCGGCCGGGATCTCCACGCCAAGGCGGCGCTGCTGGTGCGCGTCAGCGTTGGCGCCCAGAGCCTTCAGCTCCCGCTGCTCGCGCTCCAGCGAAGCGAGCTGCGCTGTGACGCTCTGCTCGCGTGCGCGGGCGTCGTTCAGTTGCTTGCCGACCAGCATGGCCTCATCGGCCTGGTCTTCGAATCCCGGGTATTTGTGGCAGCCGTAACAGCCGCTGCGCATGAACGTGTCTTTCGCGGCCTGCAGTTGCGGCGCCCCCTCCAGCTCGATCTGCTGGCTGTGGCACATCTGGCAGCCGCCCTCGTAGTAGCCGTCTTTGAGCAATTGCCAGAGCGAGTGGTGGTAGTAGGCGTGCGCCTTGTCGACCTCGTAGATGTGCCGCCCGTTGCCCGAATGGCAGGTGGTGCAGCCGAAATTCTGCGGTTGGTGGACATCCAACAGTCCGTGGGTGTCCGGGTGGCTTGCGAACATCAGCAGGTTTTCATTCACGAAGGTGCGGAAACTGCGGCTCATGAAGCGGAAGAGCACGCGCATGCGCGGCGTCAGCAAGCCTTCCGTGAACGCGTGATCGTTGATGATATTGGCGGGATCGTCGGGCTGGCGGTCAAGGCCGCCGATCTCGCCCTTGAGGAAGCCTTCCTCGCGCGCCAGCGCCATCAGGCCGTAGCCCGCCTTGACTTCAGGCGTCAGCTTTTTCTTTTCGCCATAGCGCGCCTCGAACCGCTTGGCGAAATCGCCGTCAAACAGTTTGCTGTTGGCCGCGGTCTCGGCGAACTCGGAGAGTTTGGGCAGTTGCGTCGTCGGCTCGAACTTCGCCAACTCGTTCTCGAATTCAACGTAGGTCCAGTTGATGGCCTTCTCTTCCGTTTCGATCTCGAACAGCAGCCGCTTCTTTTCTTCCGCGGTTTCGTGCTCGAAGAAATCGTAGTTGCGGTACTTGTCGATGAACTTGCCCGCGGCAAACACGCCCGACACGCGCCAGAGCTCGTCGCGATCCATGCCCGCGCGCGCCACGCCCATGTGGCAGGATTCGCAGCGGTCGACGATATTGTTGGCGCCTTCGTTCACGACATAACGCTGCTGGATGTCGACGCCTGTCGTGGCGATGCCCGACAGGCGCGTTTGGATGGACGCAACTTCGCCGCTCAGCGCGCTGACGCGCTTGCGCAACTCGACGCGCGGCGCCTCGTAGGTGCTGCGTTCGTTGCGCAGCGCCGTCATCATTTCGCGAAGCTTGACCTGCACCGGCGCACGACGGTTGACTCGCTCTTCCTCTTCAAGGTACCGCGCATTGTTTACAAGGCCCGGGTCGCGCCCGGATTCAATGTTGTAGGTGTTGGCGAGGTACATCGCGCGCTGGTTTTTGAGGCCGGTCGCATCGGTGACAGCGCCGTCGATCTCGTTATAAGCCGCGGCGCGGACCTCGACGCGATAGTCGATGCCCACCATCATGCCCACCTTCTTCATCAATAGGGCGGTTGCGGCTTCATAAGCAGCGGTGGTTTCCAGCAGGCGCTTTTCGTCGGCGCTGAGCCGGCCCTGCGCCAGCGCCCATTTTTCAGCCTCGGGCTTGGCGGCTTCCTCGGTGCCCAGGTGGTGGAAATAAAGCGCTTCGTGAATGCCGGCTTCGGCCTCGGCCAATCCCTCGGCGTTGGCGTCGCCGGGATCGCCGATCTCCATCTCCGTCAGTTCCTTGACGAGGTTGGCTTCCCACTCTTCGAATTGTTCGCGGCTTTCAAGCGCCGAAAATTCCTCGCGATAACGGGCAACGATTTCCTTGGCATCTTCTTCGGCCTGTTTACGGACGTCGGCAAAACGCGCGTCAATGGCGTCAAGTTTGGCCAGCAGCGCAGCGCCAAGTTCTGCCCGGGCTTCGGCTTCCTGTAATTTGACGTTCCAGTAATCGTTGGCGGCGCTGAAGTAGCCGGGCTGGTAGATGTGGCGCCAGGGCTGCTTCCAGTAGTACTCGTCGAAAACCATGTAGCCGACGCTGAGGACCATCAGCGCCGTCACGACGGTCAACGGCCCGATCAGGGACTGTTTGACTATCGGGTCAGCCGGTTCGTCGGTGGGTTTTTTCTGGGCGAGGTTGGTCATGAGTTGGTGCGTCGTGCTACGTGTTTCGTGTTACGGGAAGAGCGGATGCAAGGCCGCATGTCTGTATCTCGTTTTCCCGTAGCACGAGACACGTTACACGTGTTGCTAAATGTTCAAAATGTCCGGGATGACCCACAGGTATTTGACGTGCAATGGGCTGAGGCGAAGGCCGATCTTCAACACCACCAGCACCATGATCACGAGGTGGCCCAACAGTACCTGCTGGCGCAAGAAGCCCATCTTCTTCCAGGTGTCGGGCATGAAAATCTTGAACGTGCCAATCACCGCGCCGCCAAGGATGCCAAGGATGCCAAGCGTGACTACGCCGCCAATCAGGGTTGCGGGATGCAGCATGCGGTCGAACCAGCTCCCAACCGTGGGGGCGCGGGCCCAGTCGGGCTTGTTGATCCATGACGCCACGAGTTCGCTGACGTCGACGTTGACTTCGAAGATTACCCGGTGGGGGTCCCAATATTCCCAAGGCATGAAGATCTGCCAGCCCGGGCCGCGGATGTAAGTGCCGAGGATGATCAGCGCCACCCACAACACCAGCCAGCCGAAGTTGAAAACCAAAATCGCGAACTTGCGTTGGCGCCAGGTGAAGTAGCCGTTGCCATACGGGTTCACATCAACGTACGGAATGGCCATCAGGCCCGAGATAATCATGCCGGGCAGCACCACGCCGGCAATCCACGGGTCGAAGTACACCAGCAATTCCTGCAGGCCAAGGAAGTACCACGGAGCCTTCGACGGGTTGGGCGTAAACGCGGGATTAGCAGGTTCTTCCAGCGGGGCATTGAGAAAGATCGACCAGACCATAAGGAAGGTGAAAACCGCGAGGCAGCCAACCAGCTCGATGCGCAGCAGGTAAGGCCACACGTGCAGGCGCTTGGCCCAGCTCTTGTGGTAGGGCTCCCACTTGCGGTGATGTTTGGCGGCAAGCGCCGGGTTGGCCTCAAGGCGCTTGATGATGCGGTCGTTGCGGAACGCGTTGCGGAACGACATCCATGTGAAAAAGCCGACCATCAGCACCAGGATGGGCAGCGGTACGTTGTCAGGCTTCGATAGCTGAATCCAGAAGTGTTCCATGTCTACGAGTCCGGGGTTCTTCGTCCGGAGTCCCGAGTCAAAAGGACTCGAACTGACGGGCTACCAGAACTTTTTTCGCTGCAATTCACGACTCCGGACTCCGGACACCGGACTCCGGACCTGCCACTAGACTTCCTGCACTTCCGCGTTGGGCTGGTGCACCAGCTTCACCATCGTCTGCTTCGGCTTCTCTTTCTCGATGTCCGTCTTGAGCTTGAAGGGCGCCGGGCCGGAGATGTTGCCGTCCTTGCGCACACGCCAGAAGTGAACAATGAGGAAGATCGAGAGAACAATCGGGATGCCGATGCAATGCCAGATGTAGGCGCGCAACAAAGCGCTCGCGTCGACGATCGAGCCGCCGAGCAGCGCAAAGCGCACGTCGTTGAAAGCGTTGGCGCCGATTTGCGGGCCCAGCGGGCCCTCGTGGCCGACCACCGGCGTGGCGCGCGCCATGTTGGTGCCTACCGTGACCGCCCACATGCCGAGCTGGTCGTCCGGCAGGAGGTAGCCCGTGAACGAAAGCAGCAGCGTGAACTTCATCAAGATGACGCCGACGCACCAGTTGAACTCGCGCGGCGGCTTGTAACTGCCGGTCATGAACACGCGCATCATGTGCAGCCACACGAAGATCACCATCAGGTGCGCGGCCCATCGATGCATGTTGCGCAGGATCTTGCCGAACGGCACCTCGTTGGCGAGGTACATGATGTCGTTGTAGGCGTTCTGCTTGTCCGGGTGGAAGTAGAACATCAACCAGACGCCGGTGATGGTAAGGATGATGAACAGCCAGAACGTCATGCCGCCCATGCCCCAGGTGTAGTTGTAGCGCACGGCGTCGCGGTTGATCGTCGGGGGATGCAAGTGCAAAAACACGTTGCCGACAATGGCCAGCGTGCGGTTACGCGGGCTCTGGTCGAGCTTGTGGCGGATGATCGACTTAAAGATGACGTTGTCTTTGGGGTCAACTTTGGGCAGCGGCGGCAAAAAGCCGCGTTTAATAGCCGGCTTCTCGGCCACTTGCTTTTTCTCGAGTAAGGCTTTTTCTTCGGGACTCATGACTTTTTCTCGTCTGCTGCCGCCCATGCTTCATGCGGACACGCTGCCGCGTGTCCGTTTACAGCGCGATGTACGCGCCGCCCTGCACACTGCCTGATTCCCACTCGCCCTTGTCTGAACGATAACGTTTTCCCTTGTCGACGATAATCTGGCCGTCCGAAGGATCGATGCGCACGTCGCAATGTTCCATCGGGCGCGGCGCCGGGCCCTCGAAGTTCACGCCGTCGAGGTAATAGCCCGAGCCGTGGCAAGGGCACTTGAATTTGCTTTCGGACTCTTTCCAGTCGGGCGTGCAACCGAGGTGCGTGCACAGCAGCAGGCCGACGTAGATCTTGCTGGGTTCGCGCACCACCCAGATGCGGTAGCGCGTCTGCCAGCGAGTGTCGACTTTGCCGATCTGGTACTGGTCGACGGTGCCGATCTTGAATTTTGTCGGCGGCTCAAACAGCACGTTGGGGCTGCCGATCGTGAAGTAGGGCTGCCCGTGCGCCACGCCGACCTGCCACCCGCCGGGAAAGAAGAACACCGCAACGGCAGCCGAGATCACGCCGATGCTGCCGTACGTCCCGGCCTGGATGAACCTGCGGCGCGCGATTTCAGACTTCGAGAATTTGCGCTCAAACGTGCGCGCCGGCGCAATGGTGGTCTTGTACGGAATCACCGCGGCCTTGGCCTCGGGCTTGGGGCGCACGGTCCCCGGCGCCTTTGCATCTTTCACCGCTGCTTTCACGGCTCCAGCGCCGGCGGCGCCTCCCGCGGCGGCGCCCTTCTTGCGCGACGCGGGGTCGATGCCTTTGACGCGGTCGGCGTCGTCGTGGTTCATGCGCGGGATATGAGGCTGCTTGGGCATCTCGCCGTTGATGCGCTTGACGAAATCGTGGCCCCATTTTTTGTGGAAGGCGAGGCTGGCCTCGTTGTGTTCGAGTTCCTGCTTCACGCCCTGCTGCATGATCTCGGCGCCGCACTCAATCAGGCGGTCTTCGATCATGTCGACCGCGTTGCCGAAAATGGTGTAAGCGCGGTCGCACCCGGCGAACACGGCGCACTGTTTGCCCGCGAGTTTTTTCCCGGGGACAAGGCGCTCTTTCATGTTGTTGTCAAAGGGCAGGTAATCGTCGTAATGCTCGCCATCGCCCCAGGTGGGCTCGCCGATCAGGATGCAATCAGGCTTGGTGAGTTCGTCGACGGTAATTTCCGTGACGTTCTTGATGCCGACGAGATTGCCGCCGGCCTGCTTCACGCCTTCGGCAATGGCTTCCGCCGAGTTCTTGGTGTTGCCGCCGCCGGTCGAATAAACGATCAGGATTGACTTGGCCATTGATGTCTCAGCGCAAAAAACGCCCGCGCGAAGCGTGCCTTGCAAATCGCCCGCAATGCCCTTGAATCAGCCGTTCGGCGAGCCTCTTTAATTCACCGAACGACCTATCAAAATTTAAACAACCCGTTAATTCTCTAAACCGGAGATTAGGGCAACCGCGAGAGAGTGTCAACGCTTTTCGGACACGCGCAAGACGTGAAAAAATCACGCGTTGCGCGTGACGTTTTCGGTGACCATTCGCACCTGCTGCCCGCAAAAAAACGCTGCGGGTCGACCACAGAAGTCCAACTAGCGGCGTTTCCTTTTCGGTGTCTTGCGTTCTTTGGAAGTGTACTTGGCCTGCGTCAGCACGGCGGATTCGCCCTGCAACGACGGTACGCCGCTGATGTCCGTGAGCACACCGCAAAAGCCGACGGGCTCTTTCGTCTTGGGGTCGCGCAACGCGTGGGCAAATACCAGCGCCTGGAACACTTCGCCGCTGGCGCGCACCAGCCTGTAACGCGCGGTGACGGCGATGTCAGCCTTTGCGACGATTTCAGCGAACTCGTCAACCACATCAAGGTCCTCAGGCAAGATTACCGAAGCAGCGAAATGTCTTTTGTTATCAATGAAATCGGCCGGCTCGTAGCCAAGCACGCTTCTCAAAGTTGGAGTGATGTACCTCATCGTGTACAGGCCATCGTTCTCGCAGATATAGGCCACTCCAGGCAAGCATTGCTCGATTGGCCCGAGGGACGCAACCCCTTTGGTTTTTTTCGGTTGTGCCTTCATGTGACGACCCCTCGCCCGCTCAGACCTTGGTGTGTTAGTCACAAAAACCATCATGCTAAGATGGAATTGTTTTACTTCTACGTCGTATAGTACGCAAATAAAACGAAGACCGCCGCATAACTTCGCGGCGGTTCAACAGCTTTATCGCGGTTCTACCGGTTATGCGGCGCGGTTGTGATCGATGCGGTCGGGGCCGGCTTCGAACACGCGGCGGGTGTTAACCCGCTTGATCAATTGGCGAAGTTCGACGTGGCGCTGTTGCGCCGCCTGGCTTGAGGCCGTGAGTTGCTGCAGGCGAGTGGTCCTGTGCTCGCTGTTCGGCTTCGTGGTTGTGTGTTGGCTTTCCATGTTCTGGTCCCAACGTCCTGTGTTTCTAACGATAATTACCGGGCGGCGGTTGCGTCTGTTACAAAGAATGACCAAAATGTGAACCGGCGGTTCCCCAGTCTTTCCCCAAACAGAGCGACATGACCAAACGCGTCTATTTGCCGGTCGCAGTGTTGATGCTTTCCCTGTTGTTGGGCGGTTGCGGCCCGAGTTTCAGTTCGCCCGACGGCGCTGTGCGAATTTACGTCACCGCCATCAAGGACAAAGACAAGGACAAGCAGATTTCCGCGCTGTGCCGCAAGGATCGAGAAGAAGCGCGTTCTGCCGGCAAGCCGCGAAAGGGGCTAAACCCGCCCAACCTCGATACCGCGGAACTCGAGTACAGCCAGCCGGTCATCAACGAGGACGGCACCGCCATCGTGACCGTCACGGCGAAGCTGCAGAACAACAAAGGCGCGAGCAAATTCACTTACGTGCTGATAGACGAAGACGGCTCATGGAAAATCAGTATCGCGAAAACCCAGGAATACCAGCGCGGCGGCACAAGCACCGGCGGCGGCGCGCGCAATTTCCGCGATGGCGACAAAGATGTTGAAGCTGACGGGTAGCTTCGCTTGCCCGCATTACCTTTAATGGAACCTGCCGGGCCCCGAAGCTGCTCCCTTGGCGAATTTCATGCGCCTGCGCTGTTGGTTTTTGTTGGTCTTGCTCCTGTTGTCCGGCGGCCTTCGCGCCGACGACGGGGCGCCGTTACCCTATCTGCGGTCGCAGCGGGGATATCACGTTCCCACGTTAGAACTCGCCCGCGCCTGCCTCGATCAGGGCCTGGTCTCCGAGTGCCGAAAACTCTGCGCGACTGTTCAGGAGGAAGCGAAGGGTGCCAAGGAAGCTGAAGCCGCCGCGGCGCTGCTTAAGGAAATACCCGCCGAGAAAATCGACGCGTACTCGGCCAAATCCTGGGGCGCCTATCTCGACCAGCGCGAGGCGCTTGTAGTGCGTCGCGGTGCCGCCGCGTTTGCGAAACTCGGCGCCAATGGCGCGCTGATTGTCCTGGGAGCCGACCCCAACAACGCCGACGCCCGCAAGGCATTGGGCGAGGAATGGGTCGGTGGCGTTGGCTGGTGCAAGCGCGCCGAGGCCGAGCGCCTGAAGCCGTTGTGCATCAAGGCTGCGGACGCCGTCGAAAAAGCGCCATATGATGCAACTTGGGAAAAGCCCTACATCCTTGTCGGCCTTCACTTCACGCTGGTGACCGATTTACCCTGGCCGCGGGCTCTCAAATATTCACGGCTGCTTGAGCGCTACCACGCCGTGTTCGTCGAGAAAATGGGCGACGTTGTGCCGACACGTTCTCAGCCCAATGTGGTGTACTGCTGCCGCATGTCCAAAACGTTTGTCGATTACTCGGCCAAGTGCGGGCTGGACTTCACGGATCAGCACTCGGGCATGTACGTGCAGCACATAGGCGTCCCGGTAATCAACGCCGAGCGATGCGATTACGTTGGCCAGAAGAACGGCAGCAAAGACAACCTTGCCCGCACTCTTTACCACGAATGCACCCATCGCCTTATCGATGTCGGGCTGCGCGGCTCAGGCGACGAAGAACGCTGGGCAACCATCGGGTCGAAGGAACACGCGTGGATTGTCGAGGCCGCGGCGATTGTTTTCGAAGGGCTCGAAATGGGCGACAAGGGTTATGAGCTCAAGGGCCTCGAGTTTCAACGCACCTACACCATCAACAAATACTTCCGTCCCAAGAAGCAGGTGCCCGACGCCAAGTCCATCATGTTGCAGGGCTACTTCGAGTTCGCGGCGGAGACTCCGGTCAGTTCTGCGCAAAAGTATGCCGTTGCCGGCAGCATCGGCTGGTACTGCCTCTTCCACAAACCCAAGGAATACCGCATGGCGTTTCTGGGGTTGATGGTCGATTACTACCGCGGGGATACCGCCTGTCGTGACTTCAAGGCGCGCTTTGGCACCGATATCGAGCCTTTCGTCAAGGAATGGACGGAATACGTCTTGAAGTAGTCGCGCCCGTGTCGGAACCTGCGCGCAAGTGGTATCCTTACAGCACTCAGCGTTGACGGAGACTCCCATGACTTCGGGCGAAGTGGAAAGATTAGTTGAACGGCTTAAGGACAAGGACGCAGGCGTGCGGCGTTCCGCCGCCGAGGCCCTCGGGAAGATCGGCCCTGAAGCGTCTTCGGCAGTTTCCTCGCTGGCCAAGGCCTTGCATGACAAGGACAAGGAGGTCGTGTTCGACGCGGCATTTGCCCTGGGCCGCATCGGCGGCGCCGCGGTTCCTTCGTTGATCGCTACATTAAAGGAAGGCGATCGTTATGTGCGCCGCCGCGCGCTTGAGTCGTTGCGCATGGTCGGCCGCGAAGCCGTGGCCGCAGTGCCTGCCCTGATTTCCGAACTCAAGGACACCTTCAGCGAACTGCGCTGTTACGCCGCCGAGGCCGTACGCAAAATCGGCCGCGCCGCCAAAGACGCCATTCCCGTCCTCGTCGAGATGCTCAAGGACGAAAAAGTTGACGTACGCCGCGCTGCGGCGGAGGCGCTGGGCGACATGGGCCCCGACGCCGTTCTTCCGCTTGGCGCAGCATTGCGCGATGACGACCCGAATGTCCGCTTCGATGCCGCGTTTGCGCTTGGCAAAATCGGCAAGGGCGCCGGCGGCGCCGTGCCGGCGCTGATCGAGTGCGTCGAAGAAGACACCGAGGCTGTGCGCTTCATGGCCGCTGAGGCATTGGGCAAAATCGGCCCGGCCGCCGAAGTCGCCGTGCCTGCGCTGACGCGCGCACTCAAGGACCCCGACAACGCGGTGCGCGCCGCAGCGGCGAAGTCGCTTGGCCGCATCGGCATGGGTGCTGTGCCCGCGCTGATTCGCACGCTCAAGGACAACGACGTGCGTGTGGCGCGCCGCGCCGTGATGGCGCTTGGCAGCATTGGCCCAGACGCCCGCGACGCGGTGCCGGCGCTGATTGAGTTGCTCGACAAGGAAGCCTTGTGCTCTCACGCCGCCGAGGCGCTTCGCAACATCGGCCCTGACGCCCGTGACGCGATCCCCGCGCTGGTCGAAGCGATGAAGGACGAAAAGGGCGACGTCAGCCGCATGGCGGCCGAGGCGCTTGCGGCCATTGGCCGTGAGGCCGTGACTTCGCTGGCGCGCGCCCTGGACAAAGGCAATGGCCACGTTCGCCGCCGTGCGGTAACCGCAATTCGTGGAATTGGCAAGGACGCCAAGGGCGCGATTGCGGCGTTGATCACGTCCCTCAAGGACGAGGACGAGTACATCCGCTTCACCGCGGCCGAGGCGCTGGGCCGCATTGGTTCAGCGGCCAAGGAAGCGATCCCGGCGCTGACCGAAGCCCTGCGCGATGAAGATGAAGACGTGCGCTACTGGGCCGGCGAATCGCTCTGGAAGATCAGGGGCGAATAAAATCGTGTTACGTGTTTCGTGCTACGTGTTTCGGGATTGAACCGCCCTCCCGAAGCACGTAGCACGTTGCACGTGGCACGCGAAGTAGGTTATGTAGGCGTTCGAAAGCAAGGAATTGGACCATGAGCACCGCCACGACCACGTTGGGCCTTAAATGCCGCGAGTGCGGCACCGAATACAAGGACGCGCCGCAACATGTTTGCGGCAACGACTTCGCCCCGCTGGAAGTCGCTTACGACTACGACCGCGTCAAGAAACTCATGACGCGCGACGCGCTGGCCAAGCGTCCCTTTAACATGTGGCGCTACGGCGAATTGTTGCCGGAATCGGAGCCCGTCAGCGGCTTCTTCACTGGCGGCACGCCGCTGGTTCACGCAAAAAATCTCGGCAAGCAACTGGGCATCGCCAGGCTCTACCTGAAATTCGACGGCGTATGCGGCCCTTCCCTTTCCTTTAAGGATCGCGTGGTCGCGGTCTCGATCGCACGCGCCAAACGCTTTGGCTTCACGACGGTCGGTTGCGCCAGCACCGGCAACCTTGCCAACGCCGTGGCCGCGCAGGCCGCGCAGGCCGGCCTCAAGGCAGTCATCCTGATCCCCAAAGATCTGGAACCCGCGAAAGTCGCCAACACGCAAGTGTATGGCGCGACGCTGATCAAGATCGACGGCCACTATGACGACGTGAACCGCCTGTGCGCCGAGATCGCCAACGACACGAAAATCGGCATCGTCAACGTCAACCTGCGCCCGTATTACGCCGAGGGCAGCAAGAGCATGGGCTTTGAAATTGCCGAGCAGCTCGGCTGGCGCGCGCCGGACAATCTGGTCACCTGCATGGCGGGCGGTTCTCTAATCAACAAGCTTAGCAAGGCCTTCAACGAACTCGATAAGATCGGCCTGATGCTGTCTGAAGTGAAGACGAAGTTCTTCGGCGCGCAGGCCGCGGGCTGCAACCCGATTACTGAGGCGATCAAGCGCGGCAGCGACCTGATCAAACCGGTCAAGGCGCCGAAAACCATCGCGCGCAGCATCGCCATCGGCAACCCCGCCGACGGCTACTCTGCGTCGCGCCTGTGCCTCGACTCCGGCGGCGGTGGCGATGACGTGACCGACCCGGAAATTGTCGACGCGATGAAGCTGCTCGCGCGCACGGAAGGATTGTTCACGGAAACCGCGGGCGGCGTCACGGTCGGCACCTTCCTCAAGCTCGTCAAGGCCGGCAAGATCAACAAGGCCGAGACCACCGTGTTGTGCATCACCGGCCAGGGCCTCAAGACCCTCGATCCACTGCTGATACCGGGGATTCTTCCCGACGCGCCGATCATCAAGCCGTCGCTGTCCGAATACAGGAAGCTGGCGATTTAGGCTTTCGTTTCCACTTCGACAACGCGCGTCTTGGCGTCGAAGCGCGTGGGGTCCGTGAAGCAGATGTAAGTGCGAATGCTCTGCGGCGTGCGGCCGCGGGCCCTCAGTGTCGATGCAAGCAGTTCGCGATATTCGCCTAGTTGCTCGCGATATTTCATCGCTGCGACTTGCGACGAGTCGCCGGGTCCAAGCACGTCGGTCTTGAAATCGATGATTTCGTAATCGCGGTCGTCGATTACGCGCAGCAGGTCAAGGCGGCGTTCAACCGTTTTGCCATCGCGTAATCCAAAAACGCGCCATTCGCTGAGTTCGTGCCGCGCCTTGCGCCGCAGCGCCAGCGCGTCGCGCACGCAAATCAAATGCGGCTCGACCTCGCTTGCGCGCGCGCCAAGGGTGTCCAGCCGCAACATGCCGATCTCGATATCCTGTTTGACGCCGCGGCGCTTGAGGTATTGCTCGATTGCGCCGTGCACCAGCACACCTGTCTCGACGGCGCGCGGGTCGAAAGTTGCGGCGGCGGCCGGCTCGGCAAGCGGCGCGACCAGGCGCGTCTCGACCGGCCTGCGTAGGTTCAACCGATTGTCGCGCAAGGCTTGCAAGACGCGCTCAATTTCGGGGGTGTTCGAGATCGCGGGCGTGCGCTCGATTGTTTCGTGCCACTGCACCCGGACGCTTGCGTTGTCGACCTGCGCGCCCCAGGCGTTGGCGCGCAGTGATTGCAGCACTTCGTGCGCCCAGGATTCGCGCGGGTTCTCGACGCTTTCGGCGCGCACCGTGCCGATCAACACCAGGCGTTTCATCGCGCGCGTGAACGCCGTGTAAAACACGCGCTTTTCCTCGGCGACATCGCGCTCGCGGCGTAACTGCGTTGCGTGCCACGCGGCGAAATCCGGCCGCCATTGACCTAGCTCGTCGCCCACCTGCACGCGCAGGTACAGGCCCGCGGGGTGGCCGGCCTCGGGCAGCGCGCGCAACAAGCCTGTGTCGGGCGGGTAGCGTTCGTTGCCGAGGTCCGGCACGATCACCGCCGGGAATTCCATGCCCTTTGATTTATGGATGGTCATCAGGCGCACGCCGTCGGTGTCGGGTGCTGCCTGCGCTTCATCGTCATCGCCTTCCATGCGTTCGCGCAGTTCGCGGCAGACCACGGCAAGCGACGGCGACGCAATCGCGCCCACGACGTCGACCAGCCGCTCGAGATTGGCCAGCCGCTGCTCCGCTTGCGGGCCGACGCCCACGGCCAGCGCGTAGCCGCAGGCTGAAAACGCACACGATAGCAGGTTCGCCGGCGGTTCGCGGTCGCTCCGCCGGCGCAGGTCCTCCAGCATCGAAAAGAACCGCGCTTGGACGTCGCCTTCCTCGCCGCTCGGGCGCGCCCGCCGCACGCGCAGCAGCAACGGGTCGCGCGTCTGATCGTTCAGCGCGATGTCGGTCAGCGCGCGGTCAGACAAGCCGCAAAATGGTGAGCGCAGCAGGCCCAGTGCCGCAATGTCGTCGCCCGCGTCAACCAGCACACGCAGCAGGTTCACGCAATCCAGCGCCTCCTGCGTCTTCAGCAGGCCTCCCTGGTCATGCAGCAGCAGCGGAATTCCGTGGCGCGCAAAGGCGGCGCGGAAGTCGCCGTTGTTCGTGCCGCGGCGCACCAGCACCGCAATGTCGCGCCAGGCAAAACCGTCGGCGCGCAACGCCGCGGCGCGTTGGGCTGTGAGTTCGGCTTCATCGTCGTTGCGCCGGTCGTCATCGTCTTCGTTGCGCTTGGGGGCGCGAAGCACATGTAGTTCCGCGCAAAGTTTAGCGCCATTGTCGTCGGCAACACCGGCAATCAGCCGCTGGGCGGGGGCGTCAAAACGCCTGCTGCCGCCCAGCATGCGCTCGAACAAATCGTTGCCGAACGCAAGCAGCGGGGGACGTGAACGATAATTGGTGTCCAGGCTGACGACACCGGCGCGCCGCGGAGTCAAGTCTTGACACGTCAATCCAAAGGGAAGCTGTTGCGCGCGTTTGGCCAGGTCTGTGTTGCGCGCGGGAATGCGGCTGCGCGCGTCGTTGAAGACGCCCACGTCGCTTCCGCGAAAGCCGTAGATCGCCTGCTTCGCGTCGCCGACGGCAAACAGCCGGCCCGGTCGATGATGGCGCGCGCTGAGCAAGTCAAAGAGCGCGAACTGCGTGGGGTTGGTGTCCTGAAATTCGTCGATCAGCAGATAACGCACGCCCGAAACAACTTCGTCCGCAACCGTCGATGTTTTCAGCAGCGCCAGCGTTCGCAACTCAAGTTCAAGAAAGTCGAGTCGTCCCGCGCATTCTTCCCCAAAAGCGCGCACCACGGCGTCGAACACGGTCTTGAGATGAATCAGCGCTCGGCCGACCAGCCGCTCGTGTTGCTCGTCAAGTTCAAAGACCTCGGGTGCGTCGGCCAGCAGTTCGGCAACGCGCATCAACGCTTCGCGAACTTCCGGCAGGCCCGGCGTCACGCCCTTCCAGTTCGCCGTCGCGCCGGCCTTGCCGAATTTTCGCGCCTCGCCGGCTTTGGTCAGCAACGCCGCACAAATCGCGCCGCGCGCATTGGCTCCTGGCAAGCCCTTCAGGCCAGCTTCGACCGCGGTCATAACTTCCTTCAGCGCGTCGCCATCTTTGGCTTGTTTTGCCGCGGCAACAGGCAGTTTGTGCAACTCAACGACGACCGGCGCCAGCGCCTCTGTGGCGGCATCATCCGCCAGTTTGCGCCGGCGGGCGATTTCGGCGTCGGGGTCCGCCCATGCGGCGCACGAAAGTTTGAGCGCGGGCCCGGTTGCGTGCCGCTCCGCGAGCATGCGTCCAAGCGTCGCGCCAAGTCCCTGTAACGTGGTGAGGCCGCCGAGGAATTCCAGCGCGTCGCGTAGCGCCGTGTCCTTTTCGGCGGGCGCGCGTTGCAACACGTTGGCCACGGCGGCGCGGCGGGCGCGCACTTGTTCGCGTGGGTCCATCAGCGGCGCGCCGGGCTCAAGGCCCGCTTCCCAGGCGTAGCGCCGCAGGACGCGATGGCAGAAGGCGTGCACGGTGCTGATGGCGTTGCGGTGGAATTCCGCCCGTGCGCGAATCAAACGTTCGCGGCGGTCCTTGGCGCCGGGAAGGTCCGCAAGCTGCGCTATGCGCCCGTCGAGATATTGCTGTACACGCGCGCGCATTTCGGCGGCGGCGCGATCAGTGAACGTGAACGCAACGATTTCCGGCACCGCGGCGCGGCCTTCCTCAATAAGGGCGAGGTAGCGCAGGGCCAGCACGCGGGTTTTGCCCGCGCCGGCACCCGCGTCGACGAGCAAATCGCGGTCGAGGTCCAGCGCCGCGCGTTGCGCGTCGTTGAGGCCCTCGCATTCAACAGGTGGCGGCGGATTCATGGCGCGGCCCCCGGCGGTGCTTCGGGCAGGTACGCGGCGGGCAGCGGCGGCGTGCCGTGCTGCGCACGGCGCTGGCGTTCCTCGATGACATCGTTGCGGCGGGCGCAGGCGTAGGCGAACTCGCAGGTTTTGCAAACCGCGCCCATGTCGGTGAACGGCACGTGGATGAACACGCCCGCGCGCATCGCCGCCAGCATGCGTGAAAGCCGGCGCGGCAGGGCTTGCGTCACGAGCGCGCCGACATCGAACGCCGCATCCTTGGAATTCGCCCGAAGTCTTGTCGCGTCAATAGTCTTCACCGGCTCAAACAGCGGCACGCGCAGGTACAGCATGCCCGAAGGCGCGTCGCCGCCGCCTCGCGCCAGCGCCGCAAGGTAGACGGGCAACTGGAATGCCGCGCCGTCGCGAATTTCGTCGGCCTTGCGCGCGTGGTTGGTCTTGTAGTCGATGACGATCAGCCCGCCGGGGCCCTCGTCGACGCGGTCGATGCTGCCGGTAAGCCAGATGCAGCCGTCGGGCAGCGGCAGCATTAACGGTTCATTGAGCATGTCTGTCGTGTCGCCCCGGTGTTCGGCGCGGCCGAAGCTGAATTCGGCCCAGCGCACGCCAAAGCCCGCGGCGTTGCGTTCAAGTTCGCTGTCGATCACGCGCGAAAGCAGCCCCGGCGTGTCCTTGCCATCGAGGCCCGCCGCAAGCGAGCGCACCACGCCCGCCCAGAAAGGCCCGGGCGTGGATTGGGATTGGCGGGCTTCTTCGAGGGCTTGTTGCATCAGCGTGCGTGATTTCGCGCGCGCGGCTTCAACATCGCCATTGCCGAGATCAAGCGCGCGTACGCCCTGGCGCTTCCACGGGCTTTCGAGCGTGCGCGGCTGGCCGAGCGCATCGCGTACAAGCAAGACGAAGCGATGCAACGCGCCGTGAACCAGGACGCCGACGGCCCAGGGTTGCGTGTCGCGCGTGGGCTCTCGGTTTTCCTTGACGCTCAGTACGTGACGCGCCCAAAAGCGCTGAGGGCATTGCGCGTACATGTCGAGCTGGCTGGGCGAATAAGGCCGCGAACCATCGGCCGGGTTGGCCGAGAAACGGGCGGCAAGCGCGGACGACTCGCCGACTGCGCCGTCAAAAATACCCGGCGCCGCCATCAGATCCGAACGCGCAAGTTCAATGCTGCGGCCGCGCAAACCCGCGCGAATTTCCGTCGATAGCGGGCTAAGAACGGTCTGCCCCTCGCCGCCCAGCCGCGCGGCGGCCGCGGCCAAGCCGTGCGCCGAAACGGGGTGCAGATCGGCGTCTGCCGGTGTTCTCGCCTCGGCCTTGAACGTGCGCAGCAAGCGCGCGTGCTGCGTCGCGGGCAGGCAGGTTTCCTCGCCCTCCTGGTGCGGGTAACTCAGCACGAGTTGCTCGGCGCCGGCGGTAATCGCACGTGCGTAGAGCCAGTCGGCCTGCGCGGAGATGTCGATGGGCTCGACAAGTTTGCGGGCCACCGCAGCGCCGAGAACTCGCGCGATGGCGCCTTCAGCCGAGGGCGCGAAGAAAAAATCTTCGCGTTCGGGCAGCGGCAGGTCGCGATCGCTGAGCCCCAGCACAATCGCGCGCCGGTAGGCCTCGACGCCGAGATCGAGCAGGCCGAGCACCTGCACGCGCGGCGAGCTGTCCTGCGATGGCCGCGCACCGCGCGTTTGCGCCTGTTCAGTCAACGCACGGAAAAGTTCCGCCAATTCGCGGGCCTTGTCGCCGACGCGTTCAAAACCGCGAGCGAGTTGCCCGCACAGCGACCGGAACTCGTGCAGCGCGACAATTGCCGCGGGCGCCGAACCGTCGCCGCCGACGCGGGCGCAGACGTCTGCGATGCCGCTCTTGTCGATCAGCGCAAAAATCGCCGCGAAAAATTCGCCGGCGCGCGCGCGGTCGCGAGTGAAGGGCGCGATCGCCGCAATGATTTGCTCCAGCCATGCCGCGTCGGCCTGCACCTGCGGCGACGTGAGTTGCGGAGCCAGTCGCGCGGCCCAGTCCTGCTCCCAGCGCGTTCCGCCGACAATGCCCGCGCTGCGGGTTGCGGCGCGGAGGCGCGGCAGACGGTCGCCGCTGCCAAACGGCAGGTAGGGCGAAGTCAGCGCGTCGAAAAGTTGCAGGCGATCAATGCCGCCCCGCGCAACCGCGATGAGTTCCAACAGCGCCGCAACGGGCTGAGTGCGCGCCAGCGGCGTGTCAAAGGGCATGTCGAAGGGAATGCCGGCGGCGGTGAACTCACGCTCGATCAGGGCGCGGTAGGTCTGCGCGCGCGGTAGGGCGACGCAGATTTCATCCAGCGGCGTGCCGGCGACCGCCCAGGTCTTGATCGCGCGTGCGGCCTCGTTGACCTCGGCGGCGCGCATTGCAGGCTGAATCAGGCGAATGTCGGCGGGTTGCGGAGTCGTGCGGTCCTCAAGCCAGGCCGAGAGCACCTCGGCGCGGGGAAGTTGTGGCAACTCGATTTCGGGGTGCGCGTTACCGCCAAGTTTTCCGACCACGATCTGCTGCAATGCCTCGTTGACCGGCGCGACAAAGGGCAATTCCTGCGCGCCGCCGCGCAGGACAGTGAGCGAAGCGGCGCTGTGCCTCAGCACGGCTTCGATGAACGCGATGCGCGCAGGATTCAGCGATTCAATGTCGTCGACGACGCAGACTCGCGGCGCGAATTTCGCGCCGGCGTCCAGGCTCGCGGCCGCAATCCACAATACGTCTTCGGGGTCGTCGAGCTTCGCTTGATTGAGGTGGTGCCGGTAGGGCTCAATGACGTCGGCGAACAAGCCGCCGCGTTCGCCCAGTTTGCGAAACGCCGTCACGGCGGCGGTGCGTTGTTCGGGCGTCACGCAGGCCGCGAAGGTCTTCCACGCGCCGAGCAACGCGTCGACCATGGCGCGGCTGGGTGCGCGCGACGATGCCTTTTCGAGCAATTCGAAGAATTTGAAGTCGCGCTCAACGGGGTCCATCGCGACGCGTTGGGGCGCCAGACGTGACAGCAGCGTGCGCGCCACGCGCTCAGGCGTGCCTTCGGGGAAATCTGCAGCGACGCGCAGGCGGATGGCGCGGGCGCGGCGTTCGTGACTGGTGATATAGACTGCCGCGGCGTCGTCGAAAACATCGGCGTCGGCGACTGCCGCACGCAGGCGCTGAACCGCGACGTCGGAAACGTCGTGCCAAAGCGCGGCGCGCAAAATCTGGTGAGCTGCTTGAGCCACGCCGCAAGTGTACACCATGCGGCGACAAGTTAACGACAAACGGGGAGGGCAACGCGCCCTCCCCGTTCCCGGGGCGAGGAGAGGCCGAGGCGCCTCCCCTCGTGGTCTACAGACGTACCGCGAGTGATCGGGATATGTCCGTGGACATGTCCCGGCCGCGCGCGGCGTGCCGTGTTACTGGCGTCTGTTGTGGGGTTTGGCTTGCGAGATCGGGGCGGCTATCCGGCTACTGTAGGCCCGGTCGCAACCTGGCCTCGTCAGCGCTTGGGAGAACACAGGGGTTTACCCTGCCCTGGGGTTTCGGCCGTGCTCGGCGTCCGCCCGCTTGGCTCTACAAGTCGGATGTCAATCAACACACCCATAAACGGGGCGGGTTTGCGAAGGTTCAGGCAGGGCAAAAAAATTCCCGGAATTTTTGCGCGGGCTCCCCGCCTTGACACTTCGCGGGGTCACGGATATTAGTTGAAGCCCTCGCCGGTGGTCTGCGGCGGGACAAATTCGCGCCTGTAGCTCAACTGGATAGAGTACCTGACTACGGATCAGGGGGTTGAAGGTTCAAATCCTTCCAGGCGTACCAGAAAGCAAGCCGCTTCCAGAGCCAATCTGGAAGCGGCTTTCGTTTCCACACCTTATCGCGGAAACATCGATGTACACGAAATTGTACACGACGTTTTTCCCGGCGCAAAAAAGCGCGAGGCTCAACGGCAAAAAGCGGGCAAAAGCACGTTGTCGGCGTCGCACAGTCTGCCCTTGTCCCTTCCAAAAAAGCCATACTGGCAGAAAAGGGAATGGAACCCAAAGAAAGGTGAAGGGAGATGTTGAGGCCGCGCAAAACGCTAAAGCGTTTGGCCGCTGAAAGCGGCAGCTTCGCCACTGGCAAAACGCGCGACCCATGCCTGGCGTACTCGAAAGCAACGCCGCTGACGCGAGTCAGCGGCGTCTCTCGCTTGTCGCAGAGCGGGATAGCCCAAAGTATCCTGCCTGCACATACCAAAGGGAGAGCACATGAACCGGATGCTTCTTGCAGTTGCGGCGCTAGGACTGGCCTGCGCCATGGGCGGTTGTTTCGCCGAGGTCAAAGATGACGTCAAGACCGCGACGACGCGCTTCACCATTGAGGCTGATCGCCTCGCTGACGCTGCCAGTTACCGCGACGCCTACGACCGCGACTGCGCCAACCCCGACAAGGTGCTGGCCTTGTTCTTCAACGCGCTGCTGTTGATCGAGCAGGACGAACAAAGCGGCACCTACACTGCGGTTTACATGTGCCGCGAGGGCGACCAGTGGAAGAGCGACAAGTCCTTCACCGGTGTCGTGCCTTCGCAGATGGCCAGTGAAGGCTACAAGCGCATTGCCGCCAACGGCCACCTTGTGCGCTCCTATTGCGGCGCCGATGGCCCTCCGGGGTATGCGCTCAAGGATGCCACCAAGATCAGGCTTGACATCAAACAGGTCGACACGGCATCGGCTGACACCAAGAAGTACTTCGTTTTCAGCACCGGCAAGGACGCCGCATCGCCCGTGACCCTGCGCAACGTGGACGGCAAATGGGTCATTGAAGAGTGGAGCAGCATCCAGACCGGCGTGCGCAAGAGGTAGGCGCTGCCTTGACGATTTGGGCGGGTGGAGACACCATTGCGCGCCGCAATTGGCAGCAAATGCCACCTTAGCTCAGTGGTAGAGCAATGCTTTCGTAAAGCATAGGTCGTCGGTTCAAATCCGACAGGTGGCTCCAGAATACTTGACCGCCTCGACACAAGTCGGGGCGGTTTTCATTTGCGCTGGCTGTTCACCACCAGCCAGGTTGCCGCAATCACCAGCGCGCAGCCTCCAAGCATCGGCCCGGTGATCGTCTCGTGCAGGATCAGCGCGCCCCACAACACGCCGAAAACTGGGATCAAGAAGGTCACGGTCAGCGCCCTCGTCGCGCCGACATCGGCGACCAGCCGGTAATAGATAAGGTACGCCACGGCGCCGCAAAGCAACGCCAGCGCCAGCGCGCAAAGCGCGACCTGGGTCGTGACGGCATCCAACGTGGGCGCGCGCAGGGGCCCTTGCGGACCTACCAAGCCCAGAGCAAACGGCAGCAGGAGCAAACACAACCCCAGCCCGGCGAAAAGCTGGCTTGCGGCGGCAACGTTACGCGGCTTGAGCAGCGTCGCCTTGCGTTTCATGTACGCGCCGGAAATGGCATAGCTGCACGAGGCCGCCAGGCAAGCGCCCAGAGCAAGCAGCGCGTCCGTCGTGAGTTCAACGGGCCCCGCGCGAGCCACCAGCGCCACGCCCACCGCGCCGAGCGCTAGGCCGAGCCCCGCTTTCCACGTGAAGGGTTCGCGCAGGAACAGCGTGCCGATTAACGCGGCAAACATCGGCGCCGTCGAGTTCATTACGGCGGAATACGACGCCGGGATGTAAAGCGCCGCGAACGCAAACAAGAAGAACGGCACGGCGGAATTGACGATGCCGATCAACAGGTATTGCCGCCAATGTCGCCACTGGATGTCCGAGCGCATCACGACAAACGCCAACGTGAGCGCCACGCCCGCGATCAGCAGGCGGCTCGCGGCCGTCGCCAGCGGCCCAATGGCCGGGGCGACGACGCGCTGAAACATGAACGAGCTGCCCCACAATGCGGCCAGCAACACGAGGCGGATGACGTCGGCGATGCGCAAGGCAGGACGATAGCGTTGCCAGGCGCCGTAGTTAAGCCGTGACGGCCGGTCGTACGCGATAGGTGCAACGGCGCGCGCCGGCCATTATGTGTTCCGTGCGTTCGACGGCGACATCGTCGCCCAGCACACTGCGGAACAAGTCCATCTCGCCGGTGCAGAGGTCCTGGCAGGTTTGCGCGGCGGCGCAGATCGGGCAATGGTTCTCGATCAGTACCAGCGTGCCGTCGGGCTCGCGCGACCATTCGGCCATGTAGCCCTCGTCGTTGCGGATCTGCGCGAGGGCGGCGATCTTCTTTTCGAGTGGCGCGTCAGCCTTGATGCGGTCGGCATACGAAATCAGTTGCTGGCGTTTGCGCTCGGCGATCAGCTTCTCGATGCCGCGATTGCCGAACGCCGCGCGCGCGGCCTCGATGATGCCGACAGCCAGCTCGCCGTGGTTGTCCGGGAATTTCGTGGTCGCCTGGTTTGTCAGGCGCCAGTAACGCGCGGGGCGGCCGACCTTGCGGCGCTCGTCGTAATGATCGACGAACTTCTCGACTTCGAGCTGGTAAAGGTGCTGGCGTACGGCCATCGGCGTCACGCCCAGCCTGCGGCCGAGCGTCGCCGCAGTCTGGGGTCCCTTGGTCTTGAGGAAGAAGAGGATCTTGTCGCGTGCCCGCGCGTCGTGCTCAGGTTTCATGGCCGCAATGTAGGAGTTTTCGCAGGATAAATCAAGAATCGGCTTTACATAATAAGTAAAGGTTATACTTTACTTATGTGAGCGGACGAAAACGGCGGGCGGCAACGCCCAATTGACCAAGGGGAAAGCCATGAAAGCGACCATCAAACACGTTGATCACCTCAACATGACCGTGAAGAGCGTCGACGCTACGGCCGACTGGTACGGACGGGTTTTCGGCTTCAAGACCGTTGAAGGCGGCGTTTCGCGCGGGCGGCGCTGGGCGATTATTCGTGGCGGCGATGCGATGCTTTGCATCTATGAAGAACCGACATTCGGCAATGAGGATGCCTACGACCGCAAAGTGCATGGCGTTTCGCACTTCGGGCTGCGCATCACCGACCGCAAGGCCTGGGAGGAAACGATCAAACGCGAGGGCGTGAAGTTCACCTACCCGCAGACACGTTACCCGCATTCGGATTCGTGGTACGTAGAAGATCCCTCGGGCTACGAAATCGAAGTTGCGCTCTGGGACAACGACGTAATCCAGTTTGACGGCATAAAGGAAACTGTAGCCGCGCGCTAGGGGCAACTACCGCGACGGCCGGGCAGTGGGGGCGCAAACCGCGCCCCCACAATTTATTTGCGCACTGCGTTCCAGGTGCAATCATGCGCCTATGGCAACGGTCGCCTTCGCGCGCCACCTCTACGAGTTTTTCCCGGCGCTCAAGGGCGCCGAAGTGCGCATTGACGCGTTAACGGTTGCCGAGCTCGTGCGCAAACTCGACGTGAAGTATCCCGGGATTGCCTTCTACATCGCCGACGAACGCGGCGGCCTGCGCCAGCACGTCAACATCTTTATTGAAGAAGAACTCGTGCGCGACCGCCGCACGCTCTCGGACCACCTCACGCCCGACTCGAAGGTCTATGTGATGCAGGCGCTATCAGGGGGCTAGCGCACCGGCTTGCCGAATTCCACAATCCGCGCGGTGCGACGCCAGGAGACGGCCATGAAGGGCGACAAAATTCTGCTAGGAACCCGCAAGGGACTGATCACTCTCATCAAAGGCAAAAAAGGGTGGAAGACGGAACTCGCCCACTCCGGGGTGCCGGTGTCCTACGCCGCGCGCGATCCCAACACGGGCTATTACTGGGCCGGCCTTGAGCACGGCCACTGGGGCCCCAAGCTGTCCCGCAGCAAGGACGGCAAGAAGTGGGAAGACCCGCCGCAAATCAAGTATCCCGACGGCACGCGCTACATCGACGGCTTCGAGACCGAGGACGGCCAGCCCGTCAACGAGTTCGATCCCAACGCGCCCAAGGACAAGCCCACGCGTCCCAAGATGAAACCGGGCAAGCTCAAGAAAATTACCGCGATGGCGTTTGGCGGCAAGGACCAGAAGGGCCGTATCCACATCGGCACCATGCCCGGCGGTTTCTTCACCAGCAACGACAACGGTGAAACCTTCACGCTGAACATGCCGCTATGGAACCACGAATCGCGCGGCGGCGACGTTTCCAAGGATCCCGTCAAAACCAAATCGTTCTGGTTTGGCGGCGGCATGGTGGTCGACGGCGACAGCACGCCGGCGATTCACTCGATTGTCGTCGATCCGAAAAACAGCAAGCGTTTCATGATTGCGATCAGTTGCGCGGGCGTGCTCGAGACCGCCGACGACGGCAAGACATGGCAGGGCCGCAACAAGGGGCTGCTTGCGACGTTTCTGCCCAAGCCCGACATTGAATGGGGCCACGACCCGCACCTGATGGCGATTTGCCCGGCCAAGCCCGACCACGTGTGGCAGCAGAACCACTGCGGAATTTTCTACAGCAAGGACGGCGCGAAAACCTGGAAGATGGTTTCGAAGGAAGGGCAGACCGCGCACTTCGGCTTCCCGGTTTGCGTCGACGAAAAGAAAGGCGAGACGGCGTGGGTGGTTCCGCTTAAGGCCGACAACGCGCGCACGGCGATCAACGGCGCGCTGTGCGTCTGCCGCACGGAGGACGGCGGCCAGACTTGGAAAGAGTTCCGCAAGGGCCTGCCGCAAAGCGACGCCTACGACACGATCTATCGCCACGCTTTTGATTTGGCGGGCAAGCGTCTGGCCTTTGGTTCAACCACCGGCAACGTGTTTATCAGCGACAACCGCGGCGAAAGCTGGAAGAGCATCGGCAGCAACTTCCCGCCGATCTACAGCGTGCGGTTTGCGTAGGTAGTTCTTGGTGGATGGTGGTTAGTAGGCGAGTTCAGCCGAATAGCGTCCTTTGGGCGCTATTCTTTTTTGCCGGCTATCAACTATCCACTATCCACCGCCAACGAATCACCCTTTGAACTTCGCCTCGATCTTGTGCATCCGCACCATGATGTCGCGGTTGCGCGGCGTGTCGGGGAATCGCTTGAACAGCGCGCGGCAGCGTTCAAGCGCGCCGTTCCAGTCGTTGCGGTCGCACAGCACATCGATGGCCTTGAGCTCGGAGTCGATGGCGGCGTCACGTTTGGCGGCGTCGTTCAGCGGCGCGTTGATCTCGTTGAACAGCTTGATCGCATCCTTGTAGTAAGGCGTGTCCGAGTAATCGCGAATCACGTTGTCGAGCAGCAGCAGCGCAAACAGTACGTGCCCGGTCTTGTGTTGCTCGACGGCGGCTTCGTAGAAGCCCTTGGCGATGCCAATGGCGATCTGCAGTTCCTTGGGCGGGCGCACGGGCGCCGCTGTGGTCTTCCACTGCTGCAACTGGTCGATCTTCTGCTGCACGGCCTTGACGTCGGCGTCGGCGCTGAAGTTGCCGATAAACGCCTGCGCCCTGGCCAGCGCCGCCTCGAGCTTCACGGGCGTTTTCTGGGCGGCCGCGGCGTCGTAGGCCGCGTCGACTTCCTTGCGCATGCGGTCGCGGATGCGCCCGATCTCGGCAATGCGAGCCCTGGCGGCAAGCGGCGACGAAAGCGCCGCGGGCGCGTTGTCGGCGACGTACTGGTAACGCGCAAGCGCGGCGCTGAACAAGTCGAGCTTCTCGAATTCCTGCGCTTCCTGAAGGACGCGCGCGAAGATGCGCGCCTCGGCAACCGAGCGCGGGTAAATCTCCAGCGCGGCCTCGGATCGCGTCATGCCCGACGCGCGCACGGTTACGCCGAGCTTCCCGGGCCTGGCCAGGTCAAACCACGCGACGACGCCGCGCGGAAACGACAGGCAGGGGCCATTGGGCAGGATGGTGACTTCGCTGATCGTCGAGTAGGGAACGATGTGGAATTCGGCGAGGTTGACCTTCAGCATGGCGCCCGCGCGATCAGCCACCAGGATTTCATTCTCTGCCGCCAGAGGCGCCACGATCTCCAGCGCAAGCGACGCATCGCCTGCGCCCCGGCGCATGCCGGCCTTCAGGCCAAGGCCCGCGTCGGCGAAATAGCTGTTGGTGCGCGTTTCGCCGCTGATGTCCACGGCCTCCGCCACGCCCTTGGACGGCAGCGCCGCCATGAACGTATAGCTGCGGCTGTCGACGGCGGCGCAGGACCAGAACTCAGGTTCTGCGATGTCACGGTCGGTTGAGGTCGCGATGATGCGGGGCATGATCGTCAGCACCTGCGTCTCGCCGAGCAATACGCGCGTGAGGCCGGGCCGCGAGGCGTCGAGCTCGAGTTTGTACTCGCCGCCGCTGACCGCGCCGGGTTTTTCCGCCACCACCGGGCCCGCCTCGATCACCACGCGGTCGATCCAAAGCTTGTTGAACTGGCCGCTGACCTGCAGCGTGAGGCGGCTTTCCGGCGCGGGCGCAAGCAGCATCAAGCCGAGTGCACGCACCTGTGTCCACTCCGCAGGGCCTAGTTTGACGACGCCCGTGGTCGCCGCGGCCGTGTAGATGCCCGCGGCCTGGGTGCCGGCCGTGACGCAAACGGCGCTGGCGGCCTCGCCGCGCAGCATCACGCTCAGGCGCCAACTGGTTGTGGCGGGAAACGGCGTTGGCTCGCGATGTTGCAGCGAAATCAGCGCGGGCTCGGCCATGTTGCCGCCGCGCACGATGCGCAGGCAGCGCGAACCGTCAGCAGGATTCTCGGCGTCGGAGGTGAGTTCGATGGTCGCATTTTTCGGCGCCTCGGCGGCCATGCTCCAGCCTGCGGGGTTGCCCTGATTGTCGACTTCGCCTTCGAAGGAAAGCGTAACGTCTTCAAGCGGCGCCATGCTGGCGGGCGCCGGCGGTTTGGTTTGCGGCGCGGGCTTGAGGCCTTCCGCGCCAAACCAGCCCGCCGCGCCAAGACCGGCCAACAGCAAAATGCCAATGAAAATATTGAGTGCCGCCGCGCCGCCGACGGCCACCGGCGCGGGCGGCTCGGCGGGAGGTTTTGGCGCTGGTAGAGTCGGGTGCTGCCCGCTGACGGGCCGCGCTACCGGTTGCTGGCCACTGACAGGCCGCGCCGCCGGCTGCTGGCCACTGGCAGGCCGCGCCGGAGGGGGGACGGGCGCCGGCGCTTGCGGCACGGGGGAGCCCGCGGGCGCCGCGACGGGGTCGATGAAGTAAATCTTGACGACTTTGCCCAAGGCGATCACGTCGCCGTTGCGCAGCACGTGCTCCTTGATTTTCTGCTCGCCGACATATGTCCCGTTGCTGCTGTCGAGGTCGACAAGCACATATTGCTTGCCGCGTGCCTCAACGTAGCAGTGGTGGCTTGAAACCACCTTGTGGTCGATGTCGAAAACATTGTCCTTGGCGCGGCCGATGGTGATGCGCTCGGTGATAAGCGCATCGTGGGGCCGTTCGCCCTCGGGCTTGTAGAGCAGGCGAGCAATCCGGGCTTCTTCCTCTTTATACAGGGGCGCGGGCGCGTCACTTTCGAACATCAGGGTGATTGTGCCGATGCCGACCTTGTCGCCTGCCTTGAGGGCAACGATGCCTTCGATTTTTTTGCCGTTGAGGATGGTGCCGTTCTGGCTGCCGAGGTCCTCGACAAACCATCCGCCCTCGCGCGAGAAGACGTGGGCGTGTAGGCGGCTGGCGACCTTGCAGGGCAGACGGTGGCTGGCGTCTTCGCCGCGGCCAAACGAAACCGGTGCGCCCGTGAGCGGGACCTCGATGCGCTTGCTTTCGTGGAAATAAACCAGGCGGTTCACGGGCAAGAGTTTAGCTAATGCCAGGCGCAGCGTGGATAGTTCAGGTTACTTCTTCAGTTTGCGGCCAAGGAGCTTTTCCACTGCCTCAACTTTGCCCTTCAGGCGATTGTCGTGGCCCTCACGTGCGTCGACCTTGATGCTGCAACTGATGCGCTTGCAGTCTTTGCGCATGGCCTGGTAGCAAAGTTTGACCACCGCCATCACCTGGTCCCATTCGCCCTCGATGATGGTTCCCATGGCGTTGAGCCGGTAGGGGACGCCGGAACGATCGATGATGTCGAGCGAGCGCGCCACGTAGGCGCCCACACTTTCGCCCTTGTCCAGCGGCGACATCGAAAATTCAAGAAGGACGGACATGGGAATCTCCAGCAAGCGTGGTTTAGCCACGGATGAACACGGATAAACGCAGATTTACTACGAAGTCCAATCCCATTAGTTGTCGTGATCTGTGTATATCTGTGTTTATCTGTGGCTAAACTGCCGTTTGCAACGGACAAACTTGATGACCGGCACATCCGCACCAGTCGAAATCCGCAACGTCGTGATCGGCACCGCCGGGCACATCAACCACGGCAAGAGTTCGCTGGTGGAGGCGCTCACGGGTGCTCATCCTGACCGTTTGATCGAAGAAAAAGACCGTCGCATGACGACGGACCTCGGTTTCGGCAATTTCCTTTATCAAGGCAAGTACCGCATCGGCATGATCGACGTGCCGGGCCACGAAAAGTTCGTCAAGAACATGGTCGCGGGCGCAACGGGTGTCGACATCGTGCTGCTGGTGGTCGCCGCCAACGACGGCGTGATGCTGCAGACGCGCGAACACATCGAAATCCTCGGCCTGCTCGGCGTCAAACGCGGCGTCATAGCGATCAACAAAATTGACCTTGTCGATTCCGATACCGTGGAACTCGCCAAGGAAGACATCCGCGACGCGGTGCGCGGGACGTTCCTCGAAAGCGCGCAGATCGTCGGCGTCAGCGCGATCACGCGTGCGGGTTTTGACGACCTGATGAAGGCGCTTGGCGACGCGATTGAAAAAACCGCGCCCAAGGACACCTCGGGTGTTTTCCGCATGCCCGTGCAACGCGTGTTCTCGGCCACGGGCCAGGGCGCGGTGCTGACGGGCATCCCGGTCTCTGGACGCGTCAAGATCGGCGACAACGTGGTGGTGTTGCCGGGCGACCAGCGCGGCAAAGTGCGCGGCATCCAGGCATACCACATGACGCTTGAGGAAGCGCGCGCGGGCCACAGCACGGCGCTCAACCTCGCGGGCATCGACCACGCCAAGGTCCATCGCGGCGCGACGGTCGCGACGCCGGGCATTTTCGCGCCGACGAACTTTGTCAGCGTGCACCTGCAACTGCTGCCGTCCTGCGAAAAGCCGATCAAACATCGCGAGGACGTGAAGTTTCACGTCGGGACGAGCGAGATCGTTGCCTATGTTCATTTGCTCGACCGCTCCGCGCTCAACCCGGGCGAAAGCTGCGAGTGCGAGTTGCTGCTGGAAGACCCCGTCGTGGCCGGCATCGGCGACCGTTACATCCTGCGGCGGCCTTCGCCCGCCGTGACCATCGGCGGCGGCCGTGTCATACGTCGCGAAGCTGATCGCCTGCCGCGCAACGACGAAGACCTGCTGCGTGCTTTGCGTGCCTGGACGCAGGCCGTCGATGATCCCTTCAAACGTGTTGAACTTGCCGTGATTGAAGCGGGTCCCGCCGGCGCCGACAAAGCGCGGCTGGTTCAGGCCACGGAGCTCGCACCGGAAGCTCTGCCGTCCCTGATTGAACGTCTGCTTGCGGGCGGCGAGGTGATCGAGTTCGGCCCTTCGCGCGCGCTGGTGCACAAAGATGCGCGTTCGCGAGCCCGCCGCAAGCTCGTTGAAGTGCTGGCGTCATTCCACGCGGAAAAGCCCGCGCTGCTGGGTTTGAAATCGGCTTCGGTGCAGCAGAAACTTGGCCTCGATGGCCGGTCGTTTGCGGCGATTGTCGAAGAAGCCGTTGCCGCCAAAGAAGTTGAACCGCGCGGCGATTTGATTGGCCTGCCGGGCCAGGGTGGTAAGCTCAGCGACGAAGAAAAGAAAGTCGTCGAAAAGATCGCCGCGCAACTCGAAGCCGCCATGCTCAATCCGCCGACGCTGAAGGAACTCGCGCAAGCCGCGGGCCAGAAGGAAGATGCGACGCAGACCGCAATCGATTATCTCGTCGGCAGCGGTCGCGCGCGCGTGCTGCCCAGCGGCGTGTTGTTCGGCGCCAAGGCGCTGCAGTTCGCGCGCGACGAAGTTATTAAGTTCCTCAAGACCAAGGGCGAGGCTGCGGCCAAAGATTTCAAGGAAGTGCTGCCGACCAGCCGCAAGTTCCTGATCCCGCTGCTCGAGTGGCTCGATCTCGAGGGCGTGACGCGCAATTTAAATGGCGTGCGCACACTCAAGCAATGACATTGCTTCAAACACTTCGTGCGGAGTTCAAGCGCGTAGCCGACCCGGGGCGCGCGCCGAAGATGCAGGCGTACATGAAATCGGCGATGCCCTATCATGGACTGGCGTCGACGCCGTGCGGCGAGATCTGCAAACGCGTATTTGCCGATTACCCGTTCACGGATGCCGCATGCTGGCGCAAGGACGTGCTGGCAATATGGCGCGGCGCCACGCACCGCGAAGAACGCTACGGCGCAATTGCGCTGACCGGGCACCGCAAGGCCAAGCCGTTTCAAAATCTCGATGCGCTGCCAATGTACGAAGAAATGGTCGTCAGCGGCGGGTGGTGGGACTTCGTCGATGTGATTGCCGGCCATCGTCTCGGCGCGTTGCTTGCCAATCATCCCGTCGAGATGCGCCGGCTCATGCGTCAGTGGAGCCGCGACGAGAACATATGGAAGCGCCGCAGCAGCATCATCTGCCAGTTGCGTTTCAAACGCGACACCGATTTGAGATTGCTGTACGACTGCATTGAACCGTCACTGCCGTCGAAGGAGTTTTTTCTGCGCAAAGCGATTGGCTGGGCGCTGCGCGAGTACGCGTGGCACGATCCACACGAGGTCATCCGCTACGTGCGCGCGCGCAAAGGCGATCTCAGCAACCTGAGCAAACGCGAGGCGTTGAAGAACGTCGTCAAGCAGGGTCTGATCAAGTCGATGCCCTGACAGACCGGCCAAGCATGGCCAATGCTGCTGGATTAACGTGATCCGACGCGAGAATCAGAGCCCGTTCGCGTAAGTCGAGCGAAGCGAGATGTCGCGCGGCAAAGCACTGCTTTGCAAGCGACGGGGCCGGAACCCTTGAATCCTCGTCCGTGATAGTGGCCCCGCCGCTGACGCAGCGGGCTTTGATCGCACTAGTCCCGCAGTATTGGGCATTCCTGCCCGGGCTGTTTGTTTTTGCCAGAATTCCGGCAGCGACTGCCAAACATCAGGCGCATAAACCCTTAGAAAATAAGAGTTTATGCGAAACTTGCGCGCCCAGGCGGCATTCTATAGGCATGCTTCACAAGGGCGTGGAGCGCAACCAGGGCCGAAGAAAAAACAGGAGACGAACCATGAAAACTCTCATGCTGACAACGATGGGATTGCTGCTCGCGGGCGCGATCGGCGGCACGCAGCTTCAAGCGCAGGTCCACGTCAAAGTGGGCAACAAATTCGAACTCAAAGTCGGCGACCGCGATAACCGCCGCGAAGATCGCAAGGAAGCGCGCGAAGATCGGCGCGAGGTTCGCCGCGACCACAAAGAGGTCCGCCGCGAACGCGTGTGGGTTGAGGACTTCAAGATGGTCGAAGAGCGCTACGAGACGCCCGGCTACTGGACGACGGTCGAGAAGAAGGTGTGGATTGCCGAGAAACACGTCACGGTTCACGAGGATGTGTGGGTCCCGGCGCGCCACGAAAACCGCCGCGAAGCCCGGCGCGACCATTGCGGCAACATCTACTATGTCACGGTATGCGTCGAGGTTCCCGGCCACTACGAGTGCAGGGAGGTCGTGAAGTGCATCCCCGGCCACTACGAGTGCGTCACCGAGCGCGTGTATGTGAAGGGCGAGTGCAAGACCCGTATGGTCAAGAAGGTCTGCGGCGGGCACTGGGAATACCGGAACTGCTAGTTGATTGCAGGGGTTGCGGCTTGGAAAGGCTGCAACCCGCCGGCCCGACGATGGGCCGGGGCCGCCGACCGCAAAACATAGGCAGCGGCGGCGGCCAACCCAGGGATCCACGCCCAGGCGGCGCACCGAGCGGTGCGCCGCTTCGCACTTAATCGCACTCGAACGCACCGTAGCAGTGCGCTATAACGCGGATCAACTTTGTGAGGCCTCCCGATGGACCGCGTCGCAATCAAACGAGCATTGATTTCTGTTTCGGACAAAACCGGCGTCGTCAAACTCGCCAAGGCGCTGGCCAAGCGCGGCGTCGAGATCATCTCGACAGGCGGCACCGCGAAGTCCATCCGCGACGCCGGGTTGGCCGTGAAGGACATTTCCGAGCACACGGGTTTTCCCGAAATGCTCGACGGCCGCGTGAAGACGCTGCATCCCAAAGTCCACGGTGGCCTGCTCGCGCGCCGTGACGTCGCCGACCATCAGCTCGTCGCCAAAGAACACGGCATCAGCATGATCGACATGGTCGTGGTCAACCTCTACCCGTTCGAGGCCACGGTCAGCAAGCCCGGTTGCAGGCTGGAAGAGGCCATCGAGAACATCGATATCGGCGGGCCCTCGATGGTCCGTAGCGCCGCAAAGAACCACGATGCCGTCGCGGTTGTCACCGACCCTGACGACTACGGCACGATCATCGAAGAGATGGAAGCCAACGACGGGACGCTTGGCCTCAACACCCGCAAAAAGCTCGCGCTCAAGGCCTTTCGCACGACATCGTGGTACGACCACGCCATTGCCGAACATCTCGCCGCGCAGGAGGACTACGGCGGTACGCTATTTTCGCCCGCAAAACTTCTCGCACTCTACCCTGCGCAGGAATTGCGCTACGGCGAGAACCCGCACCAGAACGCCATGTTTCACCGCGTCGGCCGTCATCCCGTCGCGCTTGGTGCGCTCACGCAGGTCAGCGGCAAGGAACTTTCCTACAACAACCTGCTCGACCTCGACGCTGCGTTGCGCGTCAGCGGCGAATTTTCCGACGAGCCCTTTGCAGTCATCGTCAAACACACCAACCCCTGCGGCGCCGCGGTGGGAGCAAGCACCGGCGAAGCGTTTGCGCGCGCCTATGCCTGCGACCCGTTGTCGGCATTCGGCGGCATCGTCGGGCTGAACCGTGCGTTTGACAAAGCCACGGCGATGCAATTACTCGAGGGCGAAAAATTCATCGAGGCGATTGTCGCGCCTGATTTCCTTCCCGACGCCATTGAGGCCGTCGTCGCCAAGAGCGACAAGAAGTGGCGCAAGTCCATCCGTCTTGTGAAGGCGACGCCGATTGCCCAGGGCACGGAGTACCTCGAGTACCGCGCGGTTTGCGGCGGCATGCTGGTGCAGACCGCCGACACGAGGCGCATGGACCCTGCGCAAATCAAGGTCGTGACTAAGGCCGTGCCTGACAACCGCACCATGGACGAGCTGATGTACGCCTGGATTTTCTGCAAGCATTTCAAGTCCAACGCGATTGTGGTGGCTAACCACAAGTCGCTGCTGGGTTACGGCGCGGGCCAGACCAACCGCGTCGACGCTACGGCCCAAGCCCTCAACCGCGCGGGCGCCAAAGCCAAAGGCGCGTTTCTGGCCAGCGACGCGTTCTTTCCCTTTCCTGACAGCGTCGAACTTGCGGCGATGGCCGGCATTTCAGCGATTATCCAGCCCGGCGGCAGCGTCAACGACAAGGACGTGATTGCGTCCTGCGACCGCCACGGCGTGGCGATGGTGTTCACCGGCCTGCGGCATTTCAGGCACTAATGCGTGCGGGCGGACAGGAATGTCCGCCCCACGGGATGTAATGTGGCCGCATGCTTGCCGACGCCGCAAGGCCTGAGTGGCTTCAATGGATCCTCGATCCCCTTCGCGGCGATCCCGCGCTTGCTTCAGCGATGCTCGCGGCCTGCGCGCCGCTGGCCGTTGTGTTCACCGTCGCGCTCTTTCTCTGGATCCGTCGCCACGGGCCAAGCGGCGGCGCACTCTCGTTTGAAGGCTTCATCATCGGGCTGCCGCTTGCGGCGGCGGTGATGATCCTGCCGCAATTCATCGTGCCGCTGGGCGGCGAAAACATCGGCCATGCGCTGGCAAGCCGTTCACTCGAGTACGGCCTGACGCAGGTGGCGCTGACGCTGGCCGCGATCATGATTCTATATCGCAACCCCATCGAGCGGGCCGAAACGCCGCGGCCGCAGTGGCTTGCCGTGCAGCCGCGCACGTTGTCGCGCACGATGATTGCGTGGGTTGTCGCGATATTTGCGCTGCAGACGGCGATCATCGCCTCGATTGCGATTGCACGCCTGTGGGGCGGGCAGGCTGAGGTGCAGCCGGTGTTGGGTTTCCTGATCGAACAGCGCAACGCGCGGAGCATCATCGGGGCCTATGTGCTTGTGGTTGCCGGTGCGGCGCTCAGCGAAGAATTTATCTTTCGACTGGTGCTGTACGGCGGGCTGCGCCGCCTGTTCACATCGGTGGTAGGGGAGAACGGCGCGCACTGGATTGCGCTGGGGCTCTCAGTTGCGGCGTTTGTCGCGGTGCACGGCCTGCTTGCGCCGGCGCTGTGGTACCTGATTGCGCCGATGACGATTTTGTCCGTGGCGCTGACACTGACTTACGCGCACACGCGGTCGATCTGGCCAAGCGTTCTCATGCACGCGGTGCACAACGCGTTTACGCTGACGCTCGCGCTAACTTTGACTTGATTACTTGTCGTCTTTGGCGGGCGCGGGTTTCTTCGCGCCGCCCTGAAAGGTGCCCTGGTAGCCGTAGCCCATGTTTTTCTCGGCGGCCTTGCCGGCTTCGCTTTCGACAAACGGCGGTTTGATGGTCTGCGTGAGCGGCAAAAGCGCCGCGATGCCCGCCGCGGACATGAGCAAAAACAGGCCCATGAAAAGGCGGAAAGACCACTTCTGCGCGTTCTTGCTGATGGTGATGCCCCAGACAATGCAGAACGTGAAGAAGCCGTTGCACAGGTGAAAGCTCGCGGCAACCACGCCGACGCCGTAAACGACCGCGAGCCAGCCCTTGTTCTTGTCGAACAATCCGACCATCGAGTTGTACATCAACTCCTTTTGCTCTTCCGAAAACGTGAAGCGCGTCTGCACCACGTGAAATACCACGTAGAACAGCGTGATCCACGCCGTGATGCGCTGAAGCGTGTACATGATGTTGCGTGCGTACGGGTATTTCGCCGGGTTGAACTTGTTGTCGAGCATGAAATACACGCCCAAGAGCGCGTGCGCCGCAAGGGGTGCAAACACGCCGCCGATTTCAAGCACAACCAGTAGCGGCTGGTGCGTGATGAAATGGACGTGTTCGTCGTATACCGCCGGGCCCCACATCGCTAGGAAGTTCGCGTAGATGTGCTGAAGCA
Organism: Planctomycetota bacterium; assembly: GCA_020848275.1. Classification (GTDB taxonomy): domain Bacteria; phylum Planctomycetota; class UBA8742; order UBA2392; family UBA2392; genus JADLAK01. The sequence continues at coordinate 99,101 of JADLAK010000036.1, forward strand.
AGAACACGCCGACGGGCACCACGCCCAGCAGGCTGTGGATGCGGCGCAAATAGAAATGTCTGTTGTCAGCGGTCATGGTGTTGCCCGTTGTCTATCTTACAAACAGGAACAGGGCCAGCAGTATTGCCGCTCCCGCCGCAAACGCGTACAGGTAGTGACGCACGACACCTGTCTGGACGCGCCGCGCGATGCGGCTGCCGGTGGCGACAGCCATGGCGCTGCCATTGACGAGAATCAGGTCGATGAAGATCACATCGATCATGACAAACGCGACGTCCGAAAGTATCTGGATCGGGCGCACAAAGAGAATCTGGTACAGCTCATCGATGTAATACTTGTTCAGCAGCAGGCGATAGGGCGCGCCCATCTTGCCGCTTGCCAGCGCCTGTTCGCGCGCCACGCCCTTGGGGCTGGAGTAAATCGAGAACGCAAAGAACGAAACGCCGATGGCCACGACGCTGCTGATGATCATGTTGACCCATTCGCGCGCAATGCTGTCGGCGCTGTGTTCAGCGTGCAGCGCAAACACCGAATGGTTGTGGTGCAGGTGTTCCTGCCCCGCCGCAAACACGGGCGCAAGGTAGTCGCTGAACGGCGCGTAGTTCAGCCACGCCGCGGGCATCCAGAGGTAGCCGGCCCCGATGGCCGCCAGCGCGAGGATGGCAAGCGGCAGCGTCATGCTGCGCGGCGATTCCTCGGCGTGGGCATAAGCCGCATCGGCGCCGCGCCACTTGCCAAAGAAGCACAGGCCGATCAGTCGGAAGCTGTAGAACGCCGTGCAAACGGCAGCTGCTACGCCCATGGCCCAGACGATGTAGCCGAGGTTGATGCCGCCGCCCATGGCCGAGCCAAGCTCAAAGGCGGTGTACAGGATTGCGTCTTTGCTGAAGAAGCCCGAGAACAACGGGATACCCGCAAGGCCGCAGGAGCCGACGATCATCACCATGCAGGTCACGGGCAGCTTCTTCTTGAGGCCGCCCATCTTGAAGAGGTCCTGGCTGTCGGGGTTGCCGTGGCCCAGCGTGTGCTCAAGCGAATGGATCACGCTGCCCGCGCCCAGGAAGAGCAACGCCTTGAAGAACGCGTGCGTGAACAGGTGGAACACAGCGACGGGGTAATTTCCCAGGCCCAGCGCCATGAACATGAAGCCAAGCTGGCTGACGGTTGAATAAGCGAGCACCTTCTTGATGTCGCGCTGCACCAGGCCAATGGTGCCGGCAAACAGCGCCGTGGCCGCGCCGACAATGGCCACAAGTTGCAGCGCCGCCTCGGCGTGCACCCAGATGAAATTCAGGCGCGCAATCATGTACACGCCCGCGGTCACCATGGTTGCGGCGTGGATCAGCGCCGAAACCGGCGTGGGGCCCGCCATGGCGTCAGGCAGCCAGACGTAGAGCGGAATCTGTGCGCTCTTGCCGCAAGCGCCTATGAACAGGCACACGCAGGCCCAGTTAATGAGGTTGAGGTCCATGTGGCCGTGGGAATTTTCGGCGACGATGCGATAAAGGCCGCCGGGCACAAACGGGTCATCCATGTAGCTGAGCGTCCCGAAATGCCAGAAAATCAGGAACATGCCCAGCATGAAGCCGAAGTCGCCGATGCGGTTGACGATGAAGGCCTTTTTGCCCGCGTCGCTGTTCTTGCGTTCCTTGAACCAGAAGCCGATCAGCAGGTAGCTGCAAAGGCCCACGCCTTCCCAGCCCAAAAACAGCGTCACGAGTGAGTCGCCCAGCACCAGCATCAACATCGCGAAGCAGAACAGGTTGAGATAGCTGAAATAACGGGCGAAACCTTCGTCGTGGCCCATGTAACCGACACTGTAGATGTGGATCAGGCTGCCGACGCCCGTGATAATCAGCGTCATCAGCATCGACAATTGGTCGGCGTACAGCCGGAAGCTGACCGCGAAGCCGGCTTCCTGCACGACCATCCAGTTGTACCCGATGGATTGGATTGTGATGCCCTGCGAAACGCGGCTGATGAACAACGATAGAGCAATAATGAACGCGCCGACGACGGCGCCGCAGGCAATGGCGCCGGACGACGCAATGTTGAACCGTTTGCCGAAAAGGCCGTTAGTCGCCGAGCCAAGCAGCGGCAGCAGCGGCACGAGCCACAGCAATACTTCGGGATTCTTGAACAGGTTGTCCATGCGTTAGTGCTTCAACTCGGTTGCTAAATCCGCGGCGCTTGTGTGTTTGCGCCTGAAGACCGCCACAATGATGGCCAGGCCGACGCCGACTTCCGCCGCCGCCACGGCCATCACCATCAAGGTGAAAAATTGTCCACTGTGCGCGCGCGAAAAATCGTCGGCCGCGCCGCCCATGCCCGCCCAGTAACGCGCCACGCCCACGAGCGCAACGTTGGCCGCGTTCAACATCAGCTCAAGCGACATCAGCAGCAGCACGAGGTTGCCGCGCGACAGCACGCCATAGAGGCCCACACTGAAGAGGACGGCTGCCAGCGCAAAGACTATCTTGGGCTCGAGCATTATTCGTCCTCCGTCGCCACGGCGGGCTCGGGTTCGGTCGCCTGCGCGGTGTGGCGCTTGGCAAGCAACACCGCACCCAGCACCGCCGCGAAAATCAGGATGCTGACGACTTCAAAGGCGAGCGGGAAATCCTGGAACGTCACCAGCGTAATTCCCGAGGCCGAGCCGAACTGGACCATCGGCACAATGCCGTCGCGCGCAAGCCCTTCGCCCTCGACCAGCGGGCCGAACTTGCCGAAGCGTTCAGGCAGCTTGAAGATCGCAAACAGCATCGCCGCAAGCACGCCCAGCGAAATCAGCGCCGCCAGCGGGTTAGGCAGGACAAAGCGTTTTACGCGCGTGCCTGCTTCGGGCTTGGCGTCAGGGTTGAACACAGCGCGGCTGTCGACGACGCGCGGCGTGCCCATGCCCAGCACGGTGCGGGTGTCCGTGAACATCAACACGAACAAAAACAGCACGGCAATAGCGCCGGCATAGATGAGGATCTGGCTTACGGCTACAAAGGAAGCGTCGAGGCAGAAGAACACGCCCGCCGTGCCGGCGAAGGAAACCAGGAGCGAAAGCAGCGAGTAGATCGCGTTGCGCTGGACTACGCACAACACACCGCCGATCAACGCCACAATCGCGCAGAAAACAAATAGAACTTCCATCCGCCGAGCCCCAGTGAAAGCGGCGGCACACTAGCAGCGCGCAAGAGTCGAAGCAAGCACGCGCGACGTGGTGGAAAACACAACCGGCCCGCGTGTGCGGGCCGGTCGGTTTCATGGATAATTTGAGCTTAGCGCGTGCGCGGAGTCGTGCGCGGGGTGTTCGTGCGCGGCGTCGTGCTGCTTGGGCGTGAGGGCGTGGTGCGCGGCGTCGTGCGCGGTTGTGTCGTGGGTTGCGTGTACGACGGACGCGAGCCGCTGCCCTGGAGGTTGCTCGTGATGCGCGGGCGGGGCTTGCCGACATAGGCGTTCTTGGGGTCGAGTTCGGGCCAGGCGGTGTAGAAGTACTGCCGCCACGACGGCATATCGGCGCCGAAATCCTTGGCCGTGACGCGCACAAGCGTCGAGGCCGCCGCGCGCTGGACGTCCGGGTTCTCATCTTCAATCAGGTCCACCAGCGGAAAGGCGTCCTTGGCTCGTTCACGGGTAATCAGGTCGCCAAGGGCAATCGCCGCCGCGCGGCGCACGACCGCGACGCGGTCGCCGGTGGCTTGCAGCAAGGGCTCAACGGCGCGCGCATCCTTGACGCGCGCCAGCGCCAGCGCGGCCGATTCACGCACAAGGTCGCTGAAGTCGCCCAGTGCAAGCTGGATAGCGTCGTAAACAACTTCGGGGTTGCTGCCGGCATGAGCAGCCAGCGAATTGACCGCTTCACGGCGTACCGCGCTGCTTTCGTCGGCGGCCGCGTTGACCAGCGCGGGCACAACAATCGAGCTGTCCGGCACGCGGCCCAGCGCAATGGCGGCAGCGATGCGGATGTCCACGCTAGGATGAGTCAGGCCAATCTTCGTCAGGTCGGCAGCGGCAACGGGGTCGGCCACGCGGCCCAGGCCATTGACGGCCTCGATCTGCACGCCGAGGTCGTGGTCGGAAAGAAAGCGGTCGCGCAGGGGCTGGATGCCGTCGTTGAGCGCGCTGTCGTAGGCGCAGGCATAGGCCATGACGGCGGCGCGGCGCATAGCCGGCGAGCTGTCGCGGTCGTCCATCACCTTGGCCAGGCCGCGCATGAGCTCGGCATGTTTCGAGTAATCACGCAGTTTGTCGCCCAGCGTCGCAAGCCCGAGCGCCGCGTTGAGGCGAATACTCTCCGGTTCGTCCTGCAGCACTTTGGCCAGCAACGGGCCTACGACCGTCGAGTCGCCGGTGAAGCCAAGCAATACTCCCGCAATACGGCGGCGCGGCGTGCTGCTGTTGTCATTCAACGCGGAGATCAGCGCGGCCTGGTAACGCCGCGTTGATTCGCCCAGCTTGATGCGCAAGGACTGTTCGGCCGCTGTTTCGGCGCGGCGCACGGCGTTTGCCAGCGCGCGCAGGTCCGCGTCAAAACTCTCCAGCGTGGCGTCATCCAGGTACGCGTAGTTAGGCGTGCCGTCTTTGTTTTCGACATTGTCCTTGGGCTGCGATGCGCAACCAAAAGAGCAGCCAAGAAGCGCGAGCCCTGCCACCAACGCGACGCTTGCCTTGAGATTCATCCGGGTCGTCCTTTGTGCGGAAGAAAAAATCGGGTAGTGGGTCCGGTCGGCTGCGAGACGCTAAGAAGTGGCTGGGGCGTCCCTGCCCCAATTCAAAACTCGCCTGGGCCACGGACACCCCGGCCACGTACTGCGCCGCCAAACGGACCCACAACCAAAAATCGCCGCAGTTAATACGCGTAATCCCAAACACGGTTTGGAATTAAATGCGACTTTGTTTGCGTGTCGGGGTCTTGGGGCCGCCGCTGTTTCGTAACTGTGGCGTTACCGGCCCGACACGGCGGGAGCCTTCGGCCGGTTGGGAGGGAGGAAACACCTCCGGTCTATCCAATGTTGAAAACACTGTAAGATCTTTTTTTGATGCAGGTTATAACGGTTGGCTGCCTGGGCCTCGGTATTCGTTCAGACCATTGCCGCCTGCGGCGCGGATGGCATAAAGGTTGCACCGAATTACCGCTGGCAGGGTCATCGAGGTTTATGTGAGCACAGGGATTCAAATTCGTCGCGTGTTGCCTTCGGCCTTGCTGGTCGTGTTGCTGATGTTGGCCATTGTGCCCGTATCGACGGTGGCGCAGGCCACGTCGCCCTCGCCTCAGCCCTCCCTGGGCGAGGGCGACAAGCCGAAAACCGAACCTGTCGACCCGAGCCACACCGGCGGCGATCGCCCTGTGCCCTACCCGCGCGTGGCCTTTGGCAACGAAGAGAAAAAAGAAATCGAAAAGCCCGCGCGCGTGCGCGCGTACCTGATTGATTGCAGCGCCGACATGAGCAAAAAGTTTTCAATCAAGGAAAAAGACAAGGATGTTGAGACCACGCGCCTGGCGTATGTGCAGGGCCAGGTCAAGCTGAGCCTCGACCTTCTGCGCAACAACCCTCAAATCCTTTTTAATGTGATGTCCTATGGCGACGGGGCTGACCTTGGCGGCAAGGTTGTGCCGTTCTCGGCGACCGTCGACGGCATCAACCAGGCCAAGGCTTGGCTTGACGACCGCAAGGCCCAGGGCACGGCGGACTTCTTTGCGGCGCTCAAGGGACTGTTTGACGACGACGTCGCCGAGGTGCGCCTGCTTGCGGGCACACTGCCTGTGCGCCCCGCAGGCGTCGATGAAAAGGAACTGGCCAAGGACGCCAAGGCCGCGGCAATCCAGGATTTCATCGTTGCGGCCGTCACCGCGTGGCGCAAGGCGGGCAAGAAGACTACTCTGGACATCGTCGGTATCGACCTGGTGGACGATGCCAAGGCGTTTTACAAGCGGCTGGCCAAGGCCGGCGGCGGGCAGTACCTGGATTGACGCGGGATTGACGCGGGAACAAGAACTTGACGCGACGCGGCCGCCCCCGGCCGCAGGCGCGGCCCTGATACTGGCAGCGTCCTGAGGATGCGCCGACAACTTCCCCTCGCCATACGGGCAGAATTCAATGCCCGTAGGTTCTGTCCTGGTGTCCTGTTACGCCCTGTTGAGGCGATTGCGCCGTTTCATCGGAGGCTATCTGTGTCTAATCCTGTCCTGAATTACCGGTCTCGCCGCAGAGGCAGTTTGCTCGTGGTGGTGCTGGGCCTGCTCGTGGCGTTGTTCATCATCGGCACCTCGTTCAGTTATGTCACATTGACCGAACGCCGCGCCGCGGCCAATTACCTTGACCGCCAGCGTGCGCTGGACCTCGCGCTGGACGGCGTCGAGTACTCCATTGCGCGCCTGCGCGCCGGCGCCACCAGCCAGCACTACGAGGGCGTGGACGAAAGCATGTTTGAGTACTCGCCCAAGGACCGTGACGTCGAGCCCGCGACCTTTGGCGTAAACACGCTGGATACGCCGCTTTGCCGCGCATCCTGGAACCGCGGCAGCACCGTGACCACCGGCGCCATTGGCGGCACCACGCCTGACGGCAAGTGGGTCGACTTCAACAGCGATGGCGCGCAGGACGCCGGTGAAACGGAGTTTGGCGGCGACAAGTTTCCGCAATCGCCGCAAGTCGATGAACGCTCGTTCCTATCGTCGGTGTCGTTGTTCGGCGGCGAGGGCATCTGCATTGACGTGCATCCCCCGGGGCCCAAGGGCCAGGAACGCGCCTACCCCGAAGGCCGGCACTACACGGCCTCGGGCACCTACGAGGAGCTTGGCGACATCGCACGTTTGAAGGTGATTGACGCCTGCAGCCAGTTCAACCTCAATAACTTCAAGGGCCAGCGCCTGAAGGACCTGTTGCTGGTGCTGGGTTTCGAGATCGACCGCTACATCGGAGGCAACAACCCGACGGGCATCTACAACCCGTTTACCCTTGAGCGCGCCCAGAAGATCATGGAGTTGCACGAGACGCTGAACTTCCGGTTCACCAACAAGGAGCAGCTCCAGCCCTTGTTCTCGGATAACCCGACGCTTTACGACGTCGCCATGAACTTCGTGACGGTGCGCGGCTACAGCGACTTCCAGTACCGCGACTACGCCGGCAGCAACAACCGCGTCGATCCCGACAACACCCGCAACCCGCGCAAGAAGACGGACATGGAGTTGCAGCGCGAGGGTTATTCCACCAGCACCGGCACCTTTGGCGGCCGCGACGGCAACGGCGACTGGCACCCGGGCGCCGACACCTACTGGCGCTCGCCCGTCAACCTCAACCGGGCGACCAAGCCCGTGCTGGTCACGCTGTTTGCGGGTCTGCAGGCCCGCGCGCGCCTTATGTTCTTCAAGAAGGCGAGTGAAATTACCGCCGACGACCTGTTGCAGAAAGAAGCGTGGGGCGCGGTGTTGAGGAAGCAGGTCACCGGCACCACCGACCTCGGTCGCCAGAACAACCAGGCCGCCACGCCCATCCCGGAAGACGACTGGTCGCCCGCGAACTGGGATAACCAGGCCGTCTACCAGCTTGTTCCCATCGGCCCGATCACCACGCCCGGCCTTTCGGGCGGCGGCTCAACCGGCACAGGCACCGATTACGCCGGCGCCCTGGCCGACCTCGTGATCACCGAACGCAAGATTCACCCGTTCACCAGTTGGCAGGATTTCGATTACCGCGTGCTGTATCGCGCGCTGCTGAACATGCCCGCCGAGCGCTCCGGCATCAGGGTGCCCGACATGGTGCACCTCAACCGCAGCGACTTCACGCCCCAGGACGTCGACGGCAGCTTCCCTGTGAAGTACCTGCCCCGCGCTGACAACGTCAGCCACCCGGCCAGCCCGCTGCAGTCCATCGACGCCGCAATGCCGCCTTCGACCTTCCGCGCCTGGTATTGGAAGTCGGCCGTCGACATGATTCGTGCGGCGCTCAACCCCAACAACGTCGTCGCCCGTTACAACGCCGACTATCCGTATCACCAGAACGTCGATCGCATGGATCTCACCACGGCCAGTCAGCCCGTCTGCTTCAGCAGCATGGGCGTGTACGAGGTGATTTCGCAGGGCGAATTGCTGGCTTCCAAGACCATGGGCACGGGTATCGAGGCGTCAATGGGGGGCGCGACGCAAGCCGCCAAGCGCATCACCGTGGCGCGCCGGCAGGTGCGCACACTGGTCGAGGTCTATTCCGTGATGCGCCACACCAGCCAGCGCCAGTTCATGGGGGCATTGGACCCTGACTTCATCCTCGACGGCAAGACGCCCACGCCCAGCGTTGTCGGCATGCCGGCCATCCCGGAAAACGTCGTGGCCAACACTCGCTACGGCACCAAGTGCGGCCCGTATTCCATCGACGAGCGCACCACCGGCAACTACACCGAGACGCCCGACTCCGATCCCACGGTGTTTAGCGACGATTGCAGCTACATCGGGCGGGTCCGCAAGAAGGGTTTTAACGAGCTCAGCTACGCCAGCGACGAGTTCGGCTACGTCACGCTCGACCCGCAGGACCGCACGCCGGTGCTGATCACACAGACGGGCATCCTCAATTTCCACGCGCGCTTCAACGAAGGCCTCAACGGTCGGTCGTCCACGGCGGGCGATGGCCAGCCCATCCAGGGCCTCAACAGCAAGAACACCGCCGACCGCGCGCTTTTCGGCGCTTATCCTTATGACACCGACGCGGTGTTCGACGACTTCATCAACAGCGCGTCTCCGCGCACCAAGAAGCCTGCGTTGGGCGGCGAAGGCACGTCGGAATTCGCGGCCTACGAAGGCGGCGACGAGTCGACCCGCTACGCGACGCTGCAAACCGACGGCGTGTTCCTGCGCGGCTGGCACTTGCGCGGCAAATACCGTGACGGCAACGGCACCATCACCAGCTACGGCCAGCGTGGTTTCAACCGCCCCGGCCGCCTCAAGATCCTGCGTTATCCCTGCGGCGCCAAGCGCGCGGACAACCCGCTCGATGACATCGAGGACGGCCCCAAGGATTCCGATCAGACCGGCGCCGGCACCACGCTCCTTCAGGTTTTTCAGCGCCTCAACGGCATCGGGCCCTACTTCTCGGGCACCGACGAACACAACCACAACGTGCAGGCGGATCGCCAGGCCCGCAGCAACGTTCCTTATTATGAAGGAACAATCGATTTCTGGATCAAGTGGGACCTGCCGGCCCAGGGCAGTGAAAACTACATCGTCAGCATGGGCGAAGTGGACCCGGCCAGCCACAACTTCTCAGGCCTGTTCAGTTCGACCTGCTTTGGCCGCTTCGTCGACAGCGCAACCTACAAGCCCGCGGGCGCCACGCGCGACGACAAGGCCGACTTTGAGGGCGTGCAGTTCTGCATCTTCAAGGAACCGGCCGGCATCCTGCGTTTCTCGCGCCTCTATTTCTCCGAGGCCTGGGGCATGCAGGTGCAGGGTTCGCAGTACGCCGGCGGCCAGCTTGACGTCTTTGGCAACGTGATGCGCCGCATCATGGACAGCCAGGACAACGGCGGCATCAACCAGTACACCGGCACCGGCGACATCTGCATCAAGGGCGACGCCAACGACAAGGGCTTCCGCTATGCCCGCGCTGACGCCTGGGTCGACCTGACCACCATCACCAGCATGACCATCAAGCCCCTGCGTGCGCACGACTGGCACCGCGTGACCATTGCCTACAACAGCAACACTGACACGCCCTATCGCCTGTGGCTTGACGGCCGCCTGGTGACCGTTGAGTTCCACGCCGATACCGAGGTCAACAACCCCAAGGGTTTCGTCAACGACGGCCACAAGTGGCCCGGCGACGGCCAGGACATGGCCCCGACGTCGGAATTCGACGTCGCGCGCTCGGCCTGCCGTATCCTCGAGATCAACCCCGAGGATCGCCTGACCATCGGCTGCATCTTCCGCCGCCAGCTCAACGTCAACGACCAGCAGATGTTCGACAAGTACTTCGTCGAGAACCCGGATTCGGCCAACGACAAGCCGCCGCGCCCGCTGTTCAAGTTCGACGCCAACTTCATTGCCGTCGCCAACGCCACCATCGACGACTTCCGCATCTGTTCGCGCCTGCCCGACCCCGGCTACGAGGTCGACACCACGAGCTACCGCGCCGCAAGCCGTTATGTCGCGTCGACGGGGCTCAACCCGGACACCTACTTCGAACAGGGCTTTGTCGCGCAGAGCGGCGGCCAGGAGCCCATCCGGCTGCCGACGTCGGTGCGACTCGGTTCGCTGTCCTGGACGGAGTACCGCCCGGACTGGGATCCCTATGACGGCATGGGCCTGAACCACAACAAGTCGGCCCGCCTGCTTGTGACATGGGCGATCTTCCCCAACATCCGCGACCTGAAGCGTTCGGGCTTCCGCCACGACTACGCCAACGCGTCAGTCAGCGGCGAAGCGCCGGACTTCACCGGCGTTTCTGTCGAATCCGACAACTACTGGGCGCGTGGCGGCATTGCCCTGGGCGGAAAGCTGTTGCCCGCGGGCGATACCGTGGGTGCGTTCATTTATCGTGTGTACTTTGCCTGCCCCGACGGCGCGGCAGTCTCCAACGTCACGGCCTATCTTGACGACATGACGCTGACGATGCTGACGCCGCCGCGCAAATTGGTGTTCAACGTGGAGTATTAACCCCTGCGTAGGGCCCCCTTGGGAAGTCGAGCCGGTTTTATGTCTGCGATCAAAACAACCCTGGCGTTGCTGGCGCTCTCCGCCATCGGCGCGGGGGTTTGCTGTGCCGAGTTCCCGGCCCATCGCGTGCGGCTGCAGCGCGACCAGATGCAGAACCCGCTGCCGCCGTCGATTTACATCGATAATCGCGTTGTGGTGCGCAACTTCCGGCTTGAGGCCAACGGCGCCGGGTCGGGCATCGTCATCAAGGGCGAGGTCTGGACCGACTTCGAAGTGGAAGCCGGCCACGGCTTGCCCGAAGGGCAGATGACGGGCTTGAAGGTCGAGGTGTCACTGTCGGAAATGCGTACGGTGACCGAGCCCGGCCGCCAGGTTCCGAGCCAGTTCGCGACCGCAAACGTCAACGCGGTCGAGCAGGGCTTTGGCCTTGCCGGCTTCGAGTTGCCCGAGCTTTCAAAGCCGTTGCCCCCGGGCATGTATCTGCTGGCGGTGGCGGTCATTTTTGAACGCCAAACGGTCAAGATTCGCGAAACACTGAAGTGGTGCCCTGACTGGTATGGCGACTACGGTAACCCCATCGAACACGAAAAGGCCTACCAGGAGTTGCTAAGGCTGGGGCGCGTCAAAGGCGACGCGATGTTGCATGTCGGCGACATTTGCAACGATGCCGGCGGCGTTGATTTCGGCCGGCCGGGCGCGGAGAAAGTGCTTTGCCGGGACCGCAGTTTTGACACGGTTTCGTGGCTGGTTGTGTATGAAAAGCAGCGCGCGGACGTCGAGGCCGATTTCAAGGCAAAGAAGATCACCAAGCAGCAACGTGATCGTTTTATCGCGGGAATCGACCAGAACATTGCGGTACTCGGCGGCGCTGCTTCAAAAGAAGAATCAGCCGAGCACGTTCGCGTCGGCGAGGTGTCTGCCAAACTTGCGAAGCAGATTTCAGATTGGGAAGACAAGTTGCGGGAGAGCTACTGGGTGCTGCTTGACGGGCATATCTGGTACCAGGCTTGCAACTCGATCACCATCCCCGGCAACAATGTCGCTGCGGCAGTCACGGCCAACAATAATCAGGCGGACAAAGATGCGCGAACCAAAGCAATGAATGACCCGGTGATTGCGGCCGACCGCGCCGCAAAAGTTGCCGAATACAAAGCCAGGAAGACTCCCGCGGCGATCACCGAAGCGGCGCTGAAGTTCTTTGACCGGCGCGACAATTCCGGCGATTGGGACAGCGAAAAGTTCACAACCGGCGGCGCGAAGATCGTTCTCGACGTCAAGAAGTGGCGCGAGCACGTGCTCAAGGTTGCGCGGCGGTGTATCAAGGACACGCAGCCGATACTCGATGTGCTGAACACGACTAACCGCTACTGCATCCAGAAGTGGCCCGAGGCTTACGACAGCGCCAAGGCCGCACGCGATGCTGTGTTGACCCTCGGCTTTGCCCACGAATTCACCGTCCGCACCGATAAAGTAATGAAGGACGCGGCCGATACAGTGAAAGACGACCTTGAAAGCCTTGCGGCGGCCAACGCAGATGTCGCCGAGTACATCCGCGGGGCAAAAGGTGTGGGATACTCGACCGTTCAAGGCAGGATCAACGCAGGCGTGCAGGGTGCCAAGAACGGCGTCAAGCTGTTTCAGTTCATGGCCAAGTATGGAAAAAAGTAGGGCCGTAACGGGGCAACCAAGTTACAACTCAAGCCTTGCAACGATGGTTTGAAGGAGACCGGAATAATGAAAAAGCTGATGATCGCCGCCGCCTTGTCGGCGCTTTGCGCCGTGGGCGCCAGTGCGTGTTTTGCGGAATTTCCCGCTCACCGCGTGAAGCTGGACCGCGCGGCGATGCAGAACCCGTTTCCGCCAACGGTGTACGACACCAACCACCTCGTGCTGAAAAACTTCACCCTTGAGGCCTCGGCGTCGGGCACGGGCGTAAAGGTTAAGGGCGAATTCTGGACCGACTTCGAGGTCGAGGGCGGCCATAAGCTCGAGGCCGGGCAAATGACCGGCATCAAGGTCGATGTCTCGCTGCTTGAGATGCGCAGCGCGACCGAGGCGGGGCGCATGGTCCCCGGCCAGTTCGTCACCAGCACCGTGAGCAGGGTTGAGCAGGACCTGGGCTGGGGGAGCTTCGAGCTGCCGGAACTCGCCAAGCCGCTGCCCCCGGGCAGCTACCAGATCCTCGTCATGATCACTTTCGGCGTCCAGGACACCAAGTTCCGCGAAGGCCTGAAGTGGTGCCCCAACTGGTATGGCGGCTGGACGCAAATGGATGACGACGGCAAGGTCATTGCCAGCGGCGACGTCTACGGCCACGAAACCGAGCACGAAAAGGCCTACCAGGGCCTGTTGAACTCGATGAAGTCCGTCAAGGACACGGGCGTGCTGATGGTCGGCGCCATGCGCGCCGACAGCGGTGCGCTGGACTTCGGCCGTGCGGGCTCCGAAACGTTCCTGTCCCAGGACCAGAGCTACCGCGTGATGGGCGAGTTGATCAACCTTGTCGACCAGCGCAAGAAGGCCGACGAAGATTACAAGAAGGAAAAGCCTGTTCTTGAAAAGGAGTTGAAGGACGCAGCTAATGCCGCAGCCAAGGCCCAGGCCAAGCAGAAGCTGGACAAGCTTGAGGAACGCTACAAGATTGCCAAGGCCAGCACAGAGGCCATTACCGCCCTCAACGGCGGCGCGGCAACCAAGGATGAAATTTCCGAGTATGCGCGCATTGGCGCCATCCGCACGCGGCTGTCCGAGCAAATCAGCAACTGGGAAGACAAGCTGCGCGAGAAGTACTGGCTGCTGCTCGACGGTTACATCTGGTACAAGGCCTACAACGCCATCGCCACCGCGGGCTACAACGCCAGCGAGGCCATCAAGCTGGGGAACAACACCCAGGACTCCGAAAAGCGGCAGGCCGAACTCAAGAAGCGCAAGGACGACGCGGCCTACAAGGCGACCAAGGACAAGGAAATCGAGGACAAGATCGGGCTGAGCCTGATGCCCGACAAGCTGAAGACCTGCGCGTCTGACTACTTCCGCAAGATGATCGAGAACGACGACTGGGACAGCTCGAAGTTCGTCATCAAGCAGGGGCCGAAGTACGTGTTGAACATCAAGGCCTGGCGCACGCACGTGATTTCCGTGGCCACCACCTGTTACAACGAAACCAAGCCGATCCTCGAAGAGCTTAACACGGAGAACAACTACTGCGTGCAGAAGTGGCCTGACGCTTACGGCTCAGCCAAGGCCGCGCGCGACGCCGTGCTGTCGCTTGGCTTTGGCTACGAGTTCAGCATCCGCACCGACGCGGTGATGAAGGAATCGGTCGACATGGTCAACGGCGACCTCGAGACGCTGGCGGCGACCAACCCGACCATCGAGTCCTACATCAAGGCGGCTGTGGGCAATGTGCACTCGGCGTTCCAGAGCAAGATTCACTCCGGCCTCGACACGGCCAAGAAGGGCGTCAAGCTGCACGATTTCGTCAAACGCTGGAACAAGGCCAAGAAGCCAAAGTAGGCGGAAGTCCTCGCAGAAGTGTTCGGCCCCGGCGGTTTTGGCGGGGCCGAAGCTTTGATGAGGTGTAGGGGCGCAATCAGCCCCGCGGCAGGGCGGGGGATTAACGTTGTTGCCCCGGCCTCCCGGCCGGGGCTGAATTCTGGAAACCATCTATGAATACGCCCTAAACCTAGCTGGACCTCATGCCCAACCTTACCGCTGAAGAAACCATCCGCTTCCTCGCTGCCAAGGGCTTTTTGAGCCCCGGCGAGGTCGAACTCGTCAATGGCCGCTACCGCGAAACGCACGACGGCCCGCTGCTGGGTTTTCTCGGGCGCGAAAAAATCCTGCCGCACGAAGTCGTCAAGGACCTCAGCCTGCTGCTCAGCGACGGCCGCATGGACGGCCACGACCCGCACCTGCCCGGCCTGATGCTGCTGTCGCTGATTGGCCGCGGCGGCCGCGGCTCGGTGTTTCGCGCGTGGCAGCCAAGCCTCAAGCGCCTGGTCGCCGTCAAAATCCTGTCGCGCGAACTCGCCACTAACCGCGAGTACATCCAGCGCTTTTTGCGCGAAGCCCGGGTGGCCAGCAAAGTCGCGCACAAGAACATCGTGCGCGCCTTTGACATCAACAAGGTCGACGGAAACGTCTACCTCGTCATGGAGTACGTCTCGGGCCAATCCCTGGGCGATGTGCTGCGCCTCAAGGGCAAGTTGTCCGTCGCCTACGGCCTCGAGATCGCCCGGCAGGTGGCCGAGGCGTTGTCCTATGCGGCGGGCGTGGGCCTGGTGCATCGCGACATTAAACCCGACAACATTATGATCGACCGGCACGGGCGTGTGAAACTCTGCGACCTGGGCCTTGCGCGCACCGTGGGCAGCACGCACCTGACCTCGCCCCTGATTGCGCAGGGAACGCCGGCCTACATGTCGCCCGAGGCGGCGACGGCGCCGGAAATCGACAGCCAGACCGACGTGTATTCGTTGGGCGCCACGCTGTATCGCGCGTTGTTGGGGCGTCTGCCCTTTGACCATTCCGATCCGGTTGAAGTCCTGCGCATGCACGTTGAAGAGGAAGTCCGCGGCCTGGACAGCGGCGAAATCCCGGGCGCCGTCGGCGAACTCATCCGGCGCATGATGCAAAAGGACCCGAAAAAGCGCCCGCAGGCCAAGGCCCTGCCCAGCGAAATCGCGGCGCTTGCCAAGGCGCTGCCCGGGCTGGACAACCCCAAACTCTGGACGCTGGTAGAGGGCGGCGAGCCGCCGCCGGTGGTCGCCGCGCCTCAGCCGTCAGTCGCCGAGCCGACCGAGCAGATTCCCGACGGCCTGTCGCGTGTCGACGCCAAAGAACTGCCGCGGCCTGTGGTCAGCGGGCGCATGCCCGCCGCGCCCACGCCCACGGCGCCCGTGGCGGCAGGCGGCTCGCGCATGGTGATGGTTTCATTTGGCGTGATGACGTTGGCGCTGGCGATGTGCCTGGTTTACATCATGGTCTCCAGCCTCGCTCCGCCGCCGGCCCCTGTGGCCGACCCGCAGGCCGAGACCTGGCGCAAACAGGCTGTGGAGGGGCAACAGCGGGCGGAATCGGCCGAACGCAAACGCGCCGCGCTTGCCGCGTCTATGGCCGACGCCGCGGCCCGTTTGAGCGCCGAGGATGCCCGCGACGCCGAACGCGCCAGAAGTGGTTCGCGCCGCGAGACTGTCGATGGCGTGATGTCCGGCATTGAACACCTGCGCAAGGCAACGGCGCTCAAGGACATGCCCGGGGGCGATTAGAGGACGGTTGCACTCAAACTGTGCCGCGCTAGTATCGCGCCGCGATCCAAATAACAGGAGTATCCATGTCCGTAGCTGGCAAAGTTGTGCAGGTGATCGGCCCCGTCGTTGACTGCGAATTCCCCGAGGGCCAGGTGCCGGAAATCTACACCGCGCTCAAGATCAAGGACGCGGCCAAGTCCATCGACGTCACGCTGGAAGTCCAGCAGCACCTCGGCCGCGACCAGGTTCGCGCCGTGGCCATGTCCAGCACCGACGGCCTGATCCGCGGCACCGCGGTATCCAACACCGGAGAGCCGATTTCCGTGCCTGTCGGCAACGACTGCCTCGGCCGCATCTTCAACCTTCTCGGCGAGCCCGTGGACGGCAAGCCCGCGCCGGATGTCAAAGAGCGCCGCGCGATTCACCAGAAGCCGCCGAAGTACGAAGCACTCGGCACGAAAACCCAGATTTTCGAAACGGGCATTAAAGTCGTCGACTTGCTCGAGCCCTATGCAAAAGGCGGCAAGGTCGGCCTGTTCGGCGGCGCCGGCGTCGGCAAGACCGTCGTCATCATGGAGCTGATTAACAACATCGCCCGCGTGCACAGCGGTTACTCGGTGTTCTGCGGCGTGGGTGAACGCACGCGCGAGGGCAACGACCTGTGGTACGAAATGAAGGAAGCTGTCATCGGCAAGAAGGCCGACGGCACCAATAAAACGGTGCTGGACCAGGCCGTGCTTTGCTACGGCCAGATGAACGAGCCGCCGGGCGCGCGCCTTCGCGTGGCGCTCTCGGGCCTGACAATGGCTGAATACTTCCGCGACACCTACGGCACCGACGTGCTGATGTTCGTGGACAACATCTTCCGCTTCACGCAGGCGGGCTCGGAAGTGTCGGCGCTGCTGGGCCGCATGCCCAGCGCCGTGGGTTATCAGCCCACGCTGGCGACTGAAATGGGCGCGTTGCAGGAACGCATTACTTCGACTGACCGCGGGTCTATTACGTCAGTGCAGGCCATTTACGTGCCCGCCGACGATTTGACCGACCCCGCGCCCGCGACGGCGTTCAGCCACCTTGACGCCAAGACCGTGCTTGACCGCAAGATTTCCGAAAAAGGCATTTACCCGGCCGTCGACCCGCTGGCTTCCACCAGCCGCGTCCTCGACCCCGGCGTCGTCGGCGAAGAGCACTACAAGACCGCGCGCGACGTGCAGCAGATTCTGCAGCGTTACAAGAGCCTGCAGGACATCATCGCGATCTTGGGCATGGACGAACTGTCCGAAGACGACAAGATCGTCGTCAACCGCGCCCGCCGCATCGAGAAATTCCTGAGCCAGCCGTTCTTCGTCGCGCAGCAGTTCACGGGCCTCGAAGGGCGCTACGTCAAGCTCACGGACACCGTGCGCAGCTTCAAGGAAATGCTCAGCGGCAAGTATGACAGCCTGCCGGAGCAGGCCTTCTACATGTGCGGCGGCATCGAGGAAGTCATCGAGAAGGCCAAGAAGCTGCAGTCGGCGTAATGTGCGGTGGGCTTCAAGCCCGCGTGTGTTGTGGGCCTCCGGCCCGCAAGCCTTGAATTTATGCGTGAGTGCGGCCAAGATGGCCACAACACAAACAGGAGACTCTCATGGCGGGCGGCTATCCTCCTCCGGGACCTAATCAGCAGCAACCGAACTACCAGCAGCAGCCTCAGGGCCAATATCAGCCGCCGCCGCAGGGCTACCCCCCGCAGCAGGGCTACGCGCAGCCGATGGCTTATCCGCCGGGTATGGCCGATCCCAATGCGCCCTACGGCATTGATCCTAAGACCGGCCTGCCGTTTTCGGACAAACAGAAGATCGTCGCGGGCCTGTTGCAGATTTTCCTCGGTGGTTTTGGCGCCGGTCGTTTCTACACCGGCCATACCGGCATCGCGATCTGGCAGATCGTGGCGACTTGGCTCACCTGCGGCGCGGGTGCACTATGGCCGCTGATCGACGGCATTATGATGCTGACGGGCAGCGTGACTGACGCGCAGGGCCGCCCGCTGCGAGACTGATGGCTGTTACGAGCCTCGAGCGCCAGCGAGGGGTCTGAAGAATCAGGATTGGCCGGGAGCGCTCGCTGGCGTTCGCGGCTCGTAAGGGACTCAAATGGCTGACCTGCAGGTCGACATCATTAGCCCCGAGAAGCCCGTGTACTCGGGCACGGCGCTGTCGGTTGTGGCCAAGGCATGGGACGGCGAAGTCGGCATTTTGCCCGGCCACGCCCCCATGATCACCAAACTTGGCGCGGGCGAAGTGCGCATCACGCGCGGAACCCTGGCCAATGCGGTTACCGACCGCTTCGCCATCGCACACGGTTTTTTGGAAGTCGCCAACGACCATGTCGTGCTGCTGACCGAACGCGCCGCCGCCGTGAAGGACCTTGCGGGCGTGAAGCAGGAGGACGTCGACGCACTCGTGAAGCAGATCGCCGAGGAACGCGACGCGGAAAAACGAACCGAGCTTGAACAGCGCCTCGAATGGCTTCGCGCCAGCGAAAAGCTGCGCTCGAGCGCCAAGGCGTAAAAGAGCCCCGCGCGTGAGCGCGAGGGTTTGAGAACCGGTTGATTCTGGAAACCCGGCCCTGATGGGCCGGGGTCCGTTTAATCAATGGGTGGGGCCGATTCCGTAATCTGCTACACTTGAGGGCCCACACGGGAGATCCCATGAGCGGACACAATCCCTACCAGCAACGCCCCAACAGTTACGGCGCGCCGCAGCACAATCCCTACGGCAACGCGCCGGGCGTGCAACCAGGTTACCCGCAGCAATACGGCCAGCCGATGTATCCGCAACAGGCGTATGTAAAGCCGCACCGTGCGGGCACGGTCAAGTTGATGGCGTGGATAGGTATTTTCATGTGGATACTGGCGCTGATCGCGCTGATTTTCGCCAACCAGGACCTCGGCGAAATGCGCCGTGGCGCCATGGACGCGTCGGGTTACGCCGAGACCGAGGGCGCCAAGAAGGTCGCGATTGGCGTGCTGATTTTCCACGCCTGCATGATCCCGCTGGTAATGATTTTCTACTTCTGGCTGGCGTTCTCGAGCAGCAGCTTTCGGCGACTCTAAGCGGTCCTGCATATATTCTGAGCAGTTGTGGGGCGGACATTCTTGTCCGCCCGACCGGCGTAGCCGGTCGAATTGTGGCTCGCAAAGCTTGCCACCGCGGACAGGAATGTCCGCGCCACCTAAAGACAATTATCTTGGACCGCTTAGCCGCGCCGGGTCACCGGCCGGCCGCTCAGCACGCGGCCGACTTGCTTGATGTGCGCCTCGATGTGGATGGCGAGGTAGGCCGCAAGGTCGCGTACGGAGATCGCGTGGCCTTCACGGCGCATGCCCGTGCGCTTCATCAGGTCCGGCGTCAGCATTTCAATGACCGCGATGTTCAATGCGCTGGTCGCGCGCAGGCTGTCCAGCGCCAGGCCGACGTCGCCGTGGGCGGGGCGCAGCGCGCGCGACCATGCGTCGAGATCCATGCTGCCCATGGTCGGGTTGGGCTCGGCGATCAGCTTGCGCAGCCGCAAGCCCAGCACCTGGTCCACGGTCGCGACGTGGAAGGCGATATCGCGCGCCGACCACGTACTGGCGTCGGGCCGGAAGTCGAGCTGATCGGGTGCAACTTTGGCCACGCGCTCGCAGAATTGCTCGACGGCGGACAGGTATTTCTCGGCCAGGTCATCGGGATCGGGAGTCATGGCGGGAATCATACAGGCGTCAGGCGACAGGCGTCAGGCCGCAGTTAAAGGCCGTTAACTGTCGCCTGTCGCCTGAAGCTTGCCTCCTTGATTGTCCTTCCTCCCGTTCACCCATGCCCAGAGCGTCGGGACCACCAGCAACGTGAGTAGCGTGCTGGTGGTTAAACCCACCATCACCGTCACCGCCAGCGGCTTGCGCACTTCGGCGCCTTCGCCTCCGCCCACCAGCATGTTCAGCCCGTTCTTGAACGAGAAGCTCCAGCCGCCGATCAGCGGCCACTCCATCGGCGCTGAGAGTCCGCGGCCCATCGAGGCCGCAATGCCCCCTATCCAGCCGTCGATGCCCTGCGCGGCGCCCTGCATAGGGCCGATGGCGAAGTCCATCCAGCCACTCATCGGCAAAAGGCCCAGGACGGTGGTCAAGGTTGTGATCGCAATCGGCCGCAGACGCAGCTTGCCCGCCGCAAGCGCGGCCTCGCGCGAAGTCATGCCGCGCGTTCGTAGCAAATTTGCGTAATCGACCAGCACAATGGCGTTGTTGACCACGATGCCCGCAAGCACGATCAGGCCCAGCAGCACCATGATCGACACGGGCTGGCGCAATATAAGCAGCATCATTACCACGCCCACGCCCGCAAACGGCACGCTGAACATGATCACCAGCGGGTCGATCAGATTCTCGAATTGCACGGCCATCACCACGTAGACCAGGAATACCGCGAGCGTCAGCGCCAGCACGAGGCTGAGGATGCTTTCCTCCATCTCGCCCGCCTGGCCCGAGAAGCCGATTGCCGCGCCGCTGAGTTCCGCCGCGGCCGCAAGCTCCTCGATGCGTTTTTTGCTTGCGCCCAGCGCGACACCGTTGGGCTGCGCGAACACGAGCACCGCGCGTTCGTTGCCGACGCGGCGGATTTCACTGGGGCCCTCGGTGATTTCAGGCCGCGATCCCGGCGGCAGCACGTCTTTCAAACGCGCGCCGGGCGCGACTTCCATGTCCAGCACGCGGTCGAGCGTCGATTTGTCGGCGCCGCCAAGCTCGACGAAAACGTCGATGTCCTCGCCGCGCGAACTGAACTGCGTGCTGACTTCGCCGCCGACCTTGATGCGCACCGCGCGGGTGACGGCCTCGGCGGTCAGGCCGTAACGCTCGAGTTGTTCGCGGTCAAAGCGCAGGGCAACTTGCGGCCGCCCGGCGCTGAGGCTCACGCGCACTTCGCTGAACATCGGCTTGCCGTCGTCGCGTTTGGCGCGCTCCATGGCCGCGGCCAGTATGCGGGCCGCATCGCCGAGCAGTTCGAAATTTTCTCCGCGCAGTTCAACGGCCAGCCCCGTGTTGAGGCTGAACAGCACCGGCGCGGAAAACTCCGCCGAGCCCTGCAGCAGCGGGTCGTCGTCGATTGCTGCGCGTATGCGCGTGTGGACGCGTTCAACGGTTTTTGCGGGCTCGGCGCGCGACGCGAGCGTAACCACCATGCGGGCGCGGTGGGGGCCCAGCGGGCGGTTGTCGCCGGCGTTGCCCTCGCCACCGCTTTCCGCCGAGATGCGCGCGACGTCTGCCCGCAACGCCGGCGACTTCAGGGCGTCCTCAACGACGCGCTTGACCTGCGCATCCGTGACTTCGATGCGCGTGCCCTCGGGCGCGCTGACGTCGGCGTAGATTTCATCCTGCTGGAAGCTGGGCAACAGCTCGGTTTCCAGCCCGCGCGCCATCGACAACGTGATGACGGCGGCGGCCAGCACCGCCGCAAGCATTAGCAGGGGTTGATGCAGCAAGGGGCGCAGAATCAGCGGGTAAATTTCTTCCAGCGCCTTCCAGCCCAGGTCAAACGCAAAGCCAATCGGCCGGAACACGACGTGCAGCACGCGTTTAATGACGCGCACCGCGCCGCCAATCGCCGCCGTGACCGCATCGAGGATCGCGACAATCACCAGCGCGACGATCCACAGCGGCAACTGCGGAATCAGCGACAACCAGAAGACGACGCGTTGGCCGCGTGTGAACTCGGGCTTCGGCTTCGCAAACGTCACCACGCGCCGCGTCAGCGAAAACGCGCCGCCGCCGGTGGCGGCTGCGTGCAGGCCAAAAAACGGTGGGACCACGAACAACGCCACGACCAGCGACGCCAGCAGCGCAAACACCACCGTCAGCGCCTGGTCGCGGAACACCTGCCCCGCGATGCCCGTGACGAACACGATGGGGAAGAACACCGCCACCGAAGTCATGGTGCTGGCGACGATCGCGCCGCCGACTTCGCTTGTGCCGCGGATGGCGGCCGTCAGCGGGCCGTCGCCCTCATCGCGGCAGCGCGAAATGCTCTCGAGCACGACCGTCGAGTTGTCGACCACCATGCCAACGCCCATGGCCAGCCCGCCCAGGGACATCAGGTTCAGCGAGATATTGAAAATGCGCATCGGGATGAACGTAACCGCGATGCAAAGTGGAATCGAAACCGCGTTAAGCAGCGTGATCTTGCCGCTGCGCAGGAAAACGAAAATCACCAGGATGCTCAATATTGCGCCGAGTGCCGCGTTGCTGGCTACATCGTTGACGGCGTCCTCGATGAAATAGCTCTGGTCCGAAATCACGCGCAGCCCAAAGCCCTCGGGCAATTGGTCCACCAGCGAACGACTGCTGGAAAACGAAAAGCTGCTGCTGCGCGCGCCGCCCATGCTGCCGCCGCGCATCGAAAAGCCGCCGCGGCTGCTGCTGCGCGTGGCGCCGGGCGTTGAGCCGCCGCGCGGTGCAGGTTCGGCCTCGCCGCGTTTCTTGCGGATCGGTTCGTAGCGGTCGGCGCCGTAGAGCGCCGCCCACACCGCGCGCGCGACTTTGACGACGTTGGCGTCGCCGACCTTCAATATTTCCAGCATCACGCCTTCGCGCGCCGCGAAGTTCGTGTCGGCGCCCGCAAATCGCGTAACCGTGTCGCGCTCTTTCTCCATGACCGACACGTCGGCGATGTCTTTAAGAAGCACGCGACCGCGCTCGCCCCCGGCTGCGATTTCCAAGTCCTTGAGAACATCCAGCGCCTCGTAGGTGCTGACAACGCGCAGGATCACGTCTTGGCCCGCAAGGTTGATCGTGCCTGCCGAGACATCAACGCGCGCGTTGCGCAGCCGCGTGACCACTTCGGCGGCGGTGATCTTGTTGCGGTTCAGTTCGGGCTCGCGCAGGGCAATGCGCACCTGGCGCTCCGCGCCGCCGCTCACGCGCACGGCGGCAACGCCGTCGATTTTGCCGAGTTCGGACTTCAGCACGTCGTCGGCGAACGCCCGCAAATCCATCAGCGAGACGTCGCTGCCTGTCGCGTACAACATCAGGCGCATCGTCGCGTCCTGCGCCGGGTCGTAGCGCAATATTTGCGGCCGACCGACGCCGGTGTCGAGGCGCGCGCGGTCGACGCGGTCGCGCACGTCGGCCGTCGCCTGGAGCATGTTGGTGCCCCAGGCAAATTCGAGCAGCACGTCCGATTGCTCGGCGCGGCTGATTGAGCTGCGCCGCACCAGCCCTGGCACGCTGCCAAGCCGGTCCTCGATTTCGCGGCTGACTTTTTCCTCGACGTCGGCAGGCGCTGCGGCGGGATAATCCGTGCGCACGGTCAGTGTCGGGTAATTGATGTCCGGCATCAGCGTTATCGGCAGTTGCGTCAGGCTGACGAAGCCGAAGACCAGAAACGCCGCGACCACGCAAAGCACCGCCACGGGTCGCCTGGCGACGACCCGGAAAATACCGCCTGTGCGGTCGGGGTTTGCCTCGTTCATCGTCATACCTTGTACGCGGGATCATTGACGACGGGGAGTGATTTGTATGCGTCCTGAGTGCCGAGTTCAGGGTTCCGGGTCAGCCACCCTCGATGCTTGACCCGAGACACGCGACACGGGACCCGGAACACGGAACACGAGACCCGCGACGCCTCTACACAAGCCTGTTCTCAATAGGTAAAACACCCGCGACCACACCAGAGAGCATGACATGGCAGGCACCGCCACACCCCAGACGCCCGCTGCGCCCGTTGCACCGGCATTGGTGAACATCAAGATCGACGGCGTGCCCTACCAGGTGCCCAAAGGCGCCAACCTGCTCGACGTCTGCCTCAAAGCCGGCCAGAAGAACAAGGATTATCCTGACCAGCGCGAGGGCGGCCCGCACTACGTGCCGCACTTCTGCTACCACCCGGGGCTGACGGTCGCGGGCAACTGCCGCATGTGCTTTGTAAAGACCACGACGCAGATGAAGCAGCCCGACGGCAGTTTCAAGCCGATGGTGCAGTACACGACGTCATGCACGAACACGGCGGCGGAAGGCCTCGAGGTCGACACCAAGTCGGCCGACGTGACCAAGATCCAGGCCGGCATCATGGACCTTCTACTCATTAATCACCCTCTGGATTGCCCGGAGTGCGACAAGGCGGGCGAGTGCCGCCTGCAGGATTACGACTTCGACTACGGCCACGACCACAGCAAGTTCGAGTTCGAGAAGGTCGACCGCCACATCAAGAGCCTCGGCAACAAGATCACGATCTGGGGCACGCGCTGCATCCAGTGCTCGCGCTGTATCCGCGTGTGCGACGAAGTCACTGGCACCAGCGAACTCGCGTTCGTCAACCGCGGCGACCGCACGGTCATCGACATCTTCCCCGGCAAGCCGATCGAGAACCCGCTGACGCTGAACACCGTCGAGGTCTGCCCCGTCGGCGCGCTCAAGAACAAAGACTTCCTTTATACCGCGCGCGTCTGGAACCTCGACGAAATGCCCGGTGTCTGCGGCCTGTGCGCCAAAGGCTGCGCCATTCGGGTCGACAGCCTCAAGGGTGACATCAAACGCGTGATGGCGCGCGAGAACCTTGACGTCAACGGCTTCTGGGTCTGCGACAACACGCGTCTCGATTTCAAGTGGGCCAACAGCCCCAAGCGCATGGACCGGCCGCACACGCGCCAGGGCGACGTGAGCTGGGAGAAAGGTTTAACTTTGGCTCACGACGCGCTGACAAAAGCGCGCTCGGATAAAGAGTCTGCGTGGGCGCTCATTCATGCGTCAGCCACCAACGAAGAACTCTATCTCTTCCGCAAGTTGTTCAAGGAAACGCTGGGCATCGAAAACATTGCGGTGATGGCGCTGCCTGACGGCGAGGCGCTCAACTTCCCGCAGTTCAAGTCGCCCGCAGACCGCAATGCAAATCGTTTCGGCGCGCAGATGATCCTGGGCGTAAAAAACGCCGAGGAATCGACGGCGAAGTTCATCGCCGCGGCTGAAGCCGGTACGGTCAAACATGCCATCGTGTGCGCAGGTTTTGCGCACGGCGTGCAGGGCATCGAGCCCGTCGCCAAGGCTCTTGGCAGCCAGTCGGTCCAGAACATCACCGTGATCGACTTCCAGCAAAGCCTGCTGACGGAACTCGCGCACCTGACGCTGCCGTCGCAGACCTACTTTGAGACCGGGGGAAGCTGGGTGAACTGCGACCTGCGACTGCAGGCCTTCCGCGCGTCACTGCCGTTTCCGCTCAAGGGCCGCGCGATGACGGAGATTTTCCAGGATCTCATTGCGAAGCTTGCGACGCCTGAACAACCGTCCGCAACAACCACCATCGGCGACAACGGTGTGGCAGTCGCGGTTGCTGTCGCTGCTTCGACTACCGTTAAACCGCGCGTGATCATCGGCGCCGCGGCGATCTTCGACGAACTGGTCAAGGCCGTGCCGCAATTCGCCGGCCACAGCCACCTGTCACTGATCCGCAGCAAGGGCGCGAAGTTGCTGTGATGTGGGCGTCCCGCCGCATACGACGGCGGGCAAGATGCCGACCGCACATTTCCAAGCTATGATATTTGCCCTATTCAAGCGGGGCTGTGACGGCATTGGACTGCTAAGGAGACGGCATGCGTTCAAACATGGTGCGTTGGGGTATCGGTGCGGCGAGTTTAATCATCGCGGTCGTTGCGGCGCTCACGTTGCAGGGAGGGTCGGTGCGCGCGGCCGACAGCGCAAACCTGACTGAAAAGGTAACGCCGGGCCTGGTGCGCATGTTCACGGCCAAGCGCATGATCAAGTTTGAAATGTCCCAGTGGGTGATGGAGGACTACAAGACCAAGACCACGGGCGAAGCCACGCGCGACTATGTCGCCCACGACTGGTTCACCCATGTCTCCAACGGCGTGCCGACCGAAATCGTGCGCAGCTACGAGGCCATTACCGGCAAAGAGAAAACCAAAAGCGGCGACATGGATGCCATCGAGCTTGATGCCGTCGACAGCCGCGCCAACAACACCATCGCCATCAATATCAGCGGCGGCAAACGCACCCTCAAGGGCGAAGCGGGCCCCGCGATGCAGGAAAAGGACACGGCCAATGCGCTGGCGGATCTCTCGCCGCGGCTGCTTCCCGGCAAAACTGTCAGCGTCGGCGACAAGTGGTCGGTGCCGGCCGATAACCTGAGCGTGCCCTATGGCTGCGCAGGCGGCGAGGTGATCAAAAGCGCCGATTGCACCGTCGAACTGAAGTCCTTCGCCGAGGAAAACGGCCAGCGTGCGGCGATCCTCGCCATTGGCTGCAAGATGACGACCTACCTCGAGATCATCAATCCCTACGACGACAACGCGTCGACGAAGATGACAACCGAATGGGAAATCGGCGGCGAAGCCGCCGTCGACCCGGACGACGGGCGTCTGCTGGCGCTGGCGCTCCAAAGCAAGGGCACGGCCACCGGCAAAATGGGCGGCATGAACTGCAGTATCAGCGGCGAAAGCTTCGAACGCAACGATTACACCTACGGCGTAGTCACCGATAACCCCGTCGACAACGGCTCCGAGGGTCCCGACAGCGTCAAGGAAACCTACACCGCCAAACTCGGCAAAATCGCGGAGGGGCACATCGTGATCGCCCGAAACGACGGCACGACCAGCCGCTTGCAGGTATTCGACCCGTCCACGGGCAAAATCGTCAAGACGCTGTGCGCGCTGCCCAAGGGGATAATGATCGACGACCTCGCGATAAACGCCGCGCGCGACAAAATTGCGTTCGTTTCGACGGGAAACAGCGAAATATCCATTGCCGACGCCAACGTGTTCACTTTCGAGACCGCCACGGCCAAGATCAACCAGATCACGCCCGAGTGGGCGACCGGCGACGGGCTTGCCACGGCGTTGAAGTCCGAAAAAACCGGCACGATCACGGGCCGCCTGGTCTGGCGCGACACCGAGGAAAACCGCGACCGCAGCGACGGCCTGAACATCGGCGCCGTGCGTGTGGACCACACGTTGTGCTTCTCGACCATCGGCAGCGATGGCCGCTTCGAGATCAAGGACGTCCCGGTCGGCGCCAGCTTGTTCGTTTATGCCTGGGCGCGCCTGCCAAACTTCAAAAACGGCAAACCCCGGCACATCCTCAGCAACACGGCAACGGGTAATACCGTGCTGATCATGCCCGAGGGAAACAAGGACATCGGTGATCTGCAGATCGCGCCGCCGATCGTCGACCAGGGTTACATGAACCCGACATTTGCGGGCGACAGCCTGTGGTGCAACCACACCGGCTTTTCGACCAGCTACCGCGTCGGCCTGGGCAAGCGCGAATGGAAGCAATTCCCCTTCGGCACGCAGGTGCAGTCCGGCGCGCTGTCTATCAGCAGCGACGGCAAGCAGCTTTGCATGGTCACGGACGGCTCGCTGCGCTTCTTCGACACCGGCAGCGGCAGTGAAATCTGGAGCACCGGCGTCGCGGCCAAGGTCGGCTATAATTCGAGTTCCGCGTGGCTGCCCGGCGATCACGGCTGCGTGGTTAGCGGCAACATCGACGGCTTCTATGGATCGGGCAAGTTCGGCGTGCCGGTCCTGTTGTACGCAAACACCGACAAAAAGAGCCTCGTGTTTGCCCGCAAGTGGCCGCAGTTCACGGGCAGCGAGATGAAATCGGTCGCCGTTGCCGGCGCCGATGTCGCTTACTTCGTGCTGCACACGCCCGATGTCGCCAAAAACGTCACCTACGGCAACCTCTTCAAGTGGGACGCCAACACCAACATCGTCACGCGCCTGACCAGCCTCAACGACGTCATCAGTGTCGCGGCGCTTGGACGATAAATCGTGGACATCGCCTGCAAGCGTTGCGGCGCCGCCCTCACGGTAAAGGACATACGGCCGGACCAGAACCTGGCCGTATGTTCCTATTGCGGCGCCGTGATGCGCTTTGCTTCGCCGCAGGCGGGGGTTCAGACTGCCCGCCCGGCCGTCCCGATGCCCGAGAAATTCAAGTTTGAGCGCGGGGCCGGCGGCATCAGTTGGACCTGGCGCTGGTTTTCGCCGGTATTCCTGTTCCTGGTTTTCTTCTGTATCGCTTGGGACAGCTTTCTCTTGTTCTGGTACGGCGTGGGCATCGTCGGCGCGGGACAAATGGGCGCCGGCGCGATTATCATGTTCGTGTTTCCCGTCGCGCACGTTGCCGTCGGCGTCTTTCTCACTTACTACACGATTTGCGGGTTTGTGAACTCGACGACGGTTTCGGTGTCGTCGCGCGAGATCAGCGTCAAGCACGCACCGCTGCCATGGAAGGGGCAGATGACCGTAACCTGCGGCGACATCAAGCAGTTGTTCAGCGAGATGAAAACGCACCAGAGCAAGAACGGCCAGACCTTCAGCTATAACGTCAACTTTGTCACCCGTGACGGCCGCAAGAAAACGCTGCTGTCGGGCCTGCAGGAGGCGGACCAGGCGCTTTACGTCGAGCAGCAGATCGAGCAATACCTCGGCATCAAGGACTCGCCAGTGGCCGGCGAATTGCCGCGCAACTAAACATCGTATGGGCCCGCCGGTTGATACCGTTACGCGAGGCGTCGAGCTTTGGGCGGGTTTTTCTGGGCGGCGTCGCGTGCAGCCCCGTTATCATCGCGGCCCGGGCAAATCGGGGGAGACCATGAAATTTACGGCAACTTTGCGGCTGCTGGTCGCTATGGCCGCTATCGTCCTGGTTTCACAGGTGGCGGGCGCGGACGTTTCGCCGCCCCAACTCGTGTCAGCGGCGGATGACTCTTACGCGGAGGGAGTGCGGCTGGAGGGCGAGGGCAAGCTCGAGGACGCGCTCGATGCCTACAACCGCGCGATCAAGCTCGATCCCAAACATGCGCTGGCGCACAACGGCCGCGGCGTGCTGCATGTTCGCGCCTCGCGATTTGCCGAGGCGCTCAAGGACTTCAACAAGGCCATCGAGCTCGACGACAAGGTGGCTACTTTCTGGAGCAACCGCGCCAGCCTGCGCTCGGAGCAAGGGCGGCTCGATGACGCCCTGGCGGACGCGCGCCAGGCGGTGAAGCTTGGCCCGGGCGACGGCGGGGCGCGTTATCGCCTCGCGGAAGTGCTGCTGTCGCTGGGCGAACTCCATGAAGCCGAGACGGAGCGCGCCGAGGGCGTGCGCCTGGGCGGCGAAAAATCGTGGGGTGAATTCCTGCGCGGCCGCCTCGCCTCTGAGCGAGGCGATAACGAGGAGGCGCTGGAGTGCTTCAACACCCTGCTGAAGAAGACCCCCGGCGACGTCGATGTGCTGGTCACCCGCGCAGCATTGTATTGCGACCTCGGCAAGTTCGAGGAAGCGGCCGCAGATTGCCGCGCGGCGCTTGCCTCGTACCCCGACCATCAGACTGCGCACAACAACCTTGCAATGGCGCTCAACTCGCTGGGCGAAAACGACGAGGCGCTCGATCACATTAACCTCGCCATCAAGCGCGTGGCGACGTCGCCGCGATTTCTCACCAACCGCGCCATCATTTACAAGGACATGTGGGAGCACGAGAAGGCGCTGGCCGATTGCGATGCGGCATTGAAGATGCAACCGGCGTTCATCGATGCGATCATCACCCGCGCGGAGATTTTCTACGACCAGGACGAAAACGAAAAGGCGCTGCAGGAAGTCGCGCGCGCCCTGAAGCTTAACCCGAAGTCCGTCGATGCGCTGATGTTGCGCGGGCGCATCCACTATGACGGCGGCGATTACAAGGACGCCGTTGAAGACTATAGCGCCGTGGTCAAGCTTGACGCCTCGCGTGCGGTCGCCTTCAGCTCCCGCGGACTGCTGTACATGTATTTGTCCGAATGGGACAAGTCGATCGCCGATTACACCGCCGCCATCAAGCTTGATCCCGGGGTTGCGGTGCTGCACAGCAACCGTGGCAACGTCTATCGCGAAAGCGGCCGGCACGAGCTTGCTCTTTCGGACTACGCCCGGTCGCTGGCGCTTGACAGCGAATACACCAACGCGCTTTCAGGCCGCGCCGAAGTCTACCGGCGCACCGGCAAACTGGCCGAAGCGGCGGCAGACATCGATCTTGCGCTGAAGCAAACGCCCTACGACGGCGACGTCCTGGCGCTCCGCGGCGCCATCAATCGCCAACGCAAGGAATTCGACGCGGCGGTCGAGGACTATTCGATGGCCTACGGCATCAACCGCGACAACTGTTTTGCGCTGCTGGGCCGTGCGGCGGCCTATGTGGGCAAGTCGAATTTCTCGCGCGCCGAGTCGGACTGTAATGCCGCGGCCAAGTTGCTTGAAGAGCAAGCCAGGGAACCCTCCTCGACGGACATCGATGGCCAGGCCGACTACCGCCTCGCGTGCGTCCACGCCATGCTGGCCGAGGCGCACGCCGACGACGCATCCGGAAAATTGGCGAAGGCCGACCGCGAAAAGGCGCTTGAGTATCTAACCGCGGCGGTGAAGAAGGGTTATCGCTGGCTGGAGATGTTCAAACACGACCTGGACCTGCGTGCGCTTCGAAATGAAGCCCGGTTCAAGGATTTGATTGCCGGCAAGTAACGCCACACGCCGCTGAGTCAGTTCCCCAACAAATCGGTAATGTCGGTGACGTAAGGGTCGAGCGCGGGAACATGAACGACCGGCTTGTTCATCACGGTTTCGGCCCAGCTTTTGTCTGAGAACATCACGTCCGCAGCACTCGCGCTGAGCGCGTAGTCCTGCAGCGTCAGGTTGAACCCCTTGGCGTCGGCGTATTTGACGGCCTTGTCGAGCACCAGTTGCAGAACCTCCGCCAGGTACATGTCGCGTATCTCGGCCATGTTGTGTTTATAGAACTCGTCGGCGAACTCAATCTCCTGCTCTTTGGCTTTGACATGCACTTCCAGCACGCGATCTGAACCGTCGTCTTTTCGCTTCGCGTCCTCAAGTTGAGATTTGAGGTCATTGAGTTCGTACTTTCGTTTGCGTCTTTCGGCGTTCAACGCCGCCTGGTGCTTTTCGTAATCGACCTTACGTTGCGAAAAAAGCTTCGTGCGTCTGGAGGCACGTTCGAGATTCACCAGTGCAATTTTGATCGGCGCGGCCGGCGCGGCGGCTACGGGGGTCGCGTTGGTGATCAGCAAACCGCCGATAAGCACGCCGACGAGCCCAAAAACGCACGACGACACCATCACCAGCACCCACGCCAGTTTGGTCATGTTCGTTCTCCCGGGAAAGAAAGCAGCCGCGATTTGATCGCGGCTGCTTGATCGCCTTCTTTGAAGTCTAGCGTTTGTCGAGCGGAATAAACGGCGCGTCCATCACGCCGATGTAGGCGCAATCGGGCCGGATCAGCCGGTTGTGCGACTGCTGCTCCATCACGTGCGCGCACCAGCCCGCCACGCGCGAAACCGCGAAGATCGGCGTGAAGATTTCCGGCGGCAGGCCCATCGTGTAGTAGGTGCTGGCCGAATAGAAATCGACGTTGGGATACAGCGGCTTTTCGCGCGTCTTCATCATCGCTTCGATCTTGACGCTCATGTCAAACCACTTCGTGACGCCGTGTTCCTTGCCGCTCTTTTCGCTGTACTTCTTTAGCACGACCGCGCGCGGGTCCAGCGTCTTGTAAACGCGGTGGCCAAAGCCCATCAGTCTGAAACCCTTCTCCTTGAACTTCTCGTTCAGCCAGGGCTCGACCTTGCTCACGTCGCCAATCTCGACCAGCGTCTTGATCACGCCCTCGTTGGCGCCGCCGTGCAGCGGTCCCTTGAGCGCGCCAATGGCGCCCGTGACCGCCGAATACATGTCCGACAGCGTCGCCGCAATCACGCGTGCGGTAAATGTGCTGGCATTGAAACTGTGCTCGGCGTGCAGCACCAGCGCGACGTCCATGGTTTTCGCCGCACTCGGGCCTGGCTCCTTGCCGTGCAGCAGGAACAGGAAGTTGCTGGCATGGCCAAGCTTGGGGTTGGGTTTATTCGGCGCTTCGCCACGGCGATTGCGGTAATCAGCGGCGACGATTTCCGGGAACAGCGCGGTCAGGCGGATCGACTTGCGATAACGCCCTTCGGGCGTGTCGTCGTTTGGTTTTGGATCGCTAAGCGCAAGCTGGCTCACGCAGGTGCGCAGCACATCCATCGGGATGCTGGACTTAGGCGCGTGTTTGATGGTCTCGAACACTTCGGCCGGCAGGCCGCGTGCGGCGACGAGGTCGGTGCTGATCTTGGCGAGTTCGGCCTTGTTGGGCAGCTTGCCGTTGAGCAGCAGGTAGACGATTTCCTCGTAGCTGCAATTTTCGGCGAGATCGTGGATGTTGTAGCCGTAGTAGAGCAGCTTGGGCGCAACTCCATCGATGAAACAGATCTTGGATTCGTCCACTACAACGTCCTGGAGTCCAAGGGCGATCTGCAAACGCCCGCTGCTGAAGTTCTCTGGAGTACTCATGTCAAACCCTTGCCGTGGCCGCGTGTCTGTCTCGTGTTTAGTCCCATTCTAACCTGTCCGCAATGGGGTGTCGCGAATCTAGCCCACTGCGTGTGGAATCTTGACCGCCGGGTCAAAGGTGGCCAGGGTCTTGGGGTCGCTACGCCGGTGCGCGGGACACGCTTGTATCCCTTGCTATTGAGCGGTAGAACCGCAACCGCCATGGGCCTCGAAAAGTGCAAGTTCAAGCGGCCGTTGATCAAGATTTCGGGCGAGGCGTTCTGCAAGCCCGGCGGCTTTGGCGTTGACGGCGACGAAGTGCTGGCGCTGGCGAAATCGATCAAGAAAGTCCA
This sequence comes from Planctomycetota bacterium, assembly GCA_020848275.1. GTDB lineage: Bacteria > Planctomycetota > UBA8742 > UBA2392 > UBA2392 > JADLAK01. Next base: position 131,693 of record JADLAK010000036.1, read on the forward strand.
CGAACTCGGCATCCAGCTCGCGGTCGTGGTCGGCGGCGGCAACTTTGTGCGCGGCGCGCAGCTCAATATCCCGCACATCCAGCGCGCGACCGCCGACTACATGGGCATGCTCGCCACGGTGATGAACGCCATGGCGCTGCAGGACACCTGCGAAAGCATCGGCCTGGACACCCGCGTACTCTCAAGCCTCGATGTGCCCAACGTCGCCGAGAAGTGGATTCGCCGCCGCGCCATGCGCCATTTGGAAAAGCGCCGCGTGGTGGTGATTGCCGCGGGCACAGGCAACCCGCACTTCACCACTGACACAGCAGCGGCGCAGCGCGCGATCGAACTCAGTTGCGACGTGATTATGAAGGCGACGAAGGTCGACGGCGTCTACGACAAAGACCCCATGAAGCACAAGGACGCAAAGAAGTTCGACCAGATCACCTATCTTGAGGCGTTGCAGAAGGGCCTGCGCTTCATGGATGCGACGGCGGTGGCGCTGTGCATGGAGCACCGAATGCCGCTGATGGTGATGGACATGAAGCGCGAGGGTGAAATTGAGCGTGCGATTTTGGGCAAGAAGGTCGGGACGCTGATCGAGGCGTAGTGACGTGGTGCGGGCGATCCGCCCGCATTTGTGAGACACGCGGGCCGGGCGCTCGCGCTACTGTGAGACACGCGGGCGAGGCGCCCGCGCTACTTTGAGGCACGCGGGCGAGGCGCCCGCGCCACCAGGAGCAAGTCATGGGTATCAGTGCGGCTGACATTCTCAAGACGGCGGAGGCGGCGATGAACAAGGCCGTCACGCACCTGCAGGAGCAGTTCCGGGGCATCAGCGCCGGGCGCGCAAGCCCCGCGATGGTCGAGAACGTGAAGTTCGATTACTACGGCACGCCCACGCCGCTGAAGGGCGCGGCGCAGATCGCGACGCCCGACGCCGGCACTATCACGATCAAACCCTTTGACATCAGCCAGGTGCGCGCGATTTCCAAGGCGATCATGGAAGCCAACATCGGCTTCACGCCGACCGACGACGGCAAGCAGGTGATCTGCCGCCTGCCGCAGATGACGACGGAAAACCGCCAGAAACTCGCAAAGCAGGTGAAGGAATTTGGCGAGGCGGCAAAGCTCCCGATTAAAAATGCCAGGCACGAGGCTTTAAAACACGGCGAGGCGAGCCAGAAGGACGCGACGCTGACGGAAGACACGCACCGCAAGCTCAAGGACGACGTCCAGAAGCTGACGGACAAGTACAACAAGCAGCTCGAAGAGGTCCTCAAGAAGAAGACGGAAGAGGTACTCAAGGCTTAGCGTGGCGTGGGCCTCTGGCCCGCGGTGGCGAGCCCAGAGGGCTCGCCACCATCCGTTACAGGTCAGCAATTCGCTTCCCGGAGATTTTTCAATATGCCACGCTTCGCCGCCGCAGTGTTGCTGGCTCTCTTTATCGTTCCTTCATCATTGGCGGCGCAGGCAAGTATCGAGCAGCTTGAGCGCGAAGCCGCCGTGTTGCGGGCGGAAGTCGACCGGCTCAAAGCCATGGACCGCGCCGCGGCGGGCGAGGGTGAAGCCATCCGCATGCGTCTGAAACACGACGTGTTCAACTGGGTTACCGACGACGGCGCGTTTGCGTTTCATTGGAAAACCGTCGCGCAGGCGCGCTTCACATACCACGACGTGCGCGGCAACAGCGGGCGCGGGGGCGACAACGGCGGCGATTTCTCGAATTTCCGCATCCCGCACATGCGCTTCACGATGGAGGGCAACTTCTTCGCGCCCGAATTTCTCTACAAGGCGCAGTGGCGGCCCATGAACGACGGCGCGGGCGTGCGCATCGACGACCTCTGGTTCTGCTGGGCGCCGACGATGCTGTTTAACCTGACGGCGGGGCAGATGCGCGTGCCCGCGACGTACGAGACTTTGATCGACCCAGAGAATTACTCGCTGATGGATCGTTCGGCGGCGGACCAGGCCTTCGACCAGGACTGGGGCAAAGGCATTTTGCTCACGAGCGCGCTCGACCTTTGGGGCACGCGCGTGCTGGCGATCAACCTGGGCCTGTTCAATGGCGCGGTCACGGGCGCAAACGCGCAGGGCGCGGGCTTTCTCGATGTCGGCAGCGGCAACTCCGACGGCGTGCGCGTGACTGACGCCGACCGCACCGACAACTTCACAGGCGGCTTTCGCAACCGCGACGGTGCGACCACTAGCCAGACCTTCGGCCAGCGCGTCGATAATGACCTGATGCCCGCTTTCCGCATCGAGTTTCAGCCCATGGGCAACATGGCGCGCCACAATGCCGACACCCGCACCACGCGCAACATCGAGGAGTGGCAACTGATGATCGCGTGCGCCGTGAACTGGTTTTCCGCGCGTATCCAGGCGCAGGGCACGGGCGGCGGGACGTTTCTCGGCAACACCTCGCGCCCGCGCGAAATCGGCACCGACGGCACGCCGCTGGGACCGACGGGCAGCGGCCGTTCGCGCTACGGCATGGACGCGCTGAACGCGACGCTCGACGGCCATTTCCGCTGGATGGGTTTTGGCGTCAACTGGTCGATCCACTGGCGGCGCGTGAGCTTCCATAACTTCGGCGCAATGGAGGGCAGCAACACCATCGACCCGTACATTCCCGCCGCAGTTGAAGACTCAGCCTACTCGGTGGAGATCAACTACTACGCCCTGCCGCGCCAGTTGCTGTTCGCCTTTCGCATCAGCGCGGTCAACTTCGACGAGTTCGGCAGCCTGACCGGCGGCGGCCAGCGTGTGGACGGCGACAGCTTCGGCTCCGACGCGACGGAATACAACGGCGGCCTGTGCTACGAGTTCCACGGCGACAACATGAAGCTGTCGTTTGATTATCGCTACGTCGTGCAGCAGATGCCGCACGGCGTGGCCAAGGGCAACAAGCTTTCATTCGACGCCATCGAACGCATCAGCGAATACCGCGCGATCTCGGAAATCCGCTTCCAGTTCCAGTGGATCTTCTAGGAGTGGCTGGGGCGTCCCCGCCCCAGGGCATAGGCATTGACGTTCGATCGGCTGGAGCCGGCGGCCCCAGCCACCCTTACTTCTTGTTGATGTACATCAGGTAGATCGACGTGTCGTCGCGCATGGCCTTGCTGCCCGCCTCGTCGAGATTCAGCGCCTCCTTGAGGCTTGCCGCCGCCTTCAGTTGCGCCCGGGCGAACACCAGCACGGTGCTGACCAGCGGCACGGCGCGGTCGGCCGGAGCGGCGGGTTCAAGGTGCGCCGCAACCTCGTCCAACCAGCGGTCAAATACAAATGCGGCGCCGTCCAGCTTGGTGCGCTCGATGCCCCAGTCCTTGGCCAGCCGATCCAGCAACGCGCCGCGCACAAGCTCGCGTGTGTCGGCCGTGAGCGGCGACAGGCCCATGACCAGCATCGTGCCTGGCGAGTACAAGTCCAGTTGCACCCGGCCGCGCACGCTTTCATCCCACAGTTCCGCCCGCTGCTCGGCCGTTAGTGCTTCGTAAAGGCGGTCGGCAAACCACTGTTTGAGCTCGATTTCGTCCACGAGCTTGACGAGTTGCGGCGTCGCCGCCGTGTAACCCTTTTGCAGCTTGTCCCAGCGTTTTTCGTACTCCTCGCCCTGTTCGGTAAGCGTCGCGATCTGCTGCTCCGTCAGCGCCTTGTCCGCCGCCGCAAGTTGTGCCGCGGCGAGGTTTACGAACGTGATGGGGTGGGCGAATTCGCCGTTGACCGGCGCGTTGGTGGGAATTTTGCCGCGGATCTTGAGGTAATAGTCGATCAGCGTGGCGTTGTGCTTTTGCAGTTCCTTGACGAGCGCCGGGTCCGGCGGGCGGCCTTCGCTGATGGCTTTCAGCACCTCGGCCATCGCGGGGCGCATGGCGCGCGAAGCGCCGCCCATTTCGTTCCACTTGGCGCTGGTGACGGCTTCACTCTGGTCCCACTTGCCAAATTTGACGGCGAGTTTGCCCGTGACGGCGGGTTGGTGATCGGCCAGTTGCTGTTTGAGATCGGCGATTTCCTTGTCTTTGGCCTCGATTTCCTTTTTCAGCGATTCGACCAGCAGTTCAGCCGTCTTGCGGGCTTGCTCGGAAGCAGCGATCTCGGCGCCGTTGCCGCCCTTCAACTTCAACACTTCGTATTCCTGCTCAATTTTCATCAGACGCGCGATCTCTCTGTTCTTCTCGGCCAGCGCGAGTTTGGCGGCCGCAAGGTCGTCTTCGAGCCGGCGGATTTCCTTGTTCAGGCGCGAATTTTCGCCGCCTTTGTCGTACAGCGACGTCTTGAGGTCGCCGGCCTCTTTTTTCAGGTCGGCAATTTCGCCCTCGCGTGCGACGAGGTCTTCTTCAGCCTTGGTCGTTTTGGCCTTGTAGCCCCAGGATTGCTCACGGCCAATCGCCCAGCCGCCGACGAGCGCGCCCGCGCTTGCGACTATGGCAACGATCCAGATCATCCAGGATTTCATGGCGACCTCTGAAAACAACTTTAGCCACGAATCATCACGAATTGACACGAATCAAGGCAATGAAATTCGTGGAGATTCGTGGAGATTCGTGGCCAGCCCGTTTTTTCTTCTCTCCGTGCCACTCCGTGTTCTCCGTGGCAAAACCTTTATGAATCCTTTTCGAGGCGCTTGGTGTCTTTGACTTTCAGTGCGTCCTTTTCCTCGGTCAGCGTCATGTTGAAGCGCGAACGCAGGCCCACAAATCCTTCGCGGATCGCCTTGACCCTGCCGCGCGATTCCTCGACGCTGCCGACTGTCCGCTGAACGTAATCGAAGAACGGGCCGAAGCTCTCGCGGATCTTTTCGATCGCGTCGCGCGACTCCTTGTTGATCTGCTCCTGCAACACCGTCGTCAGCGCGGCCTTGAGCGCAATCACTTTGTCGGCGAATTGCGCCTTGATGCGGCGGCGCTGCATCGGCAGCACAAACAGGCCGGTGGTGGCGAGCACGAGCCCCGAAACGATGCCGGTGATGTCGAGCGCGAGGCCCGCAGTGAAAATCACGATCAGCGCGCCGACGCCGACGCCAATGGCGCCCATGCCCAGCGCCGCGGTGATGCCGGTGCCCGCGCGGCCCATGAAGTCGCGCACCTGCTGCTCGTAATCGAAGTGTTTGATCTTGTCGCGGGCGTTGGCGCGTACGAGGTCGTAAATCTGCTCGCGGTTGTACTCAAAGCGCTGCGTGACCTTGCCGACCATGCCCTCGTGTTTGCGCTTGGCCGCCTGGTCGGCGAAATATTCAGTTGTGTCCTGCCAGACTTTTAAATATTTCTTCATGAACCAGTCGACGGCGCGCGAGAGCACCTCGTCGATTTTGATCTCGTAATCTTTGATGACTTCTTCTTTGAAACGCGCACGGAAACGCTCGGCCGAGCGCAAAATGCCGATGTTCGTGATCTTGACCGTGTCGTCGATCCAGTTGCGGCCGCGGCGTTCCATCTCGTATATGACGTTGTCGATCTCGAGGATGAAGCGGCCGTAGTTTTCTTTGAGGTCCGCCTCGCTCTGGTCAAGCTGCTGCTTGATGTTCTCCAGCACCTTCTTGTCGTCCTTGAGCGCGCTGATGCGGCGGTCGAATTCAGCCAGCGACTGGTCGCAGATGCTGATCGCGCTGTTGACGGGGCTTTCGAGTTTGAGCTGGAGTTTCTCGCCCTCGCTCAGCGTCGTGAACAGGTAATCCTCGAGCGCCTTGAAACCCGAGGACTCGTAGAGCGCCGCGTCCTGGCTTTGCTTGGCGACGCGCGCCTGTTTGGCGCTGACCATGAAAATCTTGGGCTCGAAATCGAAGAACTTCTTGGTGCTCTCGGCGACGAACTTCTGGATTTCCTCGAGTTCGTGGGGCTCCTTGATGTCCTTCTTGGTGACGATGAAGAGAATTTTCTTGGCCCACTGGCGCACGATCAGTTCGAGGAACTGGTGTTCGGTTTCGGAAAAGGGGCGGTCGACGCTGGTGGTGAACAGCACGAGGTCGCAGCGTGGGATGAAGCTTTCGGTGATTTCGCCGTGGCGCTTGACGATGCTGTTGGTGCCGGGCGTGTCGACGATGTTGATGTTTTTCAGCGAATCGTAGGGCAACTGGCGCTCGACCAGGAATTCCTCGTGGATGCGCTCGCGCTCGACCTCGCCGTGCTTGAGCACGTGGATCTTGTCGGTGGTCGGGATCGCACCGACCTTGCAGACGTCGGCGTTGAGCAGGGTGTTGATGAAGCTGGACTTGCCGGCTTTGACTTCGCCGACGATCACGAGCAAGAACAAGTCCTCCAGGTGATCCTTCAGGCCGGTGACTTGCTCGACGATTAAATTGTCGAAGTCCTGTTTGACCAACATGTCGCGCAGGTCGCCGAGCAACTTGCGCTCTTCGGCGATTCCCGCGGCGATCTTTTCGTCCAGCCGCTGCGTGAGTGTGTTGGGCGCTGCGTCAGCCATGAACCCGTTATCGCTGGATGCATGGCGAAAGTCAAAGGCGCATCAGGCTGTGCGCCGGCGCCTGACCGCAGAGCGAGGCGGCGCACAACACAGCCAGCAGCGGCAGCACCAGGCGTCCGATGGACACAGTTGGCTCCAGAATTTACACGATCTCGCGGATGTCGGGCAGGGTGCGCTGTTTGCCGTCGTTGTCCATGCCGTAGCCGACGAGGAAGCTGTCGCGCTCTAGGTCGAACGCCACGTATTCGCATTCAAAGGGCACTTCGCGGCGGGCCTTTTTGTCCACGCAGATCGCATAACGCAGCGAGCGCGGGCCCTGCGCCTTCAGCGCCTCGTCCAGGCTCGCCAGCGTGCGGCCGGTGTCCACGAGGTCCTCGATCACCAGCACTTCGCGCCCGCTGACCGACGGCAGTTGTCCGCGGAAGTCGATGCGGCCGCTGCTGCGCGTGCCGGCGTAGCTGGCGAGCTTCACGAACTCGAGCTCGACCTCAACGTTCTTCAGCCGCCGAATAAGATCTGACGCGAAGAAGAATCCGCCGCGCAAAATCGTCAGGCAGACCAGCGCTTTTCCGGCGTAATCGCGCGAAATCTTCGCCGCAAGTTCGCCCACGCGTTTGTCAATCTGCGCGGTGGTGAAAACGACCTTGGTCTTCGGGAGTTTTTGACTCTCGGCGGTGGGTTTGACCTGGTAGGAAGTTTTGCCCGGCATAGTTACCTGTCTCGGGTCTCGAGTCGCGTGTCACGAGTCGAAAGGCCGTTCGTTGCTTTTGACGCGGGACACGAGACTCGCGACTCGGAACTGTTATATCCCATGCAACAGGTTATCAATTAACCGCGTGCCGTCCTCAATGTGCTTGCGGGCGGTTTCGGCGTTGGATTCGGTGAAAGTCAGTTTGCCCGCGTTGGGCTCGATGCCCGGCCCCCACATCAAATACGGCACCGCGCGCTCATCGTGCATGCGCGTCTCGACGCGCGACATCAGCGTCGAAATCACCAACAGGCGCGTGTCCTTCTGCGTCTCCAGCACCTTCAGCACCGGCTTGAAGAAGTGCTTGTCGATCAGGCCGATCGCCTTCACTTTGCCCAGGACGTCGCCCTGATGCGAGTGGTCGTCCGGGTAACTGAAATGCGCCAGCACGAACTCGAAGTTCTGCAGCGCGCTTTCCGTCGTCACACGGAGCTTGTTGATTTCGTCGGTCTCGTGGTCGCGCTTCTTTAAAGTCTCGATATCGACCTTGACCATGCGGCCGCTGGGGTCGCTCAGGCCGGTGGTCGCCGTGCCGCCGGGGTTGGGTACCGCAAGCCCCGTGGCGACACCTACGCCGCGAAACAGGTTCGAATAACTCACCATCGCGCCCTTGATGCCAAAGGTCTTGTGGAAGCCCGGCACCTCGATAGTTGTCCCGCCGCCCCAGATCCAGACCGCGTTGGCGGCAAGTTTGCCCTTGGCGACTCGCGCCCTGTTGACTTCGTGTTTGGCCAGCACCGCGGGCGCTTCATCGATTATCTTGCTCAGCAACTCCTGCCCCGGTCCCTGAGGCATCTGCTCGGCCAGCGGCTGGTTGATCAGGTTGATCGCGCTGACGTCCCGCAGGCCGTGGAAATCAATGCCGTCGATAATGAGAAGATGGTTGTGGCCGGCGACCGGCACAAAGCGCAGGCGCGGCAGGTTGAAATGCTTGGAGAGCGCCATCACGAGCTGGCTGCCCTCGATGTCGCTCAGGCCGCCGGCGCGCGAGTCCGCGAGTTTCCCGTTCTGGACGTTCACAAGTTGCAGCCGAAAGGCCCATTCACCCTCGGCCAGCACCTGGCCTGTCGCCAGCGCCTCGTAGTAGCCGCGGCCGGTGCGGTAGGGGCCCGGCGGGTAGCCAAGCACGGTAAACAGCGCCGAGAGCGTCTCGGCTTCCTCGCCCTTGCGAATGGTGCGCACGGTGCCGATCTCGCCCGCCGCCGAAAGCTTGTCCAGCACAGGCGTTGTGGCGTGTTCCAATGGCGTCTTGCCCCCCAGTTCGGCCAGAGGGGTGTCGGCGAGGCCATCGATCATAACCAGCAGGTGGCGCATTGCAGTTTGGTGACGATAACGGGGCGCGGGCGCGATGCAAGTAGCGCCGCGGCTGGGTAGCATGCCCCCGCGTCGGAAAATCCGGAAGCTTTGCGCTCGCCGCACGTTAAGATGGGACAGCCGGCTCAATTGGGGAATCCATGCGTTGGATAGTGCTGCTGTTGACGTTACTTGCAGCGCCGCTGCTTGGCGCCAAAGACACGGAACTTTTGTCGGCGTCGGCGAAGTTTGACCCGGCGGAGGTTGTGGCGGGCGCGGAAGTGACGTTGAAGGTTAGCTTCACGGTCGCGCCGGGCTACCACGCGTATCACAAAGACAATCCCGGCATCGGCCAGGGCATGACGCCGAAGCTTACTGAGCTTGCGGGCATGGAGACCGTCGGCGAGATCAAGTGGCCGGATTATGTGGTGAAGACGGACCCGGACCTCGGCGACGACTGGGTGCTGGAGGACAGCTTTAACCTGGTGTGGACGCTGAAGGCTCCCGCGAGCGCCAAGGACAAGCTGACGGTGAAGGGCAAGTACGAAGCGCAAGTGTGCAATGATGACGGATGCACGATGCAGGAAGGGAAGTTCGAAGCGACGCTGACGATCAAAGCCGCCGAGACGCCGAAAGAAGCGCCGCCTAAAGAGACGCCGAAGGAAACGCCCAAGAAGGATGGTTCGCCTAAAGAAGGCAAATCGGGCGGGAACGTTGAACCGACGGAACAATCGAGGTTTGAAGATGAAATCGCGTTGCTTCGCGCCGAGGTAAGCGCACTGAAGAACAACAATTCAACCGTGTTCGACTTCAAAGACGTCGGACCGTTCGGCGGGCTCAAGACTGGCGAGACCTTTAGGCTGGTTTACGCGGACGAGCCGCGCGTCATCGCCGACAACACCTTCCAAAGCGGCTGGAACACCTGGGCCAATGCCAAAAAGGGCGACTGGGTTGAATACAAGTTCGCCGCGGGCATGACCAAGAAATTTGAAGTCACAGATGTCAGCGACGCGGGCGTCAGCGTCACCGTCACATTGACGCCGCCCGAAGGCGCCAAACCTGTCGTGACGCCCGCCAAGGGCCAGCCGTGGTCGAAGATTTCGCTCGTTAGCGGACTTATACCATCTGAGGCCGAGTGGCCCTTTGAGCCCGTCAAACGCAAGATCGGCGAGCGCGAAATCGAGTGTGTCGTTTCGAAGTGGTCCAGCGGCGACACCACTGTCACCAACCTTTACAGCACCGCCATCCCGTGCGGCGGCGTCGTTTGCTGCACCACCAATGGAGAGGAACGCATCTGGCTGAGTGCGTGGGGCACGGTGGCCGCCGAGGCTCCCAAGCCCGTAGAAGCGCCGAAACCGGATGCGCCCAAGGGCGAGGAAAAAGTCGAATGGCCCAAGGACTTGCCTGCCGGGCCCAACGCGCAGGTGTTGGCGCGTTTCAAGATGACGCCGCGCTTTGCCGCCGAGAAAGTCAAACCGGGCGCAGAAATCACGCTCGAACTCGCGTTTGAAACCTTCGATCTCGGCATCAAGGACGAGTCCACCGGCAAGACTGCCGGCCTGAATCACCTTTATCACCCGAAGTCGCCGTCCGGACAGGTGCTTGACCTGCAATTGCTGAACACCGCGGGGCTTGAGCCCGCGGGCGATTGGCAGTACCCGCCCCATCATGTCACGCCCGCCGATCCCGAAAATTTCATCGATGAAGCCTGGGTGTGGGACGGCAAGTTCAGCATCACGCGCAAGTTCAAAGTCCCGGCTGACGCAAAGCTCGGAAAGATACTGCTGACCGGCACGGCCAACGGCCAGGTCTGTGACGAGGCCGGCTGCCTGCCGCTACGCAAGTTCGGCTGGTTTGCGTCGGTCGAAGTTTCTGCCGACGCGCCCGCCATCGTCGACCCGCCCAAAGACGGCGGCAAGGTCGACCCGCCGAAAGATGGCGGCAAGGTCGATCCACCCAAAGACGGCGGCAAAATTGAACCGCCCAAGAACAACGGCGGGGCCGGGACTCCCCAGACACAGGACAGCGGGCTGCTCGCGTTTTTGCTGACGGCTTTTGGCGCGGGACTGCTCTCGCTGCTGACGCCGTGCGTGCTACCGGTGCTGCCGCTGACGATCGGATTCTTCGTCAAGCAGAGCGAACAAAAGCGTTCGCCGCTGGTCACGGCCGGCATCTATGCAAGTTGCATCATGGGCAGCTACGTCGCCATCGGCCTGATCACCACGCTGGCGCTGGGCAAACAGGGCGCGCAGTTGTTCTCGACCAACGGCTACGTCAACGTCGCGCTGGGCCTGATGTTCGTCGTGTTCGCCCTCAGTTTCCTTGGTTTGTTTGAGCTGCGCGTGCCGGTGTTCATCACCAGCAAGTTCTCGCGTGCGCAGTTCGGCGCAACCAAGCAGGGCAAGGGTTACGTCGCAGCGTTGCTCAGCGGCTCGTCGTTTTCGCTCATTTCGTTTTCGTGCACGGCGCCGATTGCGGCGCTGATCCTGGCCAAGGCCGCGGCAGGCGATTACTGGACGCCGACCCTGGGCATGCTGGCTTACTCGGCGGGCATGGCGATGCCGATCTTCATCATGGGCCAGTTCCCCGCCCTGATGAAGAAGCTGCCGAAATCCGGCGGCTGGATGAACGCGATCAAGGTCGTGTTCGGCTTTGTCGAGATCGCGCTGGCCATCAATTACTTCGCCAACGCCGACATGGCGTTTCAGGGCAAGATCGCGCCGACGATCATCACGCGCGAAATCGTCATGGCCACCTGGATCGTCTGCGCGGGCCTTTCGGGCTTCTACCTGCTCGGGCGCTTCCGCCTGCCCCACGACCACGAACCCGTCGAACAAATCGGCGTCGTGCGCACGCTCATCGCCGCGGTGTTCCTGGTCTTTGCGCTGTTCCTGACGCCGGGCCTGATCAACGGCACGAACATGGGCTTTGTACTCGAAGGAATCCTGCCGCCGCCCGGTGAAAACCACAGCGCCGGGGGCAATGGTTCCGGCGGAGGCACGGTCAGCAACGACCCGCACAAACTTCCGTGGCTGCGCGATTACGAAGCCGGCCTGAAAGCCGCCAAGGCGCAGGGCAAACCGATATTCGTCGATTTCACGGGCATCAACTGAAAAAACTGCCGCACGATTGAGCGGACGATCTTCCCTCAACAAGCGGTATTCGGCCAGTTGGCCAAAGATTTCATCCTGGTGCAGCAGTTCACCGATGACGACACCGACCTCAAGGCCCGCGAAATCTGGGACAAATACGGCGGCAAGGCGGTGCCGTTTTACGTCATCCTCGACAAGGACGGCAACTTCGTCGACGAACTTGTTCCCGACGCGAGCCTGTCGAATGTCGCGGCGGAAAAGTTCGCGGCATTTTTGCAGCGCGGCAAGGCGGGCGGGCACGTCGCGAAATAGCGGCGTTGCTTTAGGCCTAATCCACTTTCGCCAACGAATTGCATTGAGTTGGAGCGTTTATTCCGGCGATAGTTACAATACGTTGGACCCGGGCAGGGGCACGACACGCGAGTGTTGAGCAAGCCAATGCCTCCGCCCGACAACACGTCTGCCAGAACTCGCGCCGTCAGCGGCTCCCACGCCGTTCCCGCGCCCGTTGACCCCAACGCTCAGCTACTGCACTCGGTGCTTGACCAGATTTCGCTCGTCGCCATCGTGCTCGACATCCAGTTGCGCATCCTGCGCCTGAATCCCGCGGGCGAGAAGTTGTTCGGCGTCTTTGCGGCCAACGTGCAGTACCAGCCGTTTTCGCGAGCCCTGCCGATCCTGGCCGAGATCAACGCCGACCACGCATTTCAACGCGTGATCGCCTCGGGCGCGCCGGCGCAGGTCAAGGAGGTCGCGCTGCAAAGCGCCGACGGCAAGCGCCTGTTCTTCGACTTCGAACTCGACCCGATCCGCGACGAAACCGGCGCGGTCGCGGGCATGAGCATCATCGGCCAGGAAGTCACCGAGCGTGTGAAGTTGCGCCGCGAGGTCGCGCGCCAGGTCGCCGACCTTGTCGGCGCCAACCAGGTCTCGACCGAGCTTCGCGCGCGGCTGGCGCGCCAGAACGACGACCTGATGGCGCTCAACATGGTCAGCAACATCCTTCGCCGCACCATGGACCTCGACCGCGCGTTTGTCATCATCGCCAGCGCCTTGACGAGTCAAGAGGGCGGCGGCTACGATCACGCCATGATCTTCCTCGCCGACGCCGAGCGCAAAAACCTGGTCGGCCAGATCGCCGTTGATTCCGTGGGCCAGCGCGACGCGTTTGACATCTGGCGCGACCTCACGCGCCACGACGCGCCCATGGAAAAGACACTGGAGTCCACGCATCCCGGGCTCGCCCACCGCTGGGGCGACAAGACCAAAATCCTGCGCACCATCCGCATTCCGCTCGATGACGCCGGCAGCATCCTCGTGCACGCCATGAAAACCGGCCACACCGTCACCGACGACACGCGCCGCCAGAAGGGATTTTCGGAACTGCGCATGCATCCCGACATCATCAAACATTTCGGGACCACCAGCTTCGCCGCAGCACCCCTGCTGACCGACACCGAGGCCCTTGGCATCGTGGTCGTCGATTCATCAAGCCGCCCGCACAAGTTTTCGTCCGATCGCCTGACCATGCTGCAGATGTTCGCCAACCAGGCGGCGCTGGCCATCCAGAACGGCATGATGTTCGCCAACGTGCTGGACCGCGCGCAGCGCGACAGCCTCACGCGCCTGTACAACCACGGCCACTTCCAGGACACGCTGCGCGCCGAGCTCGCCCGCTCGCAGCGTTACGGCTTCCCGGTCAGCCTTATCATGGTCGACATCGACCATTTCAAGAAATTCAACGACAACCACGGCCACCAGACCGGCGACGTCGTGCTGCAGGAAATGGCAAGGCTGCTTTCGGCCCATGTGCGCGCCGCCGACGTCGTGGCCCGCTACGGCGGCGAGGAATTTGCGGTGCTGTTGCCGCAAACCACGCACGAAAACGCGCTCGACCTCGCCACGCGCCTGTGCCGCGACGTAAAGGAAGAAATCGCCATACGCGGCACGCGAGGCGAGCGCCTCACCGTCACTGCAAGCTTCGGCGTCGCCACCTTCCCGCAACATGCGCAGGACGCCGCGGCGCTGGTGTCGCTGGCCGATACCGCGCTGTATGTGGCCAAGGACCAGGGCCGCAACCGCGTGATTTCGGCGGGCAACGAGTTGCCCAAGCGCGTCGACAAGATGGCGCCGCCGACTTTCAGCGGCGTCGGCATCCCGCCGATGTCGACCAGCAGTTCCGGCGCTTATTCACCCGTGGACATGAACACCATCAGCGTGACCAAACCCCGCGGCACGACGCGGCGCTCCGGCCGTCCCTAGCCTCCGTTTTGGGCTCCCCGGCCAATGTTCGGCTGATAGACTGGCGGAATGCCCGAACCGGACGAGACGGTCAACGAAACCAAGACAATGCTTGAGGAGCGGCTGGCGCGCGAGCGCGCGTCGTCGCAAAGCGGTCGTTTAATTGGCGGCGGCCAGATTCCCAAGGGCATTTTCGACCAGATCTCGCTGGTCGCGTTCGTGCTGGACTGCAACCTGCGCATCATGCGTTTCAACAACGCGGCCGAGCGCCTGTTTGGCAAACGCTTTGGCGACGTGCAGGGCAAAGCTTACTTCGAGTGCGTGCCCGTGTTGTCGGAAATCAACCACGACCACGCTTTCCAACGCGCGATCGCGCTTGGCGCGCCCGCCGAGGTCAAGGAAGTCTCGCTGGTCAACCTCGAGTCCCGCCGCCAGTTGTTCTTTGACTTCGAAATCGACCCGATCCTCGACGAGGCCGGGCGGCTGGCCGGCATCTCGGTGATCGGGCTTGACGTCACCGAGCGCGTCAAGCTGCGCCGCAAACTCGCGCGCCAGAACGAAGACCTGATCGCGCTCAATCAAGTTTCCAACGCGCTGCGCCGCACCATGGACCTCGAGAAGGCGTTCTGCATCATCGCCAGCGCCTTGACGAGTCAAGAGGGCGGCGGTTACGACCACGCCATGATCTTTTTGGTCGACCAGGAGCGCGAAAACATCGTCGGCCAGATCGCCGTCGATTCCGTGGGCCTGCGCGACGCCTGGGCCATCTGGCGCGACCTCACCCGCCACGACGGGCCCCTGCAGAAAACGCTGGAGGCGACGCAGCCTGTTCTGGCGCGCCGCTGGGGCGACCTGACCAAGACCGTGCGCCAGATCAAGCTGCCTATGAACGACAGCTCCAGCGTGCTCGTCCACGCCGTCAAGACCGGCCATACCGTAACGCAGGAGACGCGAAACGAAGAGGGCCTCAGCCACCTGCGGCTGCAGCCCGAAGTCTTCAAACATTTTGCGATGACGAGTTTCGCCGCCGCGCCCTTGCTTACCGACACTGAGGCGATCGGCGTCGTAGTTGTTGATTCTTCAAGCCGCCCGCGCAAGTTCAGCCCCGAACGCCTGACGATGCTCGAGATGTTCGCCAACCAGGCGGCGCTGGCGATCAACAACGGCATCATCTTCGCCAACGTGCTTGATCGCGCCCAGCGCGACAGCCTCACGCGCCTCTACAACCACGGCCACTTCCAGGACCAGCTCAAGATCGAGCTCGAGCGCTCGCGGCGTTACAGCTATCCCGTCAGCCTCATCATGCTCGACATCGACCACTTCAAGAAGTTCAACGACAACTTCGGCCACCAGACCGGCGACCTCGTGCTCAAGCAGATGGCGCTGGTGCTGGCCGCGGGCCTGCGCGTGTCCGACGTCGTCGCGCGTTACGGCGGCGAGGAATTCGCCATGCTGCTGCCGCAAACCAGCCACGAAAACGCTGTTGAGCTCGCCACGCGCCTGTGCGCCGGCGTTTCGCGCAAGGTCGTCGTGCAGGGTCCCAAGGGCGAACGCCTGAACGTGACCGCGAGCTTCGGCGTCGCGACCTACCCGCAACATGCGGCGGAGCCCGCAGCGCTGGTGTCAATTGCCGACGACGCGCTGTATGCGGCCAAGGACCAGGGCCGCAACCGCGTGGTCTCGGCCAACAACCTGCCGCCGCCGGGATCTACCACCGTCAACCTGACCTCGCAGACCTCCAGCGGCACCAGCGTGCCGGCAATGTCGCAGACCAGCGCCGGTACATCGGTGGCGCCGGGCCCGCCGACGCTCGACCTCAGCAAGACTCTGCCGCCGCCGTCCTCGGTGCGCCGTATTCCCAGGCCCAGCGCGAGCTCGAGCGACATCACCCAGTCGTTCCCGACCGACGCAGCGGGCGAAACCGAAAGCGGCGAAACCTCCGTGCCTGCCACCGAGCGCGAGCGCGGCGGCCGCAAGACCTTCAAGGTGACGGACCATCTCACGCCACCCAAACACCGCACCGACACGATGCCGCCGACGATGATCGAGCTTCCGCGAAAAAGCAGCCATGCGGAAACCGACCGCGAGCGCCCGCCGACGCGCGCCCCGCGCCGCTCGGCCAAGCACAAGAAGAAGTGAGCCAATAGCGGTCAGCGGATAGCAGATAGCGGCGACGGCGTTTTTTTGCTATCCGCTATGTCCTATCCGCTATCTGCTAACCGCCAACTGCTGGAGCATCTCCATGCCCAAACGTTACTGGCTCCTCAAATGTGAACCGTCGGCTTACAGCATCGACGATCTTGAGCGCGACGGCAGCGCAAGCTGGGAGGGCGTGCGCAATTACCAGGCGCGCAACCTGCTTCGCGACGAGATCAAACCCGGCGACGGCGTGCTGTTCTATGCATCGAGCGCCGACCCGACCGGCGTGAGCGGCATCGCCGAGGTCAGCAAGGGCGGCTACCCCGATCCGACCGCCTTCAAGAAGGGCCACGCGTACTTCGACCCGAAATCGAAGAAGGACAACCCCACCTGGTTTGTGGTCGACATCCGCTTCGTCAAGAAACTGCCTGCGGTCGTGACACTTGATCAGCTCAAGGCCGAGCCCGCACTGAAAAACATGATGGTTGTGCGCAAGGGCAGCCGCCTGAGCGTGCAGCCCGTGACGGAAGCCGAGTGGAACACCGTGCTGAAGATGCGCGGCGAGTAACGCCGGCGCGGTGGCATTGGTGGCTTGGGCTTATAACCCAAGCCGAGTATCCAGGGCGCCTCGGCTTGGATTGAAAATCCAAGCCACGCACAGCAACGACGCTACTTCTTCTTGATCCGCGTGCCCTTGCGCGCTTCGTAACGCGCGCGGCCCTCGGCGTTGAGACGCCGGTCTTCATCGGATTCCAGCTCAATCTGCGGCACTTCCGTGGGGTTGTCGTCGCCGTCCAGCGCGACGAAAGAAAACAGCGCCTCGCACACGAGTTTGCGGTCGCCCGTCAGCGGGTTTTCGCCCATCGCCGTCACTTTGATTTCCATGCTCGTGCGCGCCGTGAAGTGTACGCGCGCCGTGCAATCCAGCAAAAACCCCTGCTTGATCGGCGCTTTGAATTCGACGCGGTCGATGCTGACGGTCACGCAGTTGCGCCGCGAGTGCCGCATGGCGGCCATGGCAGCCACTTTGTCGGCGAGTGACAACAGCCGGCCGCCGAACAGGTTGCCGTGCATGTTGAGATCTTCCGGCTGCACGATCCACGTCAGGTGGCTCTGGCTCTCGGATGCTTTTTTGGTCGTGGGCATGGGCACAGCCTAAAAGGCTAAAAGCGAAAAGCTAAAGGCTAAAACAGCTTTCTCGCGGAGATCGCAGAGCGTCCAACCAGCGTTGTCTCTCTGCGACCTCTGCGAGATGCTGTTGCAGTTTTTCCGGCAACCTACTTGTCCTTGGCCTGATACCGGTTGGCCATGAAGATGCTTGCCGCGACCGCCGCATTCAGACTTTCAACTTTGTCCGTCTGCGGGATGCCGACCTTGATGACGTCGCGCTCGTTCCAGAAGGGCTGAACGCCCTCGGTTTCGCCGCCGATGACGAACGCGGTCTTGGGCGGAAAGCTGATGGAAAACGCGCTCGCGCCGCCGCGCGCAGCCACGTAGGGCCACACGCCGTATTGCGTGAGTTTTCCCATCACGTCTTCGGGCGTGAGTTCGTCGAAGATCGGTACGTGGAAGATGCCGCCCATCGTGGCGCGCACGGCCTTGTTGTTGTAGGCGTCGACGCAGCCCTTAATAAGCAAAAGCGCGCCGCAATCGAACGCCGCGGCTTGCCTGATAATTGTCCCGAGGTTGCCGGGCTCGCGCATGTTGTCGAGTACCAGCAGCGTGATGTCGGGCTTTTCCATCAAAGGCGGCAGCGAGTATTTCGGGATGCCATAAACCGCGAGGATGCCCTGGCTGTTAACGGTGTCGGCGCCCTCGGCGAATTCCTCGGGTGTTGCGTTGCAGACGTCGATGTTTTCCTGCTTGCAGCGCGCGATCAGCTTGTCGGTCAGCGTCGATGCGTCCTTGATCATTACCGTGTCGCGCGGCGCGTCGTGTGGTTTGCCGGGCGAATCGCTGACCACCACGTAGCGCGGGAACACGCCCGCCTTGAAACCCTCTTCGATGATTAGCGGCCCTTCGGCGATAAACAGGCCCGCTTCTTCGCGCCCCTTGCGTGAGGTGAGGGATCTAAGTTGCTTCAGCTTGGCCTTGGAAACCGGTTCCATCGGTGTGATTTCTAACGGGTGGGAGACTTGTCGGCAAGGTCGGAAAACTCATCCGTGAGGTTCCAGGTTTTAGGTGCTAGGTTTTAGGACGACCCCGGTATTTACTAGCAACCAGAACCCAACACCTAGAACCTGATCTAATGCGCACCCCCGTCATCCTTCTTTCCGGCTTTCTTGGCGCCGGGAAAACCACGCTGCTCACGCGGCTGATTCCCGCCGCACATCGTGCGGGGATTAAAGCCGCGGTGCTGATGAACGAATCCGGCGCGGTCAGCATCGACGGGCCGGTTGCGCAGGGCGCGGGCATCGACGTCGTCGACGTGCTTGGCGGCTGCGTTTGCTGCGAGCTCAAGGGCGAGTTGCACGCGGCGCTCAAGGAAATACTCGACCGGTTCTCGCCGCAACTGGTGATTGTCGAAACCACCGGGATCGCCGACCCGCTCGAGGTCGTGGACGCCTGCACGGCGACGGACCTTGTCATGCGGCTGGACCCGCGCGGCGTCGTGACGGTCGTGGATGCGGCGCACGGCAGTGCGGCGTTGCAGATCAACGAACTCGCGCGGCGGCAGGTCGAACTCGCGGACATCCTGATCGTGAACAAGGTGGACCTGGCCAAGCCGGATTCGCTCGTGCCCCTGTGGATGGAACTGAAAGCAGCGAATCCGCGTGCGGAAATTATCGAGACCACGCAAGCCAATGTCGACGCGGACAAGCTGCTGGCCGGATTGATGGATGTGGCGCGGCCGCCCCGGCCGCGTGCGGATGCGGCGCCCGCACCACATCACCATCATGGCAATCGCCACGGCTATCTGGCGCTCAGTTATCGCGTGCAGCCGGCGCAGAGCAAACAGGCGCTGTTGGAAATTCTGCGCGGCTTGCCGAGCAACGTTGTGCGCGCCAAGGGCTTTTTGCGTTTGGTGGGGGACGAACGCCTGTACATCTGCCAGCTTGCGGGCGGGTACGCGCAGGCGAGCGTTTTTCCGCTGGCGGGTTTCGACCCGGAGCCGGTGCTGGTTGTGATTGGCAAGGCGCTCGACCGCGCCGCGGTCGAAGCCGTGCTCGCGCCCCTGATGCCTGAAGAACTTTAAGAACCTACATGGATGAACATGATTTACAGGATGGGCGGCCAATTCTGACCATCCTGTCTATCCGTGTAAGCTGTTGGAGTGCTACGTTTTCGACATCGGGTATTCGTCCGTCGGCGTCGGTTGCGGCTTGGCCGGCGGCTTGATGCTGGCCGTGTCGGCTTTCTCCGGCGTCATTTCAGGCACGGTAAGAATGATTTCCAGTGCGCGTTTAATGTCTTCAACCTGCTCCAGAAGCCTGTCAGGTTGAGCGACGAGTTCCTGGATGGTGTGCGCCGCCTGTCCGCCGAACAGCTTCTTGGTCAGCATCGCCATGTGCGCGCAGACCACCGTTTCAAGCGCGTTAAGCCAGGCGATCACCCAGGCGCGAAACGCCGCCTGGTCGTACTCAAGCAGCTTGCCGCGCGGGTTCACGATGTGGTCGAGGCGAACCATCTTGAGCGTCTCGATGGTTTCCTCGGCGACAAGGCCGCGCAGGCGCAGGATGTGCTCGCGCAGCTCGGCGTCGTCGATTTCCGGGATGGGCATCCGGTCGCTCATTCTTCTTCGTCCTTGCCCGCGATGTTGAACTTGCCTTCCTCGCACGCCAGCACGAAGTGTTCGAGGCGCCCCTTGAGCTGGTCCCAATGCCCGCGCAACTTGGCCGATTCCATCGGGTCGATGCGGCCGTCGTTGGTCAGCGCCTTCTCGGCAAACTGCAGCATGTCGGCGAAGTCGTTGAGCGCGTTGACGGTTTCGCTGACGAAGCTTACGCGCGTCTGGCCCTTGGGCTTGGGATTGGGCGTGTAGTAGCCGCGCGCGATGCGGCACAGGAAATGGATCAGCTCCAGGTCCTGGCTCAGGTCGAAAATCGCGATCAGTTTATCCAGCGGGTTGCGCGCGCCCGATGCGGCGGGATTGGCCTTGCTGCGCGCGGGCTGCGTCCATTTGTAGACGAGGCTCAGGCTGATATCGAGCGCGCGCGCGACGCGCTTGGGCCCGGCGCGATCCACGGCGGCCTTGAGCACGCGGTGGGTGTCGTCCATCCACTTCTGCATGTCAGCGCTCGGCTCCGGCACAGCTTGCGCCGCGGCGGGCTTTTCGCTGGAGGTCGGCTTGGGCATGGTTTTCTCCGCCGAAATCATAGTGTCTTGGGCCAAGCTCACTATACGATGCGCTGCCGCCTCAATACAGGAGCGATAGATGAGCCTTCCGCCGACCGTGACATGGCAAGGGGGCGCCGCAAAGGGCGACCTCGTGATTATCGACCAGACGCGCCTGCCGCGCGAACTGATTGAGTTGCGTCTTAACAATCTCGATTCCGTGATCGACGCGATCAAACGCCTTGCGGTGCGCGGCGCGCCGGCCATTGGCGTTGCGGGCGCTTACGGCTGCGTGATCGCGCTGCGGTCGGGGCTCGGCGACAAGGGTTTAACCAGGCTCGCCGAGGCGCGGCCCACTGCGGTCAATCTCAAATGGGCAGTGGATCGTGTGCGTGCCGCGGCCAAGGGCGACCCGGCCAGGGCGCTGAAGGAAGCGAAGCTGATCCATGAATCGGATATCGAAACCTGCGCGGCTATTGGCAGACACGGCGCGAAGCTCATCAAGAACGGCAGCGGCGTGTTGACGCACTGCAATGCCGGCGCGCTTGCCACGGCGGGCATGGGCACGGCGCTTGCCCCAATGTTCACCGCGCACAAGGCCGGCAGAAAATTTTCGGTTTTCGCCGACGAAACGCGTCCCCTGGCCCAAGGCGCGCGGCTGACGTCGTTTGAACTAGCGCAGAGCGGCATCGACGTCACGGTGATTACGGACAGCATGGCCGCGGTGGTGATGCGCGAGGGCCGCGTGCAACTCGCGATCGTCGGCGCCGACCGCATCGCGCGCAACGGCGACACGGCCAACAAGATCGGCACGTATGGCGTGGCGACGCTGTGCAAAGCCCACGACATTCCGTTTTACGTTGCGGCGCCCAAGAGCACGTTTGACGCCAAGCTCAAGAGCGGCAAGGAAATCCCGATTGAGCAGCGCGACGAAAACGAAATCCGGCGGCCCGGCGGCGTGCAACTCGTGCCGGACAAGGCGAAGGTCTACAACCCCGCGTTTGACGTCACGCCGGCCAGGCTGATCGCGGGGTTTATCACCGAAGACGGCATCCTGCAGGCTGACGACCTTGCCGACTGGCTCTCAGCCCCGCCCGGCAGGGCGGGGGTTTAATCCCAATCTCCCGGCCTTCCGGCCAGGGCTGAACGGCTATTTCGGCGGGTCGACATCTTCGTAGGTGCTGACGCCGGTTTTCAAGCTCGCGATGCGCATGACGCCCCATCGGGGGTCGTGAAGCTCGGGGTTGTCGGGCTTCCAGGTCAGCGTGACCTCCGCCGATTTGTCGGTCGGAAACTGGATGCTGTAGTCTGACGCCTTCGTCCACTTGCCTGCGAGTTCTGTTGCGGTGGCAAGGTCTGTGATCGTCCACGCGCTGTCGAGCTTATCGCCGTTGCCGATGTACTTCACGCGCAGCCGGTCCTTGATAGTGCCAAGCGCTGCACGGGCCTCGCTCCGCGAGGGTTCGAAATTGGGTCAACCGACAAGCGTTGACGAAGCGAGATACAGGAAGCCGACGATTCCAGCGATAAACAGCACCAGACAGCCCACGCCCATCTTGCGCTTCTTGGTAAAGGCTGCGACGAGACCCTTGCCTTCCGGCGCTTCGCTAACGAATGCGGTTTCCACGGGATTACTCGGTGAGGGACATCGCGCGCAACAACAACATATCCCACCAACCGGCTCTGCGTCGGCCTTTGCCGTGAAATCCGCCCCCGGCAATTTGTAATCAGATCGCGCCCAAACGCCGGACTATGGCCGCGTTCGTTCGCGAAGGATGCGGTCCACATCGCGGGAATGATGGACAAAACCGACAAAGAAAATCCACGCGTCGTCGACCGCATAAAGCAAATGATGATGAAACTGCCTCACGTGATAACGCCGAATGTCGCGGCGAAGCTTCGCGTAAGACTCCGGAAATTCGAGAATGTGATTGATGGCGGCTTCAGCGACATCGAGAAACTCGTTGCCGAGGCCGGAACGCTTTGATTCGTACCAGTCTTTCGATGGTCGATGTCTTGCCAGAACTGTGGCAGGTAAATGGGACGCCGGTTCACGTCCGGGCACCGCGGAGTTTCTGCATGAACTGATCGTGCGTGAGGCACTTGTCAGGATTGGCGCGGGCCCACTCCAGCCGGCGATCCATCTCGTCAAGAATCTCAGGCGCTATCGGGAGGTCTTCTTCCGACCTCAGCAAGGTTTGCCAAATCAAGTCAATCAGCTTTAGCCGCTCATCGACGGTGAGCTTGAGAATGTCCTTCTTTGCCATCAGCGTTGCCATCAAAGTAGTTTAACACCCTTTAGATGGCCTTACATCGGGATTTTGAACGGGGGCCTGAGTGCGGCCGTGCTTGTTATTCTTCCTCAAGGCCGAAGCGAAGCTTCAACCAGAGGCCAAAGTCCTGCGCGAAATGCATGACGCCAACGACCACGGTTTCTTTTGTGTCGGTGAAGTAGACCACAGTAAAGGGAAAGTTTTTGAGGCCTTTCCGGCGAACATCTTGCCGAATGACGTGGCAACTTTCAGGCCAGTCGCGTATGTGCCGAACCGCCGCGTCCACTTCTTGCTTGAACTTCGCACCGGCCTGCGTTGATCGAAGGTCGTACCACAGCTTTTGCTCGCGGACATCTCGAAAGAAGCCGCCAAGAAAGCGGATTCTGCGCTTCATAGGTCGCGCATCTTCTTCTGATATTGTTTGTACGTGAACGCCGAAGCCGGGTTTTTGCGGTAGGCTCGCAGGCGTCGTTGGATGACCGACCACTGCTGGGGCGTAAACGGCAGTTCTTCAGCGTCGATGGTCTTCCAGATCGCGCTGATCAACTTCAGCCGTTTCTTGACGGTTAGATTTTCTACCGTGTCGAGATCAATGGTTTGCGCCATGTTTCACCTCGCTAAACATCATATCACATCGGGATTTTGACGGGGCTGGCGGCGTGGGCGTTGAACGATTTCGCTTCGTCGTAGCCCGCGTCGATGTGGCGCGCGATGCCCATGCCGGGGTCCGCCGTCAGCACGCGCTCGAGCCTGCGCGCCGCGGCGTCCGTGCCGTCAGCG
This sequence comes from Planctomycetota bacterium, assembly GCA_020848275.1. Lineage (GTDB taxonomy): Bacteria > Planctomycetota > UBA8742 > UBA2392 > UBA2392 > JADLAK01. The sequence goes on from JADLAK010000036.1 coordinate 154,936, forward strand.
ACGATCACTTGCCCCGCGTGCAGAGAATAGCCGATGCCGACGCCGCCGCCGTGGTGAAAGCTCACCCAGGTCGCGCCGCAAGCCGTGTTCACCAGCGCGTTTAATATGGGCCAGTCGGCGATCGCGTCCGATCCGTCCTTCATGGATTCGGTTTCGCGGTTGGGGCTCGCCACGCTGCCGCAATCGAGGTGATCGCGGCCGATCACAATCGGCGCGCTGACAATCTTGCGGCGCACGAGGTCGTTGAACAGCAGGCCGGCCTTGGCGCGTTCGCCGTAGCCCAGCCAGCAGATGCGCGCCGGCAGTCCCTGGAACTGCACGTGTTTACGGGCTTTGTCGAGCCAATTGTTGAGATGTTTGTTCTTCGGGAACAGCCGCGCAAGTTCGCGGTCGGTGGTGTAGATGTCCTCGGGATCGCCGGAAAGCGCGACCCAGCGGAAGGGGCCTTTGCCCTCGCAGAACAAGGGACGCACATAGGCGGGCACAAAACCGGGAAAATCGAAAGCGTTCTGCACGCCGGCCTGCAACGCGTGGCCGCGCAGGTTGTTGCCATAGTCAAAGGTGTGGGCGCCGCGCTTTTGCAGTTCGAGCATCTGGCGGCAATGGCGCGCCATGGTGCGGAAACTCTCGGACTTGTAACGCTCGGGACTGAGGCGCCGCAGCTCGCTTGCGTCCTCGACGCTCAGGCCTTCAGGCACGTAACTCAGCGGGTCGTGGGCGCTGGTCTGGTCCGTGAGCAGGTCGGGCGTGACCTCGCGGTCGATCAGGCGCTGCAGCAGTTCAACGGCGTTGCAACAAACGCCGATGGAGACCGCCTGCTTCTTCTTGGCGCAAGCAAGCGCGCGGTCAATCGCTTTGTCGACGCCGTCTATTGACTCGTCAAGATATTTGGTCTGCAGGCGGCGTTTAATACGCGCGGGGTCGATCTCGGCCGCCAGCATCACACCGCCGTTGAGCGTACACGCCAGCGGTTGCGCGCCGCCCATGCCGCCCAGGCCCGCGGTGACCGTCAGCTTGCCGGCGAGATCGGCCTTTTCGCCGAAGTGCTTGCGTGCCGCCGCGCCGAATGTCTCGTAGGTGCCCTGAAGGATTCCCTGCGTGCCGATGTAGATCCAGGAGCCCGCGGTCATCTGGCCGAACATGATCAGGCCGCGATCGCGCAGCTTGTTGAACTCGTCCCAGTTCGCCCAGTGGCCCACGAGGTTGCTGTTGGCGATCAGCACGCGCGGTGCGTCGGGGTGCGTGCGGAAGACCGCGACGGGCTTGCCGCTTTGCACCAGCAACGTCTCGTCGGCGTCGAGTTTCTTGAGCTCCGCGACGATCGCCTCGTAGCACTGCCAATTGCGGGCAGCTTGTCCCGACCCGCCGTAGACGATGAGATTCGCCGGGTCCTCGGCCACCTCCGGGTCGAGGTTGTTCATCAGCATGCGCAGGGGCGCTTCAGTCAGCCAGGATTTCGCCGACAACTTTGTGCCGCGCGGCGCGCGGATGACGGGGGCTTTTGCAGCTTTGGCGGGTTTTTTCGAGGTGGCGGCGGGCATGATCTTCTCCGGCTATTTGCGCCCGATACTAAGAAGCAATGTTCCCGGAGGACACGGAGTTACACGGAAAACTGCAAGGGCAAAAGACAACCGCATTTCCCACAGATGAACACAGATGACGCAGATAGCTGTTTTTATCTGTGTCATCTGCGACATCTGTGGGCTGCTTTTTCTCCGTGAATTCCGTGTCTTCCGTGGAAACAGTTTTACCGCTTTTCCACATCGAGAAACACGAGTTTGAGTGCGGCGCCGCAAGCGCAGCAGGCGATGGAGCCATCGTCGAGGGAGACGACATCGATCGAGCGGCATTTCGCGCAGCGGGCGGTTGGCTCGCCGCTTTCTTTTTCGCCGGGCGATTCAATAGGCCCTTCGACTTTGACGCCGGTGAATTCGGTCGAGGTCTGGAAGGAGGCCTTGCAGGCCGTGCAGACGTGGTTGAAACAGCAACGCGGCTCGCAGGTGTAGAGGATTTCGTGCGAGCCGCAGAGCGGACAACCCAGGTCGAGCTTTCGAGCCGTCATCATTTAGGCAACTTCACAATGTGCGGGCGGCCTTCGTCGAGCCAGCTTTCCAGCAGGCCGTTTTTGTTGGTGTCGTCGACCTGGATGTAGGCGATGGTCATGCCGTCCTTGCTGGCGACAAAGCCGCGCGCGTCGAAGTCAAAGGTCGCGAGTTCGTGGAATTTCATCGCGCGGTCAAGCAGCAGCAGGTGTTTGGTCAGGCGGCCGTGCTCCACGGCAACCAGGCCGCGATTTTCGAGCCAGCCCAGCGCGAGGTAATCGTAGCGCGCCTGGTTGAGCTTGGTGTCGCGGTGGTCCTTGTCGTCGACGATCACGAGCTCAAAGCCCAGGCTGCTTTCACGCCGATAGCCGCCGCCCCAGGGGTTGTAATAAGTGTTGGCCTGGCGAACGTACTCCTGGTGGCCGAAAAACGAACCTTCGCCGGTGATAAACAGGTGCGAACGCTGGCTTGCGCCGTAGAGCGGCACTTCGCTGCCGTCGGCGGGGTTGAAGATGATGTGGTCGTTGGCGTCGAGCAGCCCGGCCATGGCCTCACGCGGCTCCTCGGCGCTGTCGTCGACATCGTCGTTGCGCCGGTTCCAGCGCGCCCAGGGATTGGCAACCGGCTGCGTTTCGGGCGCGGGCGTTTGCTTGCGCTCGATCAGCAGCCTGTCATCAGGCAGCACCATCTCGACGTTGAAGCCCTTCACGACCTGCGAGCGCTTCTTGCCCCGCACCAGCGGAAGGGTGTTGATCCAGCCGTTGACGTCGTGGCGCGTGAAGTCGGTAACCAGGACTTCCTTGCCGCCTTTCCACACCGCAAGCACCGACTCCGTGGCGGCCAGCACATCCACTTCGTAGGGCGAGGTGCCGTCGGCCTGGCACAGCACCAGCGAATGTTCATCGAGCTCCGTCACTTCGCCGTCGCCGTCGGTGTCGAGCTTGCGCACCATCACCACCAGGCGCCCGTCCGGCAGAAACAGCGGCGGCTGGCAGTTGATGCCGGTTTCGATGATGCGGCTTTCGGATTGGTTCAGGCCCGCGCAGCACAGCACGTAGTTGCCGGGGTCGGGCAATTTCACTTCGCCATCGTCATCGTCGTCGCCGCGCGCCGGTTCTTCAGGCGGCGGCCATTTGCGCTTGAGGTCGCGGAAGAAATACAGGCGCGAGCCGTCAGGCGAAAGCGTGTGGTACAAAATCGGCCCTTTGTCGACGCTGAGCGGCTGCGGCTTGGGGCTGCCCAGCTTGCCGACCCAAGTCGCGGCTTCTACGTCCGTCTCGGGGCGCGGCTTGAGGGTGCCCGCGGTCTTGGCCTTTTCATCCTTGACCGGCGGCATCTCCGGGTCGTCCTGGGCGCTGGTGCGGCCGGCGGAAACAATCACGCCCAGCAGCAATCCCGCCGCAACCAGACATGCAAGCTTGGTACGCTCCATGTTTTCCCCTAGCCTGGTTCCTTGGCCGCCGGTGTTTCCGCGCGCGCGACGATTTCGCGCGTGCTGGTGCGCTCCGACCGCCCCGCGGCGCGCACCTTGGGCGCCTTGTAGGGAAGCCAGACGATGAAGCGGCTGCCCTTGCCGCGCGCCGAATCGACCTCGATTTTCCCGCCGTGGGCCTTCACGATTTCAAGGCTGATGGTCAGCCCCAGTCCCGTGCCATCCACTCTACGAGTGAGCGCCTCGTCCACCCGATAAAACTTCTCGAAAATCCGTTTGTGGTCGATGGGGTCAATGCCGATGCCGCGGTCGGTGAACTCGATGAAAAGCAGGTCCTTGTCGGGCTCATAGCCCGCGCGCACGGTGACGAACTTTTCCTCGCCGCTGTATTTGATCGCGTTGCTTAACAGGTTCAGGATCACTTCGCGGATCGCGTCCTTGTCGAACTCCGCTTGCGGCGGGATGCCGGGCAGCACGAACAGGCGGATCACGCCGTCCTGGTCGCGCATCTGGGCCTTGAACAGGTTGACGGTGTCGCGCACGACGTGCGAGAGGTCCTCGGGTTTCAAGTTGAACTTCTTCACCTGGTTCTCGATGCGCGAGAAGCTCAGAACGTGGTCGATCAGCGTGCCCAGGCGGTTGGTCTCCTGCAAAATCGTGTCGAGGCAGGCGTCGACCTGTTCCTTTTGCTGCACGCGGCCAAGCTTGAGCGTCTCGACGAACATGCGAATCGACGTCAGCGGCGTTTTCAGCTCGTGCGTCACGTTGCTGACGAAGTCGACTTTCTTGCGGGCCTCGGCGGCTTCGCGCAGGATCATCTGCACGGCGTACAACGTCGCGGCCACGACAATCGGCACGCCCAGCACGGCAATCACGATGAAGATGCCGGACAGCATGGTGTCGTCGGCCCACAGGCGCGCGGTGGTGTCGCGCCGCAATTCAAGCGCCAGCCAGGGCATGACGTCGGGGTGCACCGAGGCGATCGCAAGCGCCTCCTGGTTGTTGCCAAGGGGCGCGAGTTCGGGCGATGAAAGGTCGACGACCTCGACCCACAACACTTTTGTGGGCAGGCGGGTGGTCGACAGCACGGTTTGCGTCGCCGAGGCGATGGCGTCGCTCTTGAGTTCCCAGGCGATGCTGCCGCCACTTTTGGCGTCGGTGTAGATGACAAAACATGTCTTGACGGGTAAAGGGCCGCCGCGCTCGCGGTTGATGGTGTGGCGCACCGGGGTGCTTTCGGCCTTGTCGTTGGGTTTGATCAGCGAAAAGAATTCCACGAGTTCGCTGGGATCGGCGTGGGCGGCGGCTTGCGCCGGCTTGGCGACGAGACGCCCGCCAAAGCCGACATAGGCGCGTTGGGCCACCGCTCGGGCGTAGGCTGACAGATATTTCTCGGCGTCAGCGCTTGCGCGTGCGATGTCGTCGGCGCTCGCGGGCGGCGTAATCGCCTGCAGCGGAACCAGCAGGTTGTCGATTTCCGTGCGCGCGCGGTCCTGCACTTCGCGCAGTTCATTGCGGTGGCCTGCGGGGCGCGTCTCGATTTCGCGCAGGGCCCAGGTGCCGTAGAGTGCCATCAGCACCGTGGGCACAATGACCGCGAACACCGCTATAGGATATAGCAGCTTGCGTTGCGACCACCGCATGACACGAAGGGCCATTAGGACTCCGGCGTCGGGACGCCCGACCCATCAAGTATCCGGCGTTACCCCGCAGGGGTCAAGCACGGTCATTTTGGGGTAGTGGGTCAGTTTGATTGATGCAGGCTTCCAGCCTGCGGGTAGCGCGGCCATCTTGGCCGCAATCGTCGCAGGCCTTTGGCCCGCGACTGCGGGCGAGACGCCCGCGCTACGAAAGGCATTCG
>JADLAK010000037.1 GCA_020848275.1 Planctomycetota bacterium
CCCTGTCCTTGACGCGTCAACAACCATGCGCAGCCCAGCGTCTCGACGTTCGGTCGTGGTGTGAGTTGTTCGGCGGCGGGCCCGAAGGCATCGGCGTAAAGCACGAGGCAAGCGGGCGCGCGGCCTTTCTCAACGAGCCGCGCGCCGGCCATCAGCGCCGCACGGGCCGAGTTCGCGGCCTCGCTGATCAAAGTGCTGCGGCCGCGCAGGCCAAAGCGGATCGCGACCTCGCCAACGAACATGCTCGGCAGCGTGTAAACGAACAGCGCCGGCGACGCGCCCGATGAGCCGCCCTTGAGCAGCGTGTCGTAGTACTGCGCGTCGACCTCGAGGCAGCCGAGTTGCGTGCCGCCGACAATCGCGATTTCGTCGCGATTGATCCCCGCAAGTGCGTCCCCTGCCAGGCACAGGTCCGCCGCGCCGACCGCAAGCTTGCAGAGGATGTCCATGCGCCCGTAGCGCGGGTTGGTCTCGCCCGCGCCGACGAAATACTTGTGTCGCAGGTGGGGCAGCCCGCATTCAACTTTGTCGGCGGGAGTTTTGGTGTCGGTCAGCACCTGTTTCCAGGTGCGGCGCAGTCCGGGGCCAATCAGGCCGTCGGCCGAAACGCGCCCATAGGACGTGATGATCGCGGTCATGGCGCGCCCTCGATAACCAGCGCCGTGTTGATGCCGCCAAAGCCGGAGTTCGTCGACAGGATCGCGCCCGGTTTGATCTCGCGCGGCGATGCGACGACATCGAGCGCGGGTTCGTCGTGGTCTTGACGCGTAAAGCCAACGGTCGGGGGAAGCAGGTGTTCCCGGGCGCACTGGGCGCTGACGATGAGTTCGATCAGCGCCGCCGCGCCCAGCGTGTGGCCGATGCTGCCCTTGACGCCGAAGACCGGCGGGACTTTCGCGCCGAACGACCTGTGGAAGGCGTGGGCTTCCATGGCGTCGTTGTATCGCGTGGCGGTGCCGTGGGCGCAGATCGCCCGGACACTGCCGCGGTCGAGGCCCTTGAGCGCGCGGTCAATCGCCAGCGACAGGCCGTAACCGTCGCGCGAGGGGCCGCTGATGTGGTTGGCGTCGTTGCTGCTGCCCCAGCCGGTGATCAGCGCCAGCGGCATATCCGTATCCGTCGCCCGGCGCAGCACCACCGCCGCCGCGGCTTCGCCAAGCGAGAGCCCGTCTCTTGACGCGTCAAATGGCCTCGCGGGTTGTTTCGACAGCGCCTGCAACGCGCCGAAGCCGTAGAGGACGAAGTCGCTCAACACATCGACGCCGACCACGACGACTTCGTCCGCGTCGCCGTCGACAAGCATCTCGGCGGCCTCGATTACGGCCTGCGACCCCGAAGCGCACGCCGCGCTGACTGCAAAGGCGCGCCCGCCCACGCCCGCGAGATCGGCGTAGCCGCGCGCCGCTGCGGCCATGTCGACGGTGTCGGATCGAGGCGCGACGCGGTGGCGCCGGCCGCGGATGTGATTGGCCAGCCGGGTTTCAACCCAGGGCAAATTGTCGCCCTTGGTGGAAGCGAGCACCAGCGCGCGGCGGGAACCGGCAACCTTGGTCTCGAAAACGGGCTTGCTGCCTTTGCGCAGAAGGTTGCGGCCCAGCGCCGGAAGCGAAGTTGGCGGAGCATCGGGCGGCGTCAGCACCGCGACCGGGTAGGGCGATCCGCGATGGGGCTTGATCGCGCAGTCGCCGCGCATCAGGCCCTCCCACAGCCCGCGCACGCCTTCGCCCAGCGGCGTGATAGCGCCCATGGCGGTGATGGCGATTGGGGTTTGCTGATTGGGCATGGCGCGATTATGCGGGCGAGACGCCCACAACACTATGCCCAGGGCGAAGCTTGCGGCGGCTGGGCGTCCTTAAACTCGCCGCGCGCCCAGCGTTCGCGCGCGGTCGTCAGCAGCGGCGGGAAGTTCAATATGAGTTCGCCCTTGCCGTTGGTCAGCACCTGTGTGGTCTCGGCGGTCGCCAGCAGCGTGCCGTCGCTCGCGCGGCGAAGCTCGTAGGTCGTCACCAGCTTTGGGACGTCGGTGTAATGCGCGGTGGCCGCGACGTCGACCTTGTCGCCGTAACGCGCGGGCGACCTGTACTGGATTTTCAAATCGACGATCGGGGCGTGTATCCCCTGCGCCAGGAAGTCCTCGTAGGCCAGGCCGACGCGCTTGCCCAGATTCTGGCGCGCGTCCTCAAGGTAGGCCACGTAGTTGCCGTGCCAGACGATGCCCAGCACGTCCGCTTCCTTGAAGCGGACGGTCACGCGCGTGGTGTGCGAAACGGGTGCGGGTTTGCTCATTTGCGGCGTTTCATCACGGTCTTCTTGCGGGCAAGTTTTGGCTCGGGCACGGGTTCGCTCGCGGCGAGGTTCTTGATCAGCGCGTCGGCGAACTCGCCGGTGCCGACGCTGGTGGCGCCCTCGATTTGATCGGCGAAATCGGCGGTCAGGGTGCCGGAGTTGACGGTGCGCCGCAGTGTGTCGTCCAGCAGTTTGCGGACTTCCGGCCAGCCTATGTGCTCGAACATCAGCGCGCCGGAGCTGATCATGGCGCTGGGGTTGGCGATGTTCTTGTCGGCGATGGTGGGGGCGGTGCCGTGCGTGGCCTCGAAGACCGCCGCCTCGTCGCCGATGTTTGCGCCGGGCGCGATGCCGAGCCCGCCGATCTGCGCCGCGGCCGCGTCGCTGAGCAAATCGCCCTCGAGGTTGGGCATGACGAGCACGCGATAGTTCTGCGGGTAGAGCAGGATCTGCTGGAAGGCGTTGTCGGCGATGCGGTCTTTGACGAGAATTTTGCCCTCGGGAAGTTTGCCGCCGTGTTTGGCGTGCAACTCTTCTTCGGTGACAACCTGTCCGCGGAATTCCGTCACGGCAAGTTCGTAGCACCAGTCGCGGAACGCGCCCTCGGTGTACTTCATGATGTTGCCCTTGTGCACGATGCACACGTCGTTGATGCCGTTCTTGATCGCGTGTTTGAGCGCGCGGCGCATGTTTCGCTGGGTGCGGTAGCGGCTGATCGGCTTGATGCCGATGCCGGCGGCCTCGTCGACGCGCTTGCCCTTGGTGCTGGGGTCCTTCGACAGCATGTCGTTGATGAACGCGATCAGTTTCTTGGCCTCGGGCGATTCGGCCTTCCATTCAATGCCCGCGTAGAGGTCTTCGGTGTTTTCGCGGAAGATCACGAAGTCGACGTCTTCGGGGTGGCGCATGGGGCTTGGCGCGCCGAACAAAAAGCGCACCGGCCGGATGCACGAATAGAGGTCAAGCGTCTGGCGCATCGTGACGTTGAGGCTGCGGATGCCCGTGCCGACAGGCGTGGTCAGCGGACCCTTGATCGCGACGCCGAAGTGGCGGATCGCCTCGATCGTGTCGTCGGGCAAGTAGACGCCGTATTTGCCCTGGGCTTTGTCGCCGGCGTAGACCTCGAGCCACTCGATCTTGCGTTCGCCCTTGTAGGCTGCGGCGACGGCGGCATCGAACACGCGCACCGCCGCCTTCCAGATGTCGCGCCCGACGCCATCGCCCTCGATAAACGGGATGATCGGGTGCGCCGGGGTGACCGGCTCGCCGTGGGCGTAGCGAATACGCTCGCCCGCCTTGGGCACGCGCAGGTCTTTGAAAACAGGTTGGGTCGGAGGCATGGGGCAGTCATGCTAGACGGCGCGCGGGCGGCGTCAACGTCAGCCAAGCCCACTGCGTTAGCGGTGGGAGGCAAGCACGCACGGTCGACCATGGCTTAATCCCACCGCTTACGCAGCAATGCTGCGGGATTAAGGTGATTTTGCGCTGTTATCAGAGCCCGTTCGCGTAAGCGACGGGGCCGCAACCCCTGATTCTCCGTCCGTGATTATGGCCCCGCCGCTCACGCAGCGGGCTCTGATCGCACTAACCCCGCAGCATTGCCGCTTACGCAGCGGGCTCTGATCGCACTAACCCCGCAGCATTGCCGCTTACGCAGTGGGCTTGATGCGTTTCAGGCGGCTTGCCAGGCGGGCGCTGTTGGCCGCTACCGAGCCGTCGGACAGCACCATCGCAAGCGCCGCGAAACTCGGCGGCAGGAACACGCCCGCCCAGACCATCGCGCCCGCGGCGAGCGGGATGCCAATGGCGTTGTAGACCAGGCTCAGGAACAGGTTCTCGCGGATGGCGCGCAGCGAGCGCCGGCCGATCTCGACGGCCAGCGCCAGATCGCTTAACTGCCCGTGCATCAGCAGCATGTCGCCCGCGGCCTTGGCCACGTCGGCGCCGCCGCCCAGCGCCACGCCGATGTCGGCCTTGGCAAGCGCGGGCGCGTCGTTGATTCCGTCGCCCACCATGACCGTGGTCCCCTCGGCCTTCAGCCGCTCAATATGTTCCAGTTTCTGGCGGGGCGTGAGATCGCCGTGGGCCTCAACGTTGCCAAGCTGGCCGGCGATACGCCGCACCGCGGCCTCGTGGTCGCCGCTGAGGATGACCACGCGTGCGCCGCCCTCGCGCAGCTTGTCGAGCGTCGCGTGGGCGTCCGGCCGCAGCGTGTCCTCGAAGGCCAGCGCCGCCAGCGCGCGGCCGTCGGCCGCGAGGTAGCTTACGCTGCGACCCTGTGCGCGCTGGGCGTCAGCGCGTTGGGCGAGGTCGGCCGGGATGTCGCATTCTTGTTCCGTCAAGAGCTGCGCCGTGCCGAAGACGACCGTCTGCCCGCCGCGGCTCGCGATCACGCCGCGGCCCGCGAATTCGTAGCCGCGCACGCCCTCAACCGCCGTGCCGCCGTGAGCCTCCAGCCGGCGCCGCGCCGCGGTCGTGAACGGGTGCGTCGACGCGCCGGCGATGACCGCTAACGCGGTCATGAGTCCGGAGTCCAGTGTCCGGGGTTCCGTGTCCAAAGCCGCGGGAGTCGAGATCCCGGACTCCGCACTCCGGACACCGGACGTTACTGCCGCCGCCTCGATTACCTCCACCACTTCCGGTCGTCCGGCCGTCAGCGTGCCGGTCTTGTCGAAGACGAAAACCCTGGCCCGGGCGATAAACTCCAGCGCCGCGCCGCTCTTGACCAGGATGCCGCGGCGCAACGCCGCACCGCTGCCGATCATCACCGCCGCGGGCGTGGCAAGCCCGAGCGCGCAGGGGCACGCGATCACGAGCACCGCAATGGCGTGCGTGAGCGCGCGCGGCAATGCACCGGTGTTGGCGCCGCCCGCGATAAACCAGCCGATGCCCGCCGCGATTGCGATGGCAACCACCAGCGGCACGAAAACGTTGGCGACGCGGTCGGCAAAGCGCTGGATCGGCGCCTTGGCGCGCTGCGCTTCCTCGACCATGCGCGTGATCTGCGCGAGCACGGTTTCCTTGCCGACGGCGGTCGCGCGGATTTCCAGCGCGCCGTTGGTTGGTATCGTCGCGGCACGCACGGCGTCGCCTGCGCGGCGCGCCACGGGCACGGGTTCGCCGGTCAGCAGCGATTCGTCGACGTCGCTTTCGCCGCCTGATACTTGGCCGTCGACGGGGATGCGTTCGCCCGCGCGCACCAGGCAGATGTCGCCGCGCTGCACTTCTGCGGCCGCGATCTCGACGACGGCCCCGTCGCGGCGCACGCGTGCGCTCTGGGGCGCGAGCTGAAGCAGCTCGCGCATGGCGCTTAGCGCGCGGCCGCGGGCGCGCGCCTCGATGTATTTGCCGAAGCGAATGAAGACCACGAGCATCGTCGCGGCCTCGAGAAACACGTGGCGGTTGATGTCCGGCGGCAGGGGCCAGCGGAAGATCGTCAGCAGTGCGCCATAGATAAGGCCCGCGGCCATGCCGATGCTAACCAGCACGTCCATGCCCAGCATGCGCACGCGCAGGTTCGCTAATGCCCCGCGATAAAACGCCCGGCCGACCGTCGCCTGCAACAAAAGTGCGACGCCAAGCCCAACCCAGTCGCCGATGCCGTGCCAGAACACCGGGTGCAGCCAGTCCAGCGCCATCACCGGTGCGGCGAGCACCAGGCCGAAGATCGCGAGGTAGAGGTCTTTTCGGGCGACGGCCATTTGCCGTGCGGCGGGGTCCGAATCTTCAGCGGCCGCGGGCGGCAGCAGCTTGTAGCCCGCGCGTTCGACCGCCGGCTTGAGGGCCGAAAACGGCGGGGCCTCGCCGGCAAAGCCGATGCGCACGCTGCCCGAGGCGAAGTTGGCTTCGGCCGAGGTCACGCCGGGAACCGCGGCCAATTGCTTTTCAACCGTGCGGGCGCAGTGGGCGCAGGTCATGCCTTCAACTTGAAGAATCTCGCTCGTGGCCGCGCTACTCATGCAAGTATTGTAACTCCGTAGCAAACTACGGCTTCCAGCAACAGCCCGCTTCTGCGTATATATAAGGAAGAGAAAGGGCCTCGACTGGATTCGACAGCCTGTTACGGTGAAGCTTTGCGCCGTTGTGGAGTGCACATGCGTTTCTGGCAAATCGCCGCAGTTGCTTCATTGATCGTCCTGGCTGCATGCACGCCGCAGGCTGACCGGCCAGGCCCGGCAAAAGTTGAAGGCACAGCGCCGCGCGACAACCTCGCGGGCGCGACTGTCGACGCCGCGGGCGCTAACGGCGACGCCGCCAAAGCCGCCGCGCACGCCGAGCGCGTGGTGCAGCTCAAGGCGCTGTTGGAGAAGCTTGCCAAGGCCACGACGCTCAACGACGCATTCACGCTGGCCGAAGGCATCGAAGACCTCGACAAAGACGTCCGCCCGGACCTTGAGGGCGAATTCAAAAAGTTGCCGGAACTTCCGCGCATCGCCGCTTGCCGCGCGCTGTATACGCTGGGCGGCTACGACGCCTCGATCAACGCGTTGATCGAAATCGTGACCGGCGAAGGGGAGGGCGACACTCGCGTGGCCGCCGCCGAAGTCATCGGCGCCTTGGCCAGCGAACGCCACGCCAAGATCGTCAAGGAAGCGTTGCTGAACAAAGTCTTCGATCCCGCCGTGAAGGTGCAACTCGCGATTGCGCTTTGGCGCAGCGCGCGCGACCTGTCGGCGAAAAAGCTGCTCAACGAAATGCTCGCCGCCGACAACGAAAGCTTCCGCATTTCGGCGGCGCTCGCGCTCGGCGAAATCGGCGACTTCACCGAGAGCAAGCCGATGCTCGAGATGCTGGCCGACGAGCCCACGCTGCGCGGCCGCGCGGCCAAGCGCATGCTCGAGTGGGAAAAGGAAATCAAGCGGCTCGAAGCGTTGCTGCAGGGGACACACCCCAGCCAGCCGAAACTGGAAAAAATCGACGTCCGGCTGCTCGACCGCATCCAGGACATGATCAAAGAACGCTACATTTACGCCGACGCCGTCAGCGGCAACAAGCTGATTTACGCCGCGGCCAACGGGATGCTCGACGGCTTTGATCCGTACACGTGCCTGCTTGAGGGCGCGCAGTTCCGCGACGCGGCGGAAATCCGGCGCTTCACGATCCCGACGCTGGGCCTGACGCTGGGCAAAGTGAGAATCCGTCCCTCGCGCAAAGAACGCGTAACGGTGGTGCTGAGCGTCACCCCCGGCGGCCCCGCCGACCGCGCGGGCCTGCGCCCGCACGACCGCGTTTACCGCGTGATCCAGAATGTCACGGTGCAGAAAGTCCACGACTTCCGCGACAACAGCGCGAGCATCCCGACCACCGACGAAGCGCCAATGCAGGCGCTGCCGCTCGACGAAGCTGTCTCGCGTTTCCGCGGCGCGCCGGGCACGACGCTGGGCCTGCAGTTCCGCCGCGAAAAGTGGCTGCTTTCGCGCTGGGTGCACCTGACGCACGAAACGCCGGCGTTCGAGCCCGTGCAGTTCGAACAGCTTCCCGGCGACCTCGGCATCATCCGCGTGCACGAAGTCGGCGCTTCGGCCCCGGCCAAAGTCGCCGAGGCAATGGCCGCCTTTGAAAAAGCCGGCGTCAAAGGCGTGTTGCTTGACCTGCGCGAATCCTGCGGCGGCAGCGCCGACGCGGCCACGCAGATCGCGGGCCTGTTTTTGGCCAAGGACACGCTGGTAACTGTCAGCGCCGGCCGCAGCGAGGAACTCGCCAGGAAGACCGAATATAAAACCAGCAACGACAAGCCGAACACGAAGCTGCCGCTGGTGGTGATCGCCGACGGCGGCACGGCCGACGCGGGCGAAATCCTCGCGGGTGCGTTGCGCGAGCACAAACGCGCGCTGGTCGTCGGCGCCAGGACTTTTGGCCGCGCGCTGGTGCAGGAACTTGTCCCGATCAAGGCCTCGGAACTGGTTAAAGACAACGTCGAGGCAGGCCTCCTGCTGACCGTCGCGCGTTTCAACAGCCCCGTTTCGCAGGTTGCGTACTTTGACCGGGGCGTCGAGGCCGACGTAAGCCTGACGGCGACCGACTTCGAGGGCTGGATCTACGACGAGCTCGAAGTCGTGCGCGAGGGCGAGGCGTTCAAGGTTTTCATGGACAAAATGCAGAAGGACCTCAGCGCCGAGCAGCAGAAAACTCTCGCGATGAGCGACGGCCGCAAGACCGACGGCTACCCGGGCTTCGACGTCTTCTACAAGGGCCTGCCGGTGCACTGCGACGCCGAGCCCGTGCGCTGGCTTGTCCGTGACGAACTGCGTGCCCGCATGATCGCCGCCAAGACGCTGGCCAACACCGTGGATTTGCAGGAAGACGCGGTGTTTGGTGGCGCGTTGCGTGAAATCGCCAAGCTCGCGGGCGTCGACCTCGCCCAAATTCCCGAATACTCCGTGCTGAAGTAGCTGTTTCCCGTGGCGCGGGCAGGAATGTCCGCGCCATATTAATTTTCAAAGAGCTTTTGTCGGGGCACGCCGCGGCGTGCCCTTCTTTTTATCCCGCGGCGCCTATCAAAGGCACGCCTGCGGCGCTGCCTTGCGTGCGGCAGGGCCGGACCGGCCCTGCGACGGGGCTGGAAGCCCCAGCCACGCAACTGTTACTTTCCCGCGACGCTTCATCCAGCTCGTGCGCAGCTTCCGCCGCGGTGTGGGCCGCTTCCTCGGCGGCGATCTCTTCCGCCGTCGCCTCGCGGGTTTGCTCGCGTTCAAGCTCGCGCAGTTCCTTGATCGCGGCCAGGCCCTCGCGCACCGACACCGGGCCTTCGCCCGTGTCGATGCGCTTTTCCAGGCCATCGACCATTTTCAGCAATACGCGCTTGATGCGGCTGTCGTCGAGCGAGCGGCCGATGTCGCCCGCGCGCACGCCCGCGCGCAACAGTTGTTTGGCGGCCTGCCGAGCCTGCCGCCGCGCATTTCTTCGTGATGCACTCATGATTTGTCTCCCCGGGGTCCGGCTTCTTTTCCCGCCTTAGGAAAAAGGTGCCTGAGCCCTCTCGAAAATAAAGTTGAGGTGACCGTATCACGTCGTGCGACACACATTTACTTCAGCGCCAAATTCCAGCCGATCAGGCCGCAAAGCCCGAAGCCGACGGCATTTAGAGCGCCGTGGCTGGCCAGCATCGTGGGGATGTCGAGAATCGGCCGCTCGAACACCGGGTTGAGTCCGAACATCGCGGCAAGCGCCATGCCCGCCGTCAGTGACAGGCTTGAGATCACGATCAGCGCGCGCGCCAACCCGCGCACGCCGCGCAGTGCTGACATCTGGCGCATGGCAACGGCAAGCCCCGCGTGCGCCATGATCAGCGCCGTCGCGGTTTCCAGCCACGGCCAGCCGGTCAACTGCGTGCAGGTTATGCCCGCCGCCAGCCCCAGAACGCCGGCGACGATCGAGATAAGCACCAGCGGGTCGCGCTTGCGCGGCGCGGCTTTCATCGCGACGCTCGCGCACACCGGCAGCGCGAACGCCGCGTAATGAAAGTGCGTAGCCGTCAGCACAACGATCACGGCGCCGAAGTTCAGCGGTGCATAGCCCACACGCGCCATCGCCAGCCATCCGCCGCCGACCGCGATCATCAAAAGTGCGGCGGTCGCGGTTAAGTAGGCAGGGGTCTGGCTCCCCGAGCGAGAGTCGAGGGGTGCCTGACCCCCTTCTTGCCAATCTCGCCAACGGTCCCGCAGCCTTTCCAGTCCCGCCAGCGCGCAGCATAACGTTGAGAGCACCGACGGCAGCGCCGCAAGCAGCGCCAGCGGCCCCGGTGCAACCACAAACGAGAGCGGAAAGAACGCGGTCAGCGGATGTACGTAGACAAGCAGGCGCAATCCGAGCGGCCATTGCTTGCGCGGCGTGCTGTGCACGATCAGCCGCACGCCCAGCGGAAGCAGACCCATGGAGGCAAGCAGCAGCGCGCCCTCGGCGTAGCCGACCGCGACCGCGATGGTTTCGTTCATCGACAGCGCGCGCAGCACGACCGTCGCGACAATCGCCGCCGGCAGGCCACACAGGGCGTACCGCCGCCAAATGTCGGGTTCGGGTGGCACCTGCGGCTGTTCGATGATGGTCATGCTTTACCCGAAGGGCGACATATCGTTAGCCCAGACCATCAGGTCCAATGCTGCGGGATTAGTGCGATCAGAGCCCGCTGCGTCAGCGGCGGGGCCACTATCACGGACGAGGAATCAAGGGTTCCGGCCCCGTCGCTTGCAAAGCGGCACTTTGCCGCGCGACATCTCGCTTCGCTCGACTTACGCGAACGGGCTCTGATTCTCGCGTCGGATTACGTTAATCCAGCAGCATTGGACCGTCAGGTCTGGGTTGCCGCGTTATTGATTTCCGAGCCCCGTCAGGGGCGACACAGTCAGTCGAAGTCCTTGTAACGAGGGAAGGATGATCGCCAAGCGGGCTTCCCGAAGTCACTTGTTGCTCGAGCGATGTTGGAAGGAAGCTCAGTCGAATTTGCGACACTAAAACCCTTTGCTGAAACGAAGACTTGAATAGCTCTTCCGAATGCCAATTTTGGCAGCAAGTCATTGATTTGAACTGAATCCTGATCACAGGTAACGGTCAGTTCATGAGTGATTGTCTCGTTGCCACGAACGAAACCCAGCGTCACCTTGTGGATCGACTTTCCTCCGCTATTGACGTCGCTTACTTCGTACTCGTGGCCCTTTCCTTTGCCCTTGAAACTGGACCAGCCGTCATCGTTCATAGCCGTGAAGTCGACACCAACCAGTGTAAGCAACCGGTTTCCGTCCCAGAGTCCCACGAGATAAAGCTGGGACTTCCGGTCCTTCGAATGCATGAAGGCACTTGATCCACCCGATACCGGTCCGCCGGTTCCCCAATTGCATGAAGCGGCCAGCAGCATCGCGATAGATGCCAAGAGGAGTAACGTTCGTTTTGGCTGATGCATGGTCATTACCCCAAAGGCAACGTCAGCATCACCGTTACGTCCCACGCCAGATGGCAGATCAGCGGCGGCCAGATGCTCTTGTAGCGCAGCAGCAGCCAGCTCCAGACCGCGCCGGCGCCAAACGCCGCGACCAGCAACAGCGGCGGGCCGAACGCCAGGTGAAAGAGCGTGAACGCGACCGCGCCCAACCCCACCGCAGGCCAGAAACCGAACTTCGCAAATCCCATCGTGACGCCGCCGCGCCAGACGATCTCTTCGCCGAAAATCACCCAGATAAGCAGCGGCCACATCTGCCACGCGGGCACGAGTGACTTCCACGCCATCAGGCCCGCGATCTGCGCCGAGAGCTCGGGCGACCATGCGCGGATGCCGTAAACGACGGCGAACGTCGCCGCAAGCATGACGATGGTTGCAGTCACCCCCGCAACCGCATGCTTTGTGTTCCACGCGAACAGCGCGCGCCAACCCGGCTTGCAAAGAACAACTGCGAGCGGGATCAGCACGACGTAGGCCAGCGCCATCCGGTGCCATATGTTCAGCCCCGTCGCGATCAACGCGAACTGCAACGCCACTCCAACAGCGGTTAGCAATGCAGCGATTGTCGGAGCCTGTCTCGTCATTGGCAGAATGGTTTAGCTGGTTGTTCGCGGGACTAACAGGCCGCCGAGGCCGCCGCAGAACATGCAGGGCACCGCCCAGGCAAGTGCAAACATGAAGCCCAACGGCCCGGCGGCAACCAGCCCGGCTATCAGAACTCCGAAGCCCGCGTAGGCGCCTCCCAAGGCGAACCGGGCGGCGCGCCCGCCATGCGATTTGTCGACAGCGAGCATCGTACACACCCAGCCGCCAACAATGGATGCGACCAGCATTGCATAGGCGAGCGCCTCGATAGTTGGAAACGCGGTGTAAGGGTCCATCGAACTGCGGGTCGCCGAGGCGGTAATCGCTGACGCGACAATCATTAGTCCTGGTGCCACGACTGCGGCGATCAATCGTTTCAAACAGAGGTCAGATTCGAATTGCACTTGCAGGAATTGATCTTCGCTCGGTGCGGGTTCGCCGATTTTTGGCCAGTGCGCAATCGGTTTTTGGGGCGCGGTCATGGTGCAGGCCTCAAGTCATCTTGGTCGTAGTCAATGCCCAAAAGCCGTAATCAATGCCCAGTAATAGACAGCCCAAAGAATCGTGGAGGCGATTAGCAGTGTGAATAGCAACCACAGTAGTACTCGCTGTGGCCAATAAGTCTTTTGCTCGTAGAGAAAGCCCGGCAAAGGCCGTTCGAGGGGAGGGTTCAAAGTCCGTTCCTCTGTTTGTAGTGCGACGGGTTCGCCGATCTTTGGCCAGTGGGCTATCGATTTGTCGATCATGGCGCTGGCTCCGGTAGAACGGCCAGTACTCCGCCCGTGGCGCCCAGAATTCCGCACGGGATGCCGCAAACAGCGCCGACGAACGCGCCTGGAAAGCCTCCGAGTACCAGTCCAAAAATGGCCGCGCCGACAAACGTGTAAAGCGCGCCGGTCGCAAAACAGCCCGACGCGGGCACATCTCGCCGCCCGTGAACGAAACGTGCGCATACCGCGCCGCAAACCAGCGACATCAGCAGCGTGACCAGCGTGAGCCTGCCGCCGATGTCGCCATTAGGTGAGATTGACAGCGCGATCCACCACGCAAGCCCCATCAGCAGAGGCGAAATCAGAAACCCCAGCAGCAGACGCCAGAGGGGTGTAGCAAGTTGCGGCGTTTTGATTGCGGCGACCGCGGGCCGTTGGGTGGTCACGGCGGGCCATTCGCCGCTGTCTTCGACGGTGTCGCGAGGCGTGTAACTGTAGGGGGCATAGGCGGGGAGAATCTGGCCGCGCCCGGGACCCGCCGGTGGGCTGGGGGGCAAAAAACACCGGCGGGACACTTCCGGGCGCGGCGTCGGGACCGACACGCCTGATGGCGCATCGGGTCCCGTGCTCCCCTGCGAGCCGCGCACGCGGCTCAACGGCAGGGGTCCGGTAGGTTGAGGTGTGGATAAAAGCTTGTGGCGAGGCTGAGCCTCGCCACTGCTGGGGTTTGCCGCTTCGCAACGCTCCCTTTCGGTCGCCCCCAGCCACGGCTGCGCCGGGCGGACGTGCTCGTCCAGCGGGCGGCCGGCGAGGGCGATCAGGTTGTTGTGGTTGTTTTGCATGACCCACCTCGGTATCGGTACTATCTGTTAAATCAGTTGTGTCAGTTTTTTCTGACATATATTAGCAAAATAAAAAGCGCGGTCATTTCCGCGCGAGGTCCTTTCGTTTGGGCACGAACTTCGCCGCAAGGCGAAAGAACTTGCCGATGGTGCCCGAGCCCATGCTCAAGAACGCGTCGATCAAATCCGCGAATTCGTCGACGTACTTGGTGAAATTCTCGACCTTGGCCTGCGTGATCGCCAGCTTGCGGCCTTCGGCGCTGTCTTTGTGTTCCTTGGCGGCCTGGCGCGCGAAATCCTTCACTTCATGCAGATTTTCGCGCACGGGTTCGACCTCGCGGCGGCGGCGCTCGCGGATGCAGGTGTGGAACCAGGTCCAGGGATCTTGCTCGGCCTCATAGAGGATTTTGCGCTCGCCTGACTGGTGCACGCGTTTGATCACGCCCCAGGCCAGCAGGTCGCGCACGCTGGTCGAAACGTTGCCGTGGCTGATCTGCAGCCGCGTCGCGACTTCTTCCATCGAGAGCGGGTCGGGCGCCAGAAACAGCAGCGCGTGGATGCGGCCCATCGAGCGGTTGACGCCCCAGAGCGCCGAAATGTCGCCCCAGTTCTCGATGAAGCGGTCCTCGACCTCGTGCAAGGTGTCCTGCGAGTTCTTTTTGGCGGTCATGGCGGCTTCGGGCGGCATCGAAGAACTTTCAGTAGTGTCAGTCTTTACTGACATTACCGCATGAAACGGCCGCAGTCAAACCGAAAGGTTGTCGGTAGTCAGTTACAACCGGCAGAAGTGCCGGGATCGTCGACAACCTATAACCGGCAACAGACTACTGACAACCGACAACCGGCCCCGCTACAATCCCGGCCATGCCAGGCGTCGACGCCAACGATCTTTCCGGGACCACCATCGGTCAGTGTGCGCTCATTGAGCGCATCGGCCGCGGCGGCATGGGCCACGTCTACAAGGCCCGGCACAAGGGGTTGGATAAGGACGTCGCGGTGAAGGTGCTGCCGCGCGAACTCTGCGGCAACGCGGTGCTGCGCGAGCGGTTCCTCAATGAAGCGCGCCTTGCAGGCAAACTCGAACACCCCAACATCACGCCGGTTTTCGCCGTCGATGAAGAAGACGGCCAGCCCTACATCGTAATGCAGCTCGTGGACGGCGTGCCCGTCAGCCGCCTGCTTTCGCGCCAGGGCGTCGACCCGCTGCTCGCGGTCAAGATTTGCGGCCAGGTCGCGCGCGGGCTTGCCTTTGCGCACCGCCACGGCGTCGTGCATCGCGATATTAAACCCGACAACCTGCTCATCCTCACCAACGGCCGCGTGAAGATAACCGACTTCGGCGTCGCCGCGGTGCTGGGCACGATCCTCTCCGGCGGCCACTCCGGCAGCCCGCCTTACATGAGCCCCGAGCAATGCCGCGGCGAGCAAGTCGACGGTCGCAGCGACATGTACAGCCTGGGCGTGACGCTTTATCTGCTGCTCACCGGCCGCCGTCCGTTTTTAGGCGAGACGCCGCAGGCGCTGATCCTGATGCACCAGCAGGACGAGTACCCGTCGCTGTCGAGCCTGAGGCCGGGCCTGCCCGCGGAACTCGAGCGCATCGTCAACCGCATGCTGGCGAAATCGCCGGACAGCCGCTACCAGAACGCCGATGAACTGGCCGAAGACCTTGAATCGGTCGGCGAAATGATCCGCACCGCGCGCCGCCGCACCGTCAGCGTGCCGCGAGAAAACAACACGGCGGAAAGCGGCATCTTCCACATGGCGCGGCAGGCCGAGGAATTCGCGACCGAAGAAATGAGCCGCCAGGAAACGATCGAGCTTGCGATCCTGTCGATCACGACGCAGGCGGACATGTCGGTGAACGACGCGCAGAAGGCGCTGAAACTTGCCAAGCACGAGGAAGCTCTCAAGCAGGTCGAGAAGGCGATCAAGCTTAAGCCCAAGGACCCGCGAAGCTGGCTGCTGCGCGGGCACATCAACCGCAAGCTGCGCAAGCTCAAGGACGCGCTTGAGGACTACAAGCAGGCCGTGAAGATCGCGCCCGACGACCCGCGCGCGCGGAGCTTCCTGGGCAGCCTGCAGCGCATGATGGGCGATTTGACCGGCGCCAAGGACAACCTGATGTACGCGCTGAAGCTCGACGCCGCCAACGTCGAGGCGCGCATCAGCCTCGGCAAAATTTACGAGAAGGGCAAGGCGGTGAAGGCCGCGCGGCGCGAATACGAGAAGGCGATTGAGCTGGTGCCCGCCGACGAGCGCGGCTACGTGGCGCTGGGCGTGCTGTTAAAGGACAACAAGGAAGTGCCGGCGGCGCGCAAGCTGTTTGAAAAGGCGCTGACGATCAACCCGAGCTTCAGCGAGACGCTGTATTGGCTGGCGGTGCTGACGACGCCCGACGACCCGGATGCGGGCCAGGGTTTCCTTGAGCGCGCGGTGAAAAACGGTTTCCGCGACCGCAAACGCCTGCAGGAAAACCCCGCGTTTGCGAAGCTGCAGACCCGCGCGAGCTTCCAGAACCTGCTGAAGGTGTTCGGCGCGCAAACCAACGCCGACGCCAAATAGAAAAGTGGCGTCCCCGAGCAGATTCGAACTGCTGACCTGCGGTTTAGGAAACCGCCGCTCTATCCAGCTGAGCTACGGGGACGTGTCGCGACACGAGCCGAAGTCTACCAGACCACCGCAAATACAGGCAACGCCGATGGCGGCGTGACAGTCGGCGTTCATCTGTTGTGATCGGCGGTCAGTTACCGAATTCCCGCAATTGGCCAGATGACGCCGCGCAGGAACGGCTCGTGGAACAACAGCGGTGCGGGAATCAGCAGCCAGCCAAAGGTCCAGATGCGGCCAAGGGTCGGTTTTGCCTGAATCGCATGACCTTTGCGCTCCAGTTGCTTTTCGATCAGCACCAGCGCGCCGTGCAGCGCAAAGAAGAGCAGCGGCAGACCAAAACCCGCGCGCACCGGCAGGCTGATCGCGAGTTCATGCAGCAACCCCGATAGCAGAAAGCCCGCGAAAGCCGCGCCGCCTGGGCCGACGCGATTGGCGAATGGTCGATAGACCGAGAGCTGGACCATTTCGCTGAACGCGAGGTTCCAGCGCCGCGCCCAGAATTCGCTGAGGCTGCGCGACGCCCACGGCGCGCGAAACAGCGGTTTGACGTTGGTGAAACCAGCAGCCTGCCAACCACCCGCAAGCAAGCTGAATAGACCAAAGTGCAGGATGAAGCTCAGGCCGAACATCAGTGTGAAAGTCGGCGGCCACTTCTCGCCGGTCATACGCCAGAGCGGATACGAACCCACCACCAGCGCGAACCCCGCCCCGATGAAAATCAATCCGCGCGAAATGTATCCCTTGGCGGCCTGGATGTCGGGCTGTTCGCGTATTGCAAAAATCCACGGTCGCATGCCTGCCCAGCTCGCGAACATCAGCCAACGCACGGGCGGCAGCGGCGTTTCGCCGCCCACGCGCGCCTCGACGCCGACAATCGCCTTCATGGAGCACAACAGCACACTGCAGATCGCCAGCATGCGGATGCCGTCGGGCTCGCGAAGCGTAAGCCAGTGCGCGCCGTAGGGTGCCGCAACGGCGACCGCCCATGACGCCAGCCGCGTCAGCACGCCGGGCTTTGCCCGTTGCAGCAAAAATCCGGCGGCAATCGCGCCTGCGCCGCAAGCGGCGCAGGCGATCAGCGCGCCGAAGTTCTGGACGCCGTAGCCGGTCATGGCCGCCCGCCGAGGTTGAACCAGCAGGCCAGCCCGAACGCAGCAGTGAAAAACACGAAACCAAGCACGATCGCGACTTCAGCGAACACGAAGAACGGACCCTGCGGCGCGGCCTTGCGCTCGTAGTAGGTGAACTGGATGACGATGCGCGCGCCCCACCACAGTGCGATAAACGCGCTGACGGCCGCCGCAAGCCCGCTGCCGTCGGTCAGCCATTGTGGCGCGAAGCAGGCGAGCGCGCCGAAGCTGGCGTTGGTGACGAAGATGTAACTGGCGTAGGTCCAGAAAATTTCGCGCGTGAGCGGGCCGAGCTTGGCGGTCTCGGCCTTCCAGTTCAACAGGCGTGGCAAAATCAGGCACGCGACCACGAGTGCGAAGTGGCCGATACCGGCGATGCGCAGTAACAATTGGATTGTCTCGGCGGTCATGGGACCAGGTCCCTTTCCGCCCCCCAGACGACCAGAACTCTATCATCGTTGACCCGTCAACGCTCGATTTTTGCGGCGGGACGCGCGTCGATCAGCTTTTTCACCGCGGCTTCGCTGATGCCCTTGCAACCCTTGAGATTGACGTAACGCAGGCGGCGCACCCGAAGCAGCGTGTCAATATCCGTATCCGTCAGGCCGGCGTTGTTGGAGAGGTCCAGTTCCAGGGTGCAGGTTACGCCCTGCGCGAGGGCGGCCAGATGCGCGCTGCACCAGTAGCTCGTGCCCTCGACGCGCAGCGAATAGAAGAGGGGAAGCGATTGCAGGTCCGAAACCAGCTTCTCACGCGCGAGGTTGTTGCTCACCAGGCGCAGTTCCTTCAGCTCCAGAGTCACCTCTTTGGCATCCTCGCGCTGTTGCCACAACGCGTCGCGGTCCTTCTCTTCGGCTTCCTCCAGCTTTTTTTCGAGATCGGCCAACCGACCGGCCCAGGATTTTTGCAGCTCGTCGAGACGGTGCTCATGGAGCGTTTGTGCGTCGACCGGAAACGCCTCGGCGATCAGGCTGGACATGCATGCGGTAAACTTGCTGACGCGCGAATAAGCGTTCCTGTAATCATTCAGCAACTTCTCGCGCTCGCCTTTGCCCGCAAGCCGGGCCTTGGCGGCGGTGTCCAGCGAGTCCAGCAACTCGACACAGGCCGACACCATTTCAGGCCACGCCGCCACGGCGCGAGCAGGATCGCACTGCGACAGTAGCTGCATTTCATCCAGCTTGTATTTCTTGGGTTTCAAAGCGTCCCAGAACTCTATTTGCTCTTCTGCGGTCTTGAATTCGCGTGTGGTTTCTTCGATTTCGAGATTGATGACCTCGCGGGCCAGCGCGACAAATTCCCTGGCCTCCTTGCGCTGGTCCTCGCTGAGCCCGATTGGCGCCGCAAACAGGTGCGCGCCGTCAACGGCAAGGTGCATCGGCATGAGGTGCTCTAACGGGTGCGGTCGCGGTTCATTGGGCGACGGCAGTTGCACGTGCAGGCCCTTGCAGCCGCGCAGGTCAAGGCGTTGCAGGCGGCCGTTGGAGGCTTCAATCAGTTCGGGCAGAACGGTCAGCTTGTCGCAACCGCGCAGGTCAAGCTCTTCGATGCCGGGGTTGGAGAACAGTTTCTCGGCGACGGAGTCCTCGATGCCCTCGGCGCGCACGCGCTTGCAGCGTCGCGGCATGGCCTTGAGGCTGTCGGCATCCTTCACAATCCACGGGTCCGGGACCTCCGCTACCGGCGAGCCATCGTCGAGGGCTGGCGTTGCCACGAAGGGCTTACCCATGTCCTCGGCGAAGTTGACCCACAGTTTGCCTGTCATCGCCGCGATGCCTTTGCCCGTGATGCCCGATCCTCGGGAGATGATCACACCCTCAACACCGCCGTCGGCCAGGCGTTTGAGCGCCAGGTCGGTGAGTTTCAGGCAGCCCGCAAGGTTGATCGAATGGCAGCAGCCGCGTAGAGAGCCGTCTTCGCTTGGCTTCAATTCAGCAAACGCGTCGTCAGTGATCTGCGGGTTGTCGGACAAATCGATGTGGTAGGCGCGCCGGTTCAACTCCCCGCGCGGGTCGTCGCCGGCGACGGTGGGGCTGAGCAGCAAACGCACCGCCTTATCGTCGAGGTTGGAACAACCCGAGACGTCGAGGCGATCGGCGTAAAGCCAGGTCGGCAACAGCTTCACAGTTTCCGCATTCAGGTTGGGGTTGCGCCGCAGAGAAAAGATGCCAAGTTCGGCCCGGTACTCCTCGGTGCTGCTGTACATCATATTGCGCAACCCTGCCGTGATCGGGGGCCCGCGGAGCTTTCCGTCTTGGCCCGGTGCACCCTCCAGCAGCAGGTTGCGACGGGCGTATAGTAACGCGGCACCTTTAAACGGATCCGTGTCGTCCTCCGCCTCGACCCCGCCGGCCAGCGACAGGTATTCAAGCGGTGTCTTATTCAGCATGGCATGCAGCGCCTTTGTGCTGACGTCCTTGAGCTGCTTGATCTCCAGCGAGCACAAGGTCCAGCCCGCCAGCGCCGCGGCGCAGTCCGCGTCGCAAACATCCATTGACAGGGCGTCGATGCCGGGTTCACAGCGCGCCAGTTCACTGGCGCCCGAAACATGGGCGACCCCGGACGGATCAAAACGGTGTACGCGCGCGTTGGCGTCCACATACATTCGCATGCCGCACTCGCTTACGGTGGAGAAGAACAGCCGGTTGCGGGCATACCGATAGGCGTCATCCAGGAAGACTTCACTGCCCATTACGACAAGCTCGACCGAGGGCGTGATAGCGAACTCGTCTGATTGCTGCTGCGCCCCCTTCGACTTGAGATAGCCGCTGATTTCCGCGCGAGTCAAGAAACCCTGTTCAGCCTCGAACTTTCCGGCGAGCCAGAAATTTAGGTAGCGGCCGTCGCGCCAGAGGCGATTGACCAGCACCGCGCCAGACGCAGGTTTCTTGTCGCCCAGGGTATATAACAGATCGGCTTTGGAGGTTTTGTCGCCGACTTCCTTAACTTCAACAACGCCCTGGAACGATCCGCCCAATGCCGGTTCCTTGTCGAAAACCTCAAAACGCTGGCCGACGTGAACGCGCTGGACCCTGCCAAGCGCGATTGTGACCACGTCATTTTCGACCGCGCTGACCTCGCCGTCGATCAGCGTCGCCGGCTTCCACAAAATCTTGCGGCGCGGGCCGCGCTGGTTGTAGCCGCAAAATGCGGTCATCGCGCTGGTCGAGACGTTGCGGCAGCCGCCGAAGTCGATGGCGGTGTCCTCGGGCAAGGCGCGCAGCGCCAGGAATGCCTTGTCAGTGAGGTTCTGGTTGCAGCAAAGGTCGAGATATTCAAGGTCGGCAAAACGTGTCAACGCGGGTAGATCGGCCTCGGGCAATGCGCGGGCTCGGATCTTCGTTGCGCCGCGCGGGGCTTTTTCGATTTCAGCACGTGACTTGACTAGGATGAAGCCATCCCACTCGTGGGTCTGCGCAAAGGCGTCGGTGGCGAGCAGCGACAGCACGGCGATCAGGGCAATGCGCATTGGCGGCTCCGTGAGAGGACTCACAGTTAATCGCCCGCCGCGACGGCAGCAAGGGACAATCAGGACTGTTGTGTGGCCCTTGGTTTGCGACCGGGGAGCAGCAGCGCGAGCGCAGCCGAGGTCGCCAGCGCAGCCGCGTAGACGTAAACCACGGTGTTGTGGTCGGCAATCGATTTCGCGTCGACCAGTATTTTGCCCATCGCCGCAATGCCGATCACGCCGCCGATGTAACGCATGGTTGAAAGCACGCCGCCCGCCATGCCCGCGATTTCGCGCGGCGCGTCGGCCATCGCCGCCGCGTTGCTGGGCGCCGACGAAAGGCCCAGCCCCGCGCCGATGAGAATTAATCCGGCAATGGCGTCCATTGGCGACGTGAGCGCGCCGAAATCGCGAAAGAAGTACAGGCCGCCCAGGGCCAGAAGCGAGCCGATCATCACCTGCGCGCGCGCGCCGAGTTTCTCGCTCAGGCGTCCGCCGGCAATCGAAAGCAGCGTCATCGCCAGCGTCAGCGCAAGCAGCGCGCGGCCAATTTCGTGCGCGTGGTCGGCGTGCACCTGCTTGAAGAAAATCGGCAACTGGTGAAGCAGCGGGTACATCGCGAGGTTCTGGAGTGCGATCACCGCGCCGCCGGCAAAAAAAGCGCGCGAGCGAAACAGCCGGAAGTCGATCACCGGCGCTTGCACCCGGCGTTCCCAAAACGGCAGGGCCGCGAGCAAGAACCCGCCGCCGATGCCGAGCCACAGGGTCTGCTCGCTGTTCATGCGCAGGGCGATCACGGCCATGGCAAGGCCCGCGCCGAGCAAAATGCTGCCGCCGAAATCAAAACGCGGCCGGGGGCCGGTGGGGGCGTGCGCAAGCTGGCGGCCGGTCAGCACGACCAGCAGAAGCGCAAGCGCGATCACGGGCAGGTTCGCGGCAAAAATCGCGCGCCAGCCAAAGGCCGTCGTGAGTTCGCCGCCAAGCAACGGGCCGATCGCCGCGGCCAGCGACATGCATGCGCCGAAATAGCCAAAGGCGCGCGCGCGACGCTCGGCGGATATTTGCGTCCGCATCAGCGCCATGGTCGCGGGGACAATCGCGGCGCCGCCCGCGGCCATGAATACACGTGCGGCGACCAGTGCGGGCAGG
This sequence comes from Planctomycetota bacterium, assembly GCA_020848275.1. Taxonomy (GTDB): domain Bacteria; phylum Planctomycetota; class UBA8742; order UBA2392; family UBA2392; genus JADLAK01. The sequence goes on from JADLAK010000037.1 coordinate 21,696, forward strand.
TTAGCGACCGCGAGGCCGAGTGCGCTGCCGGCTGCGTATGACAGCAGGCCGAGGATCAGCGCCCGGCGGTGACCGATCAGATCGCCGAGTTTGCCGCCGGGGCTTTGCAGGGCGATGCTGGCGATGAGGTAGCTTGCGACGAGCCACTGTGTGAGTTCAGCCTGGTCGCGGCCGAGGTCGGCGCCGATGGCGGGCAAGCCGACGGACATCATCGTGCTGCCAAGCGGCGCGAGCGCCGCGGCGAAAATCATGCCGATCAAAAGCGGGGCGGATAACGAACGCGGTTTTTCGGATTCAGACACAGCGGATCCTATCGCGGCGATTTGCATATCAGAGCCCGCCGCGTTAGCGGCGGGGCCGCGATGCCAATCCCACGTATCGGCCCCGCCCCTTACGGGAGCGGGCTCTGATTTACTAGCGCGTCATGGCGCGGCATTGAAGCAAATACAGCTTGCCGCCGGAGAACGCCCATTCGAGGTCGAGCCCCGCGCCGAAATGTTTTTCGCAGCGCGCCGCGAGGTCGCTTAGCTGCGCAAGTTGCGCGTCAAGAAGGCATGGCTTCTCGGCCAGGTCCGCCGCGACGGCCTCCTCGATCGTCCCGCCCGCGGGGTTGCTGCGCAGCGCGATGTCTTTGCAGCCGATCTTAATGCGGCGCACATCGCCGCTCGGGCCCAGCACGAAATTGTCGGGCACCACAAGGCCGGCGACCACGGCCTCGCCCAGGCCCCAGGCGGCTTCGATCACGCGTTCGTTGGCGCCGCGAATGGGATCGCGCGTGAACATCACGCCCGCGCAATCGGGCTCGATCATGCGCTGCACGACGACCGCGACTTGCGGCGTCTCATCCATGCCCATTTTGCGCCGATAGGCAAGCGCCGCGTCGGTGCGCGCGCTCTCGCGCACCTGCAGCACCGCGGGGGCAACGTGGTCCGGCCCGCGAACGTTGAGCAGCGTAAGGTGCTGGCCCGCGAAGCTGGCGCTTTGTGAGTCTTCGCCAATGGCCGAAGACCGCACGGCGCAGGGCCCCGCGAGTTCGATGAATGCCTGGCGCAGGAAATTCAGCGCGTCAGGATGTTTGCCGTGGATGGCCTCAACGTGCGTGCAGCCCAGCGCAAAGCCCGGCGGCACGGGCAAGCCGGCTTGCAACGACCGCGCAAGCTTGCCGGCCTTGCCGCCGAAACGGGCTTCGTCGTGTGCGTCTATTAAGGGAGAGGGTTTCATGTGTTTCGTGGCTTGGATTGTTCCCCGACGAAGCTTCAGCGAAGTTGGGTTCAAACCAAGCCGAGCATCCATGGTCATTCGGCTTGGGTTACAAACCCAAGCCACGTTACCCCAGCAACTCTACCAGCCCTTTGTCGCCGTTGACGCGCACACGCGACCCATCGACGATTTTCTTCGTCGCCTCACAAGTGCCGACCACGCACGGGATGCCGTATTCGCGTGCGACGATCGCCGCATGCGACAACTGGCCGCCGCGGTCAGTCACAATCGCGCCGATCAATGGCAGCACGACGTTGAACGCCGGGCTGGTGTTGCGCGTCACCAGCACGTCGCCCTTTTGTAGGCGATTAAAATCCGCCGGGCCATTGATCAGCCGCGCGATGCCCTCGTAGATGCCGGGGTGCACGGCCATGCCCTCGCAGGCTTTGGCGGCGGCTTTGCGCTCAGGCACGTGGAAGATTTCCTTGATAACTGTGTCGATTGCGCGCGCGTTGTCCCGGGCCTTTTCGGGAAGCCACGCCAGGGGCGGCGGGCCGCTCGGCGCACCGCCAAGGTACGCCGGCGCGTCAGCGACGGTCTTGGTCTCGCGCCATTCCTGGCGGCGCTTGAGTTCGGCCGCATCGGGGCCTGGCTCGCCCTTGAGCATGGCCACGAGTTCGGTGTGGCTTGCGTTGACGGCGAGCGAAGCGTCGGGCAGCACGCCTCTTTCCTTCAAGCGGCGGCCGGCCTCGAGGATCGCGCGGCGGGCGAGACCACTGCCCCACAGGTCGTTGTACATGCCGCGCTCGTCGCGCAGGCGGTGAATGAAACGCGACTCCTCGAGCAGCATGTCGAATTCGGCGTGGTGCTCAGCGGGAACTTTGGCGCGCAGGGCGTCGCGGCGCTTCTTGAAATCGGCTTCGCGGTCGGTGACGTCCGGTTTGCCGCCAAGGATGGTGGCCGCAAGCATCTCCGGCATTTCGAGCGCGTACTTTTCGCTCACGTCGTAGCCCGAGACCAGGCGATAGCTGACGAGGTCGAGGTACTCGCGCGCCGCCTTTCCGAGGTTGTCGTTGCGCGATTTTAGTTCGTTGAGCACTTGATCGGCGGACTTCGCACGCAGCACATTGAGATCGAGGCCCGAGGCCGGCAGCGCCGCCCAGATAGCTTCAAGTTCGCGCGTCGCCAGGCCGCGCGATATCGGCGCCGCACCCTTGAGCACGCCGAGGATTTCTCCTGATGGCAGGCAGGTCCACAACATCACCTTGGAAAGGAAGAGGCCCGTGGGGTAGCAGCAGGTGATGGTGAAAATGTGGTGGCGGTAGACCATCTCGATGGCGTTGTCGCGGACTTCCTTCAGGTAGGCGAGGAAATCGGCGTCAGAGAGTTTTTCGATCTCGGTGTTCTGGAGTTTGCTGTTGCGCGCGATCGAATCGGGCTTGTAATGCTCGTCCCAGCGCTTCATGTCCTCGCGCCAGATTTTCTTCTGCACGGTGGTCGTGCCCTGCTTGATGCGGCTGCGCATTTCCGGGTGAAGCCAGGTCATCAGCTTGAAAATGAATTTCGGCGGCAGGCCCTTGGCGCCTTCGGGTGCGCCCACGGGCATGAACTTGCCGTAGCAAAAATCGTTGACCCAGCGCATCTTGAGGCTGTTGAGCAGCAGGCCGTAGCGCCTGGTGCCCTCGCCGAATCCACGCCAGAGCGGGTCGGCGAAGACCTCCGAGACGTAGCGCGTGGTGGGTTTGGCGAAGTGGGTCTGTTCGAGCTCCCAAACGCCGGGCCCGGGCGCCTTGTATTCAACATTGGACATGTGGCCTCGTTCGACAGTGAATAAGGCCGATATCTTTACCAAATCTTCACGGAAATTGCCTGCCCCGGGTTAGGGCCTTGCGACGTCGATGCGGCCGCGCGCGTGGTCGAGCCGCGCCTGCGCATAAGCGTAGTCGCGCAGCGCCCGCAACTGCCGTTGGCGGCTTTCAAGGATGCTGCGCTGGGTTTCCAGCAGCACCAGCGGGCTGAACTGCATCGGCCAGCTTTCGACAAAGCGCCGATTTTTCTCCTGCAGCGGCGCAATGCGCTCGCGGTACAGCCGCGCATGGCGCGCGTTGAGTTCCAGCGCCGCAAGTTGCTCGTCGATCTCCTGCCGGACGGCGAGGCGAAGCTCTTCGCGCTCTTTTTCGCGCATGCGTAATTTGAAACGCGCTTTGGCGATCTGCGCCTGGTTCTGGTCGAAGATCGGGAGCTGGATGTCGATGCGCGGGCCGATGCGGCTGGTTTCGTCCTCCAGGGTGTAGGTCGCGCCGAGGTCGACGTTCTTGAAAATCATCCAGCATTCGAGGCGCAGCAGGCGCTCGGCTTCGGTCACGCTTGCGTCCGCTGCGATCACATCGGCGCGACGCTGCCGGGCTTCGGCCACCAGTGCGGCGGCGTCGGGAATCGGGGCGGGCGTTTGTTCGAGGGTGCCGACCACGGCGATCCTGCCGGCTTCGATGCCCAGCAGCCGGCTCAGCGCGCCAAACTTGAGGCGCTGATCCTGCTCGGCGCGTGCGAGGTCAAGTTCCTGTTCGAGCAGCGCGAGTTCGGCGAGGTTGACTTCGAGTTCCGTCGCGTAGCCCTGTTCGTGGCGTTCTTTGGTGCGCTCGAGCGCGGTGCGGAAGTTGTCGACGAACTCGGCCTGTGACGCGCGCTCCTGCAACGCATGGAGCGCGTCGACAAACGCGATTTTCGCGTCGCGCGCGACGTCGACAATTTCCTGCAGCACGCGGAGAATCGCCACGCGCATGCGTGCGCCGGCAGCCGCGGTTTGAAGCGGGATGCGCCAGATGTCTGCGAGCGGCAGGATGCTGCCGCCGACTTCCGCCGCAATGCCGCCGCCCTCGGCGAACTGGAACAGCGCGCCGAGGCTTGGGTTGGTCAACATGCCGGCCTGCACGAGGTCGGCCTTGCCGATGCCGATTTCCTCGAATTGCGCCTGCAAGCGGCGGTTGTTGAGCAACGCGATGCGGACGGCTTCGTCCATCGTTACGCCGTCGCGCAGCAACAGCGCCACCATGCCCTCGATCTGCTTTTTGTCGGCGGCATCGCGTTCCCACATCAGGTCGGGGCCGCCGCGGCCTTTGACTTCGTCGGACAGTTCGGCCCATTGCGGCGCGGGATCAACGACGCAGCCGCCAAGGGCCAGCGCAAACAGGACAAGAAGGAGGGTTCGCATGTCATTTGCCTTCCGGTTCGCCGGGGTGACGCCAGGGCGCTTTTTCGTCGGCGGGCTCGACGTGCAGCAACATCACCATGCCGCCGTGGGGCATCATGCCGACAGGGATTTGCGCGTGGGAGTTCATCATGTGGTGAACCTTGTGGCAGTGGATCATCCAGTGGCCGGCATTCCACGCGACGAACTCGAAGTCGCGCGTGCTGCCGGGCGGGACGTCGACGGTTGCCGCGGGCCACTGGGCCGATTCCGGGATCGGGCCGCCTTCGGTGCCCACGACCTTGAAGCTGTAACCGTGCAGGTGAATGGGGTGCGAATCCATCGACAGGTTGCCCAGGCGAATGCGCACGCGCTGGCCCTGCTTGACGACCAGCGGCGGGATGTCGGGCGCCGCACGCCCGTTGAAGGTGAACCAGTTCCAATCCATGCCGACGACATCGGGGTTGGGGTTGCCCGGCAGCAATTGCCACTGTTGCAGCAGGATCGAAACGTCTACGTCGGGTTTTTGTTTTTCCTCGGGTGGGTGGATGACGAGTATGCCGCCCAGCCCCAACGCCTCCTGCTTCATCACATTGAAGTGCGAGTGATAAAGGAAGGTGCCGTTCTGGTGGAGCTTGAACTGGTAAGTGCGCGTGCCGCCGGGGGGCGTGGGAGGCTCGGTGACCTCGGCGGCGCCGTCCATTTCGTTGGGAAGTTCGATGCCGTGCCAGTGGATGCTGGTGGGCTCGGGCAGTTCGTTTTTCAGGATCACGCGGATGGTGTCGCCCTGCGTGGCCTCGATCGTCGGCCCCGGCACCGAGCCGTTGTAGCCCCAGCCGATCACCTCGCGCACTTCTTCGTGCTGCATGGCGTATTCGACTTTGTTTTTCTGCGGAACGCGCGGGTCGTCGCTTTGTTTTCCGTCGTTGATGTGCCAGCGCACGGGCTGGGCGATCAGCGTGAAGACCTTGACCCCGGCGTCCATCTCGTAGCCCAGCGGCGCGACCGCGGGCGCGTGTACCCTCCCGGCCTGGTGGCCCATGTGCGGTGGCGGCGGAGAATACGTCCGGCCCGGTTCGATGCGGCGCAGTGACGTCTCGCCCATGGCGTGGGCGTCGTGATCGGGTTGGGGTTGGGGCGTGTTGGCGGCGGGCGCGGGGCCGTGGTGTTCGTGCTGGGCAAAGACAAAACCTGCCAGGGAGGCGAGGATCAGCGCCAGCGCGGCGCCGTACATGCCAAGCGTGGATTGACGCGGCAAAGGACGCATGGGGTCTCCTGGGAAGACCATGCCCCGCCCGGGTCAAAATTGCCGGCTACTTGTGGTCCGTGTGGTCCTTGTGATCGTCGGTCTTGGTGGTGTTGGCCGTGGGGCAGGCGCTGAGTGAAAGCGCAAGCAATAGGCCCAGGCAGATCTTGAACATGGCATTCCCCTGTCGCCCATGATGGATGCTCGCCCCTATTTCATAGGTTACTTCGCGCATGCCACGCCGCTATAGTATTCGCCATGCAAGCCTGCGCTGAGTGCAAGACCGGCAACCCCGAGAACGCGCGCTTTTGCGTGAACTGCGGATCGCCGCTGACGGCCGGCGCAAGTGCGCCCATTACCGGCGACATCGAGCCTGAAATTGGCAGCCGCACGGAACGCGCTCCGAAAATCCCCGAGAACGTCTCGTACGACAAGGGCACGCTGGTGCTTGAGCGTTACCTGGTCGAGAAGGAACTCGGACGCGGCGGCATGGGCACGGTGCTTTTGTGCCGCGACAGGCACAACGAAGACGAGTTTTGCTGCCTCAAGGTCATCAACCCTCAACTCAGCGGCAACATCGACCTGGTCGAGCGATTTAAAAGTGAAGGGCGCATCGCGCGCAAAATTCGCCACCCCGGCATCATCGCGACGCACGATATTTTCGAGTGGCGCTCGCGCTGGCACATCGCGATGGAGTTTTTCCCCGGCACGGTGCTGCGCAAGACGATCAACGAAAGCGACCAGAACGGCAGCCCCATCGCGCTCGACGACGCGATGGCGATTGCGCACAAGCTGCTGGATTCGCTGGAGGCCGCGCACGCAGTGACAGTGCACCGCGACCTCAAGCCCGAAAACGTCATGATCAAGGGCTCGCCCGGAAGCGCGGACTTCCAGCTCAAGATCCTCGACTTCGGCATCGCCAAGAACTTCGAGATGACCAACGCGACCATGGCCGACGTCGCCATGGGCACCACGGGCTACATGGCGCCTGAGCAGGCCCGCGACGCTGCCAACGTCGATGCCCGCGCCGACCTTTACGCCTGCGCCGTGATTTTCTACGAGCTTCTCACGGGCCTGCTGCCCGTCGGCAGTTACGACCCGCCGAGTGTGCTGCGGCCCGAGCTTCCCTCGTGGGTCGACGGCTTCATCCAGCGCGGCCTGAAGTACCGCGCCGATGCGCGCTATGCCAACGCCGCCGAGATGCGCGCGGCGCTGAACGCCGGCGCCGGCGCGCCCGCCGAGCCGCAAGTGCCGCCGATGGGCGCGGCGCTGGCCGCCGAAACCGTCGATGACGACAAGAGACGCCGCTGGTTGCGCGTGAAGCTGATGGACGCCAAACAGGGGCGCCTGCACGCCGTCGCGTTTTCGCCCGACGGCAAAACGTTTGCGAGCGCGGGCGACGACGGCACGGTCAAGGTGTGGGATGCGCGCCGCTTAAAACCCCTGACGCAGCTCAAGGGACACAAATCCTGGGTGAAATCCCTGCACTACAGCCCCAACGGCAAGTTGCTCGCGACCGGCAGCGGCGACAGCACCGTGCGCCTGTGGGATACCCGCAACTGGCGCGAGGTCGGCGTGATCGAGGGCCACGAGAAGCCCGTGATCGCCGTGCAGTTCAGCCCCGACGGCAATTTCCTGGCGAGTTCAGGCGCCGACCAGACCGCCGTGCTTTGGGACGCCCACAGCCTCGAGCCCGTCAGCGAAGTTCACGGCGGCGGCATCGCGGCGCTGTCGTTTTCGCCCGACGGATTGCTGCTGGCCAGCGGCAGCTTGAACCAGAGCATCGTGGTGTGGGACCTGATTTCGTCGGAAGTGCTGGTCGAGCTCAAGGGGCACCGCGGCACGGTCACCAGCCTGAGCTTCAGCCCCGAGGGCCGCTATTTACTTTCGGGCAGCGACGACACGACCATTCGCGTCTACGAAGTGCCCGGGTTTGACCGCACGCTGAAAGTCCGCGACCACTCGAGTTTGATCTGGTCGATTGCGTTTAGCCCCGACGGCAAGCTCGTCGCCAGCGCCGGCGAGGACCGCATCGTCGTGCTGCGCCGCCTTTCCGACTGGGAAGAGCAGGCGACTTTCAGCGACCATCACAAGGGCGTCAGCGGCGTCTGCTTCGCACCCGATGGCCGCATGCTGGTCAGTTGCGGCCGCGAAGGCGCCGTGGCCGTTTACGCGCACCGAGTTTAATCCCGATCGAGCCCGCCATGTCTGAAAAACCCGATGCATTCAAGATCGCGCAACAGCAGTTTCTTGCCGTCGCCGACCGCTTGAAACTTTCGCCCGCCATCAAGGCCTTCTTGTCCGAGCCCGAGGCGCTGCACGTCTTCACCGTGCCCTTTGTATCCGACAAGGGCGACACCCGCGTCATCACGGGCATCCGTGCCCAGCACAGTTTTGCGCGCGGCCCCGCCAAGGGCGGCTTGCGCTTTCACCCCGACGTAACCATCGACGAGGTCAAGGCCCTGTCGATGTGGATGACCTGGAAGTGCGCCGTGGTCAATATCCCCTACGGCGGCGCCAAGGGCGGCTTGATCGTCGACTACAAGGCGCTGAGCGACGCCGAAAAAGAGCGCCTGACGCGCAGCTACGCGCGCCGGCTTGCGCCGATTATCGGCCCGGACCTCGACATTCCCGCGCCGGACGTCAACACCGGCAACGAGGAAATGGCCTGGATCGCCAACGAATACGCCAACGTCGTCGGCCATCCCGAGCCCGCCGTGATCACCGGCAAGCCCGTCGAATACGGCGGCTCGCTCGGCCGCGGTTCGGCCACCGGCCGCGGCCTGGCGTTTTGCGTTGAACGCTACTTCGAAAACACTGTCGGCAGCGTCAAGGGCATCACCGTCGCCGTCCAGGGTTTTGGCAACGCGGGCCAGTATGCGGCGCGCATTCTTTCGGGCATGGGCGCAAACGTCGTTGCGGTTTCGGATTCAGGCTCGGCGGTCTACAACGCCAAAGGTATCAGCGTCGGCGCGGCCATCGAGCACAAGGTCAAGACCGGCGTGGTCGAGGGAATCCCGGGCAAGAAGCTGCCCAAGGACAAACTGCTGGAGCTCGAGGTCGACCTGCTGGTCCCCGCCGCACTGGAAAACGCGATCACCGGCGACAACGTCTCGAAAATCAAGGCGCGGCTGATTGCCGAGGCCGCCAACGGGCCCCTGACGCCGGAGGCCGACGCCTATTTCGCAAAGCACGGCGTGACTGTCATTCCCGACGTGCTGGCCAACGCCGGCGGCGTCACGGTGAGCTACTTCGAATGGGTGCAAAACCGCCAGCGCCTGTACTGGACGGAAACCGAGGTCAACACCCGCCTGCGCGAGATCATGCGCCGCGCGCTCGATGAAGTGCAGCGCGAGGCCGCCGAGCACAAGGTCAACTGGCGCACGGCGGCGTACATGCTGGCGATCGGGCGGGTTGTGAAGGCCTTGCAAAGCAGCCAGGGATTTTAGGCTCCGGTCTTCCGGCTCGAGCCTGCTGCGTTTTTCCGGCACTGGCCCTATCCCTATGCCTGTAACACCAGTTATAAAACCGGCCTTGCATTGGAGTCGGCGGGTGTCGTCGCGCGCGGTAGCTTTGGCGGCAGGGAGGAATGTGCCATGGAACCTCTGGTAACCGCACTCTACATCATCGCCGGCATCTTCACGGCCCTGTTCGTCATCCGCCTTGGCCTGATGCTGCTGGGCTTTGACCACGACGCGGGCAGCGGCTTTGACGCTGTCCACGCCGGCGACGTGGGCCACGCCGTCACGGCCCACGACGTGTCCGAGGCCGCGCAGTTCAAGATGTTCTCGATCCAGACAATCCTGGTGACGCTGATGCTGGGAAGCTGGGTCGCCCTGGCGTGCATCGATTTCTTCAAGCTGGGGCACATGCCCAGCATCGCCATCGGTGCGGCGGTCGGGTTTGTCTCGGGCGTGGGCGTTTCGTACGCGATGTTCTCGATGCGCAAGCTCGAGGCCGACTACACGGTGCGCGACTTCAAGGCCGAGGGCCTGCGCGGCACCTGTTACCTGCGTATCCCCGAGGCCGGCCAGGGCCACGGCCAGGTGCAGCTCAATATCGGCGACCGCCAGCGTATCTTTGACGCGGTCAGCGACGGCCCGGCGATCGACAGTTTTAAGCCAGTGGTGGTGATGGCGCGCGTCGATGAAAAAACTTTGAGGGTGTGTGAGACGCAGTAACGGAAGGTTTACGGTCAACGGTTGACGGTCAACGGTAACAACAAAACGGACTTTACTGTCAACCGTGGACTGTAGACCGTCAAACCAGTTCAAAAGGGGCCAATCATGTTCTTAGGCAACGTACTTCTGGCGCAGGGCGGCGACGGCGGCATGGGCGCACTGGTGGCCATCGCGGTCATCTTCGTGCTCATCCTGGTGTTTCTCGTGGTCATCATGGCCCAGCGTTACAAACGCTGCCCGTCCAACAAAATCCTCGTCGTGTTCGGTAAGGGCGTCGGCGGCGCGGCCAAGACCATCCACGGCGGTGCGGCCTTCATCTGGCCGCTCTTGCAGGATTTCAGCTACCTCAGCCTCGACCCGATGCCCATCGACATCGACCTGCGTGGCGCGCTGACGAAAAAGAACATCCGCGTCAACGTGCCCTGCAGCTTCACCATCGCCATTGGCGTGCGGCCTGAACTCATGCATGCCGCAGCCGAGCGTCTGCTGGGCCTGGACGACCGCCAGATCCAGAACCAGGCGATGGAAATCATCGTCGGCCAGTTGCGTCTTGTGGTCGCGACGCTGGCGATTGAAGAAATCAACCAGGACCGCGAAAAGTTCCTGAACCTCGTGCACGAAAATGTGGGCGTCGAACTTCACAAGATCGGCCTTGAGGTCATCAACGTAAACATCCGCGACATCACCGACGAGTCGGGCTACATCGACGCCATCGGCAAACGCGCCGCGGCCGAAGCCATCAACGCCGCAAAGATCGAAGTCGCGCAGGAAGAAAAGAAGGGCGCTTCCGGCGAGGCGAAGGAAAACCGCGAGCGCATCGTGGCCGTGGCCGCCGAACAGGCCATTGCCAACGAAGGCAAGAAGAAGGCCGACCGCGACCAGCGCATGGCGATGGCCAAGCTGGAGGCTGAATCGGTCAGCGCCGAAGCGACCGCGACGCGTGAACAGGAAGTGAAAGTCGCCGCGGAGCGCGCGCAGGCGGAAGCCGGCAAGAAGGAAGCCGACCGCATCCGCCGCATCAAGGTGTCCGAGTTCGAGGCGCAGGCCGTCGAGGGCGAAAACACCGCCAAGGCGCGCATCGCGCAGCAGAACGCAATGCTGGCCGAGGCCGAAGCCGAAAGCCGGAAGCGGTCAGAGGTCGCCCGCGCCGACGCGACGCGCACGATTTTCGAACGCGAGCGCGCTCTCGAAAGCGCGAAGCTGGAAAAGGAAATCGTCGTCCACGAAGAAATCGCCAAGCGCCAGATCGAAATCCAGGCCGGTGCGACCGCTGAAAAGACGCGCCTCGAAGCGCAGGGCCAGGCTGACGCCATTTTGGCGCGCTACAACGCCGAGGCCGAAGGTATCAAGCGCGTGCTCGAGGCCAAGGCCGCGGGTTACCGCGACCTGATTGCGGCTTGCTCCGACCGGCCGGATATCGCGCCGACGCTGCTGATGATCGAAAAGATGCCCGAGATCGTCGCCGAACAGGTCAAGGCCGTGCAGAACCTGAAGATCGACAAGGTCACGGTGTGGGACAGCGGCGGCAGCAACGGAAACGGCAAGGGCGGGACCGCGGGCTTTCTTTCCAGCCTGATCGGCGCTTTGCCGCAGGTGCATGAACTGGCCGAGCAGGCCGGAATTAAACTGCCGAGTTACCTGGGCTCGATGGAAAAGAACGGCAACGGCGAAACTCTCTCGGCCGCGGTCGAAAAAACCAAGAAGTAGTTTCACGCAGAGGCGCGGGGAACAACAACGGCAATCGCGGATAGGGGTGGCCGCCCCTTATCACGGATGTACAGGATGGGCAGATTGAAACTGCTTTTTACATCCTGTAAATCCTGTCCATCCGTGTAAGCCTTTTTCTAGGAAAAGCACATCGACCTGGAGGTCGATGCCACTCACTAATTTCCGCCGGCGATGTTTGCGACCGCGCGAGTATCCATCTCGACACGGAAAATCTTGCCGTCCATGTTGCAGACGTAGACTTCACCCTGCGCGTCGACGCCGAAGCTCGAAATGCCCGCTTGCGGCGATGCCAGCATTTCACCCTTGTTGACCGTGCGGCCGTTGGCGTACTCAAGGCCCCACAGGCGGCCCAGCACGAAATCGGCGTACAGGTAAATGCCGCGCAGCGCCGGGTAACGTTCGCCGCGGTAAACGTAACCGCCGATCACGCACCCGCGCCACATCTCGTGGCCGTATTCGACAACGGGCGGCGTGACGGGGTCGACGGGCGTGCCTTTTTTGTACTCGTGCGAGCCCTCGAACAGCGACCAGCCGTAGTTGCCGCCGCTCTTGACGAGGTGGATCGACTCCCAGCCGAAGTTGCCGACGTCGCCGACCCACAGGTTTTCGCCGTCCATGCTCATGCGATAGGGGTTGCGCAGGCCGTAGGCGAAAATCTCGCCGCGCGCGCCCTTGCGGCCGACGAACGGGTTGTCCGCGGGAATGCCGTAAAGTTTGTCGTCTGCGGGTTTGTTTACGTCAATGCGGATGATTTTTCCGTGCAGGTTGCTGAGGTCCTGGCCGTTGTTGTGCGGGTCGCCGCTGCCGCCGCCGTCGCCGTAACCGGCGTAGAGCATGCCGTCGCCGCCAAACAGCAGCGTGCAGCCGTTGTGGTTCCCGTGTGGTTTGCCGAAGTCGAGCAACGTCGCCGCAGATTCCGGGTCGGCGACGTCGCCGTCTTTGCGCACCGTGTAACGCGCGAGCACGCTGCGGCGGTTTTTGACATCGCCGGCGTTGTAGTTAACGAAGAACTGGCCGTTAGCGGCGAAATTGGGGTGGAAGGCAAGGCCTAGCAGGCCCTCTTCGCGGTCGCCGCCCGAGACGCCGGTCAGCACTTTGCCGCGGATGTCGAGGAAGGTCGTGGTGGTTGCGGCGTCCTTGCGATTTTCGAAGCGCAGGATGCGCCCGGCCTGCTCAACGACGTACAGGTAGCGCGGATTGGCGCCGTCGTGGGTGAGAAACACCGGGTTCTCGAATTTAAGCGCGGGAAACGCTTCCGTCAGTTTGACCGTCGGGAGGTCCGGGTCCACGTCCTTGCGCGACGCGGGCGTCATGCATGCGGCAGCGGTCAAGGCAACGATTGTCAGGATGGCGGCTATGCGCAGGCGAGGCATGGGAATCTCCCATCGTGCCCCGCGCCCGGCTGATTTTTCCATGATAACCTTGTCGCCCGCCATGAACCATCCATTGTCCATCCGCCTGGCCACCGTTGAAGACGCCCCCGGTATTGGCGCTATGCACGTGCAAAGCTGGCGCGAGGCCTACGCGGGCCTGCTGCCGCAGGCGCTGCTGGAGGCGCTGTCCGTTGAGGAGCGAGTTGACCGCTGGAAAAAGAATCTTGGCGCCAAGCCTGACAGCCGGCGAAACTGGGTCAGTTTGGCGGGCGACCGAATCACGGGTTTCGTCAGCGCGGGTCCCAGCCGCGACAAGGACACCGACGCCGCAACAACGGGCGAAATCTTCGGCATTTATCTTCTCAAGGAATTTTGGGGCGCGGGTGTCGGCCGTGAAATGATGCGCATCGGCATCTCGTATCTTGCGGCGTTACCCTCGCGCGAGGTGATTTTGTGGGTGCTTTCCAACAATGCCCGGACGCGAAAGTTCTATGAGACCGCGGGTTTTGCGCCCGACGGATCAGAAAAAAGTGAAGTGCGTTGGGGATGCAAAACCCACGAAGTGCGCTACCGTGCGCCGATGGATCGACTGTTATCGCGACTGGAGACAACCATGTTCGACCGTTTTTCGCACGTGATGATGTACGTCAAGGACATCAAGCGCGCCCTGGACTGGTACAAGTCGAAGCTCGGCTTTGTCGAGAATTTCGCGTCGGAGCATTTTGCCAGCCTGCGCCACGACGGCATGAAGTGCCGCCTCGACCTGCACCCGACGGAAGCCAACAGCAAAGACGTCGGCTTTGGCCCGCTGCCTTACTTCGCGAGCAGGAACTTCGACAAGGCGCTGGCTGAATTGAAGAAGAAGGGCGTCAAGACCGGCGAGCCCCGTAGCGAAGGCGGCAGCCCGCGCTTTGTCAGCTTCTGGGACAGCGAAGGCAACGCGCTGGGGCTCGAAGAGCTACGGGGCTAACTGGAACTCCGTGTGCGGCCTCAGCTTCTTCAGCACCGCGCGCACCTGCGGGGGTTTGACCTTTTTGATCGCGGCAATTTCCTGTTCCGGGGTGCGCAGGAAACCCAGCGTGGCCTGGAAGACGCAGTCGGTCACGCGCGCGCCCATCGAATCGGCGGCCGACTTGCGGCTTTCGACCAGGCTCTCGCGGCAGGCGTCGAATTCCTCGTCGGTCGGCCCGTCTTTGACAAGGCGCGCGAATTCGCTTCGAATCAGCTTGAGCGCTGTGTCTGCCTTGGCCGGGTCGACGGCGGCATGGACGACGTCGGCGCCGCGCGCGCGGTGAAGTTCGCTGTGGATGGCATAAGCCAGCCCGTGCTGTTCGCGCACGATTTTGAACAAACGCCCGAAGCTGAAGCCGCCGAAGATGCCGTCGGCGAATTGCATGGCGGGAAACGCCGCCTGGCCGTAAATCGGCGCGCCGGAATAGGCCATGATGATATGCGATTGCTCGACCTTCTGGTGGATCTGCGCCTGCCGGGGCTTTGCGGCGGTAGTCAGCAGCTTCGAGCGCGGAAGTTTCCCGCGCTTTGAACGCGGCAGCTTCAATGCGGCGGAAAGCGCCGCCAGCGCGGCCTTGGGCGGCACAGGACCTGTCACGAACGCCATTACCTGCGCGTCGGCCAGCAGCGCGCGGTGGCGCGCAAGCAGCGACGCGGGCGTGACGGCGGCGAGGTCCTCGATGCGGCCGCCCTCGAAGACCGCTGCGGGCGTGCCCGCGTAGATCACTTTCTGGGCTTCAATCGAAGCAAAGGTGGGCTTGTCGTCCTTGATGGCCTTGAGGTCGTTTTCGAGCTGGTATTTCTCCTGCGTGACGACATGCGGCAGCAGGCCTTTGCCCTCAAGCGCCGGGCGCGTGAGGATTTCGACGCAGAGTTCGAGCACGCGCTGAAGTTCGCGCGAGCCCTCGGGCAAAAAGCGCTCGGCGGGGAATTCGGCTGTCGCCGCAAGCGCGTGGATGTCGGCAAAACGCGTGACGCCGGTGGTGACGGACGCGCCGTAGAGTTCTTCGCCGGCGCGGGCAATTTCACGGCGTGAGGGGTGATTTTCGCTCGCCGCGCGCAGGCACATCGAGAGCACGGCGTTCTGGGTGGCGTTTTTGGCGCGGAGCGGCTCCAGCAGGAAAATGCGTGCGCGCGCGGTTTTGTAGCGGTCGGACGAAAGCGCACAAAGGCGCACGCCGGGTGCCGGGCTGACCGACTGAAATTCACGGTAACGGGAAGCCTTCATGGGGCGTAAGGATAGTGTGGGGGACACGCGGGCGATAGCGGCACAGCCCCGCCTGTAATAGCGGGGGATTAATCTTGACCCCCGGGCCTTGCGATCGGGGCTGACTGAAATTCCGGGGAATGCTTTGAGAATTATCAACGTAACGGACACGTAAATCGAGGATTCACGCGGTTTTTAGCGAAACCTGAGACCGACTTGTTCGTTAGATAATATGGTGGGACGCAGCAACGGTGCGACGTGCCCCCGGCGGAAGAAGTAAACCGCCAACCCCGAACAGACGGCCGCAAACGCGAGCCGGAGAGGGATGTCCCTCTCTCGGAGGGTGTTTCTATGAAAGTAATGACGAGAATGATGCTGAAGGACCAGGTCAAGGACGCCAACGGCGCGCGGCTGCACCTGGGCGACCGCGTGCTTGATGTCGAGCACGGCAGCGTGTGTGTGCTGGTGGAGCACTGCCCGGACCTCGGCCCCGATTGCCTTTACGTCCAAAGCAATGACGACGACGGCCCGGTCATGGGTTACTGGGTGGCGCCGGACAAGCTGCAGCGCCTCAACAGGGCTGCGTAATTTCGCGTGACGAAATCCCCCGTTTCGATCACGCAACAGAAAGACAGGCGCATTCTCGCGCCTGTCTTTGTGTTTGAGGTGGCGGGTGCCTCCGTGCCCCGGTCCGGCCAAGATTGACAACGTTGATTCGTGCTGGGCCACGGAGGGCCCAGCCGCAATTACTTTTTCCCGCCGTAAATCCGCGTCAGCAGGCGGTCATACAGCCAGCGCGGGGTGAAATGTCCCAGCGCGACGGCCAAACTGATCGGCCACGGGAATTTGAACGTGCGGCGCTTGCGCGCAATAGCCCGGATGATCTTCCGCGCCGCTTTTTCCGCGCTCATGATGAAGGGCATGGGGTGCTTGTTGTTCTTAATCAGGTCCGTGTAAATGAAACCCGGGCATATCGTGGTCACCGCAATGCCCAGCGGGCGCATTTCCAGGCGCAACGCCTCCATGTGCACGTTGAGCGCGGCCTTGCTGGCGCAATAAGCGCCGTTGGCGGGCAGGCCCTGGAAGGACGCGAGGCTCGAGATCGCGACGACGTGGCCGCTTTTGCGTGCGACCATGTCGGGCAGTGCAGCGTAAATCGTGTCGACCACGCCCATGAAATTCACCTGCATCAGGCGTTCTTCCATGGCGGCGTCGAAGTTCAGCGGGCGCTTTTCCATCGCGATGCCGGCGTTGGCGATCACGAGTTCCGGCGCGCCGATTTCCGTGCGCACCAGCGCCATCGCCAGCAAGATACTCTCGCGTTTGGCGACGTCGCAGACGGCGGTGACGGCCTTGCCGCCCGCGGCGCGGACCATCTCGGCGGTCTTGGTGAGTTCATCTTCGCGGCGCGCGAGCAACCCGACCGCGCAGCCCTTGCGCGCGAGTTCTATTGCCATCTCGCGTCCAATGCCTGCGCTGGCGCCGGTAATTACCGCGGTTTTGTACGGAAACGTCATGGGCGGCATTTAGCCACGAATCCACGCGAATAGACACGAATAACAGCAACCGCAATTGTCCACGGAAGACAAGGTCCGCAAACCAGCAAGACAGGACAAATCATTCGTGAGAATTCGTGTCCACTCGTGGATGAAAATCACGAATCGTCAGGCGGGAGGAAGTCCTCCAGCTTCGTCTCGTAGACGTGCATTTCGCCGAGGCGTTCGGTGAGTTCCGCACCGATTTTGTGCATACCCAGGCCGTGCAAAATCCGCAGGCTCGGCTCGTTGTCGGGCTTGCACTTTGCGCGCACGCGTTTGACGCCGCGCTGTTGAAACAGCCAGTCGACCAGCGCGTGCGCGGCCTCCGTCGCGTAGCCCTGGCCGCGAAACGCAGGCTCGACCTGGTAGCCGATTTCACAAGCGCCGTCCTGGCCCGGCGGGCCTTTGACGTTGATGCCGCCGACCAACACGCCCTCGTCGCGCTGGATCATCAGGCGGCCAAGCCATGTCAACTCGTCGGCATTAGCCTTCAGCCGCCTGATCTGCTCCGGCAACTGGTACTGCAGCACGTCCTTGTGCGGCCAGCCGTCCGGGACGGTCACGCGCAGCGTCTTCTCGACGGTCTCAAGGCGGCCTTCCTGTGCAGCGAGCAGCAGGGGCAGCGTGAACGGAACTAGTTCCAGCCGCGGCGATTTGATGATCGCCGGGGTTGGTGCTTTCTCAGGCATGCTGCTCCAGCCAGCGCACGACGTCCTGCAGGAACCCCGCGTTTACGCTGCGCTTTTCATAGTACATCTTGATGTTCGAGGGCCTGCCGCCGCACGGCTTGAACAGGTGGTCGAGATCGTCGTAGATGCGCAGGGTGACGTCGCCGCACTTGCCGGCGACCAGGTTGGCCGCAAGCTTGCGCGCATCCTTTTCCGGGTTGACCTGGCAGTCCGCCGCGCCGTTGGCGACGAGCACGGGACAAGTCAGCGACTTGTGGCAGGCTTCGACGTCGATGTTGAAGTGCTCGCGCATCCACTTGCGCCCGGCCACCACGTCCGCCCGGTTCCATACGCTTTTGGGCACCTTGTTGAAGTCGGGGTCGCGGTTGGCCTTGATCGCCTCGGTCAGTTCGTCCTGCATGGCCAACGTCATTCCGCGGGTGAGTTCGTCCATCTTGGCGCACTCGGCCTCAACCTGGTCGCGGATCACGTTGCGCATATTGCGACCGGGCCCGGCCAGGCAGATCACGCCCGCGATCGCGAGATCCTTTTCGGCGGCAAGCAGGGGGGCCGTTAAACCGCCTTCGCTGTGGCCGATCAGGAAGATGCGCTTGGCGTCCACTTCGGGTTGTGTGCGCAGAAAATTTACGCACGAGCGCGCGTCGCCCACCAGCGCCTTGTAACCAAGCTGCAGCGGGTCAATGCCCTTGAAGCCCAGTGGCGTGCCGCCGGTTGTGCGGTCATCGGCGCGCAGCACGACAAAACCGGCGTTGGCAATGGCATCGAGGAGTTCCCAGGTGCCGAGGTCCATGCCGGCCGCAAATCCGTTGCGGTCCTGCATGCCGGAGCCGGAGACGAAGAATACGGCCGGGTAGGGGCCTTTGCCGTGGGCATCTTCCTTCGGAACGTTGAGAGTCGCGGCGATTTCGAAGTCAGACTCGGCCTTGGCCCGGTCGGCGTCGGTTTCGCCTTCCTTGAGGGCGGTTTGCGAGCCGTCGCCCTTGCGTGTGACCTTGACGTCGCGCGCCGTAAAGGTCGCTTTCTCCGGCAGGCTGTAACTCGGCCCCTTCGGTTTGTCATCGGCGATTGCCGTGGTCGCGATAAGAAGCAAAGAGACGACGGCGATCAAAGCGTGCTTGGCGGTCATGGATCCTCCAGGAAAACGGCAGGGGCTCGCCGCGGCGAGCCCCTACAACATAGGAATCCGCCGGACTAACTCACAAACTTCGTGGTTAAATTGATCTGCGCAGCCGACAACAGGCGCGAGACGATGCAGCCGGTCTTGGCGTCGTTGGCCTTGGCCTCGAAGGTCTTGGCGTCGGCGCCAGGGACTTTGCCCTCGCACTCGAGGTTGATCTTGGTGATCGTGGGCTTGTCGTTGACCTTTTCGATCACGACATCGGCCTTGGTACGGATGTATTCCGGCTTCAGGTTGGCTTGGCCGAGGATGTTCGACAGCGCCATCGAGAAACAACCGGCGTGCGCGGCGGCGATCAACTCTTCGGGATTGGTGCCTTTGCCTTCTTCAAAGCGGGTGCTGAAGTTGTACTGGCCCTCAAAAGCGCCGGAACCAAGCTTCATGGTGCCTTTGCCTTCCTTGAGGGTGCCCTTCCATTCGGCGGTAGCGTTGCGAGTCGGCATTGTGGGTCTCCTTTGTCTTTTTTTGAGGTCAAAAGTTCGGGCACATTAGCAATTCGGTTATCGGATGGCAGCACTCAGCCCCGCCCGCAAGGGCGGAGGAAGTTGAATCGACGTTCGTCTCTGATTATGCCCCCGGCCTGCCGGCCGGGGCTGCCTTCACCGTCCAGAGCTGTTCGCCGCCGTGTTTGAACGGCCCGCCGGTGAAATCACCCTCGAGCGAGACGATTTCGTAGCCGCAAAGCTCGAACAGGTGCTCCATCTCGTAGCGAAACGAGTAGCGCAGGTACAAATCGCGGCTGTGGCGCGCCAGCGAGCGGCCGTCGCGCGCAAAGCGCTCGAAAACCCATTGTTCGTAGACAAGCTGGTTTTCCGGCCCCGGCGTGCGCGACACGTACAGCACGACTTTTTCGCCTGTGCCGGGGTCGATGTTTTCCGACAGCCGCAGCATTGGCGAGCTCAGGCCCGGCTGCATCGCCGCCGCAATCATGCGCAGGTTCGGGTCGAAGATGTCGATCACCAGCCGCCCCCTGGGCGTCAGGTGTTTGCGGCAGGCGGCAAGGCAGGCGCGCTGGTCGGTGACCGTCAGCAGGTGCTGGAACGCGCGGTAGGGGACCACGATCAGCGGGAACTTGCGGCCAAGCTCAAAGCCGCGCATGTCGCCCTGCACGAGCGTGAGTTTCTTGCGCTGCGCCTCGGGAAGTTTTTCGGCGCGGTGGCGTGCGCTGTCGAGCATCACGGCCTCAAGGTCGAGGCCCGTGACGCGCGCGCCGGCCTGCAACATCGGGATCGTCACGCGGCCCGTGCCGCAGGCGAGTTCGAGCACGTCGCCGGCTTTCCCGGCGAGCTTGCTGAAGTACTCAACGTCGCCGGGAACGCCGCGCGCGACCAGGTCGTAGTCGGGCGGGCTGGCGTAAAACGGGTGGTTGGGTTTGTGGTCGCTTGCCATGGGCGGCAGTCTACGACGGTTTGGGCTCGGCGGGCACTTCGCGGACGTTGCCGACGCTTTCGGCGCTGAAGAGTTTCTCGGTTCCATCTTCATCAAGCTTGAGCGTGATGCCCTTGGCCGGGTCGAGTTCCTTGACGATGCCGGTGAATTCGGCGTCGTTGTGCTTCAGGCGCACGTGTTTGCCGCCCATCTGCACGAACTCGCCCCAGGCGCGCGCGATTTTGTCGAACTTTTTCTTGTGCACGAGCTGGTAAACGCTGTCGAGGTAAAACAGCAGCGGGCGCAGCACGCGCACGCGGTTAAGCGGCGAGTTGCCCGGGCGCTCCATGCGCAGGCTGGTGGCGATGTTGCGCAGGTTCTCAGGGAAATCACTCGTGGTCTGGTTGACGTTCAGCCCGATGCCCATCACAAACGTGTCGGGCACGTTGCTGCGCGCCTCCACCAGCACGCCCGCGGCTTTGCGCCCGCGGATGGTGATGTCGTTGGGCCACTTGATTTCGCTGGGCAGGTGGATGAATTGCTGCAGCATGTTGGCCAGCGCCAGCGACGCCATGGCGGTCAAAAACGGCAGCTTATCGGGCGGCACGGCGACCTTGCAGATCACGCTCATCCACAGGCCCGCGCCTTCGGCGCTATGCCACTCGTTGCCCATGCGGCCGCGGCCTTCGGTCTGCGCCTCAGCCAGCACGACGGCGCCGTCTTTGAGGTCGGGCTTCGATGTAATCAGCTTCCACGCGGTTTCATTTGTCGAGGCCACGCTGTCATAGATGTAGAGTTTCCTGCCGATCGCCTTGGTGTTCAGATCGTCGAGAATTTCGTGATCGAGCAGACGGTCGGGGATGTCGATCAGCCGCACGCCGAGGTAAGGGTGGAATTCGATGTTGTAGCCGGCCTCGATGAGTTCCTCGACGTCGCGGAACAGGGCGTCATTGGCCTGTGCGGCCTTGGCGGCGATCTTGCCGGTTTTCGGCTTGGGCGCCTTGTACTTGGACTTCTTGTCGGGCGGCGGAAGCAGCGCGGCCTCGACCTCGGCAACCGGGGTGAATTCGCTTTGCTTCTTCAGGAACTGGATCAGGGCGAGGTTCATGTGTTTTTCGTGGGGCAGGCTTCCAGCCTGCCAGGCAGGCCGGAGGCCTGCCTCACGGCGCGGGGAGTGTACGGTCAAGCCCTCGCGGCTACAATCCCCCGTGGTGTGGGCGCCTCGCCCGCGGTCTTGCCGCCTCTGGCGGCAAGACTTTGCGGGCCAGAGGCCCGCCACACCTGCGGCCAGGATGGCCACAACACATGAACAGCTTTGACGTCATTGTGGTGGGGGGCGGGCACGCGGGCATCGAGGCCGCGCTGGCGGCGGCGCGCCTTGGCGCCAAAGTTGCCCTGGTGACCTTCGAGCGTGCTGGTATCGGGCGCATGTCCTGCAACCCGGCCATTGGCGGCGTCGCCAAGGGCCAGATCGTGCGCGAGATCGACGCGCTTGGCGGCGCGATGGGCCGCCTGATCGACCACGCGGGCATCCAGTTCCGCATGCTCAACACCAGCAAAGGCGCGGCGGTGATTTCGCCCCGCGCGCAGGCCGACAAAGCCGAGTACGCGCGGGCGGCGCGGGAGATGATCGAGGCGACGGACGGCATCACGGTGGTTGAAGGAGAAGCCGTACAGTTGAAGGTGTCAGGGAGCAGGGATCAGGGATCAGATGTTTCTAATCCCCAATCCCTGACCCCTAACCCCTGCCTAACCGGCATCAAACTCGCCGATGGCCGCGAGATCGGCGCGCGCAAAGTAATCCTCACCACCGGCACCTTCCTCGGCGGGCTGATGCATTGCGGTGAGGAGAAAACCGTCGGCGGGCGCGTGGGCGAAAAAGCCAGCCACGGGCTAAGCGAACAACTTCGCGCTCTGGGCTTCCGCATGGGGCGCCTCAAGACCGGCACGCCGCCGCGGCTCGACGGCGAGACCATTGATTTCAGCCAAACGCAACAACAGCCGGGCGACGACCCGCCACGCATGTTTTCGTACCTGAGTGCGGGCGTGAAACAACGCCAGATGCCCTGCTACATCACGCGCACGACAGCGGCGACGCACGAAATCATTCGGCAAAACCTGCATCGCTCGCCGCTCTACAGCGGGCAAATCCAGGGCCGCGGGCCGCGTTATTGCCCGAGCATCGAGGACAAGATCAAACGCTTCGCCGACAAAGACAGCCACCACATCTTCCTCGAGCCCGAGGGTTTGACGACGCACGAGATTTATCCCAACGGAATTTCGACCAGCCTGCCCCGCGACGTGCAGGACGCGATTGTCGCGAGCATCCCGGGGCTCGAAAAAGCGCGCATCGTGCGTTACGGCTACGCGGTCGAATATGATTTCGTTCCACCGACGCAGATTTACCCCACGATGGAAACCAAACTATTGCCCGGGCTTTATCTCGCGGGGCAGATCAACGGGACCACCGGATATGAGGAAGCCGCCGCGCAGGGGTTGATGGCGGGTATAAATGCGGCGCTCAGCCTTGCCGGCCGCGAACCCGTGGTGCTGGGCCGCGATCAGGCCTACATCGGAGTGCTGATCGATGACCTGACCACGCGCGGCACCGACGAGCCCTACCGCATGTTCACCAGCCTCGCGGAATATCGCCTGCGACTGCGCACGGATAACGCAGACCGGCGCCTCACGCCTCTGGGCATCAAAATTGGCTGCCTTGACGCGGCCCGCCGCAAGCGCTTTGACGCCAAGACGGCGGCCTACGAGAGCGCCCGTGCGGCGCTGCAAAGCACGCGGGTGGGGGGCAAGGCGCTGTGGGATCGGCTGCGCTCGCCGGACTTCACGTGGGAGCAAGCCAAGGCTGCCGCGCCTGAAGTTTCGACGCTGGATGTTGAGACCGCAGGCACTTTGGAGGTCGATGCGCGTTACGCGGGTTACATCGAGCTGGAGGACGCCGAGATTGAGCGACTCAAGCACTTGGAAACGGTGAAATTACCAAGTGACTTAAATTATGTAAATATTAATGCTTTAAGGCATGAGGCACGCGAAAAACTAGCAAGGATACGACCATTAAATCTCGCACAAGCGTCACGAATTGCGGGAATTGGGCCATCAGATTTGGCCGTGATCCGGGTCTATCTATCTAACTAGGCAGTCAATACAACTATTTATTTAACAATGAGTTGTGAAAAGTTTAGTTGTGCAATTTGGGTAGTTTTGGATGTAAAATGTCCGGTATTTTTCTTGGCGCATTCGGTATCACGAGGTAAGATTAATTTGTCGTCCGAGTGACGACAAAACTGTCTAACCTCTCTTTGCCCGGGAGAGGTGAAGCGAGAAACCCCCGTGATTGCCCCGCGGGGGTTTCACTTTTTTCTGCTGCGAGGGGCTCCTTCGCGAGCGCACTGCAGAACGCGGCAAAGTTCAACGTTGACTGCGCATTGCAGTCGCGAATTCGAACATTTCATAGTAATTTCAGGTCGCTTTGCGCACCCAGTTTTGGGCGCCGATATCTAACTAGCTGGTCAGCATAACCATAATGTAAACAACGGGTTAGACGCATATATGATGTGCATTTTGGATAATTTTGGACGTAAAACGTCTGGTATTTTTCTTGGTGCCTTCTGTGCAACGGGGTAAAATCAACCTGTCGTCCGAGAGACGACAAAAACCAGATGTGCCCCAACCTCTCTTTGCCCGGGAGAGGTGAAGTAAGAAGCCCCCGTGATTGCCCCGCGGGGGCTTCATGTTTTTCAAATGACCTGCCCGTGCATCTGTGTGACCAAAGAAAATTACCACCGCCAATTGTCTATGGCCTCCATCTTGCACACTATCTCCACGCAAGTGCAAGGCGCGTATTTATTTACATCGACCTTGTTTTGTGCATCGGCCCTTGGCCGAGTACATTGATGTCTGTTGCGGGAATTGGGAGTTCTCGCCGTGCCATCACACTCACTTCGAATTCGGCCCCTGAGGGTCTTGTTTGCGCTATTCAGCGCGGCCTTGCTGCTTTCAGCGGCACGGGCCGAGGCGCCCAAAGAAACGTACGAAGAGGCCAAGAAGAACTTTGACGAGAAGATTCTCTGGGAGCCGCTGCGCACACGCGCCGACGCGCTGAACCGCCTCGCGGCAACCAAAGATGAACGCGCCGTTGAGGTTCTCCGTAGGCAGTACTTCAAGCCGCACGCGACCTGGCCGATCCAGGAAAAGTACCTCAACGCGGGCTGTCTCGAAAATTTCCTGGCGGGCAGGCTTGGCGCGCTGGACATCAACGACTGGGTCGAGGCCACGGGAAAATTCCCCGACTACTGGCTTGAGTTCAACGCCTATCGCGTGCACGCCGCGCAAATTACCGGCGAGCGGCTGATGCCCGTGGCCCGCAACAAAGCGGGGAAGGCGTTGCAGCGTTCGGCGGTGGTGCAGGCGCTGGCGATTCAGGGGCTTGCCGAGGCCGCGGTGCTGATACCTGAGCTGCTCGACTTCCGGATCCAGCTCTACGACAGTTTCGAGGAAGACATCATGATCGCCGGCTGCGCGTCGGCGCTGGCGTATTTGTCGGATGTCTTCGCCAAGGAAAGGACCGACGAAATAATCGTCGCGGCCGAAGCAGTGATCAACCTGCTGGGCGACAAGCGCCTCAACGGCAAGCAGCGCATGCTGGTGGTCCGGCACCTTGCGGCGTTCTTCAAGATCGACCGAAGCTGGATGACGCCACACCCGTGGCTGATGCTCCTGCACGGGCAGATGGCGCCCGACGACCGCGAGGGCAACACCAGCGCGCGTCCGACATTCATGGGCGTGGAGATTCGCGGGAAGCGGCCGGTGTTCGTGCTGGACTTGTCCGACTCGATGATGATTCCGCTCTCGGAGGACGAGAAGAACCAGATCCGCAAGCCTGTGGTTACGGGCGACCCGAAATCGAAGAAGAAGAAAGATGCGAGGAAGGACCCGCTCGATGACCTGCCCTGGGACAAGATCACCAACCGCTTCGAGGCGGCGCGCGAATGCCTGAAGGTCTGCCTCAAGGGCCTGACCAAGGACATGTACTTTGCGGTGATCAAGTTCGGCGACAAGGCCGAGCCGATGGCCAGCACGCCGCGCATGCAGCCGGTGATGCCCGGCACCGTCGAGGCCTGCATACGCGAACTGGACTCAATCAAGCCCGGCGCGCCCAACAAGGACCGCAAGCACGGCACGCTGATGGGCCAGACCAACCTGCATGCGGGCGTGGTGCGCGCGTTCCGCATCATGGAAACGGGCCTGATCACGACTGAAGACGAACACATCAACAAGGAATGCTTCGAGACCGGCACGGATTCGATTATCGTGCTGACCGACGGAGCCCCGACGCGCGACGATTACTGGGCGATGGGCCCGGAAATCGATGTGCCCGCGCAGCCCGCCAGCACGCACACCTACAAGGACCCTGAAACCGGCGAAAGCAAAACCAGCTACACGCCCGAGCGCGAGGCGTACAAGACGCGGCCGTCGGTGCTTGGGCCCTTTACGCAACTCGACCCGTACTACCGGCGCGACCTGATGCGCATGAACCTGTTCCGGCGCTGCGACATCGCCTGCATCGGCGTGGGCGAGGCCGACGCGAAGTGGCTGAATGAATCGGCGAAGATCGGCCACGGGCGCGTGCGTTTCATTGGCGCGCCCAAGAAGTAAACCTAGATTGTTGACGATTCAACCCCGAGGCGACGACCGTCCGGATCGGCAAATTCAGCGACCCGGATGCCGGGTCCAGGGGAATGGATTTCCTTTACCGCGACTCCGCGCTCGATCAGGCGCCTGCGCGTCTCTTCGGCGCTGCTGACGCGAAAAAGAATTTCATCGGGTGACGAACCGAACTTCTCGGCCGAAAAAGGCATTCCCGGCCACGGCCCTCGCAGGCAAAGTGACGGGCCGCCGGTCTTGAGCACGGCCCAGCCGTCGTAGATCGGCCCTTGAGGCTCCAGCCCCAGCACGTCGCGGTAAAACGCGAGCGACTTGGCGAAATCTCGCACGAGCAGAACGATGCGGCACATCGGTCCGACGGAAAGATTCAAGACGGCCTCGCAATTAGTAAAGTGATATCTTTGTATTCTTTACAAAGAATAAGCTATATAAATCCAACTTAGATTTCCGTCATTGGAAGGAGACAACCCGTCATGTCGCAACGCAGCAGGATCGTCCAGGCTGATCTCGGGCGCAGAGATCACCGCCAGGCCATCGTGAAACTCACCAACGCCTACGCCGCCGATCCCATGGCCAACGGCAAGGCTTTGCCCAAGGCCGTGCTGAAAAAGATGGTGGCCGGTCTGCGAAAGCACCCGACAACGCTGGTGCTGCTGGCTTTCGTTGGCGAGGAAGCGGTCGGTATTGCGACCTGTTTCCGGGGCTATTCGACGTTTGCGGCAAAGCCGCTCATCAATATCCACGACCTCGGCGTTCTGCCCAACTTTCGCGGGCGTGGCATTGGCCGCCAGTTGCTTGACGCGGTTGCGAAACTCGCCCGTAAAACCGGCTGCTGCAAGCTGACGCTGGAAGTCCAGCAAGGCAACCGCCGCGCGCGCGGCGTTTACCATGCGGCTGGATTCTCACAGGGAACCTACGCCGACGGTATCGGCGGTTCGCTGTTCTACGCCAAGCCGCTCTAGCAGTGGTGCGACGCGCCGAATAACATTGCGGCGTCCTGCGGACCTTTCCATGCGAACCGTTCTTCGTTGTGCGGCCTTTGGCATTGCCGCCGCAATGGTGTTGTCGATTGTCCTGGCGCAAGCGCCGGACAAAATCCCGGAAGACGACACGTTTGAGGCTGCCAAGAGAGAGTTCGAGCTGAAGCACTACTGGGACCCGCTGGGTTCGCGCAACCACGTGCTGGACCGCGTCGCGAGCACGCACGAACTTGAAGCGCTCAAGCTGATGCGCGCGCAGTATTTCAAGCCGCACACGCTTCACCCGGTGCAGGAAAAGTACTGCAACGCCGCCTGCCTTGTGCGCTTCACTGACGCCAAACAGGGCGCAAAAGAAATCGCCGAGTGGGTCGAGGCCGTCGGCAAGACGCCCGATTACTGGCTGCAGTTCAATTATCTGCGCGTCGAGGCGGCGCAGAACGGCGCTGAAAAAGTGTTGGCGCTGGCGCGCGACAAGAAAGCGACTGCGTTTACGCGCGCGGGCGCGGTGCAGGCGCTGGCAACGCAGGGATTGATCGAGGGCGCGGCGCTGATCCCTGAGCTGATTGATTTCAAAACGGTCAAGGCCGACAAGGACGACCAGCGCGTGCTGATCGCGGCTTGCGCCTCGGCGCTGGTTTATCTCGCCGACGAGCACCTGAAGGAAAAGCGCGCCGAGATGATCCCGGCCGCCGAATCGGTGATCAACCTGCTGGCGGACAAGAAGCTCGCGCCGGAATTGCGGGTGTTGGTCGCGCGCCACCTAAGCGCATTTTTGAGGACCGATCGCGTCTGGATGACCGCCGAACCGTGGCTGATGACGCTGCGCGGACAGATGGCGACTGAAGACGAAGGAAACACCAGCGCGCGCCCTGCATTCATGGGGCTGGAGATTCGCGGCAAGCACCCGGTGTTCGTGATCGACTTTTCCGACTCGATGCTGATTCCGCTTTCCGAGGAAGAAAAGAAGGAAATGCGCCGCGGGCCGATTACCCCGGGGCCGAAGGAGAAGATGGTCGGGCCCGGCGCGCCGGACGAATTGGTCAAGAAGGACGACAAGAAGAATCCGCTCGAGGATCTACCCTGGGACAAGATCAAGACGCGCTTTGACGCCGCGCGTGAATGCCTGAAGGTGTGCCTGCGCGGCCTGACCAAGGACATGACCTTTGCGGTGATCAAATTCGGCGACAGGGCCGAGCCCCTGGCGGCGACGAGCAAGATGGTGACGCCGAGCGCGGCTTCGATTGAAGCCGCCTGCAAAGAACTCGACGAAATCAAACCCGGCAAGCCAATGCCCGACCGCGACCGCGGCACACTGATGGGCCAGACGCGTTTGCACACGGGCGTGGCCTGGGCGTTCCGCATCAACGCCAAGGGAGTGATCACCACCGAAGACGAGCACATCAACAAGGACTGCCTGGAGACCGGCGCGGACAGCATTATCGTGCTGAGCGACGGCGTGCCGACGTGGGATGACTACGCGGGCTATGGACCCGACTTCAAGTATGGGCCCGTCCCGGCGCACACGGAAAGACACGTCAATCCAGAAACCGGCAAAGAAGAGATCAGGGAAATCCCCGCCCAGCCGGCGGGCATCTCGAAGAATTACGTGCGCGGGCCGTTTGAAAAACTCGAGTACTACCAGCGCGATCTGATTCGCATGAACTTGTTTCGGCGCGTCGAGATTTCATGTATCGGCGTGGGCGAGTTCGACAAGAACTGGCTTGAGGGCACGGCGAAGATGGGTTGCGGGACAGTCCGCACGATCACCAATAAAAAATAGGAGGGCTGATGCCGATCCGACCGAAAACAACGACCGCCACAGTGATTCCCTGCATGTGCTACCGCGACCCCAATGCCGCCATCCAATGGCTGTGCAAAGTTTTCGGGTTCAAGAAGCACTACGTGGTGCCCGACGAAACGGGCGGCGTGGTGCACGCCGAACTCAGCTTCGGCAATGGCATGATGATGCTTGGCCCGCTGACCAAGGGAGATTGGTCGAAGCTGATCCGCCAGCCGAGCGATCTAGGGGGCGCCGAGACGCAGTGCCCTTGCGTGGTCGTCGAAAACGCCGATGTGGTTTATCGCAACGTGAAGAAGGCCGGCGGCGAAATCGTCATCGACATCGCTGACCAGCATTACGGCGGCCGCAGCTTCACCTGCCGCGACCTCGAGGGCCACATCTGGAATATCGGGACCTATGATCCGTTCCACCCGCCGAGGCCGGCAAAGCGCGCTAAAAAGAAGGCGGCGAAGTAGCCACTAGGCCAAGGGCTTGACGAAATATTTCTTGCTGTGGCCGTGGGAATCCCAATCGGCGATTTCGCCGACCTTGCGATAGCCGACCTTCTCATAAAAGCCCGGGGCCTGGTAGTCCATGGTGTCAATGTAGGCGTATTTGCATCCCGCGCGGGCGGCGTCGCGCTCGGCCTTGGCCAGCAGCGCCGCGCCGACGCCACGCCCGCGCAGGTCGGGCCGAACGGCCATAACGTGGACCTTCAACCACTTGAATTGGCGCTCGCCAAAAAGCCCGCCGACGATTTCTCCTGTGGCGTCAAAGCCAAACAGTTGCACGGCAACGACGGCGTTCTGAGGCTTGGCGCGTGCCTCCCAGAACACCGGGTTGCTGTATTGGTTGAACTCACGCAGCATCCGGTTGATCGCCTCCCGCTGGTCATCGGTCGGCTGTTCAATGCTGAGAATGCGCGTCGCGAGCCGGTCCATGAGCGCCTGAAGAGTTGAGACGGGCGATATCTCGCCACCTAAAGAAAATTATATAGGGCCGCTTAGGTCAGTTGGACCTCGACCAGGTCGCCGTCTACCAGTCGGCAAACGTCGCGCAACTTCACGTCCGTGATGACTTCAAGAACGCGTCGATCGGTTGGGTCGCGCGCCGCATTTGTAGTCGCCCAGATAAAGCCACGGCGTCCCCCAAGGTTGCTGAGTCGGCAAGGCAACAACAGGATGTCGCGTTCGCCGCTGTACTCTGCTTTGTTGAAGCGAATCAGTCCTGCCTCAAGTTCGGGTGCAAACCAGTCGAAGTCCTGGTCAATGCCCAGATTGAGGCTGCCCGGGAAGATTCTCATGCCGGTCTTGCGTGAATAGTCATCGTTGAACAGCGCAAGCCACTTCGAGGCGTCGTTCTGGCCGGATTGTACGCGTCCGATAAATTTTGGTGGGAAGTTGGTAGGCATGTTTGCCGCTGGCTTGCCAGCCGAAGCCCGCGTCGCGAAGCGACGACGGGCGAAGGCTGACTTAGCGAAAATGTCGGGCTGCAAACGCACGACCCGATCCAGACTTAAGGTATCGTTCAAATTCCTGCGCTTTTTGATCATCGCTGAATCGAAGCACCACCAAGGCTTTCCAAGGCCGGAACTTTGCGGTGTGTTTGGATCCGCCACAATTATGGTTCGCCATACGCTCGTTGAAGTTATCTGTGATGCCGACGTAGTACTCATCCGGATTCGGGATGCTTTGCAGAATGTAAACGTATTTCATGGCGTGATGGTGGGTCCGCCTTCGCCGAGGCTACGGCGGACAGCCTTCGCCAGGGCTCAACGTTTGCTTTGTCTATGGCTGAAGCTGGCTAGCCAGCCGTAGCCTTTTGAGCGAAGCGAGGAAGGCGAAGGCTGGTCGGGGCGACAGGATTTGAACCTGCGGCCCCCACGTCCCAAACGTGGTGCTCTACCAGGCTGAGCTACGCCCCGACATGCGGCTACGGTTTGCGCCGCGCCGCGGTTCAAAGGTTAACTGACATTTGCGATAAGGCAACGGACGGGACTGCGTCATAGTTTGTCAGCAAGTCATCCATGCCGTTGAGCGGCACCGGCGCGGTGTTACGATTGATACCCGAGGACGGGGCCTCGATGGCGGACACTCGCACCATGAATCGCTGGCTGGGACGAATCATTCCGCGCGAGACTCTTCTCGACCGCGGCGCGCAGCATCCGCTCACGCTGATGTCGCTGTTGCTCATTACCATCGCGCAAGTCGTCATATACGTCCTCGAGCTTTCGCACATCCCCGTTGGCCGCATGCTGTCGCTGGACCTCGCCAACCCGAAGTTCGAACAGCTCTTTTTTGTGCTGACCCATTACGCGCCGGTTTCGCGCGGTGCGGCGGGCATGGGCTTCATCGCCCACGATTTCGTGGCAAGCCTGCTGCTGTTCTCGATCTGCGCCTTCAGCCTGCTCACGTGCGGGCCGCTGGTTGAGGCCTACCTTGGCACGCGCAAGACGTTTCTCTGCTTCCTGCTGGCGACCAGCGGCCACGCGCTGCTGGCATCGGCGCTGCCGCCGATGTTGATGGGGCCCGGCGAACCGCTGCTTAAACCGGCGGTGTTTGGCAGCCTCGCGTTCTGCACGTTCCTGATTACGTTCTCGTTACTGATCAGCCTCGAGAGCCGCGAGGACAAACAGGATGCCGACAACGACCTGCGCGTGGCGATGCTGATGCTGAGTTTCGCGCTTGTGGGCGTGTTCGCGGGTTTCCTCGCGCACCCGGCCTACGACAGCCTGCTGCCGGCCGTCGCGGTCGGCCCGGTTGCGGCGCTGGCCGCATTTGTCTCCAACCGGCGCATGCAGATGCGAAGCGTGACGCGCCAGGGCGCGGGGCAGGTCGGCAAACTCTACTTTGTCGAGGAAGTGGACCTGCTGACGAAGGAAGAAATCCAGAGCCGCATGGACCGCCTGCTGGAAAAGATTTCGTCCGCGGGTATGGACAGCCTGAGCGGCGACGAGAAACGGTTTCTGTCCAAGGCCAGCGGGCGCCTGAAAACGCAGGAACACGGCGAGCCTAGGTAGAAACCACGCTTGCTGCGTCAGCGGCGGGTTTTTCTTGACCATCGAAAAAACAAAAAACACCCATCGCTTACGCAATGGGCTCGGATTATTTGACCCGCCCCTTATAGGCGAAACCTTCGGCGAGCTTGACGACCTCAAGCCCTGCCTCGGCCGTGGTCTGGCAGGCAAGCAATGGCTCGCGGTCGGATGCTCCGGGCTTTTTGATCATCATCTTGCAGCGCAAGCATGTACCCGCGATGCAGAAGCGGCCGAAGTCAATGCGCACGTCGCCCGTCATCAGGCCCCAGAACTGCAAGCCCCGCCACACGCTGTTGTTGTTGGGAAGGTGGATCGTCTCGCCGCAGATCTTGATCGGCACGAGTGCGTCGTAAGGTCGCAGAATGTCGTTGGCGTCGAGGATTTTTTCTTCCTCGATATTAGCGCCAAAAAACGCCTTCAAGTCTACTGGCGGCACAGGTGCTCCATCGGGTGTGCGGCGCATTGTAGCAGACCCGCAGTCCCGTCGAGCCCGCACTTCCGTTTTTGAAAGCCATTTACCCTGCTTTCGCGAGCGGCGTGGTTAGTTGTCACCAAAACGAATCCTTAACTGCGTGCGCTCCCCGGTTGCGTTACGTTTGCCGCCGCAAATCCGTGCACGCAGGCATCCCGGCGCTTTGGCACGGGCGCTGCGTAACACACGCGGACCACTTAGGGAGAAGACAACGATGAAACGGACGATGTTTGCTGCGATGATGTTGCTGGGACTACTGGTTGTCGCGGGTTGCGATGAAACTGCGGGCGGCGAAGCACAGGAGACAGTTACGACGGCGCTGCTGCCCGGATCTGTGGGGTCGGTGTTCGTTGTTCCCCCGATACAAACGCATTTTTATGTGGGCTTGAACCAGCCAGTTTACTTCGCCGCAGGCGGCGGCGTTGCGCCCTACCGCTTTTTCCTCGTCCATCCTTCGCGAGGAGTGGACTTGTGGCAGGACGGCACCTGTTTGATCAACGGTTACGAGGAAGGACATTTCAGGCTGGATGTCATCGCACTCGACGGCGCCGGGACCACGGGAATGGTGACGTTCGGCTATGACGTTACTCGGCACATGGCAGCGCTTTACGGGCAACTTGAGGCCCTTCCACCGGCCGCTATCGGCCAACCTTACAATGAATTCCTGAGCGTTGCCGGAGGCACAGCGCCATACGCGTGGTTGGCAACGCCCGGCTACACATGGCCGTCCGGCATTACTTTTCAGGCCAATGGTGGTCCCGACATTAATCTCACCGGGACACCGACGGCCGCCGGCGACTTTTTCCTCGATTTGACGGTCGTGGATTTTTGGGGGGAGATTTTCAGGCTGCAGGTGGCTCTGCCGGTTCGCGCAATTCCATTGCGCCCGCTGGCCATTACCATTTCGGAGAAACAACCGTCTAACCAATTGCCCGACGCCTTCATTGGCCTTATGTACCGGGCGACGATTCAAACCGAGGGTGGTAGTGGAAAAGGAGTCCAGTGCTTTCTGGCTTACCCATTCCAACTGCCAGGTGGGTTGAAGTTCAACGATCTCGGGGGTGGCGTTGCTGAGATAACCGGCGATCCCACCGATGCGTTTGAGGGAGAGCTTCGCTTCGCTGCGCGAGACTCCGAGGGCCTGCAAGCGATTGCCGTCGGTCGCTTGAAGGTCCTCCGCAACATCTTTGAGCCGCTTCGCATTACGCCGCCTGACCTGACGGGAGCGACACAGGACGTCAACTACGAAGCGTTTCTTGAGGCCACCGGCGGCACGCGGACCGGCTACACATTCAGCATCGCCGGATTGCCTGGAGGGCTTCAGGTGCTCAACGGGCCTCACTTTGCCCGCGTTTTCGGCCAGCCGGCGCATCACGGCGGTTACAACTTGACGATCTCGGTGCGCGACTCCGGCGGCAACGGCGACTCGCTTCAGTTGATGATGCAGGTAGAAACTATTTTCGTGCCGTTCCAGATCACCAATTATGGCGCTCACTACACCTATGCCGCCGTCGGCGATCCTGCTGCGGGTCCAACCGGCCTGAGGTTCGGCACCTCCGGGTTGGCAGCGGTCAAGGGCGGGACTGGCATTTACACGTTCCGCATTGTTGGCGGCACGCTGCCCATGCAAGTCCTGTTCAGCCATCTTGAACTGCGAACAACACGCACCCAAACGGCGATGTTCAAGGGTGATCTTCCCTCGAACCTTTCGCCGGGAACTTACTCAGTGATCGTTCGTGTCACCGATGGCTCCGGCGTCACTGATATCGGCGTGTACTACATTACGCTGACCGGCACCCAGTAAGGACGGCCCCTGAAACCGATTCGGGATCGCAGGCCGGCGTGGCCGCGATTCCGTATCGGCGAGTCCCGCCACAACTTCTTGCCAACCTTTCCTTGGAGAAAATGATGAAACGTTTGCTTACTTGTTGCAGTTGTTTGATGCTGGGAATATTTGCGCTTGTCGCGGCGTCTTGCGACGACGCTGGCGCCGGGGAAGCGGAAACCGTTGTTGGCAATTCCATCGCCTCGGCCGCAGCGCCGCTTGAGATCGTGGTCCGGGATGCGAGCTTTCCCGACTACCGTGCGCCGTACTTTCGGCAAGGTGTGCCGTATCTGGCAACCCTGTACGCGACAGGCGGTTCGCCGGGATACACATGGCAGATTCTTTCGGGGACGTTGCCGCCCGGGCTTTCGCTCGCCACCTTTGCGCCCATGGCGACGATTGCGGGCACGCCGGGAACCACCCCGTTTCAACACACCGTCGTGCGTTTTGGGGTCACGGACGCTGCGGGCAACACCGCCGACCGCCTCGTGGTGTTCACGCAGGTGTACATCCACACCACCATCGGCATCGGCGCCCCGAATACGCAGCTTGCGTTGGGATCGCAGGGCGCGCCCTACAAGGCTTTCGTTGAAGGCTGGGGCGGCAACTGGCTTGATTATCACTGGACCGCCACAGGACTGCCCGCCGGCATGACGATCACGCAGGGAACCCCGGCGGTCGTTATCGAGGGAACGCCGCAGGCCGCGGGGACGTTCAGCGTTGACCTGACGCTGACGGACTCGGGTGGAAACTTCGCCGCGCGGTCGTTCGAACTCAGGGTTATCGCACCGACGGCGCGCATGGCGCTGGCGCTTCCCTTTGACGACGCCAACCAGTTCCAGAAGATCAACCTGTGGGTCAGCAACAACCCAATGCCCGTGGACGTCCGCGTCAACCTGCTTGGCGGCGCCGGCGGCCCCGTCAACTGGCAGATTGTCAGTGGTTTTCTGCCCGCGGGCTTGACGCTTGAACAAGGCGCGCCCGCCGCAAAACTTCGCGGCGAGGTCAACCAAGACGGCCAGTATCCCATTACGCTTCAGGTGGTTGACGCGGCGGGCCACTGGAGAGATTTCCCGGTCGTGATCGACGTCAGGATCCTGCCGCCTTCGCCCGGCGCGATGACGGTTGCGTCGCGGCTGGCGTCCACGCAAATCCCGACGACGCCAAGCCCGACCTGGCGCGCCGAGTTCAACCCCGCCATCGAGAGTACCGGGACAATTCCCCGCACCATGACAGTTGCATCGAAGCTGCTGGCCCAGGATACCCGTCCGGCCCCGACGCCGTACCAGGAAGCGGAGGCCTGGAGAATTCTCAATAGTCCGTATCCTCGTCCCATACAGGATCGGCCGATCAGAGTTCGATACATCCAGAACAACAATTTGCCGCCACCCCCGGTTGATCCGGAGCCGCCCTTTGACCCGACGGCGACGGACCATGAACTCGAGTGGTGCGACGGGTGTGGCATGGCGCACTGACAGCGCGTGAGATGGGGGCCGAAAAAGAACCGGCGCGACGAGTTGTCGCGCCGGTTTCGATTTGTTGGCCTTCGCCTATTGTTTGCGGCGAACCAGTTTGCCGATGCCGCCAAACAGCGCGAACAGCACGGCAAGCAAGCCCCACGGCGCGGCGCCGGTCGTCGATGCCGCGCAGCCTTCGTCTTCGTCATCGCCTGGCGGCGGCACAACGGGGTCAACGACTTCGTTGACCGTGACGGTAAAGGTGTCCTCTACCCAGCGGCCGTCGGTATCGGTGACGCGGATGGTAATGTCGGTGGTTCCAAATGAATCAGGGACGAAAGCGACGCCAAGTTGAGCGCCGTCAAGCCCGGCCACTGCAACGGTCGGGTCGGTGTTGTTGATAATTTCGTAGGCAAGCGCGGCGTCGGCGTCCTCGTTATCGTTAAAGGCCGAAGCGAGGTTGACCACCACCGGGGCGTCATTTTCGTCGGCGACGATGTCGGCGATGGTGCTGGTGGCGGGCCCGGTGTTGCGCAGATAGACGCGCGCGTCGATGTTGTAAGAGACCGCGGCGGAGGTCAGCGCGGCCTGCCAGACCACGACGTACTCGCCGTCGGCATCCATGGCAATGGCTGGGTTGTAGTCCTCGAAGTTCGCACTCGAGTTGACCATCACTTGCGCGCCCTGCGCCAGGCCGTTGGCGCTGAAACTCCGCGCCATGATCTCGTCGTCGTAGTTGTAGTTGAACGAAAGCCCGAACGTCACGACGAAGTCGCCATCTTCATCCATGGCAATGGCCGGATCCTCGGCGAATCTGCCGTCGCCGCTGACGCGGAAGCCATCGGTGGGATCTTTTAGCTGGCCGTCGAGGTGGAACCGTGCGGCGCGGATTTCGAAGTTGACGTCGTAGTAAGAGTAGTAAACGCTTGCGGCATACACGCCGCGTGTCCATGCAACGACGAAGTCGCCGTCAGCGTCCATCGCCACAGACGGATCGAAGACGGACCACGACTGGAGAGAGGGCGCAAGGACGTCGCAGTCGACCGCGAATTCCCCGCCGGTAAAGCGGCCCGCATTGTCGAAGGCGCGGACCATGACGCCGTAACCCGTCAGGTTGCGGTTGGTGAAGCCTTCCCAGGCGATGACGAAGTCGCCGTCGGAGTCCACGGCGATGGAAGGGTTTGTCTGGTCAAAGGTAAGCGTGTCGTTAGCGATCTGCTCGCCGCGCTTGAAGTCTCCGTCGCTTTCCATAAGACGGAACATCGCATTCCAGTAGCCTGCGGTCACTTCTTCCCACGTCACGACGATGTCGCCATCGGCGTCCATGGCGATATCGGGCCTGCCGATGCCGTTGAGGGTGGAACCCACCGCGATCTGGCCGGTGCGTGCTGTGCCGTCGGCGTTGAAAATGCGCGCCGAAATGAAGTCGTTGGAGGCGTTGAAAAACGCCTCCCAGGTGACGGCGAAGTTGCCGTCGGCGTCGATGGCGACCGCCGGGTCGAACTTGCTGCCCGTGTTGGTGTTGACGGTAATGGGCGTGCCGACCGGCATTCCACCCGCGCTGTAGCGTTGGGCCACGACGTCGGTGGGGGTAGCGTCCTCGAGCCACACCACCACGAAGTCGCCGTCGGCGTTCATCGCCACGTCGGGCCGCTGGTCGTTGTTGCCGGCGCCGGTCGTGACGTTGAGCTGGCTGCCGTGGCGGGCGCTGACGGTGAAATTGAAGGCGTAATCGCCGCCGGCCACGCCGTCGAAGTCGCCGTCGAGCAAGTCGCCATCGAGGTCCGCGATGTTCTCGCTGGCCGTCAGGACGTAGTCGCCGTCACGCAACTGCTCTGCGAGTTCGAGGTAAACCGCGTAGCGGTTGGCTTGGTCCGGCTGGGCCAACTGGCCATGGACGATGGCCACGGGTTCGCCGTTGCGGGTTAATTCCCAGTTGCCCAGGTCCGTGGCCAAGCTCGATTCCGGCTCGCGCGAGAACGAAACGATCAGATGATCGACGCCCCAGTCGGTAATCACGCCGCCGTTGGATATCACTTCGTTGTATTGGTCGCCGGCGAACACGCCCGCGATCATTGGTGCGGCGGTGTCGCCGTTGCCCTCAAAGCGGTCGGCCGCGGCATAAACCTGGTCGT
The DNA here is from genome assembly GCA_020848275.1 of Planctomycetota bacterium. GTDB lineage: Bacteria > Planctomycetota > UBA8742 > UBA2392 > UBA2392 > JADLAK01. Next base: position 58,966 of record JADLAK010000037.1, read on the forward strand.
TGGCGTTGTAGCTGTTGCTGTAGTAGCTGCTGTAATAACTGCTGCCGTAGTTGTAGCCGCTGGAGACGATCACGTAGTCGCCGTCGGCGTCCATCGCGACCGCCGAATTGCTGTTCAACCCGTTGGAGACCGCCAGCGAAGCGCCATTGGGGCTTCCGTCAGCGTTGAACTCGCGGGCGTCAATGTCCCTGGTCGAGCTGGTGAAGCCGTTGTTGTCAGTCCAGGAAACGACGAAGTTGCCGTCGGCGTCCACGTCGACGGCGGGCAAATACTGCGCAAAGGTGCCAACGTCGTTGGCGCGCCGGTCGCCGCCGCTGGTGACGCCTGCGTTGGTGTAAAGGCGATACCAGATGCCGGCAGTGTCCGAACTGGCGCCGGAGTTGTCGCCCTCACCCTCCCACACCACCACGAAGTCGCCGTCGGCATCCATCGCAGCCGCCGCATTGAACTGGCTGTTGGTGTTGTGTTCGTTGACCAGGGTCTCGGTGCCAACGGTTGCGCCCAGCGCGTCATACCGCTGCATGAAGATGCCGTCAGCGTCGACGTTGCCGGCCTGGTTGCCTAATCCCTCCCACGCGATCACAAAACCGCCGTTGGCATCCATGGCAGCCGAGGGCGTTTGCTGGCCGCCCGTAACGGTCGTGTTGACGCGGAACTCGTTAGCCAGGGGCGCACCATCGGCGCTGAACATGCGCGCGAAAATGTCGTAGGTGTAATTTGAAAAGGAACCTGACTCGTAATAATCCGACGTCCAGGCCACCACGAAGTTGCCGTCGGCGTCCATGGCCACCGTGGGCTCGGATTGATTGGCGCTCTCTTCCTGGTTGACCTGTATGTTGCCGCCGATGGCGCGGCCCTGCGCGTTGTAGACTTGCGCGAACACCCCCAAGGACGAGGCATCGTTGCTCGTCCACACCACGACAAAGCCGCCGTCCGCGTCCATCGCCACGGCGGGATCAGAGCCTAAGTCGGTGTTAACGCCCGCCTGCACCAAAAACGCCGGGCCCTGCGGCTGGCGTGCGCTGTTGTAGCGTCGCCCAAATACTGCCCCGGTGCTCCAACCCTGCGAGTCGTAAGAGGTCCACACGACCACGGAATCGCCATCCAGGTCGGAGGCGATAGCAGGATTCCGTTGGGTGAAGGCGCTGCGATTGGTCACGCGATAGTCTGACGGCCCGGCGGCGTTCACAACCCCGGCATTCGCCGCAACGGCAGCGGCCAGCGCGCAGGCCACCGCCACTTGGCAGAGGCGCATTCCAAGGCGTGCCGGCAAGCTTGCCGCAATCAAACGCGTGGCGCCGCGCGAAAGCGCCGCAAGTTTGCGTGCAAGTTTGGCGCGCGTGCGCGAAGTGAGGTGACGCAATGAGGCCAGCAACAGCTTGAGGTTGGCGAGCATGGGCGACCTTTTAGGTTGACCGAAGTTGTCGAATTAGCGCCGGGAGTTTACCCGGCTGACACAAGTGGCAGCAACGCAAAAGGGCCGGCTCTCGCCGGCCCCATTGCTCGAATTGCACATGCTAATTCTTGCGGCGGACCAGCCTGCCGATGCCGCCAAACAGCGCGAACAACACGGCAAGCAGGCCCCACGGTGCGGCGCCGGTCGTCGATGCCGCGCAGCCGTCGTCGTCGTCATCGCCTGGCGGCGGCACAACGGGGTCAATGACTTCGTTGACCGTGACGGTAAAGGTGTCCTCTACCCAGAGGCCGGCGGTGTCGGTCGCGCGGATGGTGATGTCGCCCGTGCCGAATTCGTCCTCGAAGAACGCCAAGCCAAGTTGCGTGCCCTGGATGCCCGCCGCAATCAGCGCCGGGTTGGTGTTGGCGACGATGGTGTAGGTCAGCTCGGCGTCGGCGTCCTCGTCGTCGGCAAAGGCCGCGGCGAGGTTGATCACGATCGGGTCGTCGTTTTCATCGGCAACGACGTCGGCGATGCCGCTGGTGGTTGGCGCGGTGTTCTCGTCAAAGCGTTGCATGTAAACACCCGCTTCGTCGCCGTCCTGCGAATAGGTGCTGCTGACGAAGCCGACGTCGCTGGTCCAGGTCACGATGAAGTCGCCGTCGGCGTCACAGGCCACGCTGCTGAGATCCTGCGAGCCACTGAAGTAAGTATTGGCTTGCACGGCAAAGCCCTGCGCCTCGCCGTTGGCGGCAAAGCGGCGCACCATGACGTTGGCGTCAAGGCCAAATATGTAGGACGGGCCACCGTAATAAACCGTCGGGTCCGAGGTTGTGAAGCTGACCACGAAATCGCCGTCGTCGTCCATGGCGACGCGGGGCTTGTAGGCCGACTTGTCGACGCCGTCAATGACGCTGCCGCCAAAGAACGTGTCGACGGGCACGCCCGCCGCAGTGTAGCGCTGGGCTTTCACATCGGCGTGGATGATCGGGTACATCAAGTTGAAGTAACTGAAGTCGGCGGTCCAGTCCGTCCATACCACGACAATGTCGCCGTCGGCGTCCATCGCGACATCGGCTTCAGTGACGCCAAGGAACGGGATCGGAATTGTCGGGAGAGTGACGGCAGTGTTGCCGCCCGGGCCGCCAAAGAAGCTGCCACTGCGGGCGTTGCCGTCGCTGTCAAAGCGCGCCATGGTAATAGCCGGTCCGCTCGACGGGCCGGACGCATAGCCCGACCAAACCACGGTAAAGGCGCCGTCGGCGTCCATCGCCACGGCGGGCCGCCGCTGGCCGCCCGTCATGAACGAGTTGACCACGAAGCTGTTGCTAATCGAGCTGCCGTCGAAGTCGAACTTGCGGCCCCAGATGTCGAGGCTCACGGCGTAATCGCTTTCCCACACCACGACGAATTCGCCGTCGGCGTCCATCGCAACGTCCGGCCGGGCGTTTTCCGCGGTGACAAGATTGCTGATCTGGATTTCGGCGGTGTTGGGCGTTCCGTCCGCGTCGAAAGTGCGGGCGAAAATTTCGTCGAAGTTGGTCGGGTTGTCGCTGGTCCAGGCCACGACAAAATCGCCGTCGGCGTTCATGGCAACCTTGGGACTGAAAGCGGCATTGGCGAGGTTCGTATTGACAATAAATTCGCCGCCCTTGGGTGTCCCGTTGGCGTTGTACAGGCGACCGATGATGACATCGCTGTAGGGCGAACCGGAGATACTTGCATAGCCCTGCCACACGACCACGAAGTCGCCGTCGGCGTCCATGGCGATGGACTGGCGCGACTGTGCATCGGCGGTCGTCTGGTTGACGAGGGTTTCGCCTCCGGCCTCGCTTACGCCGCGCACGCTGAAGTTGAGAACAAAATCGCCGCCCGCAACGCCATCGAAATCGCCGTCCAGCAGGTTGGCGTCGGTATCTTCAAGGGCGTCCTGGGCGGTCAGGACATAGTTGCCGTCGCCCAGAGGCGCGGCGAAGTCGATGCGCACCTGGTTGTTAATGGCCAATTCCACGAAGATGATCGAGTTCAGCGCCACGGCCACGCCGTCGCGCGTCAGGCTCCAGTTGGCCGGGTCTTCGGCAATTGCTTCATCGAGTTGCTCGGAGATCGACACGGTGATGCCGGCCGGCCGATGGACCAGTTCTTCCCCCTCGGTGATCTGGTGGTGGTCACCCGCCGAGCGCACGCCGGCAATCATCGGCGCGGCGTTGGTGCCGGTGTTGTCGATGTAGTTGTCATATTCGAAGACGATGTCCGTCGTGTTGTAGCCGGTATAGTCGTACTCGCGCCAGACAACCGCGTAATCGCCGTCGGCGTCCATGGCAATGGCCGGCTGCTGAACGAAATCATCCGAATCCAGCGTAAATTCATTTTCGACGACGACAGTCCCTGCGGCGTTGTAGCCCTTGACCAGCACGTTGAAATCGGTGCTGATCGCCGCGCCCGACGTCTCGATGAATGTCCAGGCGAACACGAAGTCGCCGTCCGCGTCCATCGCAACGGCGACGTCGGTGTGGCGCAGGTGCGAACTGAAGCTGCCATTGATCTGGACGTCATTGGCGTCCTGCGCCACGCCCGCCGCGTTGAAGCGGCGATAGTAAGCGAAGCTGGTGCTGGCCGACGCAATGTAGGTGGAGAAGGCGGCCACAAAATCGCCATCCACGTCCATCGCTACCGCGGGTGAAAACTGGCCGTCGGGGATGCTGAGGGTATGCAAGGCAAACTGCGCGCCCTGTGCGGCGCCGGTGCTGTCAAAGCGGCGGCCAAACACGCCTTGCGTGTCAACCACGCTCGCTCCCAGGCCTTCGCCTTCCCACACCACGGCGAAATCACCGTTGGCGTCCATGGCGACCGAGGCCCCGAACTGGATGCCCGTCCCATAACTGTTGATCTGGAACTGGCCGCCCTGGGGCGTGCCGTCGGCGGCAAAGCGCCGCCCGGCAATCGCGCGCCCGTTGTTGTCGACGGAATAGCTGTCCCACACCACTACAAAGTTTCCCGTCGCATCCATGGCCACATCGGGGCGGTATTCATCGGACGAGGTCAGGTTCTCATTGACCTGGAATTCGTCGCCAAGAGGCGCGCCGTCGGCGCTGTAACGCCGCGCCATGATTTCCGTGTAGTAAGGATAGCCGCCAACGGAGCTTTCCCACACAACGACAAAGTCGCCTGACGCATCCATGGCAACTGTCGGCGCGTCCTGGTTGTCGGCGGTCGTCTGGTTGACGCGGAATTCATTGCTTTGCGGCGTGCCGATTGAACTATAGCGCCGCGCGTAGACGCCATCACCGTTTCCATCCTGGCCATAGCTTTGCCACACGACCACATAGTCGCCGTCGGCGTCACAGGCTATTGCGGGCCTGGACTGGTTGAACGCCTCGGCCTCCGACACGCCGTCCTGGGCGCGCACGGGCGCCGACATCGCCGCCACTCCGGCGGCCAGGGCGCATGCCACCGCCACCTGGCAAAGGCGCATGCCGAGCCTGGCCGGGACGCTCGAGGCCAGCAGGCGTGTCGCCGCCCGGTTGAGTGCGATGAGCTTGCGCGCGAGTTTTGCGCGCACGCGCGAAGATAGGCGGCGCAGGGAGATCAGCAGCAATTTGAGGTTGGTGGCCATGACATTCCTCGGCGGTGGAAGCCAGAAAGGTGAACTGAAAGAAGTTGAGATGCGCGAGCATACCCTTTAGGCACGCAGCGCCAACCAAAAAAACCGGGGCGACCTTTTGGTCGCCCCGGCGATCACGATAGATGCATCATGCCAAGCTAGTCTTTGCGGCGGACCAGCCGTTTGAAGCTGCCGAACGCGGCGAACAACACGGCAAGCAGGCCCCACGGCGCGGCGCCGGTGGAAGCCGCAACGCAGCCGCTGTCGTCGTCGTCACCGCCCGTATCCGGCGGCAGAGGCTCGTCCACCGGGTTGACGGTGACGGTGAAGGTGTCCTCCACCCACAGGCCACCGGTGTCAGTCACGCGCACGGTGATGTCCGCCGTGCCGTTGGCGTCGGCGGGGAAGGCAAGCCCGATGCTGGTGCCGGAAATACCCGCCGCAACGACCGCCGGGTTGGTGTTGGCCACAATGGTGTAGGCCAGCTCGGCGTCGGCGTCTTCAGCGTCGGCGAAGAAGGGCGCGAGGTTGACCACCAGCGGGTCGTCGTCCTCGTCCACGACCTGGTCAGGAATACCGCTGGTCGTTGGCGCGGTGTTGCCCTCGAACATGTGCGTGAAGACGCCGTAGAGGTTTGAGTCTTCATTGGTGAAGCTCAGGTTGAAGTCTCCATCGGCGTCCATGGCGACGGCGGGCTCCCAATGCCAACCGCTCGTCGGAGTTGTCACCTGCACCGGCGCGCCTTGAGCCACGGCATTAGCGTTGAAGCGCCGCACCATGACGTCGCTCCGGACGGTGCTAGACGAGTAGTAGTCGTACTGATACTGGTTCCAGGCGACCACAAAATCGCCGTCTTCGTCCATCGCCGTCGAGATGCCAATGGTTATGTTGTTGACATTGGGCAGGCGCTGGACGACGAAATCGTCGCCTGCGGCGTAGCCGTTAGCGTGGAACATCCTGGCGCGCACGTCCCGAACGGTATGCCAACTCGAGATGTTAGACCAGCTATAGAAGTAGTTGTCCCAGGCCACGACATAGTCGCCATCGGCGTCCATCGACACCGAGGGAGCGAACTGAAATTCCCCGTAAACGTAGTAATCGAGTGCCACGCGGGAATCGGAATTGTTTATGGGATTGCCGTCATTGTCAAAGTCGCGCTTAAAGATGGCGAAACCGTTGCTGGAGTCTGCGCTGCTGTTGTAACCCGACCATACGATGACAAAGTCGCCATCGGCGTCCATCGCTACATCCGGGTCACTTTGCACCGCCACAAGGGTGGTATTGACCAGGAACTCGCTGCGCCGCGGGGTGCCGTCGGCGCGGAACAACCTGCAGGCAATGCCGGTAGTGTCGCTCACCCCATAGCTGCAATAGCCGTCCCAGGTCACGATGAAGTCGCCGTCTTGGTCAACCGAGACTGAGGGATTTTGCTGGTTGCCGTTAGCGGAGCCGTTTACCAGGATTTCCCCGGCAACGGGCAAGCCAGCCGCGGTGAATTGGCGCGCCCAGACGTCATTGCTGTCGTAGCCGGCGTTGCCGTAGCCCTCCCACACAACGACGAAGTTGCCGTCGGCGTCCATGGCGACGTCCGGGTTCGTCTGGTTGTGTGAAATCGTCTCGTTGACCAGTATCTCAGGTCCAACTTTGGCGCCCGAAGCGCTATAACGTTGTGCGTAAATACCAAGCGTGTCGTATGCGAACATGCCGCTGTCGTAATAGTCCTGGTTGTCGCTTTGCCAGACGATGACGTAGTCGCCGTCAGCATCTTTTGCGATGGCGGACATGTCCTGATCGTCGGTTTCTTCCGTATTGACAAGGTTGGAACTGCCGCGCGCCCACGGGGTGCGCACGCTGAAGGATATGGAGAAGTCGCCGTCAGCGACGCCATTGAAGTCGCCGTCAAGCCCGTTGCCGGCAGAGTCCTCGACACCGGCATCCAGTGTCAGGACATAATTGCCGTCGCCCAGGGGCACAGCGCCAAAGAACAACTCGGCTTCGTAACGGTCGTCGTCTTCGTTGAGGCGGTAGTTGACCGTATCGATGCCGACTGGTGCGCCATTGTGCGTCAGCGTCCAGTTGCCGGTGTTTTCGACATTGGTCGAGGTCATGGCTTCGCTGAAGCTGACAATCAGGTGCTGGAAGTGCTGGGCGAGTGTTTCGCCGGCGGTCACATGGTGATGGTCGTACTTGAGGAACACGCCCGCGACGATGGGCGAGGCGGTCCCGGTGTTGCCAAGGCCGCCTGAGCCGATGCCGATATTGTTGGTGCCATCGGCGCTGTAGTAGTTGTATTCGGCCCACACCACCTGGTAGTCGCCGTCGGCATCCACGGCGATGTCCGGCGTGCCCGCAAAGAAGAGACTCGATGCCTGACTGTAGACGGCAAAATCCTGGGTGCCATCAGCGTTGAAGCCGCGAACAGAGATATAGCTGGGGCCGGAATCGAAGGTCCAGGCCACAGCAAAGTCGCCATCGGCGTCCATGGCAACGGACGGTTCGAAAGCGTAATCGAGGGAGGAAAGACTGCTGATCAACATCTCGGCACCCACCGGATTGCCCGCCGCGCTGTAGCGCTGGCCATAAACGGCGCTTGCCGATGAATAGTATGCGTTGGAGACGTAGCTTGCCCACACCACCACAAAGTCCCCATCGACGTCCATGCCGATATTCGGCTGGTGCTGGTCCTCGTCTTCGGTCGTATTGACCTGGAACTCAGCACCAACAGACGCGCCGGTGTTGTCAAAGCGCTGGCCGAAAACGCCAAAACCGTTGCTGTCCTGGCCGAAGCTGTGCCATACCACCACGAAGTTGCCGACAGCGTCCATGGCAACCGACGGCTGCGACTGGTCGAGGGCCGTTTCCGTATTGATCTGGAACTCGTTTCCGACTGGTGTGCCGTCGGCGGCAAAACGCTGGCCGAAGACATCCCAATCGCTGACTTGGCCAAGGCTCTGCCAGACAACGACAAAGTCGCCGTCAGCATCCATGGCAACTTTTGCGTTGGACTGATAATTCGTTTCGTAGGTGTTGACCTGGAACTCGCCGCCAAGGGGAGCGCCCGCCGCGTTGAAGCGCTGCGCGAAAATGCCGTAGTTATTGCCGTCCTGGCCGAAGGACTCCCACACGATCACAAAGTCGCCGTCAGCATCCATGGCGACATCCGGACGCTGCTGGGCGGCGGTTACGTATGTGTTTACCCGGAATTCATAGCTCTCCGGGAGATTAGCGCCAGAGCTGGCGTAACGCCGCGCGTAGACGCCGGAACCGGAACCGTCGTGATAGGTACCGTCGCCGGTCCAAACAACAATGGCGTCACCGTCAGCGTCCTTGGCTATCGCCGGACGCGAGTCATCGGACCCGCTAAAGCGAGAGGCTAAAGGGTCGGCTTTGACGACACCTGTGCTAGCGGCGATGCCCGCCGCCATAGCCATCGCAATGGCGACCTGGCACAGACGATAACTGAGCTTGCCCGGCAGCCCGCCGGCGAGCAGTTTGGTGGCGCTGCGCGAGAGCGCCGCAAGTTTGCGCGCCAGCTTGGCGCGAACGCGAGACGACAAGCGACGAAGCGAGACTAGGAACAGCTTGAGCTTAGTGGTCATGAACCCCTCAAGTTGGACGGTTGACGCCAAAAAATTGCACAAGGATTACGTCGGCGAAGACTTTAGACACAACCGTTTTTGCAAACAATCAAAATCTTCCTAAATGCTTTGAAAACGGGAGGTTGGGTGACCACTAAGTTAGGCTTTCGGCAGCGGCATCGAATTCCGTCCTACTGGTCAAAGAGTTGCGCGCACGCTAGATTGTCGGACCATTTTTGCGCCCAGACCTGTTGAAGCCTGCATCGCCATGATTGGGCGGCAATAACTTGTGGATAACTGAAATGACGCCGAGCGCGACCAAAGCCGACCCGACTCACCTTTCTAATGAAGAGCTTCAGCGTTACGCCCGGCACATCATCCTGCCCGAAGTTGGCCGCGAGGGTCAGGAACGCCTCAAGCGCGCCAGCGTGCTGTGCGTCGGAGCCGGCGGACTCGGCAGCCCGATGGCGATGTATCTCGCCGCGGCGGGCGTCGGCCGCATCGGCATCGTCGACTTCGACGTGGTTGATTCGAGCAACCTGCAGCGCCAGATCATCCACGGGACGTCGACGGTCGGCAAACGCAAGGTTGAGAGCGCCAAGTCGCGCCTGATGGACATCAATCCGCACACCAAAGTCGAGATTCACGAACTCGCGCTGAGCAGCGAAAACGCGCGCGCGATTGTGCGCAATTACGACGTCGTCGCCGACGGCACCGACAACTTCCCGACGCGTTATCTTGTCAACGACGCGTGCGTGCTCGAGAAAAAGCCCAACGTCTACGCCAGCATCTTTCGCTTCGATGGCCAGGCGACCGTTTTCAATTACCAGGACGGCCCGTGTTACCGCTGCTTGTATCCCGAGCCGCCGCCGCCGGGAATGGTGCCGAGTTGCGCCGAGGGCGGCGTGATCGGCGTTCTGCCGGGGGTGGTGGGCTGCGTTCAAGCGTTGGAGACGATCAAGGTGCTGCTCCAGATCGGCGAGCCGTTGAAAGGCCGGCTGCTGGTGTTCGACGCGCTGGCCATGAAGTGGCGCGAACTGAAAATCCGCAAGGACCCGGAGTGCCCGATCTGCGGCAATCACCCGACGATCAAGCAACTCATCGACTACCATCAGTTTTGCGGCATCCCTTCGGCCAACGAAGAAGCCCAAAAAGCCCGCAAGGCCGCGATGCAGCCCGCGCGTTCAGACGAAATCACGCCGCGCGAACTCAAGGAGCGCATGGACAGCGGCGACAAGCCGTTTTTGGTGGACGTGCGCAACGCCAACGAACTCGACATCTGCAAGCTCGATTACGATGCATGGATTCCGATGCCGCAATTCGGCGATCGCTGGAACGAGCTCGAGAAGCTGCGCGACAAGGAAGTGGTGATTTACTGCCGCAGCGGTGCGCGCTCGGGCAATATCACGGCGTTCCTCAAGCAGCAGGGTTTCAAGAATCCGCGCAACCTGGTGGGGGGCGTGCTGCGCTGGTCGAGCGATATTGACCCGTCAATGCCGAAGTACTAAGTGGGAAAGGTTCAGGTGCAGGTTCAGGTCCAGAGAAAAGCTGTCTTTCTGAACCTGAACCTGCACCTGAACCTCGGCAATCACTGACATCCATTCCATTCCCTAGTGCACGAGGAAAAAATGCCCGCTGAATACAAACCCGGAAGTGTTGTCCACCTGGAGATCCCGGCGCCGGACATGAAAAAGGCGCTGAAATTCTACAAGACGGTTTTTGGCTGGGAGGTCGAAGGCGACCCGAAGTCGCCCTACTGCATGTTCAAAGACGGTCACGTTGGCGGCGGCTTTGACGGCACGGCCAAGCCCACGAAAAAGGGCAACGTGTTGATCGTGTTCACGCCTGACATCACGACCAAGTTGAAAGAAATAAAAAAGGCCGGCGGCAAGTCGCTTCAGAAGAAGACCAAGATCGAGGGTGGCCACGGCTACTGCGCCTACTTCAAGGATCCCAACGGCAACAAGCTTGGCTTATGGTCCCCGCCGGAAGGCAAATAGTGGCATCGACCTCCAGGTCGATGTGCTGTTCGGCAGTTAAAAGAGAGGCAACAGCGCATGGAACTGGAGTTCCATGCCACCGCACGCCTTGACGCAAGCTCTGCTTGCGCTATGTTGCACGTAACAGTTTTGGTCGCGCGGTGCGAAGGCGTGAACCTGGTCAGGCGGGAAACCGAGCAGCCATAAGCGATCTGAGCAGGTGCGCGACCTCTATATCGGACGGACGATCTTTCGGGATCGTCCGTCTTGTTTTGAGCAGAGGCGGGTCCGTGGTTGTCCGTCGGCTCGCACCGCCACTTCGTTTACGCCCGCTTTCGGGCGGGCTACTTCGCTTTCAAAACGCGCCACTGGCGCGTTTTGAGGTGCGCGGCCTCTATAGCAGCGAGCGGAATTTCGGTTCCGCTCGCTTTGCATTTGCCGACACGTGTTCCTGAAATCACGACTTTCAAGCGGATAGCAGTTAGCGG
>JADLAK010000038.1 GCA_020848275.1 Planctomycetota bacterium
GAGGTTTTCTGGCGCGCAAGGGCGACGGCGACCCGGGCTGGATGAACATCTGGCGCGGCTTCAACGATCTCAAAGGCCGCATCGAAACCGCCGAGACCCTCCTGGCATGATGTGTGTAAAGACAAGGGCGTAAGCCATGGGTCGGCAAGGCAGAGCCGAGAAGCCCCAACGGGGCGACAGAACTCAACCGAGCAAATACTTTTCATCAAACGGAATCTTATGAAGGAGGGCTAACTTCCTGATCTCCTCCTCGTATGTCATCTTTTCGTGGTGTTGCTTCTGATTCGCGATGTACGCCAGCACCGTGTCGAGCTTTGACTCACTGACCGAAAACGCGCCATAACCGGTCTGCCATGCGAATCGGTTGGGCAACATCTTTTGGTTGTTTACCCACTTCGAAGCGTTGGCCTTCAATTTGCCGATGAAGTCGGCGAGAGAACGTGTCGAGGGCAAGACGAACGCGACATGGATATGATTGTCGATACCACCGATGGCCAACGCGACCGAATCAAGATTTTCGACGATGCCACCCACATACTGATGCAAGCGCCCTTGCCATTCTTCGGCAATGACCGGCGAGCGATCCTTGGTGCTGAAGACCCCATGCACCAAAACTCGTGTCAGGCTGTGCGCCATGTCTGTCGCCCCTTTGGGGCTTTGATAATACGTGGCCATCATACCCATGGCTTACGCCATGGGCTCAAATCTGACGCGCCTTTGGCGCTAAAAACGTTGCCACGCTTGCCAGATTGTTCACCACAATACTCTATTGTATCGAGGCCGTGGGTCGCGAATCGTCGTCGTGCGACGCGTGAGGAATCAACCTGTTCGGTCCTGTACGCGCTTGCCGCTTCAAGCCGCAGGTGGTCGAAAACCGCATTGAAGTGCGCTCCCGCGCATTTGAAATCTACGACGATCCCTGAACCTTTGCGCTGGAGTTTGAGGTTGCCGACGTTATTGGCCAGCCAGCCGTCGAGCAGAAGCTTCTGAACTCCGATTCCTATCAAACGAAGCTGGACCCTTTTGCTTTGGGAGTCTTTCCACTTCTTAGGTGGATCGGTCGGATACTCCTTCAGGTCGAATCGGAACAGGACCGTCGGGCCATCTTGCTGAAGCTGAATCTCAAATAGCCGAACGCCATCCAGCGACGGAGGGTCCCCTGGAACAATTTCCTCAGAAAGGCGACATTGTCGACAAGGTCGAGCCAGGTCATGTTTGTTACTCCGCGACGTCCAGGCCGTCGGGGTTGGTGATCTTCACGACCTCGACCGTGCCCGCGTCGGCAGCGGCAACCGCGCGGCGGCGGCGCGAACTTCCCTTGTTTTCCATGCCAACGAAGCGCGTTCCGCCCGCTTTGGGCGTGCGCTCCATCGCCGAATACTGAAGCTGGTACAGGCGATAATAGATGCCGCGCAGCGCCAGCAGTTGCTGGTGGTTGCCGCTCTCGGCGAGCTTGCCCTTGTGCATCACCAAAATGTTGTCGGCGCGCTGGATGGTGCTCAGGCGGTGGGCGATGATGATGCTGGTGCGGCCCTTGGTCAATTTGATCAGGGCCGACTGGATCATCTCCTCGGTATGGGTATCGATGCTGCTGGTGGCCTCGTCCAGGATGAGAATAGACGGGTTGAACACCAGCGCGCGCGCGAAGCTCAGCAGTTGCCGTTCGCCCGCGCTGAAGGTCTTGCCGCCTTCCTCGACCTTCGCGTTGTACTTACCTTCCAGCCGATTGATGAACTTGTCGGCCCCGACGTATTCGCACGCGGCTTTTACTTGCTCATGCGTGATCGATTCCTCGCCCAGCCGCAAGTTGTCGAGAATACTGCCCGCGAACAAAAACACGTCCTGGTGCACGACAGCGATGTTGCGGCGCAGGCCCTTGAGCAGGTATTCGCGCACGTCTTTGCCATCGACGGTCACGCGGCCGGCGTTCACGTCATAGAAGCGGCAGATCAAATTGATGATGGTGGTCTTGCCCGCGCCGGTGTGCCCGACGATCGCAACGGTCTGGCCGGGCTTCACGGCGAAATCGACGCCACGCAGGATCGGCTCGTCGGGCTTGTAACGGAACTCGACGTTTTCGAACGCCACGGCGCCGCTAAAACGCGAAGACATGACCGCGCCGGGCTGGTCGACGACGTCCGGTTTTTCGTCGAGGATGGTGAAAATGCGTTCGGCCGCCGTCATGGCGCCCACGACGATGTCGAACTTTTCCGTGATGTCTCGAATCGGCGTAAAGAACAACTCGGCGTATTGCAGGTACGTCACCAGCACGCCGACGGAAATAGCGCCTGCAGCCGCCATCTCAAGGCGCGTCATCGGGATGCCGCGAACAACCGCGTCGCCGCAGAACCAGAGCACCAGGCCGATGCCCGCGGCCGAAAGCGTCGTCGCAATCGGGCGGAAAATTGCCCAGGCGCGGCGCTGGGTGAGGAAGTGGCGCTGGAAATCGCCGCCGATTTCATCGTAGCCGCGCTGGTTGCGCGCTTCTTTGTGGAAGAGCTGCACGACGCGCACCCCCGACATGGTTTCAGCCATGAACGAATTGAGGCGGCTCTGGGCCTTGTACCACTTGCGATAAGCGCCGCGTGAATGATGACGGAAGACCAGCGTCGCGACGATCATGAAGGGGATCACGCTCAGCACGATCAACGCGAGGTTCACGTCGATCAGCACCAGCATCACGATGATACCGGCCAGCATCGCGACGTCTTTCACCAATGTCACGACCGCGACGCTGAACATTTGTTCCATGCTGCCGACGTCGTAGGCCGTGCGGTTGACGAGACGGCCGACGGGATTGCGGTGGAAGAACGACAGCGAAAGCGAATGGATGTGCGTGAAGAGCTCGAGCCGGATGTCGTAGAGCACGCGCTGGCCCAGGCCCGTGAGCAAGTATCCGTTGGCCCAGTCGACGAAAAAGCTGCAGAACCGCAGCACCAGAAACAGCAGGCCGAACATCACCAGCTTTTGCGAGGCAGGCAGCGCGCGAACGGCATCAGCGCCGCCTGTAAAGGGACCCGCGAGATTCGCAATCACGTTACCGGGCAGGCTGATGCCGGTCTTGAACACAAGATCGACCATTGCGCCAACCAGCAACGGCGGGGCGATTGCGAAGCCAGCGGAGACCGTCACCATGAAGACGGCCACGCCGACGCGCCGCCAATAACGCACGGCGTACTTCAGCATGCGGCGCAGAAGCACCGGATCAAAGACGTTGGTCTTTATCCGTTCGTCGAGTAAATCGTCTTCGAAGTCGTCGCTCATCGTGTACTCGGTGTACTCTGCTGAAATTCTTATTTTTCGCTGCGTGGTATCGGGTATCGGGTTTCAGGTATCCGGTTTTGACCCGCTACCTAACACCCGACACCTGATACCGCCTAGGAAGCGGATAACTCTGCCTCGAGTTGCTGCTTCTTGTGCAACTCGGCGTAGTAGCCGCCTTTGTCGAGCAATTCGCTGTGCGTGCCGCGCTCGACTACCCGCCCGTCGTTCAAGACCACAATCTCGTCGGCGTGCTCAACGGTGCTGATGCGGTGGCTGACAATCAGCGTGGTGCACTCCTTCATCACTTCCTTCAACCCCGCCAGGATCGCCTCTTCGGTCTGCGTGTCTACGGCCGACAGGCAGTCATCGAGCAGCAAAATCGCCGGTTTGCGCGCAATCGCGCGGGCGATCGCCACGCGCTGCTTCTGTCCGCCCGACAGGTTCACGCCTTTTTCGCCCAGCATCGTTTCGTATTGCTTGGGGAACGCGACAATATCCGGGTCAACCTGCGCGATCTTCGCGCACTGCTTGAGCCATTGTGGGTCCGGGTTGTCGCCGCCGGGGCCTAGCGCCAGGTTCTGCAAAATCGTCTCGCTGAACAAAAACGTTTCCTGCGGCACGGCGCCGATCTGCGTGCGCAGCACGTCCAGTTTGATCTCGCGAACATCGACGCCATCGAGAAAGACGCTTCCGGCGGGCGGGTCATACAGGCGTGGGATTAAATTCAGCAGCGAGGTCTTGCCGCTGCCGACAGGCCCGACAATCGCCAGCGTTTTCCCCGGCTGCACCGTGATGCTTACGTCGGCCAACGCGGGCTTGGCGTCGGGATAAAACCGGAACGTCAGATTGCGGATTTCGATGCCGCCCCCCAACTTCTCGACGGGCGCAGGTTTTTCGGCGTCGGTGATTTCCACCTTCGCGTCGAGAACTTCCTCGATGCGCTGCACTGAAATATGCGCGCGCTGGTAGAGCGAAATCACCCAGCCCAGGCCGACCATCGGGCCCGACAACCTGATCAAATACGAAAAGAACGCCACAAAGCCGCCGACGGTAATCGCGCCGGAATCGCGGATCGCCGCCGCAATCTCGACCGACGACGCGCCCGCGGCGGCCATCTTTTCGCGCATATCCATGCCCTGCAGCACCAGCGAGCCGCCGTAAATCACCACCACCATGTCCGCCAGCGCCAGCATCAGCACCAGCAGCGGCTGCTGCAACGCCTGGATGCGCGCCAGGCTCAGCGCCTTGGTTTTGTACAGCGACGCCATGCGCGCAAATGTCTTGATCTCGTTCTCTTCCTGCGCAAACGACTTGATCACCTTGGCGCCGGCGAAACTTTCGCGCGCCTTCTCGGCCACGATGCCAAGCTGGTCCTGCACGTCCTCGTAGCGCATCTCGATGCGGTTGGCCAGCCGGCTGACGATGAACGGGATCAGCGGCAGCGTGCACAGGCTCACCAAGAGCAGCCGCCACGAGATATCGGCCATGTAGATCGGCACCATCGTGAAATAGAACAGCGTGTCCAGCCCGATCAGCACACCGACCCAGAAGAACTCGCGCGCGGCGTTGGTGTCCGCCGTCGCCAGCGTCATCAGGTCGCCGGCCTTCACCTTGTCGTGATAACGCGCCGACAACTTCTGCACGTGGCCGAAGAATTTGCCGCGCAGGTTATGCGTGAGGTCCACCGCCGCACGGCTGTAGTAAAGGGAGAAGAAATAGCGGCACACGCCCGTGAGCGCGACGGCAAGCACATAGAGCACGAAATACACCCACATGCCGTGCATGAAGCCGTGGTCGCCAAACCAGTGTGAGGGCAAGAAACGCAGCGTCGGCACGCTTGCGGCCGCGGCCAAATCGCCGCCGTCGCGGGACATCGCCTCGAGGTGGTCGATGGTCCAGCGCACGATTTGCGGCGTGAAGGTATCGAGGATATCCGTGAAAAACAGCGCCACCGTGCCGATCAGGTAGGGACGCCAGTAGGGCTTGCAGTATCCGAGAAGATGAAAAAGGTTCCTGATCACGTTGTTCGAAACCGGGGAGTTGTGCCCGGGAGCGAGGGGGCCATTGTGACGGCGTGCGGCGGCGCGTCAACAGGTTCAGGTGCAGGTTCAGGTTCAGGTGCCGAGTCGGGCGGCCGTTCTGAACCTGAACCCGCACCTGAACCCGTCGTCAGTCGCTTTCGAGATCGATGTACTTGAGCTGGGGGAATTCCCTGCGCAGGCTGTCTTCGATGCGGTTGATCTCGGCGCCGTGGGCCTGCATCAGCTTTTCGCCGAATTCGCGGGTAAAGGCGGCGCGGGCCTCGGGTGTAGTCAGCTTGGTTTGCTGTTCCTCGACCCAGCCAGTCAGCGCGTCGGCCAGCACCGCGCCGTTGAAGTCGACCTCGGCCTTCAGCTTGTAGATGTCGGCGCCGACAACGCGCGACTGGACGGCGTGGACTTTCTCGACCGTCGGCTGCTTCTGTATCCACGCAATCATCTGCAACTCGACGTCTTGCGGAATCGACTTGCCCAGTAGCAGCGCGCGATTTTTCATCGCCAGCCAGATCGCCACCCAACCCAGCAGCAGGCCGATGCAGATCGATCCCAGCGCGTCGAACACCGGGCTGTGCGTGACCATCGACAGGATGATGCCGATCAGCGCGATCACAACGCCGATACAGGCTACGCTGTCCTCGAACAACACCGCCAGGATCGTCGGGTCACTGGAGGTGCGCAGGAACTCAAAGAAACCCTTGTTGCCTTTCTGCGCCTTGACCGCCTGCACGGCTTTGAGCAGCACAAAGCCGTCCATGCAAAACCCAAGGCCCAGAACGGCGAAATCGAGCCAGCCGATCTTCAATTCGTGGTGCTGATGTTCAACAAAGTGCTCATACAGGCTGTGTGCGCCGTGATAGACCGTGACGCCGCAACCGAGGATGAAGATGCCTGCGGCGCTCATCAGGGCGTAAAGGAAGCGCTCGTAGCCAAAGCCATAGTGGAACTTCGTGTTGGCGGGCTGTTCGCTTTTCTTGATGCCCAAAAACAGCAGGAACTGGTTGCCTGCGTCGGCCAGGGTGTGGATGGCCTCCGACAGCATCGAGCCCGAGCCCGAGAACGCAAACGCGACGAATTTGAACACTGACAGCAGGCAATTGCAGATCAGCGCGGTGAAGACAGCGGATTTCGAGGAAGCGTCGGCCATGACGCGCGGCATTCTGGCGACGGCGATGTCGAACGCCAAGCCATAACTGCGACCACGAGGCAAAACAATCTTACCAAAGGCGCGAAGGCGCAACGAACGCAACTGCTTTTCACGAAGACACGAAGAAAGGCAACGGCCAAGGCCACGAAGAAAAGCATTCGCAGTTCTTCGTGAACTTTGTTTCTGCTTTTCCTTCGTGCCTTCGTGAATGCCTTTTGCTTTTGCCGTTGTCGGCGTGCATCTGTTTTTATCGGCGGTTAAATTGGCGGTTGCCCGTCGCAGTTCTTGGCGGTTTGGGGTTTTGGCGGTAGAAGGACGGCATGACAGACTTTTCCGGACCCGCGCGCACGCGCATCGCACCCTCACCCACCGGCGACCCGCACGTCGGCACCGCCTACATGTCGCTGTTTGACCGCGTAATCGCCGATAAAACCGGCGGGCAATTCATCCTGCGCATCGAGGACACCGATCGCACGCGTTACGTAGCCGATTCCGAAAAACAGATTTTCGAATCCCTGCGCTGGCTCGGTCTAAATTTCGACGAAGGCCCCGACGTGGGCGGCTCCAAGGGCCCCTACCGCCAGAGCGAGCGCCTGCCGATGTACCACAAGGCCGCCGAGCAACTGGTTAAAGAAGGAAAGGCCTACAAGTGCTTCTGCACCGAGGACCGCCTTGAGACCCTGCGAAAGGTCCAGCAGGCCGAGAAAGCCAAGCACCAGGGCTATGACGGCCTGTGCCGCAGCCTCACGCCCGCGCAAGTCGCCGAAAACGAAAAGGCCGGCAAGAAGTGCGTCGTGCGTTTTAAGATGCCGCGCGAGGGCGAAATCCACGTCGAGGACCGCTTCCGCGGCACGCTGAAATTCCTCGCCGCCGAGCAACAGGACACGGTACTGCTGAAATCCGACGGCTTCCCGACCTACCACCTGGCGATGGTCGTCGACGACACGCACATGGGCATCACGCACGTAATCCGCGCCGAGGAATGGCTGCCGTCTTTCCCGCTTCACCATGAACTCTACAAGGCCGTGGGCGCCAAGCCGCCGATGTTCGCGCACATGCCGCTGCTGCGCAACAAGGACAAGAGCAAGATCAGCAAGCGAAAGAACCCAACCAGCCTTCTCTGGTATCGCGACGCGGGCTTTTTACCCGAGGCGATGATCAACTTCCTCGCAATGATGGGCTTTTCCATGCCCGGTGAGAAAGAGATTTTCACCTATCAGGAATTCCTGGCCGAATTCTCGCTCGACCGCGTCAACCTCGGCGGCCCCGTGTTCAACGTGGAAAAGCTGCATTGGCTCAACGGCGAATACATCCGCCGCCTCAAGCCCGAGGAACTCGAAAAACGCCTCGTGAACCACGCGAAACTCTTAATGGGCCGCGAACGCGAATTTCTCGACATCCCCGAGGAAAACCTGCCCAAGGAAACCTTCCTCAAGGAATTCGAGAAGAAGCGCCTGCGCTGGTCTCGCACGCTTGCGAGTCTCGCGCCCACATTGATGACCGCCTACGAGGTCAACCCGAAGCTGCTGCTGCCGATCATCCCGCTGATCCAGGAGCGCATGCACACGCTGTGCGAAGCCGCCGATTACATCCCGATGTTTTTTACCAACGAGTTCAAGTACGCCAAAGACGACTTCATCCCCAAGAAGAGCACCATCGAGGCCGCCAAGAAATCGCTCACTGAAATGCGCGCGATGCTGGCCGATTTCGACTTCAACGACCCCGACGCCAAGCAGGCGCTGGACATGCGCGGCCGCGATAAAGCCGAGGAACTTGGCGTCAAGGTCGGCGACTTCTTCTCGCCCGTGCGCATCGCCGTAACCGGCAGCAAAGTCAGCCCGCCGCTGATTGAGTCGATGCTCGTGCTGGGCCAGGACGAAGTCCTCAAACGCATCGACAACGCAATCAAGTTCCTGGGTTAAAGACAGGTTCAGGTTCAGGTGCAGGTTCAGAAAAGCCCCGTTGTTCTGAACCTGAACCTAGACCTGAACCTGCCATAAGCCACAATCGGCCCCATGAAGCGTTTTGCCGCCATCCTGATCGCCGCCCTGCTTGCCGCCTTCGTTGCCGTCAGCGGCGGCCAGGCGCAAAGCGCGCCTGTTACGCCGCCCGCGCCGCTGGTGCTCGCGCGCGGCGAGTCGGTCTCCATCGCTTGGCGCCTGCCGAACGACCCCAGGCCCATCAACGTCGTGCTCTACCGCCGCGTCGCGGGCGGCACGCTGGCGCGCATCGGCGAATTCCCCGCTGAACAACTCAGCTTCGTGGACAAGGACGTCCAACAGGGCAAGAACTACGAATACGCCATCGCCGCGGCCTATCGCAAAGGCCCGGTGTCGCCGATTTCGCCCATCGCCGCCGTCAGCATCGCGGGCGGCGCGCGCATCACGCTCAAGGGCGGGTCGCTGGCGCGCGCGGTTTTCGAAGTCACGATCTTCGACCAGGGCCGCAAGATCACCAGCGAGTTCGTCAACCTGCCCGGCGAAACCATCGGCGACCTCGGCTTCGTCAAGGACCTCAACAAGACTCTCGATTTCCGGCTTGGCGCCAAGCTGCTTGCTCTCGAAGTCGCCGAAGTTTCCGGCGTACGGCCGCAACGCGAAGCACTGATGGACACCGCCGGTAAACCCATGACCGACGCAACCGGCAAGCCAATCAACCTCGAATTCAAGCTGCCCGGCGACACGCGCGAAGTCATCGTTGCGCGCATCCGGACCAAAGACGGCCGGACAGTCGCACTTCACGAAGGCGAATCGATTGACGGGTAAGACTGTCCCGTGTGCCGAGTCAAAAAACCACATCATTGTTGACTCGTGACGCGAGACTCGCGACACGGGACACTATTTGACTACCGCGTCAAAGGCGTTGCGCGCATTGCGCCGGTGATAAGCCAACTCCTCCTTGAACTGGTCGGCGGCGCTCAGCACTCCAACGCGCACGTAACCCAACCTGCGCGCGAACGTCTCCATCTCGTCGCCCTGCGGCAGTCCGCCGTGGCTCGCGCCGTCCATGAGCTGGCGGCGGTTCTGGGCCTGGCGCAAAAACGCATAGGCGCCGATCATGGCGTCACAGGTGCGTGCGTCGAGAAACCCCAGGCCGCGCGCGGCTTCGAGCGCCTCGAACAAGCCCGGCTCGCGCAGCCGCACGGCGTCGCCGCCGTGCTTGAGCTGAAGATGCTGGATGACGAATTCGACGTCGAGCAACCCGCCCACGCCACGTTTCAGGCTGTCCTCGCCCGCGTCGCGTTGAAGCTTCAGGCGCATCTCGCGAGTATTGTTCGCAACCGCGCCACCGCTGTAGCAAAAATCGTCGATCAGTTTCGCGACGCGGTCCGAAAACGCGTGGCCGAGCCCGAAAAGCACCCGCGCGCGGCACAGCGCCAGCCGCTCCCAGTACTCGCCTTCTTCGCTGAAATAACGCTGCAGCTCATCAAAGCTGACGGCCAGCGAACTCTGGCGGCCGCGCGGCCGCAGGCGGAAATCGACCTTGTAAAGCAGCCCCCGTTCGCTGCCTTCGCCCAACAGTTCGAGCAGCCGGCGCGCGACGCGCGTGTAAAAACGTTGCGCGTCGGCGCATGCCGCGGGGTCGTAGACAAACACGAGGTCGAGGTCGCTGGCGTAACTCAGCGCGCGCGAGCCAAGCTTGCCCATCGCGACCACCGCAAGCCCCGCGCCCGGGTCCGAGGGCGCGCCTTCGTCCCTGGCCGCAACATCAGCAAGCGCGCGTTGACGCGCGGCGTCGAGCACAACCTCGGCTAATGTCCCGATTTCGCGCAGGGTTTCCGGCAGCGGCGTGCGGTCGGTGATGTCGAAGAGGCCGATGCGCAGCAATTCAAGGTCGCGCTGCCAGCTCAAAGCCTCGGCAAAGTCCGGCGTGTTTTTTACACGCTCGGCAAGTCCGGCGCGCAGGCGCACGGGGTCCTGACGCGCAAAGGTCTGGAGGTTGTCGATGAATTCGTCGACCAGGCCCGGACGGCGCGTCAGCATGTCCGTCAGCCAGCTTGATTGCGCGGCGATGCTGCCAAACACGCGCAGGGCGCGCGGATCCTCTGCAATAAGTTCAAACAGGATGGTTTTGGCGCCAAGGCAGGCCGCGATGCGCTCGAAGTTGGCAAGCGTGAAGTCCGCTTCCGGCGACTGGCTCGCAAAATCGAGCAGCGCGGGCATCATCGACGCCAGGTATTTAATCGCGCGCGGGGCGTACAGCCGGTTCTCGGGATTCTCCTTGGCCAGATCGCGAATCACGTTCAGCGCCGCATCGGGGTTGGCAAAACCGTAGCGCGCCAAAAGTTCGCGCGCGCGCACCGGGTCCGGGTCCGGGTCGAGCACGAGTTCGCTTTCCGCGGGCGACGACGAAGCCTCGAACAGTCCCGCGAACAGCCGCACCAGCAAGCCGCGCACCTTCAGCGTGTTGGCGCGCAACTCCGAGATGAACGCGCGCGCCGGTGTGACGCTGCCGCGAGACAGGTAGCCCATGCAGCGCGCAACGCGCTCGAGGTCCGCGCGGCTTTCCGGCAGCCGATACGTCTGCTCGCTTTGCCAAAGTTGCAGCCGGTGTTCGCACGAGCGCAAAAAGCGGTAGGCGTGCGTAAGCTGGCCGGCCTCTGCGTCCTTGAGCACACCCGCACGCGCCAGTGCATCGAGCGCGGGCAGCGTCGACGACAGCCGCAACTGGGGGAGCCGGCCGCCGTTGAGCAACTGCAAAAACTGCGTGACGAATTCGATGTCGCGGATGCCGCCAAAGCCGTGTTTGACGTCGCGGAAGGTGTCGGCACGATCGTCCGTGCGTTTTTCGATCTGCCGTTTGAGACCTTTGATTTCGTTGATTTCGCCGACGGTCAGATACTTGCGGTAAATCCAGCCCGACAGCTCAGCCAGCATCCGCGAGCCGAGCTCGATATCGCCCGCGACGGGCCGCGCCTTGATCAGCGCCTGGCGTTCCCACGTCGCGCCGTAGCTTCGGTAATACGCCAGCGTCGCCTCGATGCTGCGCGCCAGGGGGCCGCGTTTGCCGTCAGGCCGCAGGCGCGTATCGACGCGGAACACCACGCCGTGTTCCGTCGGCTCATCGATCAGCGGGATCATCGTTTCAGCAAGTTTGACTGCGTATTCCTGCGCGTTCAACGCGCGGCCCTCACCCGCCGGCGCCTCGCCCTCAAACACGAACATGATGTCGATGTCCGAGGCATAGTTGAGTTCGCCCGCGCCGTGCTTGCCCAGCGCCAGCACGCAAAAGTGCAGGCCGCTGTCATCAGCCACGCCGCGTTTTTTTCGCAATTGCCCGCGAGCGTACTCGAGCGCACCGATGAGCGCGCCATCGGCAAGCGCACTGATTTCCGCCGTCACTTTCTCGACGGGCCAGCGCAGCGCCGTCTCATGGTAGACCACGCGCAACATCTGGTCGCGGTGCGCGGTGCGCAGCGCCGTCTTGATGTCGAGTCCCGCCGCAAGCCCCGCACGCCCGCTCCGCACCACGGTCTGCGCGTCGATGGCCGACGTCAAATCGGCATCGGCCAGCGCCATCCAGGCGCGCCAGCCGCCGCGCACGGCGTGGTCGGCAAGCGTGTTCGAGTGGCCCGCCATCACGAACAATTCTTCGAAGCGGCGGGGGTTGGCCAGTGCCGCCGCAATAAATTCAGAGCCTGCGTTGCCGTGAGCGAGCAGGCGTTCGACGGCGCCGACGGAAGTCGCGGGCGCGGGAGAGCGGTCGAAGCAGCGCGACAGCAGTTCCGAAAACGCTTCCTCGCGGCCCGGGGCAAACCGTGACAGCGAGTCGCGGATGCCTTCCGCGGCGACCTGCAGCGCCTCGGCGTTGAGGTATTGGTCGCGCTCGTCTTCGGGCGCGGGCGGCAGGGGCCAGTCAATTTTGCGGGGATCGAGAGGATCCATCAGCCCCAGCATAGAGCGGCAACTGCCCGTGCGGCGAAAAAACACGGCGGGGGCAAGCGCCCCCGCCATAGAAAACCCGGCGTCTATTTTTTTACGCGAATAACCAGCCTGACTTTCTTCTCGAGTTTGGCTGGACCGCCGTCACCCTTGTTCTCGGCTTTGCGGTCCCCCAGCTTTTTATCGTCATCATTTTCGCCGCCATTGGGCCGCGGCTTTGCCACCTCACGGGTCACGGGCGAAGGCGGCTTGACCGAGTCCGCTTCCGCATCAGGCGGCGTTGCATTGGGCGACTCGGACCTTTCCGGTTCTGCCTTTCCCGGGTCTGCACTGGGCGGTACCGCGTTGCCGGGCTGCGATGGCGCCGTCGGCAGCGGGGCGCCCGACGGGCGATCCGCGGCCTTGGGCGCTTCGACAGATTCTGTGACCTTGCGGGGCGGCGGCGTGCCCGGGCCGGACTCCGGCGGGTTGACAGGCTCGGGAGCCGGCTTGGGCAAATTCTGGACCTTGGACTTCAAGTCCTCCGGCAGATAACCGCGGGCTTTGCCCGATTCGTCCTGACTCGGCAAATTCTGGGCGTGCGACCCGTCCTTGCGTAATTGCTCAAGGTCCTTGGCCGGCAGTTCCAGCTTGCCGAAGTTCTGCTCGGTCGAAAGTTTGTCCAGCGCGACAAGCAACTCCTCAACTTTACCCTCGGGCAGCTCGATCTCGACGCTTTCGTACTCCGCCGCGGGCTCGCCGTTGCGTTCGTCCGCGACGTCCGGTTGCTCCTGTATCTTGGCGTCGCCGTACAGCCGGCTGACACGCAGCACATCATTGCAGACCTGCAGGGCGGACGCGTCGCCGTGCAACTTCAGGTCCACTTCCCTGTCTTCACCGCCGGCATAGGTCGGCGACTGGCCTTCTTTGACCGCCTTCGACGCATCCTTTGGCGCCTCAGGACCGCGTTTTTCGGGGCTCGACTCTCGTGTGCCGTGCCAGACCCCGCCGCCGCCACCGCCGGTGTTGGCAGGCGCGTCAGCGATGCGATCCAGCGCCTCGGACTGCGGCTCCTCGGGTTTGGGAATTACAGATCCCTTTTCCTTGGACTCCGTAGGCCCTTTTTGGTCGGTGCCGGCTTGCTTGTCCTTGGCGGCCAGCGCCGGTTGTTTCTTGGCGCCCTCGGCCGGCGAACCGCCGACGCCGAGCATGTCGACCGCCGGGTCTTTCGCGGGCTCGTCCGCGGCATTCTCTGTCTCCGCGGCGTCCATGGCGCGGCGCATCCGGCCGTTTTCGCGCAACTCCGGCAAGCTCTCGAGATAAGCGTTCAGTTCGTCCGTCGGCTTGTCCGGCTTGTCGAAAACCCTGCGGTTCTTTTCAAGTTCGCGTGTCGCACGCTCGCGGGCGAGCTCAGCGCTGCCCGTCGCCGTTTGCGGCGTGGTCAGGGAGCTGGCAAAGAACAGGCCGACCGCGACGACAGCCGCGGCGGCGGCCGCCATGACGGGCGTGCGCCAGGTCGCCGTCGGCAGTGCGTGAATTTTCGCTTCGCGCTGCGGCAGCATGTTGGTGGGGCGCGAAACATCGCCGTAATCGGTGTCCAGCGCCTTGATCACAGACGCTGAGAAATCGGCGGGAACAACAACGCGCGCGTGGCGCTGGATCAGTGCGCGGTAACGTTCGAGGCCTTCGAGATAGTCCCGGGCCTCAGGCCGCTCAAGCAACGCATGTACCAGCGCACTCTCGGTGGGGTTCAGTTCGCCATCGAGGTGCGCCGAGAGAAGTTCTTTTTGTTCTGGCGTAAGATTCATAACAACCTGCCTGACTTTGTCGGGACACGCGCCAGTTTCAAGACTTCGCATGTCCTCATTAGCCTTGACGGTATCTGGACGGCGGCGGTTCCGTTAAATGCAAGATTTCTGGTGAGATTTTTGTCTCGGTTATCGCAGCCTGATTATCAGCTTGCGGCGGGGTTCTGCCCCGGAGTCCTCAAGGCAGCCGTTGGCATAGTCTCCCCCTCCGCCGAGTTTGCGAATGTCGTCGGCGATTTTATTCGGGTCCGTGGGCCCGGTGTCTCGCGCCACGGCCTTGAATTGCGCATCCAGCGGGAGCACCTCGGCGGCCTTGCGCGACCCGGATTCGCCCTTGTGCGCAAGGCGCTCGACTTCGGCCCGGATGACGGCGCTTTTCTTGACGTCAGCCTTCAGGTAACCCGGCACCGAAAGGCGTCCGTATTCCTGCGCGGCTGAAAGTTTCCCCAGCGATTCAAGGAATTGCGCCACCTTCGATTCGTCGATCTCCACCTCCACGCAGTCGTTGCCAAAGGCGCTTGAAGTGATGTGCGAGCCATCCTTCGCATCGGCGCTTCGATAATCGTGCTCGTCTTGATCCTGAGTACTCAGGACGGCCTCGCCGTACAACGCGCCGACACGCAGCACATCGTTGAAAATCTGCAGGCTCGGGGCATCGCTGCGCCGGTTCACGACGAGGCAAACCTCAATCGTGGCAGTGTCCAGGCGCAGTACCGGCGAGATAGCGACATTTGCGTTCGGATCGGCAGGGCTCGGCGCAAGGGAGGGCGCTTCCCTTGGCGGGCCCGGCGGGGCGATCGGAGGGACCGTCGGCGGCTTGGCTTCCGTCGCCACGGGACGCAGACGGCCCAGCGTTTCCACCGGCGCGTTCGGGGTCGGCGCGAATGTCGCACTGCCGATGAATAATCCCGCCGCGACAACAAGCGCCGCCGCAAGCGCCAGCCAGAGGTTTAACACGCGCACTGGAAGCTGATGGACCGCCGCAGCCGGCGATTGTCCGGCAGGCGCAAGCGCCGCGACAACGACTGCGGCGAAGTCGGCGGGGACATCGACGCGGGCGTATTTGCGGATCAGCGCGCGCAGGGACAGCAGGCCCTGGAGATATTCGCGGGCATCAGCGCGCCGCAGCAGGTTGCCCGCCAGCGCGCTGTCGGCGCGGCCAAGTTCGCCGTCGGCGAATGCGGATAACAGTTCTCGATGTTCGGCGCTCAGCATGCACTTGGAACGCGCCTGCAAAGCGGCGAGTTCCCGGAAACAACTTCAAAAACAATCACGAAGACACGAAGGAGAAGAAAAAACAAGATCACGAAGAAAGCCGTATTTCT
This sequence comes from Planctomycetota bacterium, assembly GCA_020848275.1. Classification (GTDB taxonomy): domain Bacteria; phylum Planctomycetota; class UBA8742; order UBA2392; family UBA2392; genus JADLAK01. The sequence continues at coordinate 15,442 of JADLAK010000038.1, forward strand.
TCGTGATCTTGGCCGTTGCCGTTTCTTCGTGTCTTCATGACGCTTTTGCCGTTCCCGCTATCCATCAACAAAGTTACTGACAACTTGCGGTGAGAGCCCAACGCGTTAGCTTGGCGCCATGTTCAAGGCGATTGTCGGCATCGATGAAGCGGGGCTTGGCCCGCTGCTTGGCCCCATGACCGTGGGCTATTCGGCCTTTGAACTGCCGCAGCCGCTCAGCGCCGACGCCGTGATGAACCTCGACCTCTGGAAGAACCTGGGCGGCGCAATCGCGCGCAAGCCCGGCAAACGACGCGCCAAGCCCGTGGTCTGCGACTCGAAGGTGATTTATTCGCCGGGCAAGGGCCTCAAGGCGCTTGAGGAAGAAGTACTGGCCTGGGCGCACCACGCCGGTATTGACACGTCAAGCCTCGACGAGGTTATCGCGGGGTTGTGCCCGCTGGCGCGCGAAAAACGCCATGTTTACCCGTGGTACGAAAAATCTCCCGCGGGATTCCCGCTTGAGTGCGAGGCCGCGCTCGCGCCGTTGCGCGTCAAACCAATCGCAAGCGCGTTGCGCGGCGCGGGCGTGGCCCTGCGCACACTGGGCGTCGTGCCGGTCTTCGAGGGTGAATTCAACCGCACGCTGCGCCAGACCGACAACAAATCAAAGGCCGAGTTTGAGGTCATCGGCCGCATCCTCGCCAACCTGTGGGTCAAGCACCGGCATTTCGCGGTGATCTGCGACCGGCAAGGCGGCCGCGCGCATTACCGCCATGTGCTGCACGAGCAGTTCGCCGAGGCCGACATCACGATTTTTACGGAATCGCCCAAGGTCTCGACCTACGAGCTGTGCGTCAGCAGCGAGCCCGACCAGCCGCGCATGTTCATCGCGTTCGTCGAAAAGGGCGACGGCAAGCATTTCCCCGTCGCGCTGGCAAGCATGTGCGCGAAGTACGTGCGCGAGCTGATGATGGACCGCCTCAACGACTGGTTCGTCGGCCACCAACCGGGTTTAAAACCCACGGCGGGCTACTACGGTGACGGCCGCCGCTTCCTCGATGACACCGTCGAGCTGCGCAAACGCCTCGCCATCGACGATTCGCTCTTCATCCGTTCGAAGTAGGTACAGGTTCAGGTCCAGAGCACCCGCTCGACCGCTTTTTCTGAACCTGAACCTGCACCTGAACCTGTACCAGTGCCCGTCCATCGCTAAAACAGCCTTGTGCCCGACGCCTCACCAGTCCTTCTCGGCAAGAACCTCTCCAAACGCTACGCGGGCCGCAGCGTAGTGAAAGGCATCGATATCCTCGTCCATGCAGGCGAGATCGTCGGCCTGCTTGGCCGCAACGGAGCTGGAAAGTCGACAACGTTTAAAATGCTCATGGGCATCGTCAAACCAGACGGCGGCGAAGTCAGCGTCGCAGGAGCCGCCGCAACCGGCCTGCCCATGCACAAGCGCGTGCGGCTGGGCCTTGGCTACCTTGCGCAAGAGCCGACGATTTTCGCGCGCCTGACCGTCGAAGATAACTTGCAGATCGCGCTCGAGGCCGCGGGCGTGCCGGCAGGCAAGCGCACGGAAAAGCTCGAAGCGCTGCTCAAGGAGTTCGGCCTGGGCCGCGTGCGCGCCAACGCCGCGGGCCGCTGCTCGGGTGGTGAGCGCCGCCGCCTCGAAATCGCCCGTACGCTGATCACCGAGCCCAAAGTAATCCTGCTCGACGAGCCCTTTGCCGGCGTCGATCCCATTGCCGTCGAGGACCTGCGCAAGCTGGTGGCAAGCCTCGCCGACCGCGGCCTGGGCGTGCTTTTGACCGACCACGCGGTGCACGAGGTCTTGCCGATGACCGACCGCAGTTACATCGTGGTGGACGGCGTGGTGATAAAGGAAGGCCCGCCGCGCGAAATTGCGGCGGACGAAACCGTGCGCCGTGAGTATCTTGGCGAACGCTTTAAGTTGGATGAAGACGTGCTCGCTGAGCGGCGGCGCGAAGCGAGACAAGACTGAAGGTATCGGGTATCAGGTGTCAGGTATTAGGTATTGGAAACCCGATACCCAACACCTGAAACCTGATACCGCCCCTAGAGGTTGCCCATGTCCGGACACAGCAAGTGGCACCAGATTCGTCACAAGAAGGCGCGCTCCGATAAAAAGCGCGCCAAAGAGTGGTCGATCCTCGCGCGCAACATCATCATGGCCGCGCGCAGCGGCGGCGGCGACGCCAAGATGAATTACAAGCTCGCGTTTGCCATTGAAGAGGCCAAGGCTGCCAACATGCCCGGCGGCAACGTCGACCGCGCGATCAAGCGCGGCACCGGCGAACTCGAGGGCGCCGACCCGGAAGAACTCACCTACGAGGGCTACGGCCACGGCGGTGCGGCGCTGCTGGTCGAATGCCTGACGGACAACCGTGCGCGCACCGCGCCCGCCGTGAAGCATGCCTTCGAAAAGAACGGCGGCCGCATCGCGACGCCGGGCAGCGTCACGCGCCTGTTCGAGCGCCAGGGTTTGATTTTGATCGAGAAGGACAAAGCGCCCGAGGACAAGCTTTTTGACATCGTGGTAGACGCCGGCGCGGAAGACCTCGACAGCAGCGGCGAGTACTACGCCATCAAGATGCCCGCCGCGGCCTTTGAGGGCGTGAAGAAGGCGCTGCGCGAAAAGAAGATCAAGACGGAGTCAGCCGAACTCGTGCAGGTCCCCCATGCGACCGTCGCGCTGAACGAGGAAGACGGCCGCAAGTTACTGAAGATCATCGAGGTGCTGGAAGACCTTGAGGACGTGCAGAACGTTTTCGGCAATTACGAGATGCCGGATTCCCTGATGGCGGAACTGGAGAAGAAGTAGGGCAACTGCGAACACGAAGCAGCGAAGAAACGAAGAAAAACAGAGGCATGTTTAGCCTCGAATCTTCACGAACAGTCACGAATAACGGCATTCAATTCGTGGAGATTCGTGTGCATTCGTGGCTGGAATCGCAGTTGTTTTTGCCGTGATTTGCATGAAGAAATAAATTCTTCGCTTCTTCGTTCCTTCGTGTTCAGGTTGTTACGGGGCACACAAGCATGGCTAAATCTTCGATCAACACGATCAAACTGACCGGCATCGCGGGCTACGTCAAAGGCACGAGTTACGTGCTGCTGCCCGGGACCGAGACCGTGATCGGCCGCTCGCGCGAATGCACGATCTGCCTGCGCGAGGCGCAGAAGGCACACCAGCCCGCCGTCGACCACGAAGGCCACCCGCGCCCTGAAAAAGGCATCGCCGACCACTTCAAAACCGTCAGCCACCAGCACCTGCGCATTACCTTTGTCGACGACGGCCAGGTGATGGTCGAAGACCTCTCGCGCCACGGCGTCTTCCTCGACGGCCACGCGATTTCCAAGAAGGCGCTGCTCAGCGACCTCGATACCAAGAGCCACGAGTTGCGGCTGGGCACCAACGAATCCTTCCGCATCGAACTTCAAAGCGGCGCGGCCGTCAAATCCGCCCCCAAAATCAGCGTCAAAAAGAAGGCGTAGGCCTTTAACAGAGCGCGAAGCGTAAGCAAGCGGCACAAAGCTGTTCAACCGCCGATAAACGCGGATTCACGCCGACAAACACGGCAACTACATCCTCACGCCAAGCCGCCAAGAGCCTTGCGTGGCTGCGGTTTCCTAACCGCAGCCGATAGATCACTGGCGTTCGCCCTCTGTTAGTCAAACAACCACGCTGGACTCTTGGCGCCTTGGCGTGAGACCGCTTTTGCTGTCGTCTTTTTCCGTGTTACTCCGTGACTTCCGTGGACCATGTTGTTGCAGTTAACAGCATGCCGGAAGCTCCGCCGCCTGCCAAAGCCTCTAAACCGCGCCTCCGCTGGTGGAAGTTTCCCGTCGCGATGATTGCCGCCGCGGCAATGTTGCTTGTCGGCTTTGAAGTCGTACGCCAAATCATGATCGCCACCGCCTGTGCCGAACTGCGGGCCACGCGCGAACGCCTCGATAAAGCGGTGCTCCACGGAAAGTCGCTTCAACAGTTCTATGAATCGCGCGTCACAGGCCGCAACGGGTGGGCGGCGTGGCTGGCATTCCAGGACCAGATACATGAATTGGTTCAGCGCCCGTCCGAGTTCAATAGCGATGGCTCTTTAACGCGACCTGACTATTTCGAGATTGGCTTGGCTATTGAAGGCCAAGACATGAACAACGCACCACTCCCGCCACCTACCCAACCCGAGTTGAAGTTCTTTGTCGACGCCACGGCGGCCTGGCTGCCTGCGATAGAGGCGCTAACTGCCTACGATTCAATTATCGTCTGCCCGATTCCCGGCGGCGAATCTGCCAGTCCCGCGTTTGCGGTGTTGCCGCGGCTTCACCTGTGGTCTCACATGTGCCTGCGCATCGAGGCGCAACGCCGCTTAGGCGACAAAAACGGGGTGGCACACGACGTAACTATGATGGCTCGGCTGGACGCGCTGTTCCGGACGCCGGTGGGCATTTATGACGCCTACTTCCAGCTTCGTTGCCGCGAATTGCTTTGGGACAAAATCGGAAAACTTGCGGCCAAGAACGAACTGGACCAGCCTACCTTGGACGCGCTGCTGCGGACCGCAGCGCCAAGCACAACCATTTTGACAGAAGCGCTGGAATGCGGCGCCGTTTCGGCGTTCTTCTATTGGGATCGCGCCAAGGTGATGGAGGGTGACCCGTTGTTTGACTGGCTCTACCGAAAGAATGACGTAGTTGATTGGTACGTTGACGATGACAACAAACAATTCGTTCATCCTTTTACGTCGTGGCAATTCAGACGAAATGAGGGGGCCAAGGAGAACTACCTGCTGAACTGTCTCGACACCGCTAGGGCACGCGGCACAGGCATAGCTTCGGTGGACTTTGACCTGCCTGCGTCCAGTGCCCCCTTGGATGGGACTGCATCGCAGTTCTGGGGCGAGACAGTCCGCGATCAATTCAGAATCCTTCGCTTGAAGCTGGAGCAGATCAGGTTGTGCCGCGCCGCCGCGCACCTGCGACTTGCGGAATTCGCCCAGGATCCGTTGCGCGCCGAACATCCGGCCTTCGCCACAGCCGCGCCCGTGGACTCGTGGGTTGAAATGAAATTCGTCGACGGGAAGTGCGTGCTAACCCTGAGCTACGACAAGTTCGTCAAGTACGCGGGGCCGGGGCATGGGGAATCCGAAGCAGCTTTCCGAGCCGACAATCTTGGTTTGCTGCTCGAACCGCGGAAGTAACCGCCAAGCAAACGATGGACGCCTTATCGGCGTCCATCTGTTTTATCGGCGGTTGAATACTTCGTGTCCTTCATGACCTTCGTGTGGCAGTTGCATTTCAAAGGCAACAGCACATCGAACTGGAGTTCGATGCCACACTACATGAACGCGCTTTCGCCGGTGATGGCTTCGCCGATGGCGAGCGAGTGGATGTCGTTGGTGCCCTCGTAGGTCTTCACGCTCTCGAGGTTGCACATGTGCCGGATCACGTGGTACTCGTACATGATGCCGTTGGCGCCCAGGATTTCGCGCGCCACGCGCGCCGCATCCAGCGCGATGTTCACGTTGTTCAGCTTGGCGATGCTGACCTGCGTGTGGGTCATCTTGCCCTCGTCCTTGAGCTTGCCCAGGCGCTGCGCCAGCAACTGGCCCTTGGTGATCTCAACAAGCATGTGCGAGAGCTTGTGCTGCGTGGTCTGGAAGCCGCCCAGGGGCTTGCCGAACACGATGCGCGACTTGCTGTATTGCCGCGCCATGTCGAAACACGCCATCGCCGCACCGAGTGCACCCCACGAAATGCCGTAACGCGCCTGCGTCAGGCAGCTCAGCGGGCCTTTTAAACCTTCGGCCTTGGGCAGCATGTTGGCTTCGGGGATTTTCACATCGCTGAAAAACAGTTCGCTGGTGTTGCTCGCGCGCAGTGAGCCCTTGCCCTTTTGCTCGCGCACGTCAAAGCCGGCCATGCCCTTTTCGACGATGAACCCGCGGATGCTCTTGGGGTCGTCGGCCTTGGTCTTGGCCCACACGATCGCGATATCGGCCATGTTGCCGTTGGTGATCCACATCTTGCTGCCATTGAGGATCCACTCTTTGCCCTTCTTGGCAGCGCGGGTGATCATGCCGCCGGGATTGCTGCCGAAGTCGGGCTCGGTGAGGCCGAAGCAGGCGATCGTCTGGCCCTTGGCCATGGCGGGCAGGTACTTCTTCTTTTGCTCTTCGCTGCCGAAGGTGAAAATCGGGTACATGCACAGGCTGGATTGCACGGAAACAAAGCTGCGGATGCCGCTGTCGCCGCGCTCGAGTTCCTGGTTGATCAGGCCGTAGGCGACGTTGTTCATGCCCGCGCAGCCGTATTCCTCGGGCAAGTTCGCCCCCAGCACGCCGAGTTCCGCGAGCTTGGGAATCAATTCGGTCGGGAAGGTGCCCTTCTCGTAGTGCTCGGTAATCACGGGCATGATGTTGTCATCGACGAACGCGCGCACGGTATCGCGCACGTTTTTCTCGTCGTCGGACAGCAGGTCGTCAATCGCGTAGAAGTCGGGGCTTTCGTATTTGGCCATGGGTGCGCTCGTGTCAGGTAGTGCGGCGACAATAGCAGGCGTGTACAGCGGATGGCAGATAGCAGTTAGCAGATGGCAAAAGCGGATTGCCGCTATCCGCAATCTGCCATCTGCTATCCGCTATTACGCCGCTTTGTTGCCGCCGCCGACAAACCAGTACAGAGCGAAGCCGCCGCCGCAGACTGCGAGGATCGCGAGCACCAGCAGCATGATCTTGACCCAGCTCAGGGGCGCCTGGCCTTGTACTTCGCCGGTCGCGCCGTTGATCAGGACGTTAAAAACCTTGTTCTGGAAGCGGTAGGCCATCACGTAGATCGGCAGCAGCGTGAGCTTGAAGCTCTGGCCGTAATAGCTCGCGCGTACATCAAGGAAGCGATGCGTGTCGCCGGGCACGTCGCGGCCGCAACGAGCCGAGACCTCGCCGTAAATACCGTTGCGAGCGATCTCCCAGCCCTGCTTGAGGTCGACGGTGTAACGCTCGGCGCGGAAGCCCGCCAAAAACTTCATGTCAAAGGGCAGCGCAGCTTTGGTCGGGAAGGGCTCGATCTTGGCCACCAGTTTCGCCAGGCGGTTGCGCAACTGCAGGCTCGCGCACACCAGCCAATCGTCGAAAAAGTCGCGCCGATGGCCGCTGGTCCACACCCAGCGAATTTTGCGCACCTGCCGCGTGCGATGGACGGTTTGGTTGTTCACGCGCGTGGTGTAGTGCTCGGTGACGTAGTAGTAATAGCCAGCCTGCGCCGTCCATTGCGCCGCCACATGGCTGTCGTAGGTCCAGTACGGAACGTAGAGGCCGTTCAGGTCTTCGACGCTGCTGCGGTGTTTCAGCGCGTTGGGGCGAAACCACAGGCCCTTCATCCAGGTGCGGAATTTCTCGTCGGCGGTCTTGGAATCGAACGCAAAGGGCAGCAGGCTTTCCGGGCGCAACACCTCGTGCGGCTGCTCGACTGTGACCGTCTTGCGGCTGCCGCAATAATCGCACCGCACCGTGGTTTCGGTATCGGCGACCTGGATTTCCGCGCTGCATTCTTCACATTTGATCTGGCGCACACCGCTGGGCGGCGGGACGGCGTTTTTGCCCAGGAAGCGGTTCATGGCGTCATTGAGGTCGTATTCGACGACGCCGCCGGTGACGACGATGTTCTGGGTGTGGCCGCAGTGGCCGCACTTGAGCACCGCCTGGCCGGGGACAAATTCAAGCTCGGCGCCGCACTGCGCGCAGGGAAGCGTGGTTGCGCTGACTTTCTGGCCCTCAACCGGCCCCTGATCGTTGTCGAATTCGCCCATGGTTGCCCCCGTGTACGCGCCCGACGAGGTTTTAGCGTTAGCGGGAGGTGCCGCCAAGCTGTTGAGGCACCGATCGTGTCACGTGCGACGTGTTTCGTGCTTCGGGTTTTCCGTAGCACGTGGCACGAAACACGTAACACGATTATCGCCGATGAAACACCTTCTCGAGGTCGATGAAGCCGATCTTGTACGTCGTCGGGCGACCGTGAGGGCAGGCGTAGGTGTGGGGCACGCTTTCGCCCAGTTTCAGCAAGTCGCGGATTTGTTGCGGCGTCAGCGCGTAGCCGGCCTTGATCGCGGCCTTGCAGGCGATCATCTCCGTCAGTTGCTTGCGCGCTTCGCCGATGTTGGCGGGCCGGCGGCCCTGCGCGAGTTCTTCGCACAGCGCCTGCACGGTTTCGGCGTGGCGGTCCTTGCTGAACTTCGGGACCGTGGTCAAAGCGAGGCTGTCCGGGCCAAAAGGCTCAACCTCGAAGCCGAATTCCGCCAGCGCTTCACGCTGCGAGAGCGCGACCTGCACCGCAGCCTTCGAAAGATTCAACGGCATCGGCGCGATCAAGCGCTGGCGCTCGGCGACTTCGCCAAATCGCGACTCGACTTGATGAAATAGAATCCGCTCGTGGTAGGCGTGCTGGTCGATCACGACCATGCCGTCGTCGGTCTCGACCACGATGTAGGTGTTGCCGACCTGGAACAGACCGCGGGCGCGGGATAACAGCGATTGTGGATTTTGGATTGTGGATTGTGGATTCGTGGCTGCAACTTCTACAGCAACTCCCGCCTCCTGCCTCCCGCCTTCGGTTTTGCCGCTCGCTAACGCTTCGCGCTCGGTTACGGCACTCGGACCCGCGAGAACTTCCCTCGCCGCATCCCAGCGCGCCCAGGCCTCGCGCGCGTCGGTACGCTGCTGCGTGTTGAACATCTCGGGTTTAGCCGCAAAATCAAAGCCGGGCTCAAAGGGCGAATCGGGCCGTGCTTGCGGCGGCGGCGCAAACGCCGCCAGACGATTCACCGGCTGCGCGGGCAGTTGCATCGAGGGCAGTAGGCCCGAGCCGATCAGTTTTTCAGTCAGCGCTGCCTTGATCAGCGAGAACAAACGGTTCTGGTCGAGAAAGCGCACTTCGGTCTTGGCCGGGTGCACGTTGACGTCGACCGTTGACGGGTCAACAGTCAGGAACACAAACGCGACGGGGAAACGCCCCGGCGGCAGGAATTCACGGAACGCCAGCATCACCGCCTGCATCAGCGCGCGGTCGCGGATCGGGCGACGATTGACGAACAGTTGCAACCCGCGCGTGTTGGGCCGGTTGGTCGAGGGCGGCGCGAAATAAGCGTCGAGCTTGGCGTAGGGCTCGAACTCGTGGGCTTCCAGCACGCCTTCGGCAAAACTGTCGGCGAACAGGCTGCGCAGGCGCGTCGGCGTGTCTTCGCCCGGCGACGCTTCCAGCGCGACGCGCTCGCCGTGGCGCAGCGAAAAGCCGATCTCCGGGTGAGCAAGCGCCGCGACCTGCATCAGTTCGATGATGTGGCTGAACTCGGTGCCGTCGCCCTTGAGCCATTTGCGCCGCGCGGGAATGTTGTGGAACAGGTCGCGGACCTCGATCGACGTCCCCGGCGCCGCCGCGCAGGCGCGCACCGGCGTCGCGTCGCCGCCGCTGATGGAAATCTCGTGGGCGTGCTCGTCGCCCACCTGGCGCGAGACGACTTTCAGGCGGCTGACCGCGCCGATGCTGGCCAGCGCCTCGCCGCGAAAACCATTGGTGATGATCTGGAACAGGTCGGCGGCTTCGCGCAGCTTGCTGGTGGCGTGCGCCGCAATGGCCAGCGGCAGGTCTTCGGCCGCGATGCCCTCGCCGTTGTCGCTCACGCGGATCAGCGTTTTGCCCGCGTCGACGAGCGCGACGTCGATGCGCGTGGCGCCGGCGTCGAGCGAGTTCTCGACGAGTTCCTTGACCACGCTGGCAGGACGCTCGATCACTTCGCCGGCAGCGATCTGGTTTGCAAGTTCCGGCGAGAGCAGGCGAATTCGACCCATTGCCGAACCATACCCCCCGCGGCGACGTCCACAAGGGCTGTCGGTGGTATGTTGGTAAGTAAACCCACCACAGGGATTGTTTGTTGGCAACTTGGCGACTTCTTTTTGGAGAACCGGTAAATCCTCGTAAATAGCGCTGAAATAAAGATTTCTGCAGCAGTCAGTCCAAACAATGCATTTAGTGCTTGAAGTTTTGCGGGTTCGTCTTATTTTCCGCCGCAACGTATCGCAGGGCACAAGTTGCAATCCTGAGGAGATCCACCATGGCAAAGAAGGGTGGCAAAAAGGCAGCGAAGAAGCCGGCCAAGAAGGCGGCAAAGAAGGCTGCACCGAAAAAGGCGGCCAAGAAGGCTGCCCCGAAGAAGGCGGCTCCGAAAAAGGCTGCTCCGAAGAAAGCTGCGAAAAAGGCTGCGGCGCCGAAGAAAGCGCCCGCGGTCAAGCCTCCGACGCCGGCTGAAACCAAGCCGCCGGCGATGAAGGCGGGCGATGACGAAGAAGAAGAGGAAGAGGCAGCGCCTCGCCGACGCCCTGAAGACATGCCCAAACCCGGCGCCGCTGGCCGGCTGTTTGACGACGAAGATGAGCTGGAAAACTACGACCCGCTGTTCGACGAGATCGACGAAGAAATCGACGAATAGACTGGGATGAGTGACTCATTGGACGCCCGGTGAACTGCCGGGCGTCTTTGTTTAAGCGATTTTAGATTTTGGATTGTGGATTTTGGATTGGCGCCGCCGCGCCGCTCCGGGGTTGAATCCAAAATCTAGAATTGAAAATCCAAAATCGAGCAGGTGAGCCCGATGTTCCCATCCATAGACGTTCAGCTATCCCACGTTCTGCGCGGCGCCGTCGATGTCGTGAGCGAGGGCGATCTCAAGCACATGCTGCGCGAGGCGACCGATAAAAAACGGCCCCTGCGCGTCAAGCTCGGTGTTGACCCGTCAAGTCCTGACCTGCACCTGGGCCACACCGTGCAGTTGCGCCGCCTGCGCGCCTTCCAGGACATGGGCCACCAGGCTGTGCTGATTATCGGCGACTACACGGCCATGGTCGGCGATCCCAGCGGCCGCAACAAGACCCGGCCGCAGCTCACACTTGAGGACGTCGAGCGCAACACCGCGACATACATGGCTCAGGCGGGCAGGATTCTCGACCTCGGCAAGACCGAGGTGCGGCGCAACGGCGAATGGTTCGGCAAAATGACCTTCATGGAAGTGCTCAAACTTGCGGCGCGCAGCACCGTGCACCGCATGCTCGAGCGCGACGACTTTCTGAAGCGCTTCAATGAAAAGACTCCGATTTCGCTCCACGAGTTTCTCTACCCGCTGATGCAGGGCTGGGACAGCGTGATGATCGCCTGCGACATCGAACTTGGCGGGACGGACCAACTCTTTAACCTGCACATGGGCCGCCGCCTCCAGGAGCAGGAAGGCCAGCGCCCCCAGGCGCTGATCACAGGCCCCCTGATCGCCGGGCTCGACGGCGAGCAAAAAATGTCCAAGTCCCTGGGCAACGCCATTGGCGTGACCGAGCCCGCCGAGAGCATGTTCGGCAAGATCATGTCCATTCCCGACAGCGTGATGCTGAACTGGTTTACGCTGCTAACCAAGGAGCCGAAGGACCACATCGACAGACTTCTCGACGCGAAGGTGACGCATCCGCGCGACGCCAAAATGGCGCTGGCGCGCCTGATCACCACGCAGTTTCACGATGCCGCCGCCGCCGCACGCGGCCAGGCGCAGTTCGAGGCCATCAGCCAGAAGAAACTTCCCGACGACATCAAGGACGCCGCCGTCGCGCTTGAAGGCGGCCAGGTCGCGGTCTGGGCGCTGGTCAAGCAAGTCCACGGAGGCTCGAGCTCCGACGCGCGCCGCCTCGTCCAGCAGGGCGGCGTCTATTTGATCGAGCCCGACAACCTCGACGAGCGCACGCTCAACGACGAGAAGGCAACCTTCGGCAAGGGCGAACTCGACGGCCGGGTGCTCAAGGTCGGCAAGCGCAACTTCTACCGCCTCGCCGTCAAGTGACGCCGCCGGCGCGCAAGCGCCATCAGCCCAATCAGCACTGGCGGCAGCCAGAGGGCGCCTTCGCCCGTTGCACAACCTGCGCCGCCGCCGCCGCCAACTCCGCCACCGCCGCTGGAAGTTATCACCACGGCAAAGGTGAAAGACGTCGTGGCCTGGCCATCGGACGCCTGCAAAGTAATGGAGTAGGCCGTCCCTGCGGCAGCAAACACGCCAGAGGTGGGCGACACGACATAGGGCGCAGCGGCCGGCGGGCTGCTGAATTCACTGTTCTGGATGCCCGCCGACGCCGTGCCAGTAACGGCGCCCGTCAGCGTGCACGCGTCGCCGTCGCTGTCGTCAACGGTGATGTTGAGGGCCAGCGCCGCCACGGAGGTGCCGGCTGCGACCGTCAGCGTCCCGCCGTTGCTCACGCTGCTGCCGAGCGCGCTCACGCTGATGCTCGGCGCGCTGTTAACACCTACGCCGTCTCCCGTGAGGTTCAGGCGATAGGGTTGACGCACGGAATAGTCGTCGTGGACGATGCTGACAACCGCGGTCTTCCCGCCCGCGGACGTCGGCGTGAACGCGACCGTGAAGGAAACTGACTGTTCCTCGCCCAGCACGCCGAGCGCCACGGCGTTCACGATCGTGAAGTCCGCGCCGCTGACGGTCGGTACGCCGAGCACGAGGTCGGGACCCGGTACATAGGTGAACGGATAAACGACCTCACCCATGCCGCCGTGACTGACGGTAATGGTAAGGAAACTCGTATTGCCCACGGCAACGCTTCCTAGCAGGCGAGGTCCCGCCGCGACGGCATTTTCAATCAATGACGTGCCAACGTAGGTGTGAGGCTGCCCAAAGGGCGAAGGGTCCGACGAAAAGAACGGGCCGATGTCGTCGGCGACACGCAGGCGTTCGGGTTCATTGGTCCCCTCACCGTTGAATTCGATGACAAAGGGATTGGTTTCGTAGAGGTCGTTGTGGGTAAGGCTCAAACTCGCGGGCGCGGGAAGCGCCGACAGCGGGTTGAAGGCCACGCTGAAACTTGTGCTTGCGCCCGCCGCCAGCGACGTGGCAAAGGCCGTGGTGTCCAGTTCGTATTCCGACCCGCCGCTGACAAAAGCCGGCAGCGAAACATTCAGCGTGCCCGACGCGCCTGCGTTGCGCACCACGATGATCACCGGCGCTGAAGCCGTGCCCCAGATCGGGCGGCGCCCGAACCAGCGGTCATTGGCCGGGCCCTGGCCGTCATACACGCGCAGGCCGCCAACGGATTGCTCCGTGATAACGAGGCGTTGCACCGGCGCGGCCACGCCCTCGCCGACCACGTTCAACCGGAAGTCGGTGTACACGCCGGGATTGCCCGAGGGGTTGGCCTGGTAGGGAATCACTACCTGACCGGACCTCGTCCCGACACTCGAAGGGTTAAACGTAATGGTAAATGTCGTGGTCTGGCCCGGCAGGACGCCGGAAGTGTCAAAGCCCGTCGTATCGGTGCTGAAATCCGCGCCGCCCAGGGCCAAATTCGGGGCCTGCATGACCAGTGTTTCGCTTACCCATGAGGAATTGCCGACCCGGATCGTCAGCGCCCCGCTGTTCTGGCCGACAACCACCGTGCCGAACTTGCGCCCGAATTCTGCGGCGTCATTGTCGACAATCCAGTCGACGAGCCCGCCTTGGTCCAGCTCCTCAACCCCTATCTGCGGCGAGCCGCCGACCGGCGGATCAGCCCTCAACGACACGGCCAGGAGCGAACACAGGGCGGCCAACGCCGCGACGCCTAATCGAGTTGACATGATCCACCTCGAGAAAATGAGATGTAGCCGCACTGATTAGGCCTGGAGCAAAGGCTGTGCCTCATGGCGACGTTGGCGTAAGTCCTGTGCCAGACAGTGAGTCTGCAGCTTTCGTGCGCCCCGGCGTTACGGGACCGAAATGGCGGGTTACGGCCAACGATTGCTTTGTGCGTTTTGAGTTAGCGCTTGTTTAAGAAGTCCGAGCCTTGAAAATGCGCCGGGCGAGTCGGGCAAGGCAGCCGAGCCGTTAGCATGGCTGGAAGCCATGTGCGACGAGGCGAACGCGGCCCGGCGACGTCCGCCGCAAGCAGGTTCTGGCGAGCGTCTTCATGCTCTTAGATCGACTGAAATACTTTAGGCCTCAAATTCCAAATAAGACAGCGGAATGGAAGCGTAAGAACGGCGGGAGCGAGGCATATTTAGGCGGCGGCAAAGCGCTTGATACGCACAAAGTGAGAAACGTCGACGACGTACCACGGGTAATTAGAGCAGCAATGGCCAGGAGACGGACATGAATCGGGGAAACTGGGTTCTGTTGTTGCTTGTGGTGTTGTTGCTGGCGGGTCTTGGGTTTGGCGCTTGGGCCGTGATGAACGGGCGCAACAACAACCCGCGCAATGAGCAGACCAATGTTGCCGAGAATCCCGGTGACGCGCCCAATACGCCTCCCGCCAACAAGCCCGATAAAGGAAGGACGCAGCCATTGGCGCCGGCGAAAGATGGCCATGCGCCGGACGTCAACAAGCCCGTAGCGCCGCCGGTCGCCCCGCCTGATCAACCCAAGCTGCCCGTGGTCGAGCCCCCGGTTGCTCCCGAAACTGAAGTCCAGACCATCGAGATGTACGTCGAAGGCCGCGTCGTGTTCCATGACGGGGCCCGGCCCGCGCCCGGCGCGAAAGTTGTGGCGGCCGAAGCCCAGGATTCGCGCTTCCTCGATGACGATCCGCTCCTGCCGCGCCGCGTGGGTTGGGGAAGCCCGCCGGCGCCTTCGAAACCCGAAGGCAGCACGACGACCGCCGAAGATGGCGCCTTCAAGCTTGTCCTGAAGCTCACGCTTTCACGCACTCGCGCCGCTCCCGTAACGCCGCCCGCCCCCGGCGAGCCCGACAAACCCCTGGCCATCTCTGCGCGGGCCTATAATGGGCAGTTCCGGGTTGTGGCAACATTGGCGGGTTACGCACCGGCGTGGTCGGAGCCCATTTTCATCAATTCGTCGGCCCTGCCGACCGGCAACATCCACCCCGAGAAGATCCAGTTGCGGCTGGCGCCGCCCGCGGCCCTGCGCGGCCGCGTGGTGGACGGCACGACCAGCGAAGGCATCCCCGGCGCAACCATCCAGCTCTACATGGTCGAGTCCGAAGGCGACCGCGGCATGGGCGGAATAATGCAGAACACCCGAACGCTGCGCACCGACGACAAGGGCGTATTCTCGGCAACGGACCTGCCCGCCGCACGTTATCGCACCACCATCGCGGCGTCAGGCTACGCGGGACTGAGCCGATTTGAGGCCGGGCGCATCGTTGACCTTGTAGACTCGCCCAGCAAGGACATGGGCGACATCCTGTTGCTGAAGTTTGGCGGGCTCAAAGGGCGCGTGCTCGAGGAGCAGACAAACCGGCTGCTGGCCCACGTCAATGTCCGCGCACAAACCGGCGAAGAACGCTGGGTTTCGACCCAGGCCAGCACCAACGACAAGGGCGAGTTCGAGCTGTCGCACGTATCGCCGGGCATTTACGACGTCTACGTCGGGGGTAGCGAAACATCCGCGGCATTTGAACGCACAGGGTCGGACTCCAGCGCCAAGCCCGAGGACGAGGAAACCAAGAAAGCGGCCAAGCGCATGGGCCGCGTGGTAATCGAGAATGTCGAGGTCAAGCCAGGCCTGGTTCGCGACCTGGGCGATACTCTGCTGCCCAAGGGCGCGGTGCTTGCATGCCTCGTGACGGACCTGTCCGGGCGCCCGATGCCTGAAGCGATAGTGCGCCTTGGCGAAGCGCCCCGCGACGCCAACGTGATGATGAACGACGAAGATCACGGCCTCGCTGACATCGGCAAGACCGGCCCCGATGGCCGCATCGCGCTTGAGGGGCTCGTGGAAGGCCAATGGCGCGTCCGCGTAAGGGCGCCGGGGCTCGCTGTCGGCGCCGCGAATTTCAAGTTTCCCTACGACCAGGATGAACTGGTGATCAAGCTCAGTCCCGGCGGGACGGTCAAAGGCTCGGTCAAGGACAGTTCAGGTCGCGGCATTGAGGGAGCGATCGTGCTGCCGGTTTCGCAGCAAAGCAGCATATACATCGTGGCCAAGATGCAGCCGGAGATGTTTGCACACATGGGCATCAAAGAGATCAATATGGATCACGGCGTCACCGACAGCGCGGGCAACTACGAGATCGCGAATCTGCCCGCCGGCAAGTACATGGTCGCCGCAATCAGGGCCAGCCCCGCAGCAGCCGATACGGCGCCCCCAAGCCCCTTTGGCAGCCCCGGGACCGGCAGTGAATTCGTCTTCAAGGACGACATCGAACTCGTCGAGGGCCGCACGACCGCCGGTGTTGACCTTGTCCTTGCGGGCCGGGGCGAAGCGATTATCAAGGTCGTCGAGGACGGAAAACCTGTCACCGACATCAAAATCAGCATCAGCATGGGCGCGGCCGCGTTTGCCATGCTCGGCGCCAGCGGCGGCAAGGACGTCGACGCCGAGGGGACGGTCCACTTCAAGGACCTTGTCCCCGGCAATTACGTCGTGCGCACCTCTCGCGACAAAATGGATATAGACACCGACGCCATGTCCAAGCGCCGCTTCACGGTCAAGGGCGGCGAGACCACCCAATACGTGCTTGAACTCAAACCAAAAACCGGAGTCCACCTCTTTGGCCAGGTCACTCTCAATGGCAAGGCCTCGTTTACCGTCGTGAGCCTGTGCGGCCTCGACGAGCGCCGCAGCATCTTCAAACAGGGCGCTGTGACTGGCGGGAAATACGAGTTCAGCGACCTCACCCCCGGGCGCTATGAGTTTTACGCCGCCGCAAGCAACGAAGGCCTTCCCGCGATGGAGGTGCTTGACCTCACGCGCGAGGGCGATGTCCGCTTCGACAGGGACTTCAAGGGCTTCCATGTCAGCGGCCTCCTCAACACGCCCAACAACAGCAGCGCCGAGCGTAGCAGCGTCCAGGTTTCGATCACGCTGGCGAGCTATTCCGCCGAAATCGGCGGGCTGTTCCGCGGATTGTCGCGCGTCGACAGCGAAGGCGGCTTTGATTTCGGCACTGTGCCGGCGGGCCACTACAAGGTGGTGGCCACGCTTGCCAAGATCGGCTCGGCGATTACCGAAATCGATGTCGAGAACGATGTCACTGACCTGCGCCTGAACATCACCAAAAACTGCGGCGACCTGAAGATCGTCATCAGGAAAATCACCGGCGCATCGGCGACGGCGCAAACGTTCGGCCTGCTCAGCATCGAAGACGCGCAGGGCAAACCGCTGACGTTCGCCGACCCCCAGACCGCGTTCATGAACTTCTCCCAGGGCACGGAGCATGCCGTGAATACCGTGCCGCCCGGATCCTACACGGTAATCTTCCGGCCGCTGGGTTTTGTCCTCGCCCGCGCAACCAGCGTCCTGGTCGAGGTCGGCAAGGTCACTGAAGTGCCGCTGGACCTGCTTGCAGCAGCGGAGTTGCGCGTGACGTTTGGCGACACATCGATCACGCAGGAAATCTGCGACCGCGCGACGATTACGCTATTGGACGCGCAGGGTAAGGTTGTGCCGGTGGGGACCTCGATGCTCGACGGCTTCTTTGGCAAGCCGACATTCAACAAGCCGACGGTCAACGCACGCACGCTTGGACCCGAGGTCGCGCAGGTCCGCATCAAGCTGCCGGGCTATGCCGAGTTCAGCGTCGCGTTTGCGTTTGAGACCGGCAAGAAGTTTGACGTCGTGCAGGAAACCACCCCGGAATAGCGCCGGGGCTGCCCCCAATAAATCGGGCGGGCCCGCAGGGATTTACCCCCACGGGCCCGTCGTTTTTTGAGCGGCTCTGTAAGCCGGGTTCTGTCTACCGACATCCGCAAGCGAACATCGGCGAGACGGCCATTCGTCTAGGCTGCACGTTGCCGTGCAGCTCAAGCAGCCTACCCGGATCTTCTGGCGGCGCGGGCCGCGCCGCGGCAGCCGCGCACATTGCGGCTGCCTCGATCCCTATTTGGCCTTGCTCCGGAGGGGGTTTAGCCTGCCGGCCTGGTCACCCAGGCTCGCGGTGCGCTCTTACCGCACCTTTTCACCCTTACCCGCGATACGTTGCAGGCGGTCTGTTTTCTGTGCCACTGTCCCTGGCGGAATAAACCGCCGGTCGCCGTTAGCGACCCTCATGCCCTGTGGAGCCCGGACTTTCCTCGTGCCTTGCCCTTCGACAAGCTCCGGGCAGGGGCACGCGGCCGTCCGAGCCGCTCGCTGGATATTGTATGCACGCCCCGCCAAAAAAGTAGGGCGCGGCGCGTTACTTCAGCACGCCCAGGGACTTCGCGACCTTGAGCAGGTCGAAGTCAACCAGCGACGGGATTTCAAGGTCGGCGTGGGCGATGTCGTACTTGCCCTTGTTGCCTTCATGCACGCCAATCACCTTCATGCCCGCAGCCTTGGCGGCTTTGACGCCGCTGGGACTGTCCTCGATCGCCAGGCACTTGTCCGCCTTCACCCCAAGCTTTTTCGCCGCCATCAAATAGGGCTCGGGGTGAGGCTTGCCGCGTTCGTAGTGGTCGCAGGCGACAATTTCGTCGAACAGGCCTTTAACCCGAAGCGCCTTCACGACGGCTTCCGCCTGTTTAAGCGTACTTCCAGTGACCAAAGCAATCGGCCCCGCGAGTTGCGTGTGCCGCACGGCCTCCACGGCGCCCGGCAGGGCCGGGATGTCCGAAAGGCGCGGCACATAATCGTGGTTAAAACGCGCGCCGATTTCCTGGACCTCGGCGTCGTTCAGGCCGAACAGGCGCTGGACGGTGTCGAAGAAATCGTTTTCGCTTTGGCCGAGCAGACTGTGGAAGAGCGATTCGTCGAGCAATATCCCGACGATCTCACGGAACGCATCCTTCATGACGTCCCAGACGACACGCTCGGTATCAACGAGCGTGCCGTCCATGTCCCAGAGAACCGCGTCGAACGCCATTGAATCAGCCTATGAAAACCTGATACCCGACACCCAATACCTGATACCGGCGAGGGTATCGGGTTTCAGGTTTCGGGTATCAGCCACCTATCTCTATCTTGATCCCACGAGTTCGCGCGCACCCGCCGCCATCACCGCTTCAATTTCACTGACCGTTTTGGGGGCGTCCTTGGTAAGCACTTCCGGGTCGCCCTTGGTCACCAGCACGTCGTCCTCGATGCGCACGCCAATGCCCTTGTACTTCGCGGGCACGTCGTCGCGCTCGGCCGCGATGTAAATCCCGGGCTCGACGGTCAGCACGCAACCGGGTGCGAGTTCGCGCCACTTCTCGCCATAGCGGTAGACGCCGACGTCGTGCACGTCCATGCCCAGCCAGTGGCTGGTGTTGTGCATGTAGAATTCGCGGTAGGACTTCGGCGCCTTGTCGTTCTTGGGGTCCTTCTTCTTGTTTTTGACGTCTTCGTCCCACTGCTTCTGGTCAGCGATGATCTTCTTGGGATCGCCCTTGAGCAGCCCCATAGCGACCATGCCTTCCGTCAGCACCTCGACGGACTTCCAGTGCACGTCCATGAACGGCACGCCGGGCCGACATTTGTCGATGCTGGCAAGCTGCGCCTTCAGCACCCACTCATAGACTTCTTTCTGGGCGGCGCTGAACTTGCCGTTCACGGGCCAGCAGCGCGTGATGTCGCTGGTGTACATCGCCACTTCGCAGCCCGCGTCCATCAAGATCAGGTCGCCGTCTTTGCACACCATGTTGTTCTCGTGGTAGTGCAGGATGTTGGCGTTGTCGCCCGATGCGACGATGCTCGGATAGCCCAGACGCTGGCTGCCGCCTTTTTTGCAGGCGTATTCAAACTCGGCCTGAACCTGGTACTCGAACATGCCCGGGCGCGTGGCCGCCATCGCGGCACGATGGCCGGCCGAGCCAAGTTTGCCCGCGGCGCGCATGAAACCGAGGTCATCGTCGTTCTTGATCAGGCGCATTTCGTGCAGGATTTCGGAGGGGTCGTGGAGTTCCGTGGGCGCATTGTGACCCTGACGCTTCATCGCGCGGACCTTGTTCAGCCACCCCATGACGCGTTTTTCGAACTCGTCGTCGTCGCCGAGGTGCACGTAAAGAACCTTGTTGTTTTTCACGTAGTCGGGCAACACCTTCTCGATTTCCTCGATGGCGAACGCCGCATCGGCGCCGTAAACACTCTTGGCGCCTTCAGGCCCGGCGCGTCGGCCGTTCCAGATTTCCATCGTCTTGTCGCGCGGCGGCACAAACAGCACGAACTTGTGCTCGGCGTGGCCGGGCGTGAGGATCGCCAGCGACCCGGGCTCTTCAAAACCCGTGAGGTAGAAGAAATCGCTGTCCTGGCGGTATTCGAAGTAAACGTCGCCGTTGCGCAGCCGCATGGACTGGGCCGGAATGACGGCCACACCCCCGACCATGCGTTTCATGAACTCGGCGCGGCGGCGTTTGAAGATATCGGCGTTGAAATGGGCTGAGCTGCTCATGTTCGTCCTCGTATGTCCGGAGAGCCAGTGTAGCCCAAGTCGCCAGTTGTTTGCAGAGGCGTATTTCACCACAGAGTCACAGAGGCGCAGAGAGCTACCACTGGCCGTTCTTTCTTCGAACGATCCCGTCCTTCAGCAATGGAACATTGAAATTGATCAATAGGCCCAACGGGATGCCTGTAAGCTTCAAGTAGGTCAGCAGTTGGGCTTCATGAACGGGAAGAATCTTTTCCACCGCTTTAAGCTCAACAATGATGAGCCCCTCGACAACGAGGTCCAGTCTATAGCCGCAGTCCAGCCGGACCCCCTTGTACTCAACTGGCAAGGGCTTCTGTCGTTCGAAGGCTATTCCCGCCGTAGCCAACTCAAAACAAAGGCATTCTTCGTAGGCTGACTCGAGAAGGCCCGGCCCAAGGGCTTTGTGAATCTCGATGCAAAAGCCAATAATACGCTCGCTCAGCGCATTGATTCTCTGTGCCTCTGTGTCTCTGTGGTTCATGCTTTTGCCGTGTTACGACCGGTTATCCCGTGGCGGCTTCGAGGTCGGCGGCCTGGTGGCATTTCTTGTACTTCTTGCCGCTGCCGCACCAGCAATCTTCGTTGGGGCCGGGCTTCTTGTTTTTCTCGCGCGCCATGAAGCCGGTGTTGGCGCCGGGCTTTGACGCCTGGTCCATCTGCTTGCGGGTTTCGGTCTGGCGTGCAGTCGCCGTGGCCGTTGCCGTGTTGGCGCCCGCTGATGTGCTCGTGATCTGCTGCGTCGCGGGGCGCGTGGGCGTCGCCGCAATTTCGCGCATGGGCGGCGGCTCGTCGAACTGCACCTCGATGCGGAAGAGCGTGCTGACCACTTCCATGTCGACCTCGTCGAGCATCAGGTCGAACGCTTCCTTGCCCTGCTTCTTGTAGGCGTCCTTGGGATCCTTCTGGGCGTAGCTTTCCCAGTGGATGCTGCCCTTGATGACGTCGAGGTTGCGCAGGTGGTCCTTCCAGTGTTGATCCAAAGACTGCAATAACAAATAGCGCTCAAGCTGGCGCATGCGGCCGTAATTGGCCCGGCCCGCGGGCGTTTTCATCAGTTGGCCCGCCTGGTCGGCGCAAATCCTCTTTTCGCGGTCCTCGTAAAGCTTGAGGATGCGATCAATCAAAGCCTGCTGGACTTTCTTGACGTGCTCCGGCCCGCCGCTGCCCTTAGGCAGGCTGGCGGGGTCGAGGTCGGTGTTGGTCGCGCGCTTGAAATCGGCTGCGATGCCCGCGAGGTTCCATTGCTCCGTGCGCTCGGGATTCTTGATGTGTTTTTCGAGGCTCGCCATGCACACGTTGTGCAGACGGTTCTGGATCGCGTCGCGCAGGCGCTCGCTGTGGACCTTGCCGCGGTGCGTGATCGCGAGGCGATACGAACATTCCTCGACAGTCTGTTCGCGCAGCGCATCCTCGGGGATTTCGACTTCCTTTATTTCGTCGGCCCAGTGCGAAAGCTTGTTGGCCGCTGTTGCGCCGATTTTGGTGCGGTCGGTCGGGTTGTCGACTTTGTCCGCTTCCTTGACCACCGCAAGCACCTGCTTGCGCATTTCGCCCTGCACATCGAGGAAATCCGCGCGCGTCATGCCCGCCAGGAAGATTTGTCTCATCCCGTAAATGGCCTTGCGCTGGCCGTTGTTGACGTCGTCGTATTCGATCAGGTTTTTGCGGATGTCGAAATTGCGCTGCTCAACCTTCTTCTGCGCCTTCTCGACACTGCGCGTCACCATGCCCGCCTGGATTGGCTGGCCGTTTTTCAGGCCCAGTCCCTGCATCAACGCCTTCATGCGCGGACCCGCGAACATGCGCATCAGGTCATCGTCGAGGCTGATGAAGAACTGGCTGCTGCCCGGGTCGCCCTGGCGGCCGCAACGGCCGCGCAACTGGTTGTCAATGCGGCGGCTTTCATGGCGTTCGGTGCCCATGACCTGCAGGCCGCCAAGCTTGACGATCTCATCGTGTTCGGCTTCGCACGCGGCCTTGAACTGCGAGGCGCGTTCTTCTGACAGGCGGTCAAACGCGATTTCCGCCGCAAGCATGGTTTCGACGGGGATGCGCCAGGTGTCGGCGGTTTTGTATTCCTCAGGCAGGAAGTTCGCGATCGCCACGCCTTCTTTGTTGAGCTGTTGCAGGCCCATGTATTTCGGGTTGCCGCCCAGCAAAATATCGGTGCCGCGGCCGGCCATGTTGGTGGCGACGGTGATCTGCCCTTTGCGGCCGGCCTGGGCAATGATCTCGGCTTCGCGCGCGTGGTATTTGGCATTGAGCGTGTTGTGCTCAAGCCCGCGCGCCTTCAGCAGCTTCGACAGGTGCTCCGACTTTTCGACGCTGGTCGTGCCCACAAGGATCGGGCGGCCTTCCTTGTGGATCTTGTCGATCTCGTCGGCAATAGCGTTCCACTTTTCGTCTTCACTGCCATAGATCAGGTCGTCGTTGTCCTGGCGAATCAGCGGTCGGTTGGTCGGGATGGCGATGACTTCGAGCTTGTAAATCTTGTCGAACTCCGCGGCCTCGGTCATTGCCGAGCCCGTCATGCCCGCAAGCTTGCTGTAGCTCTTGAAGTAGTTCTGCAGGGTAATGGTCGCCAGCGTCTGGCTCTCGGCGCGGACCTTGATGCCTTCCTTGGCTTCAACGGCCTGGTGCAGGCCCTCCGACCAGCGGCGGCCGTGTTGCAGGCGGCCCGTGAATTCGTCGACGATCACGATTTCCGGCCCGTCGTCACCGTCAAACACCACGTATTCCTTGTCGACCTTGTAAAGGAAGTTGGCGCGCAGGGCCTGCTCGATCATGTGCGGCCATTCCATGTGCACGCCGTCGTACAGGTGCTTCACTCCCAGCGCTTTTTCGACCTTGCCAACGCCTTGCTCCGTCAGCATGCACTGGCTTTCCTTCTCCTTGATCTCGAAGTCGAATTTGCCGATTTCTTCGTTGTACAGCAGCTTGTCCATCACCGCCGCTTTGCCATGCTTCTTCTCGATCTCGAAGCGCAACTCCTCGGCGTCTTTGCCCTTGAGTGTCTTGGCGATCACGTCGGCCCTGGCGTACTTGGCCGAGAAATCCTCGGCGGGGCCCGAAATAATCAGCGGCGTGCGCGCTTCGTCGATCAGGATGCTGTCCACCTCGTCGATAATCGCGTAATGCAGTTCGCGCTGGCACTGCTGGCGCGCATCCAGTTTCATGTTGTCGCGCAGATAATCGAAGCCGAACTCGTTGTTCGTCCCATAGGTCACGTCGCAGGCGTACATCGCGCGGCGTTCCTCATTGTCCATGTCGGTCAGAATGTAGCCGCACTTCATGCCAAGCAGCGCCAGCACGCGACCTTGTTCTTCGGAGTCGCGGCGGGCGAGGTAATCGTTGACCGTGACGACGTGCACGCCGCGGCCGTCGAGCGCATTGAGGTAAGCCGCGAGCGTCGCGACAAACGTTTTGCCTTCGCCTGTCACCATTTCGGCGATGCGTCCGGAATGCAGAACCATGCCGCCCATCAACTGGACGGGGAAGTGCGCCTTGTAGGGCAGGTCTTCGCCCGTGCGCGGGTCCTTGACCATGCGCTTGTTGCCCAGCACGCGCCAGCTTGCCTCGCGCACCAGAGCAAAGGCCTCGACCATAAGGTCATCGAGCGATTCACCGTTGCGGCGGCGCTCCTTGAGGCGCGCGGTATGGTGCTTCATCTCCTCATCGGGGAGTTTGTTGGTCTCGGGAAACAAGGCCATCACCTGCTTGACCTTGGGCCAGAAGCCTTTGACGAGGCGCTCGTTGCGCGAGCCGATGAAGAAACGCAGTACGGTGTCGAGAACAGCCATAGAATCCCTTGGAATTGCGAATTGCGAATTTCAGATTGCGAATTGAACTGCAACTGTCGCGGGTTTTGACGTAAATCCGCAATCCGCAATTTGCAATCCGCAATCGTCGATGCCGGTTATACTCCGTGGCCACGGTAATAAAACGGCCTTTGCCCGGCGAGTATGCCATGATTCGCAAAACCTCCCTCGTATTTGCCGCCCTCGCAGCGATTTGCGCGCTTGCGACATCCACGGATGCCCAGCCCGCAAACCGCAACCTCGAGCTTCGCGTTTTCAAGCTATGCCGCGGTTATTTGCGCCCGATGACGGCAACGGCCAATCGCCTGCGCGAAATCAAGGCCTTGGACACTTTGACACCCGCCGGCCATAGCGAGGGCGTGACGCGCTTCAAGCTGACGACGGCGATGCAAGATTCGGAAGTCGCGGAAGCCTTGGGCCTGAGCCTGATCCACGCCGAGGGCGACGTGCTTGAACTCGCGCCCCAGGGCAGCGATGACGCGGGCATGGAGGCGCGCCCCAAGCTGCTTGACATCGTGCAGGCTATCCGTGCTCGCGTAGTGATCGACGAAAACGGATCGGCCGTGCCGATCTTCAGCGCCGAGGAGACCAAAAGCACCGCTGCCTGCCTTGCCAAGCTTGGCCTCAAGCCCGCACGCTTCGACGGCGAATTCTTCAAACAGGCGGACTACCACATAGAGCAGACGCAATTCGCAGGCATTTACACGATCTGGGCGGGAAAGGCTTATGCGGGCCTGCCCGTCGCCGCACCGTCGCTCTATGGCATCAAGGATGAACGCGCGTCGCTTGAGCCAGACCAAGAATCGCCCTTTGTCGGCTGCAAACTTGCGATGGGGCGCTGGACCAACGGTTTCTTCTGGGTTGATCCCGCCGGCTGCGAACTCAACGACTACGGCTTTGACCGCAGCGCCACAATCGCCAAACCCCGCAAGGAACTTGCCGTGCAGGCGGGCGCCAAGCGTGTACGCCAGTTGCTGCTCGCGGCGGCGAAGATGCGCCAAAGCGATGATTACAAGGACAAGGAAGCGAAGGACCTGCCGACGGGGTTCCTGAGTGACTGGTCGTTGACCTCGGCGCTCAAGCTCGACAACAAGAACCGCGACTACAGCTTATGGCAGCATTATCCCGACGAAAGTTTCCACCTTGGCTGGATCGAGGACGGCGGCAAGGTCAAGGCCCGCGTGCGGGCGCATCACGCCGTTCACCCGCTGTATCTCGATGGCGCAGTTGATGCGGGGGCATCGCTTGAGGGCGTCAGCGACAAAGACCCGTCGACGCTGAAAATGGAATGGCTCGTCGCGCCCGAAGAGAGCGCCGAGGTCTTCCGCGCACGTGCCGATGAGGCCGACAAGACCTTTGGCGTGATATCGGCTGCGCTGTTTGAGGCGGGTGTCGACAGCCTCGATGGACTGTGGGGCAAGCTCAACGGGCCGGCGCTGAAGGTTCTGAAGGTGGCCGAGCAGACCCTGCGCGGCGCGAGTTTTGGCGCGCGCGACTATTCGATTTCACGCCAGATGCTGGACGACGTGGTGATTGAGGTCGGCAGCGCGGCCACTGGCGGCCGGCGCTGGCAACTGTTGGACGTCAAGAACAAGAAGGTAATCCGGACCGGGCAGTAAATACTTTTCCACGGAAGACACGGAATTCACGGAGAAAAAACAGTAAAAATTTTCTCACGCCAAGTCGCCAAGAGATTCTTGGATAACGCGTGTCGCTTGGCGGCTTGGCGTGATGCCCGCAGTTGTCTTTGGTTTTCTTCAGTGCCTTCCGTGTGTTCCGTGGAAAAATGCTGTTCGATTTTCATTGAGAGGCCGCCATGTCCCGAATCATCTTTGCAACGCTGGTCTTGACGGTTTGCGCCTTTGTCACCGCTTGCGGCGAGGCCAATACGCCTCCGAAGGTCGAGAAGATGCCGTTTTCGGGCGCGCCGGACCGTACCGCCGTCGACATGGCCGTCACGGGTGAGGCTCGCGCCGCCATGGGCACGATCAAGGACCGCCTCAAGATCATGTGGAAGATGAACTACGAGGGCAACGCCGACAAGCTGTTCAAGGCGGTGGGAGGCCCCATGACCGAGGCCAAAGCCAACCAGCATCTTGGCGGCAGCCTGGATTCCAACAATTACAAGACGACGGACTACACCATCACTCACATGGGCGGCACCAAGTTCAATATCTCCGCCGCAGCGGGCACGCCCAAGTACATCCAGCAGGACTTCGACCTGACGCAGTAACGCCGTTTCGTTTGCTTTCAGGCCCGCAGGGCCGGGGGATCGGCCGGCAAGCGCCGGTCGGATCACCATCCCCCGCCCTTGCGGGCGGGGCTGATGGGCAAGCCGTTACGCGCCGGCGAATTTGTGGCCGCAACTGATGCAGAACTTCGCGCCGGGCTGGTTCTCGGCCTTGCATTCCGGGCAGGTCGGCTTGGTGCCGGTTTTGAAACCACATTCGCCGCAGAATTTCGCCTCGGCGTGCATCTGGGCGCCGCAACTCGGGCAGCGTTTCTCGACCACCATGGCGTTGCCGCAATGGGCGCAGAAGCGCGAGTCCTTGCGGTTGACGCCCTGGCACTTCGGGCATGCGACGTAGTCCTCGGGCTTGCGGCCGGTTTCCTGAAGCTGCTGGGCCTGCGCCGAGTTGACGGTGTTGGCGATCATGCCGGGCATCATCATGCCCATCATCATCGCGCCCGCGCCGCCGGCCTGGCCCTGGTTCTGCGCCATGTCGCGCATGGCTTGCGCCGCCTGGTATTGGGCGAACTGGCCCATGTTGCCGATTGCGCCCATTTCGGCGCGCTGGTCGATGGCTTTCTGGACGCTGTCGGGCAGGTTGACGCTGGTGATGAAGAAGTCGACCAGGCGAAGGCCGAACTTGGCGAATTCGCCGTCGAGGCTGGGCTTCATGGCCTCGGAGATTTCTTTGTAGTGCCCGGGCAGATCGAGGATCGACTTCAAGTTCATGCCGAGCCAGTCGGTCGTGCGGCTGACGATGAGGTCGCGAAGATAGTCTTCGATCTCGTCAGTGCGGAAACTGTCGTCCTGGCCGACGATACTGTTGATGAACACCAGCGGCTCTACGACCTGGATGGTGTAGCGACCAAAGCCGCGGGCGCGCACGATGCCGAAATCCTTGTCGCGCAGGGCAATCGGCTCTTTCGTGCCCCACTTTAAGTCAGTGAAGACTTTCGTGCTTACAAAGTAGACCTCGGTGCGGATCGGCGATTTAAAACCCCAGGGCAGGCTGAGCAGCTTGGTGATCACCGGGATGTTCATCGTGGTAACGGTGTGGCGGCCCGGACCGAAGACGTCGGCGGCCTTGCCGCCCACGCACATCACAGCAACCTGGTTTTCACGCACGATGCACTGGCCGCCGAGCTTGAACTCGGCGCTGCCGCGCTCGGGAATGCGGTGGGAAATTTCGTCGCGGCGCGATTCCTGGTATTCGAGAATTTCGAGGAACAAGCCCATAGTCGTCTCCTGCCCAGTGATTGTGCAACGATGCTACCTACCCCGGCACGCCGGGTGAATTCCAAAGCGGCGGGCGTTGTGTAAGGCTAGACTTTGAAGCTGAACACGTCGGGTGAGACGTGAAAGAACGAGGCCACTTTGCCGACTTGCTCACGAGTGAGTTTGCGCTTGCCTGACAACACCGCCGAAATGGTGGACTCCGCGATACCGGTTTTTTGCGCCAGCGCAGCCTGGGTTGTGGGCTTTTGCTCAATAAGAAATTCGAGCATTCCGGCGTCACTGGCCGGCTCGATGGGGTAATGAACATCCTCGTAATCGCCAATGATATCGCCGAGCAAATGGAGATAAGCATCTTCCTCCGGCGTGCGGTACTTGCCCTTGTCGAGCAAAGCATTGAGCACTTCGGTCGCCGCATCGAGCTCCTGCTCAGAATTAATGGGCAACAATGGGAACTTGCGCATTAACTTGAAATACCGGTTCAAGTCGATTTTGGGTGCTGATTTTACACGCATGTTACTCCTCGTACTTCCAATCACCGTCGTCATATTCATCGTGGGTCAGAATGGCACGCACGTACAACCGCTGCAGTGCATACTCCGGCCATACGATCAGACGATACTTGTTGCCGCCAATGTTGAAGACCAGAAACGGGCCGACAAGATCGACGCTGCCGAAGTCGTCCCTCACCTCGGCAAATTTGCGCCACTCGGCCTTGCTTGCTTTTGAAAACCAGCTCTTGAGCGGTTCTGCTGCCTGCGGATGTTTCGTCCAGAACTCCCGCAAAGGCCTCTTTGAAAACACGTGCATTGCGTTCCTTGGTTGACGTACGGACCCGCAGCACCATGCCCCCATATTGTCTTCGCAATTTGCGAAGATTGCAAGCGGAAAACAAAAGGGGCGAGCAAAAGCTCGCCCCTGAAAAGCCAAAGCACATCGACCGGGAGGTCGATGCCACTGCTAATTGCCGCGCTGGGTTTCCGCTTCGCCCACGCGCTTGATCGCCTGCATGAACGCCGCAGTGCGATAGCTGCACTTTTCCTTGCGCGCGAGTTCGTGCACGTCCATGAACGCGCGGCGCATCTTCACGTCCAGCTCGCGGTTGACCTTCTCCTCGTCCCAGTAGAACTGGGTGAGGTTCTGGGTCCACTCGAAGTAGCTGACGGTCACGCCGCCGGCGTTGGCGAGGATGTCCGGAATCACCACCACGCCGCGCTCGTGCAGGTCTTCGTCGGCCTCGGGCATAGTCGGGTGGTTGGCGCCCTCGATCACCAACGGCGCCTTGATGTGCACGCAGTTGTCGGGCGTGATCACGTCACCCAGCGCAGCGGGAATCAGGCAGTCGACGGGCAACGAGAACAGGTCCTGGTTGTTCATCGGCTCCGCGCCGGGGAAGCCCGCAATGGTGCGTTTTTCGTCAAAGAACTTGCTCAGCGCCGGCACGTCGAGGCCCTTGGCGTTGTATACGCCGCCCTTGACGTCGGTGATCGCCACAACTTTGCCGCCGCGCTCAGCCCAGAACTGCGCCGTGAAGCTGCCGACGTTGCCGAAGCCCTGCACCGCGCAGGTCTTGCCCTTCAGGCTCTGGCCCATGGCCGTGTAATAGCTATCGGCAATAGTGACCACGCCGCGGCCCGTGGCCGCCTTGCGGCCAAGCGACCCGCCGAGCGTAACCGGCTTTCCGGTCACGATCGCGGGCGTGTAGCCGCGACGCGAGCTGTATTCGTCCATCATCCACGCCATCACCTGGCCGTCGGTGCCGAGGTCGGGCGCGGGCACGTCACGCTGTGGTCCGAGCACGAGTGCAATGCGCGCGGTGAACTTGCGCGTCAGGCGCTCAAGTTCGGTCATGCTCATGTTCATGGGATCGCAGGACACGCCGCCCTTGGCGCCGCCAAAGGGCACATCGAGCAGCGCGGTTTTCCACGTCATCAGGCTTGCGAGCGCGCGCACTTCGTCAAGGTCAACTTGCGGATGGTAGCGGATGCCGCCCTTCCAGGGGCCGCGCGCACCGTTGTGCTGGACGCGGAAGCCCGCATAGACGTGGATCTTGCCGCTGTCCATGCGCACGGGCACCGCCACGGTGACTTCGCGAAAGGGTGTCTTGAGGATGCTGCGAAGCTGCGGATCCATGTTGAGCCGGTCCGCGGCGGAATCAAACATCTCGTTGACGGCTTCGTAAGCGTTAGGATGACCGCTGGCCTTATAACGGCCAGTCGAGAAGCGGGTTGTCATGTGAGGTGGCCCCAGAGCGTGATGGCGGGATGCTACGTCATTCCCACGCCCAATATCAAGGACGAGGCAACGCCGCAGGATGCGAGTTAAGTCTTTGCGGCGGGCTTGGCCGCAAGAGCGTCATGCGCACCCGGCGGAAAATGGAAGTCGGCAAGCGTGTAACCCGCCAGCACCCTGGCGATCTCGTCCTCAACTTTGCCAAAGACGTCGAGAATCTGGCAATCGCTGTAGAGCGAGCAATCATTCTCGGTCGCAAAGCACTCGAACACCCGCAGAGGACCGTCGATTTCGGCTATCACTTCCTTGAGCGTGACTTCCTTGGGCTCGACAGCGAGCGTGAATCCGCCCGACGGGCCCTTTAAGCTCCGCACCACGCCTTTTTTTGCGAGTTGTTGGAGAATCTTCGATAAAAACGCCTTGGGGATCATCAGGCGTTCCGCAATCTCGGCGAGCGTCACGGGGCCTTTGGTGCGGTGTTCGGCCAGGTAAATCAGGGCGCGAAGACCATAGTCACTCTTGCGGCTGAAGATCACGCTTGTACTCCGGACCTGCGGAAGAAGCCCTAATGGCCACGAATTGCATCCAATTAGTACACTTAGCGACCTTCAGCGAGTCAAGCGCGGCGGCGGCATGAAAACCTATACCGAATATCTTTACTTCACCACACGCGACCACCGCGAGTACATCCGCATAACCGATAAGGTCGAAGAAATCGTCAAACAAAGCGGCGTTAACGAGGGCATGGTGCTCGTCAGCGCCATGCACATCACCGCGGGGGTTTACGTCAACGACGCCGAAGAGGGCTTGATATCCGACATCGACGGCTGGCTCGATTCGCTGACGCCCTACGGCGCCTACCCGAAAGTGAAATGGCCCAAGGAAGGCGCAAGCGGGCCGGTTGAGGCGCAGAGCATTCCCTACGCGCACCACCGCACCGGCGAAGACAACGGCGACAGCCACCTCAAGAGCATCCTGGTGCACCACCAGGTGGTGCTGCCGATCACCGAGGGCCGCCTAGACCTCGGCCCGTGGCAGCAGGTGTACTACGCCGAATTCGACGGCAAGCGCCGCAAGCGGGTGGTCGTGAAGGTGATGGGGGAGTAGGCGCTGGCGCCAATGCAAAATTAGAAATTCAAAATGCAAAATTTAACGGCTGCCGCTTGCGTCATTTTGAATTTTGAATTCGGGACCTACAAATGGGGAGACACACCGACAATTCCGAGATCCCGTTCCTGGGCTGGTGGTGGGGACTGGCGTGGCCGTGGCGGCTGCTGATTGCTGCCATTCCGCTTGGGTATTCTGGCTATCGTTTCATTTTCCACGACGTGTTCTGGCCCTATGGCTGGGCGGTCGGCGCGGTGTTGCTTGTTGTCGAAGTTGTGCGGCTGTTCGCGCGCAAGAAAAGCGACGACGAGTACAACTTCTAGGCGCTAAGCAATTCCGAGCACTTTCGGCAGGTCGCGAATGTCGGTGATCTTCACCGCGGCATCCTTAAATTCTTCCGGTTTGCCGTAGCCGTACGTGCAGCCGATGAACCACAGGCCGTTGTCTTTGGCCGCTTCGGCATCATGCACCCGGTCGCCGACCATCACGCCGACTTCCGCGCCGACCAGCTTCAGGCCTTCGCCGACCAGCGCGCTTTTGGTGCGGCCCGTGGGCGGATGATCGCCCACGCAGGCACTGTAGTCGAGCAGGCGGTCCAGGCCGAATGTACTCACGACGCCCTCGATGTAGGCCTCGCTGCAATTGGAGACCAGCAGCAATTTCAAACCAGCGCGCTTGAGTTTATCGAGCACGTCGACGGCGCCGTCGAATAGTCCGCCGCTGCCATCGGCCAGCGCCGCAAGTTCGTTCCGGGTGGTCTCGGTATGCAGGTCGCGCGATTGGGCGCGCAGCTCGGGCGGCAGCAGGTCCTTGTAGAACACGCCGGGCGGCTTGCCGATCTGCAGTTTGATCATTTCAGGTGACGGCGGCGCAGTAACACCCGGGAGCCTGCCGCGGTCAATCAGCGTGCGAAACGCGCGCTGGATGGCGCGCACGCCGAATATTCCGCTGTTAAGCAGCGTGCCGTCCATGTCAAACACGACGGCCTGCAACTTTTTCTTGGACCAAGGGTAATCAGGCATCGCGAAGTTATCTAGCCACGAATCCACACGAATAGACACGAATTTCAAAAAGCAGATTCGTGAAAATTCGTGTTCATTCGTGGCTTATTTAAGCCATCCACCGGCGAGAAAGCCCGCCCAGGCTTCGGCGATGGTCGCGCCGCGAATCATCGGCCACAGAATTCCCCAGCTCGCAACCTGCAGCGCCAGCATGATCGCCAAGCCCAACACAAGTTCCCACGCGCGGTTCTTAAACGCGCGGCTAAGGCTGAAGCGGCTGACATCGCCCACCGTCCACGCTTTGAGCTGCGGGAAGAACTTCGGCACGTTGCGCAGGTATTCGTCGTAAATCGGGCCGAAGATGTCGCGCAGCATCTCCTCTTCAATCGCAATCTGCGCCCTATAGATGAAGAAGAACATCACGTTGTAGAGCACAATCAAACCCAAATTGAAAGGAAAGGCCGCATTCAGCGCCAGGCCGCAACCAATCAGCCACGTGCCGACATACAGCGGGTTGCGCGTGCGGCCGTAAGGCCCCGCGGTCGCGAGCTCCGCGCGCTTGCGCAAGTACCCCAGCGACCAGATGCGCATCAGCAGACCAAGCACCATCAGGCCCAGCCCCGTGAAGCGAATGGCCATCAGCGCCGGGTGTTCCTCGGCCAGCGGCGAGCGCAGCGCCAAGAACACGAACGCGAGGTTCAACGGCCAGAAGCCCTGCAGCCGCAACAGGTCGAGGCGTTTTTCGCGGCGCTTGCCGTCGGGAATTTCGGGCCGCTTGGTGGCAACGACGGGGCCCTGCGCAAATGCTGCGGCGACATTGGACTGGGCGTTTGAATTGTCGCTCAAGCGTTTCTCGGCCAAAGACAACAGCGTTTTAACCACAGATGAACACAGATGAACACAGATAAGGCGACCCGAAGCTGAGACCTTCATGGCCAGGTATGACTTTATCCGTTTTTATCTGTGTCTATCTGTGGTTCAAACCTGTCTTTGCGTTTTGGCGGCAAAAGTTTTTGCCCAAACCTTGTTATGCTTCGATTATGCCGCTGACTGTCACAGACGCCGTAACCCTCACTGAATGCCCGCGCGACGCGTTCCAGGGCTTTGTCAAATTCATCCCCACTGATGAAAAGATTTCCTACGTCAACGGCCTGATCAAGGCCGGCGTACGCCGCATCGACTTTGGCAGCTTCGTCAGCCCCAAGGCCGTGCCGCAGATGGCCGACACCGCGGCGGTCTTCGAAAACCACAAACACGTGCCCGACCTATACCTGATCGCGATCGTGGCCAACCTGCGTGGCGCCGAAGGTTTAATAGCCTGCAACCGGAAGTGGGGGCATACAGGCAGGAAAATCGCCGCTGCAGGCTTTCCGATGAGCGTCAACGAGACCTTCCAGCAGCGCAACACCAACAAATCGCTCGAGGAAGCCTGGGACGAACTCGAAAAGATCGTCGAGCTTTGCGGCAAAGAAAAAGTCGAGGTCGTGGGCTACCTGTCGATGGCTTTTGGCAATCCCTACGGCGAGATGCACGAGCCCAAAGTAACCGTCGACTTCGCGCGCAAACTGCAGAAGCTCGGCGTCTCGACGGTCCAGCTTGCCGACACCGTGGGAGTTGCGACTGCAGACCAGGTTGCGGCGACCTTCAAAGCCGTACGCGAGGCCCTGCCCGAGATGCCGCTGGGCGTTCACCTGCACGCCAAGCCGCAAACAGTGCGCCACAAGGTGATGGCGGCGCTGAACGCGGGCTGCCGCACGTTCGACAGTGCCGTGGGCGGCATCGGCGGCTGCCCCTTTGCCGAGGATGAATTGGTCGGCAACCTCGACTCGATCCAATTGCTGACGCTTTTGGCCGAGCGCGGCCTGAAAACCGAATACGGCGTCGACGACCTGCTCGAAAGTGCGGCGACAGCCGTCAAGTTGCAACGCAAGTACTCGATATGACCGACGCTGAAGGCCGTGGGGCCTTTAGCTCAATCGGTTAGAGCAGACGCTTTATAAGCGTCAGGTTGCCGGTTCGAATCCGGTAAGGCCTACCACCCTTCACCCTGGACTCAAAATGGCTGGATTTGATTACGTCAAACCTGTTGTTGACCAGAAGCTCGGCCTCGCCACGCTCTATTTGAACCGGCCGGACAAGCGCAACGCGCTCAATGCCGACCTCGTGCGCGTGCTGAATGAAGAGCTGCGCCGGATGGAAAACAGCGTCAGCATCCGCATGGTGTTTTTGCGCGGCAACGGCCCGGCGTTTTGCGCCGGCGCCGACCTCGCCGAAATCCAGGCCATGCAGAACGCGACCTACGACCAGAATTTGAAAAGCAGCGAAGCCCTGCGCGAATTGTTCACGCGGCTGGCGACCTTCCCAAAGCCCACCGCGGCCATCGTGCACGGCGCCGCGCTGGCCGGTGGTTGCGGCCTGGCGACGTGCTGCGATTTCGTGATCGCCGGCGACCAGGCCAGTTTTGGCTACCCGGAAGTCCGCATCGGTTTCATCCCGGCGCTGGTCATGGTCTTGTTGACGCATCAGATTGGCGAACGCGCCACGCGCGACCTTTGCATTTCCGGCCGCACGCTGGACGCGCACGAGGCGATGCGGATTGGCCTTGTAACGAAGGTGGTTTCGCCTGACAAACTTGACGATACCGCGATGGAACTCGCCAAGGGACTCGCGCAGAACTCGTCGCAGGCAATGGCGAGCGTCAAGGCCGCGTTCTGGAAGATTCACGAAATGGGCGTGGAAGAAGCCCTGAAGAAAGCGGCAGAACTCAACGCCAAGGCGCGCGAAAGCGACGACTGCAAGGAAGGCATCGCGGCGTTTTTGGAAAAACGCAAACCCCGCTGGCAGAAGTAGCGCTGTAATGTTCCTTACCGCGGCTGCACGCCGCCGTTGACATGAAAAACATCCACGATGCAGGTTTCCGACTTCGCGGTTTCGAGTTGTCCGCGCTGCTAAATACAATCCTGACCTACGGGTCTGTGCTGCATGGCGCTAACGGCCTGCCGGATTTGGCCCCAAGTGCGCATCGATCGCTAAACAGCATTGCGGCTACGCTGCGTCGCGCGAGAACTCAGCCCGGGGTCATCCACATCGGGGCACATGTTCGAGACTTGGAGAATCTCAAGTCGCGTGGCAAATCGGTGCCTGTCAGGCTGTCGTTGAAGAAGTGGACGATGTTGAACGCTGTCCTTCAAGCCGTGCTCGACACATATACGAAGGATGATTACGAGTTGGAAGTTCTGGTTGGTTCAAGATCCGTGATTGAACCAATTCTCAAGCGCCTCAAGAGAGCAGTTCACTTGCGGTTAGCGACGACCAAAAAAGTAGGCGCGTAGCGCCGACACCGACCTCAAGCGATTCCTGTGTCGGCGCGATGCGCCTTGGGATTTCCTGTTTCGAAAAAACACCCACCTGACGGTGGGTGCTAACGAAATACCGGCGCTACGCGCCTGAAAAGACCGTGATTGCAGACGGACGCTCCGGCATGACTGCCGGGGATTTTTTATAAAATCTGTTCGGGTATCCAGCCGCCGCTGACATCAAGTTGCGCGCCGTTCACATGGTCGCTTGACGCGTCAAGGAAGAACGCAAGCGCGTTGCACAGGTCAGCGTACTGCGCATAGCGCCCCGCCGGCGGGTCCTTCGGTTTGACGACGCTGTTTTCCATGATGCCCACGCCGATGGTATTGACCGTGATGTTTTGGCTGGCCACCGCCGCCGCAGCATTGCGCGTCAAAATCGCGAGCCCGCCCTTGGCGATGTGGTAGGGCACCGTCAGGCGGTTGTATTGCGGGCGTTCGCTGGCGGCGTAGCCCAGGTTGATGATGCGGCCGAACTTCTGGTCACGCATGATCGGGACTGCGGCGCGCATGCAGAAAAACGCGCTGTAGAGGCTGCTCTCAAGCTGGTCGCGCCATTCTTCGGGCGTAAGTTCGAACAAGTCCTTGCGCAAATAGTTGCCGACGTTGTTCACGAGCACCTGCAGGCCTCCGAGCTTGGCGTGCGCCTCGTAGACGCAGGCTTCGGCCTGCGTGGCGTCGGTCAAATCGCCTTTGACGAGACCGCCGCCGTGCGTGTGTTTGTGGCATTCATCAAGCGTCTTTTCGGCTTCGTCTTTGCTGCCGCGATAATGCACGGCTACACGCACGCCTTGCCGGGCCAGCCAGATGGCCAGCGCGCGGCCGTTGCGCCGGGCGCTGCCGGTGACCAGCGCGGTCTTGATGCGCGAATCGGGGCGACGCGGCATCTCGTCGGGCACGCCCATCAGCGCGCCGGAGTCCGTCGATTTCGCATGGGTCGTTCGCTTCATTGCCATGGGGCAGAGCATACTCCTTATCCACAAACTGCCAAAACAGTTAGCCACGAATGTTCACGAATCCTCACGAATTGCATGCCTTATTCGTGTCTATTCGTGGAGATTCGTGGCTGACTTTGAATAGAATCCGGTCCCTATGAAGATCTACACGCGCACGGGCGATGACGGCACCACCGGTTTGATCGGTGGCTCCCGCGCC
>JADLAK010000039.1 GCA_020848275.1 Planctomycetota bacterium
GCACCTGCACGCGCGGCAGCGGCACAATCAGCGCGCCGCCGGCCACGCTTGCGGGCTGCTGTGTGACCACCAGTTGCGCCGGCGCGCCGACGGCCATGGCGAAATAATCGGAGCCGCCTGAGGCCGCGATGCCCGCCGAGGTGAAGATCAGAGAATAGCCGGCGCCGGCCTTGTTGATTTGCAGGTTCGGGAACGTCGCCACGCCGCCGACGGCCACCGCTTGCGTGTTCAACAACGTCCCGCCGCCGGGGTTTGACAGCAAAGCCGCGCTGACGGAACCATTGAACTGGGTGCTCAAGTTCCCGTATCGGTCCTGCACTTCCACGCTGGGCGGCGGAGGGATGGGCTGGCCGATCACACCGTCGCCCGGCTGGTCGATAATCACCACGCGGTAGGGCTGCCCCGCCGCAACCTGGAACGACGCCGTGACCACCGAGGTCAGCGGGGCGGCGGTGAACCGCAGGGTGTAGGCGCCCACCGTATCCACCGCCATGTTCTGGAAAATGACCACGCCGGCCACGGCCTGCAACGCATTGTTGCTGGCGCCGGTGAATGTGCCGGGCCCGCTTTCAATCAACGCGGTGATTGCGCCGTTGAAAGCGGTGTCGATGCTGTTGTCGCCCCGGCGCGCCTCCACGCGCAAGCCCGCGGGATCGTTCAGGGGCGTGCCCGCGGTGGTGTCACCGGGTTGGGTGACGAGGAACAATTGCGTGGCCTGGACCACGACGACCGTCTGCTTGTCTTCGGTTACGCGCGTGGAACCCGTCCACACGTCGGTGTCGCAGCCGATGTCGCCCTGGTTGATATCGACGTAGAGGCGAAACACCTTGCCCGTGCCTGCGGCGGGCGCAACGTCGGCCACGACAAGGCAGTTCATGCCCGTCGTGGGGATCGCAAGCCCGCTACCGCTGAATTCGAAGAAGTAATTGAAATTGGATCCAAGGTACGCGGCAACATCGAGCAGAACGTCGTTGTGATCCACAACCCCGTTGGCCTGCCCCGTCTCCTGGTATAGACGCAACTGGCTGACGTCGGCCGCCACGGCGGTGTGTCCGCCGCTTGCCGAAGTATCGCCGTGAACGGTCACCGAATAAAACGGTGGAGGTTCGCCGTCGAGATCCTGGGTGATATTGAATTGCAGCAGCGGCTGGCTTACGGCGCCCTTGGCGACGTTGCCGGCAGGCAGCGAGAAGCCGGGGTTCAGCGCGCAGTGGGCCGAGTCAAAACCGACGTACAGAACCGGGCTTCCAAAGAGGTTGTAGCCGCTTGTCGAGCCGGCGGCGAAGTCCATGTGGTACAAGTAGAGGTCAAAGCCTGCGCCGATGGGAACGTTCAGCGCCAGGGTGACCGAGACGATGATGAAAACGTCGACACCAAACGGGCAAGACAGGGAGAAATTCGTAAAAACGCCCTCGTACCACGGGTCACCCCACTTGCTAACGTCGGCATCCGTCAGGTGGGTGTCCATGGCGTCAAGCTGGCCGTCACTGTTGACGTCGTGCCAGAGCCCCATCGTCATGTCGGTTTCGGGAATGTCGTAATACATGAACGGATTGAACCTGATGTTGTTCAGGTCGTCGGTGCCCACGATGTTTCGCCGAATCCTCATCCGCCAGACCATGTTGGGGTTGTCGATGACGCGGATAAAACTGCCGTACGCGGGACTTCCGTTGTTCGTGATCGAGTAGTTGTAAGTCTGCGCATTACTTTCCGCAGCGCAGAACACCGCAAGAAAACAGATGACGAGAGCGAAGCTCACGTGCTTGTTCAGCATGTCTGGCACCCTGTTCTTGGCCGCAGCGCAAGCGATCTTCGTTCGATCCGATTGCCGCTGCCCCGCCCCTCTTGTCTGAGGTTTTCCGCGACGGTGAGGAAATTCTACGCCGCGCCGCAAACAGGCTTCCACCTAGCATTTCGCTCGCATTAAAAGCCGAAACACGCCCACTGGTTCGGTAGGTTTTTTCGGCGCACTTCCTAGCGCGCCACTTGGACTTTCGCCAATCGCGAACGCACATGCCGCGCCTTGAGCCGGCATAAATCGTGAGCGGTCCATGTGTTGAACGACGCCAAGTGGGCGTAGTGATATTCCAATGAATACCCATGCCAAAAACGTGCGGCGCGATGACCTTTTTGGGTGGTCGTTGGC
Organism: Planctomycetota bacterium; assembly: GCA_020848275.1. GTDB lineage: Bacteria > Planctomycetota > UBA8742 > UBA2392 > UBA2392 > JADLAK01. The sequence continues at coordinate 2,147 of JADLAK010000039.1, forward strand.
GAAAAACAGACAGGAGCCCGCCAAACGGGCTCCTGCGTTTTCTTTTGTAATCGCACTTAGAGCAATTCCAACATCCTCATGCTCCCAGTTTCACCGTCACGGACCACTTAGCAGCGTTTGCGACGGGGAAGCGCGACAGCAAGCAGAGTGAAGATCGAGGCCAGCAGCAGCCAAGGCGCAGAGCCAAGGTCCGCGCCGGCGCAACTGCCGCCGTCGAGGCCCGCAGTGATGGCTACATCGGAGTTGTTTACCGGCAGGACTTCGCCAAGCACATCGAGTGAGTCCGTTGTCGCCGGGTACAGCGAGGGCGAGGACGAGAAGCTCAGCTTGAAGCCCTGGCCCGGGCGGTCGATGCCGAGGTCGGTAAACGTCGCGATGCCGCCCACGACCACGATGGGGTTTGTGCCCAACAGGATTGCGTGTTCGGTGCCGGTCGCAGGCGTGATGTAGGCGTTGACCGAGATGTCACTTTCGCCCACGCAGACGACATCGTTGGCATCGCAGACTTTCACGACAGGCTGGATCGTGAACGGCTCGCCGGCATAAGACGCCACGGGCTGGCGCGCGATCAGCAGTTTCACCGGAGCGCCCGCCACGTCAAAGGCCTCCGACAGCACCTGCGTCAATACCGGGTAGCAGGTGAACTTCAGGCGATAGGCCGTGCCGGGCGTGTTGATCTGCAGGTTTGTGAACATCACGACGCCGTTGATGCAGGTCAGCGTGGTGGCGCCGGTCAGTCCGGCTCCCGGTGTGCCGGTGTTAGGCGCAATTTCCGCCGTGACCTGCGTGAAGTTGTCGGCCGAGAACAACGTGCCGAAGTCGTCCAGCACCTGCACCGTCGGCTGCGCCAGCAGCGGCATGCCAACCTGGCTGCTGACCGGCTGGACGACAACCCCGAGTTGCGTGCCGGGGCTCGCCACGTTGAATTCATCCGAATCGCCGTCAATCAGCACGCCGCTTTCGAACGTCAGCACAAAGCCCACGCCGGGCAGGTCAATCGACAGGTTGGTGAAGGTCGCCACGCCGTTGACCGCCGCCACTGTAGTGGCGCCAAACAATGCAGCGCCGGTGGTGCCGGTGCCGGGCTTGATCGACACGCTGATGTTGGGATTCACGCCGACAATCAGGTTGCCGCCGAAGTCCTGGATCTGGGCGACGGGCTGCTGCATGAACGCCGCGCCGTAGCTTGCGAGGCCGGGCTGAGTGGAGCAACCGACGCGGGCAATGGGGCCGATGCTGATCACGAAGCTGTTGGAGACGACCTCGGCAAAACCCGCGTCGGTCGTGAACGTCAACGTGTAGGGCGTCGTGCCCGCCTTGGTGACGGCGAGGTCGGTGAACTGGGCTTGGCCCGCAACAGCCGCCAGCGTCGCCGTGCCCCAGAGCTCGCCGCCGCTCTCGCCGGTGCCCGACGTGATTGCCGCGGTGATGGTCGGCGTCTCGGATGTCACGACGTTGCCGCCGGCGTCCTGCACCTGCACCACCGGCTGGGGCGTAAACGCCATGCCGCCCGTGGCGTCTGTCGGGTGTTGGACGATCACCAGGCGGCTGGCCCCGCCGACAGTGATGTTGAACGGCGCGCTTGCGCCGGTGATGCCGCCGCTGATGCTGAAGACCAGCGTGTAGTTCGTCCCGGCAAGGTTGACCGAGAGGTCGCTGAAGGTCGCCACGCCGCCAACCACCGTGATCGATTGCATGCCTGACAGCGCCGCACCCGTCGGGTTGTTGCCCATGGCGACGTCCATGTTGCCGACAAACCCGGGCAGCAGGTTGCCGCCAGCGTCACGCACCTGGACTCTCGGCGCGGGCACAAACACGGCGCCGCCCGTGGTCGTCAGGGGTTGCTGGAGGAAGCCAAGCTGCGCAGGCGGGCCCAGGACAATCGTGAAGCTTGTGGACGCGCCGCTTGCCGCCACGCCGGCGGCCGTAAACAGCAACTGGTACCCGGCGCCAGGGCGGTTGAGTTGCAGGTTGGGAAACACGGCAACGCCGTTGCTTGCCGCGATCACGCTGCCTGTCAGCATCGCGCTGGTGAAATTGGACACCAGCGACGCCGTGATATTGCTGGAGAACGAGGTGCTCAGGTTGCCGTAACGGTCCTCAACCTGCACCGACGGCGGCGGCGGAATGGCCACGCCCACTTCACTGTCCGACGGCTGATCGACAATCACGATGCGATAGGGTTGCCCCGGGGTGATCGTGAACGCGGCTGTGACCACGAAAGTAAGCGGCTGCGAAACAAAGCGCAGCGTGTAAGTGCCGATCTTGTCCAACGCAACGGTCGAAAATGCGGCGACGCCGGAAGCCGCCGACACCGCGCTCAGCGTGGTGGGCGTAAACCCGCCGCCGACGGGGCCGGATTCAATCAGCGCCGTGACGGCGCCGCCGAAGGTCGTGTCGACGCTGGTATCCGCCTTGCGCGCGGAGACAACGATGCCTGCGGGGCTGTTGATGCTGACCCCGGACTGCGTGTTGGTGGGACCCGTGGTGATGGACAGGTAGCTCGCGGCTGTGCTTTGGATGGTCTGGCGCTCGTCGGTCACGCGCGTCAGTGAACTCCCTACCCACAGGGAGTCGGTGTAAATCTCGTACTGTTCGACATACGCCCGGATCACCCGGGCGCCCGCACCTGCGGCGATGTCCGCGACCACCAGGAAGCTCATGCCGCCCGGGCCGATGCTTTCGTTCAGGCCAAACTGGTAATAGAACGCGGACGCGCCGCCGAACTGCGTGCCGGTCGCAAGCTGCACGTCGCTTTGGTCGACGACGCCGTTGGGCGACCCTTCCTTGTATATCCGGACCTGCGTCACGTCTGCGGGCACCGCTGTGTGGCCCCCGGAAACGGTGGTGTCGCCGCGCACGATCACGTTGGTAATGACCGGCGTGTTGCCCTGCAGGTTCTGCCCGATGCGGAACTGGAGGATGGGGTGTGAAATGCTGCCGCGAATGGCGTAGCCCTGGGGCACGTTGTAGCCCGCGCCAAGGTCGAGGCTCGCCGAACTTGATGAGGTTTCAACATACTGGCCGTAGGCAATGCCAGGGCCCGTGTACGTTGAGCCACCCGTAAATGTGAGGAGCCTCGCTGTCTGCCCCGTGTACATGCTGAATGTGTAACCCACGCCGTGGTTGGGCTTCAGGTTCAGGGCAACCAGCAGGAAGGTATCGCCGTTGGGGCAGTCCAGCGAAAAGTTGTCAAAGCACACAGGCCCGTATTGCCGCCAACTCGAGGACGTAAAGTTCGACAGCGTCTTCAGCAAGTTATCGCCCACCCCTACCTTGGCGTCATTGTTGACGTCGTGCCACAACTGCAGGCTTTCCACTTCGTTGTAGGGAATATCGTTGTATTGGAAATACAGGCCCGTGGTCGAAGCAGTCGATCCGCCCCATGCGGTCAACGTGTCCACGCCCGCAGTGTTTCGGCGCATCCGAACCCTGAACACAGGGTTGGGATTGTCGTATTGGCGGATGTAACCGGAGCCTCCCAGGGACACAACCGCCCACGTGTAGTCCGTGGTTTGGGCCTGGACTGCTGTAGCTGCAAAGCTGGCGATGATTCCGAAAAACACAGCGCAAAGAAGGCGATTCGAGAGCATTGGCAGATATCCTTTGGTGGCCTTCCCGTGACAACAAAACGGGAAAACCCTAGTACACCCGTCGGGTTGGGTGCAATTTCAGAAGGCCAATCAATTGTGTGAGCGGTTTGCAAAGATACTTCGGACCTTAATAGATGTTAAGATCAATCCTACTTTATCGAGTGAAAATGCCCGGAAATCGGAAATAGCAATGGTTACAAGGTTGCCACCGTCTCACGGACATTTTCCATAAGCTGTTACTTGAATTATAACTACCCGCCATAACGCAACTTGGGCGCGTCATTAAAAGTACAGGAGCCGGTTTCTCCGGCTCCTGCGTTTTCTTTTGTAATCGCATTTACCCGCGTTGGCGGCGGGGGAGGGTGATGGCCAGCAGGCTGAACGTCGCCAGCGCGGACAGCAGCAGCCACGGCGTTGCGGCGGCGCCGCTGGTGCAACTGCCGCCGTCGAGGCCCGCGGTAAAGGCCGTGTCCGAGTTGTTGCTCGGCGTGCTTTCGCCCAGGATGTCAATGCTGTTGGTCGTCGCGCCAAAGAAGCTCGGCGTCGTCGAGAAGCTCAGGCTGTAGCCCTGCCCCGGGCGATCGATGCCAAGGTCGGTAAAGTTCGCAACGCCGCCAACCACCGTGATCGGGTTGGTGCCAAGCAAAATCGCATGGTCGCTGCCCGTGGCCGGCGTGATGTAGGCGTTGAGCGTCGCCGCATTTTCGCCCACGCACACCACATCATCGGCGTCGCAGACGTTGACCACCGGCTGCACCTGGAAGC
>JADLAK010000040.1 GCA_020848275.1 Planctomycetota bacterium
GAGGTTTTCTGGCGCGCAAGGGCGACGGCGACCCGGGCTGGATGAACATCTGGCGCGGCTTCAACGATCTCAAAGGCCGCATCGAAACCGCCGAGACCCTCCTGGCATGATGTGTGTAAAGACAAGGCCGCAAGGCGGGGGTTTGCATTTTGGAATAGTCCCAAGCCGCATCGCGGCGACAGAATTGAGCCCACGCCGTAAGGCGTGGGTAAATCGCGTTGAAGGAACCAAGCCCCAACGGGGCGGCAGACCATGACCATTTTCTGTCGCCCCGTTGGGGCTTGGGATTTCCCGTTACCCTACCCATGCCTAACGGCATGGGCTGAAATCTGTCGCGCCTTCGGCGCTGTGTCGGCGCGATGCGCCCCTGGGGCTATTCTCCTTCCCACTTTCTGGTGTGTCGCGCGGCTTCGGTGGCTTCGTTTTCCTCGACCATCGTCATGACGCCCTTTTCATCAAAGTAGCGCCACGAGCCGTCCTTCCTGCCGTACTTGTATTGGCCAATTTCCTTCGGCAGGCCATTCTCCCACCATTGTGCAGCCTCGCCATGGTGCCACGTGCTACCGGAGATGTTCATTGTTACCACGGCGAAGGAACGCAGCGCGCCGCTTTCATACCAGCCACGAAAAACTCCCTTTCCACCTTCCTTGTCCCATTGTTGCAACGCCTGCGTTTGCCCATTGGGGTACCATCTCTGATGGTCGCCATCCTCACGTTGACTTCCCAGGTACACGGCGCGGAATGATTGCTGGCCGGATTCGTACCAATGCTCTTCAATCAACTCAGACAGTTTGCCCTCGGCATTGTGGGTAGTTGTCCGACTTTTGAGAACACGACCACCGGGATAGAACTCCTCAACAATCTTCGTTGATTCCGGGGCAGGTTTGGCGGGACCACAGGACGCGAGCAGCGCGATGAGCAATGCCGTGATTGTTATTTGGACCAAGCGACACATGTTTTGCCTCGCACTACTGCGGCTGAAGCCTCAGCTACAACTACTCTTCTCTTAGCGATACCGGCTTGTAGTCGCCCAGTAGTTCCTGAAGTTTGGCGACGGCGGCGTGCATGCGGCTTTTGATGGTGCCCACGGGCACTTCCATGATCTCCGAAATCTCGTGGTAGCGCAGGTCCTCGATTTCCGAGAGCACAAACACCATGCGCTGCTCGTCGGGCAAAGTCCCCAGAGCCTTCATGATCGCGTCGTAGACCTCGCGCCGGCCCAGGTCGTCTTCCGGCGGGCGGATGTCGTCGGGCAGGCGGTCAACGAGCGACGCCGCGTCCTCCTCACCGCCGACTGACGCGTTGAGGCTGACTTTTTCCTTCTGCGTGCTGAGCAGGCGGCAATGGTCGATCCAGAAATTGCGCGCGATGCGATAGAGGAACGTCGTGAATTTCGCGTTGGGTTCCCAGTTCTTGGCCGACTTGTAGACGCGCAGCAGCACTTCCTGGGCGAAGTCTTCGGCCAGGTTGGAATCCCAGCACAGCCGGAAGAAGAAGTTTAACAGGCCGCGCAGGTGGAGTTCGTAGAGCTCGGTAAACGCGTCCACGTCGCCCTTCTGGAAGCGGCGCATCAGTTCGTGATCGCGGGTCGAGTCCCCCACAAGCGTGTCCCTTGGCAAAGCAATCTGACAATAAAAATGAAGGGTTGAATGCTACGAACGGCGGCGCGAACGGGAAGTTCGATGCCCGGTGATCTCAATTTGCGTTTTTGCGCTCGGCGATAATACATACTTCAACCATCAGCCGTCTTTCGGCTCGGCGGGTAGCGACGGTTTCATCCAGCCCAGGTCTCTAAGTTCCTTCAACAAGTCCTCGGGCATGCGGACAAGGCCCGGCGCAAAGCTCAGCCTTCTCGTGACCGTCCGCGAGTTTTCCTGAGAGTCCTCGTAAATCTCCACGTCATATTCACCGGTGGGGATGATGGTCCATCGTGAGGTGTATTCAATTTCCAAAGGGCTGCCCGCCACCGCAAACCAAACGGTCTTCTCACACTCACGCCAGTTCGAGTCCAGCACCGCCGCCGCAGCCCATGCCCCCGCAATCACCTTCGTTTCCGTTGATGTCAGCTTGACCTGAAGCGACCCAACGGACCAAGCCTTGGGCGACGGAAGTTCGGCAAAGCCGTTGTTGGCAATTGCTGCGACGACGCAGACTTCCGTGTCCAGCGGCAGCCCCGTTATGCGCAGGCCATCGTTGGTAAGCCTCCAGATAACTTTCAGAGAAAGCAGCTTATGCCTCGCCAGGGCTTCGTTCATTCCGCCGAAGGCCGTGCAGAACCATTCCCCAAGCAACACGTAGCCTCCCGGGTCGCGCTTGAGACCCTCCGGGTAAGGCAGCAGCAAGGATCCCATCATCGCGACAACCGGGTGGAAAGGCAGCCTCAACTCGTTGTCGGCCCACAACACCACTTCAAAGACAATGTCCGCCGCATTGTCGGCGGCAAGGGCCGGGCGTGCGGTGTGGCGTCCAGCCTCGATTTTCACGGACGGTTGTCCCGGGGTCAGCGCGCACAGGGCCGAGCCATCGCCCGTTATCACAAACCACGAGGTGCCTTTGTCGGTTGCGTACTTGTCGTCCCAGATCAATTTTACCGCCGGGACGACCTTGTCGAACACGACGACGGCGCGTTCGCCGCGGCGGACCTCAACTGACTGTTTGAGCTCGGGGGCCGGCGCCTGGTCGAGGCTTACGGTTGCCTCACCGACCGGCAACCAGAGGAAGGCGGGCGAGCCGTCCGTTGACTGGGCATAGCAGCTGGCGCTTGCGGATGTCATCGCGCCTTCGACCTGAAAGGGCTCGACCGTGGCTTTGCCGTTACGCGTGACGCGTACCTCGACGCGGCATTCGAAGTCGTGCACAAACGAGGGCTTTGGCGCATCATCGCCCGGGGGCCGTAACTCGAGGGGAACCTGTTGCTCGCCATCCACAATCGCGTAGGAGTCGGCAGGGTATTCGCAGACGGCGCCATATGGGAATGCCAGGTTCGTTCCTCGTTCGCCCTGCTTGCCGGGTCCGTCGTAGGAAATCGGGCGGCCTTCGCACGTCAACATGGCAACGCAACCCTTGACCGGCTTTTTCCAGGGCGGCGGCCCAAAGGCCGGCAACGTAACCTCGGTGGTTTTGCCGGCCTGGATGGTCACGGCAATCGGGCCGCTGGCGATGCCGCCGGGATAACCCCAATACGCTTCGCTGACTTCTTCGATCACGAGCTTCCATTCCCCCGGCTCGAGATACTTCTCCTTGGTTTCGCCAGCCGAATAAGTGAAGCCGCCGATGACATCCCAGCGCTCCTCGTTGCCGGATGCGTACGCCGTTACATATAGAGCCAAGTCCTCTTTGCTCGCGCCATCGGGGCACTCGGGAATTTTCACGCGAAGCAGGCCCTTCGTCGAGTCGCCCTTCTGGGACAATCTGATCTCGAAGCTGACGCAATCGGGCGGCACACTTGTCTTCACCGGCGCCCAGCCATCGGCCCATACCTCGACTTCCATCAGTTGTCCTGCCGGATACTCCAACAGCGGCGCGCGTGCAAAGACTTGCTCGTTGCACAATTCCTTGGTTAACGCATCAACGAGTTTCACCTTGAGTCGAAGGGGATGCGGATTGCTTCCGTCGGGCAGGACCACCTCCAGCACGACAGACTTGACGAGTTTGAACACTACCTTCAACTGCGTGACTTTGCCGTCAACGGCAACGAGTATCCCGTCCTGGCCTTGGTAACGGGCGAAGTCGTCGCTTACGGTTGCCTCATATTCATACAACCCGCGCGTCAAGAACACCGTGCCCGAGGCAGCCCGTTCCAGGTAAAACACGTGTACGCGCGTCACCGGGTTGCTGAAAGAGAATGACATTGTGAGGGAGTAGGGCCACAGTGTTTCGTCATACTCGCGCGTCTTGGCGCGATCGCGCCGCTCTTTTTCGGACAGCAGGCCTTCAACCTCGAACTGGACCATTGCGCAGCCAAGCACGATTTCGAAGTTGAGTACGCGCCCCTCAAGTTGCGGCGTCAGCACTATTTCACGTAATTCGTCGTCGTCACGAAATTTGTCGTCGTCGTGGAGGCGCCACTCGGTCTTTTCAGCAGGATCGAATACGTCAAGCACAACCAGGAAGACCCCGTCGGCCCCAGTGCGAATGTCAAAGTTGTTTGACTTCTCTTCGGGATCGCCGCGCCTGAGGCTGAACTGATTGTTGTTTGCGGCGGGCGCGCCCGTGACGTGCGAAATGCGGCCTATTGCCAACCAAGCGTCGTCGCCCAGCAACGCCAGCAGGTCAATGTCAAGGACGCCGAAATCAAGCACACCGTCTTTCCATGTCGGCTTAGCCGCAAAATCACGGTATTGGATGAGCCACGCTACGCCCATCTTCCATTTGACGGCCTTAAGCGTCCCGTCCTCTTTGATGGGGAGGCTCTCGGCATCCAGTACCTTTTCAACTTTCCTGGTGCTGGGCAGCCGACCGACGTCGGGAACGTCGAAATAGTCCCACTCGCTCAAGTCGTCGCTCTCGTAGCCGATATTCAGGCAAAGGTCGCCGCACTCAAAGCCTTGGCGGGTTTCCTCCCGTCCCTGTTTAAAGGTGATATTCAAAGTCACCCGCATGATGAACGTGGGCTTGTCCGCGGACGACTCTGGTTCAACCGTTGATTCAGCCCCCGCCGGCAATTTTGCCTCCGTCGGCGATTTTGGTTGTGCGGCGTTGACTTCCGCCGTCGCCGCGTCGGCAACTGATTCCGCGCAGGACTCATTTCGAGTCGTCGTCCGCTCCGGCGTTGCGGCATTCGACCCGGCCGTGACGGCGGCGGCATTGTCATCAATGACCATTGGCGCTAGGCGCGGCCAACGAAGCCACGCGACCACGCACAATGCGGCAATAACCAGAAGAACCAAAACAGGCCAGACGCGTTTGAACGACATGCGTACTCGGCGGGGGACAGCGCAGGGAATCACAGGATACGGCGGCAGCAGGTTGGGGACTAGCCTTGCAAGCGGGTCCTGTTCCGTTTTCGAAAGTCTCAAACCCGCATTCCGTTAACTTGGCCATAACGCCGCGAGGCAGGCGGGGAAGTTCGCCGCTTCGGGGGTTTTTGCGAGGGCGTCGCTTGCGGTTTCAAGCATTAGTCGTCATCGGGGTCATACAGCCCGGTTTCCTTCAGCTTTGCCAATATCTCGGGCGGAATTTCGAAGTACCGGCCCTCGCCGCACACGCTGACGCGAATCTCAAAACCTTCGAGCGTTGAATCGGGGATGCCGCACTCGAACCGCACGTTGTATTCGCCCGCGGGCAGGATCTGCCAATAGTCGTCGCCAGGGAACAAAACCTCAAACTTGATGCCCAAAGGGTTTTCGATTGGCGTGAAAGTTGCCTGCACTCTTCCCTCGCACCACCGAGGGTCAAGCACCACCGCCGCACGCCACGGATCGGCCACCAGGTTTCGGCCAGTGGCCAACTTCACTGTGCGCGGCGCCATGTGCCACCCGCGCCGCGACGCGTGCTGGTCGTTCGCTTCGCTTTTGCCGGCGATCGACGCGAAGATCACGATCTCGGCATTGACGGGCAGGCTGGCGATCACGACACCCTCGTTGGTGAACTTCCTGTGCAGCGCGCCGCCCATGAACATCCGTTCCGCCTGCTTGGCCACATCGTAAGCGCCAAGGGCCGGGAAAAAGTACTCAAACTCAAAGATGTAACCATCGGCTGATGGCGTAAGCCCTGCGGGGTAGGGAATCAGAAGGCTTGCTTCCATCTCGGGCCCGGCGACGAAGGGAATCCTGAACCTGTTCTCGGAGTTCGGCTTGACTTCGATGCGCATTTCAACCGCACGCTCGGGAAAACTCATGGGCCGAACGGTGTAAACGCCCGGGCGCAACTCAAGGCTTCCGGTGCGTCGCAGTTCTTCGACGATCTTGCCGTCTTCGCCATACGCGAGCCAGCAGGCGCCATCGTCCTTTTCGTAGGCCTGATCCCATTCGAAAGTTGCAATGCAGGTTTGGGCCTCGATTTCGACTACCGCGCGGCGGCCCTTGGCGATTTCAACGAACACGGGCTTTGCGCCAATTCCGTAAGCGGTGACCTCCGCCTTGCCCGGCGGCAGCCAAAGCAACGCGGGCTTGCCTTCTCCCGCATGGGCTCGCGCGATGTGCTCTTTTTCGTCGAAGGTCCCCCACATCGCGTTCTTTGGGTCGAGATCGATGCAGGCTATGACGTCGATATTTTCTTGAATCGCCTTGCCACCGCGCGTCACCCGAACTTCCAGGCGGCACTCGAAGTCATGGCGATAGGTTGCCCTGCCGTCTTGAGCGGTCGGCGGGATGAGTTCGAGTGGCACTTCGCCGTCGCCGTCGATAAGCGCGCAACTTCGCGGGATATCGCCCGCGAAGGACCCGTGGTGAAACTCCATCCGGCTTTGCGCGGTACCGCAACGCACAATGCCCTCGTAGCTGAACGGCTGCCCTTCGCAGGTCAGGTTTGAATCCCAACTCTTCGCCCTGAATGGCCATGGCGGCGAAGCCACATCGGGCAACACCACCGAAGTCGTCTTGTCTGATTCGACCGTCACGGAAATCGGCCCGCTCATCACACCGTTGGGGTAGCCCCAGGCAGCAACCCTCTCAACGGCCTGCACCTCGTAGTCGCCCGGCGTTAAGTGGTGCCAACTGCCAATGGAAATCCAATCGCTCTCCTGTCTGGACGACAGCCTTCGCACGCAGAATTGAAAGGCGAGATCGCCTAACAGCGCCTCCGGCACAGTTACGGACACACTCAATGCGCCCGTCGGTGGTGGGGCGGGGCGACCGAAGTATTCGAGGAGCACGACCTCCGCGGTCTGCGCGGTCGCGGGCACGGTGATGGTCACCTCCTCCCAGCCCTTGGCGTGGCCGGTCACTTCCATCGAAACGCCGCACACCGGGATGGGGACGCAGTAGTCCGGAAAAGCAACGCCGTAAGTTGTTGGGTCGTCTTCCTGCTTGCCGTCGGCAAAGACGTGCGTCACTTTGAACGACGCCTCGTCGAGGCCCGAGCCGTCCTCGGCAACCAGGCGCAACAGCACGAATGCGGCGGGCCGCAACTCAATGCGGTGATTGGCCACGTCGCCGGCCTTGAGCAACAGGGAGCTATGGACGGGTTCGTAGCGACTGTACAGGTCGTGGACGACACACCCGCACGTATATGGCCCCGGCGGGAGGTGCCGCACCGCCGAACTTATCTGCGGCGTCACCTTGCTATGGAATCGCGAATCTTCGTAGCCCCGGAAGGTCACATCGGCGCTGACCGCGCGAAGAGTGGCCGCCGGGAAATCCTTGCCCGCCCGCGCAAGCCGCGCGTCATCGCTTGCCCAGCCCATGACGCTCACGTTCACGCGCGCGCAGTTGACGACAACGCGGCCGCAGTCGACGATTCGCCCGCGAATCGTCGGTGTGAGGCGATAACTGTACCCTTCCTCGAACCGGGTTTGTTCCGGCGTACCCGCGATGTACAGCCGCCAATCGCAGTCCTCGAGGGCGTCGCCGGGAATCAACTGGCGTACGAAATACCCGTCGGCATCCGTGAGCACACTGTAGATGATGCCAGAGGTCCCCGTGGTCATGTTGAAGTCCCATGTATCGGCGATGGGCACACCGCTACGGTGAACAAGTTGGCCGACGACGAAGCATTCGCCCTCGTCGAGCAGCTCGTTGCTGTCGAAGGTGATTTCACCGAAATCCAGCACGCCGTCGCGCAGCGTTGGCGCGGCGATTGTTCGAATCGCGGTGATATCATTGAACTGAGGCCGGCTCAGCGATTCGCGGGCGTCGTCGTCAATTTGGCCGTCCCATGGCGCAGACACCGACCACACGCCCGGCCGCAGCTCGCCGGTTTCAGTCAGCGGCAGGCCCGAACGCGGGTAGCGCATGTTCACCAGCCCCTCGAAGTTGCTCTCCACCAGGAGCACGGGGCGGTATTCGCCTTCCTCGAGCTTGAATTGCAGCAGCACCGACGGATTGCCGCTGATGCGAAACACGGCCATGCCCGGCTCGCCGCGAATCGCTATCCGCGCCCTGACAAAGACTTCGCCGCTATCGTCCACGCTGTTCGCTTCCGTTGAATCAGGCGGCGACGATTTCTCGGGTCTCGCGCTGACGGGCTTGTTGGCGTCCGTGAGAATTGCGTTCAACGGCCGCTGGGCGACTTCGTTGTTCGGTTTGGGATTCGGCGCGCACCCGCACAAAATCTCCGGCGTCGCGACCGAGCACAAGGTTTCAGGCGTTACGGGCCGTGGCCAACGAGGCCAGAACGCGGCGGTCAGCGCCACGACAACCAACACAAACAGCGGCCATGTGCGGCGCAAGGTCATGTGAACACAACGGGGTGAAACGGGGCTTTGATGCGCCTAGAGGTTACCGCGCGGGCCCAAAGCCGCCTAGCGGCCTTCGGGCGGCGGGTCGGGTCCGTCAAAGGCTTCAAGGGCAAGCAGGCGTTGGCGCAGGTCTGTCGGAAGGCCGCAGACCGACGCCGCCGGGCGCAGCGAAATGCGCAATTCAAAGGACGGCTGTTTCTCCTCATCGGGACTCTTCCACTTGAAGATGTAGTCGCCGGCGGGAACGAAGGAACGGCTGTCGACGCCGTAATGGATGCGCCAGGGGTTATCGACCGGCACCAGGTCAAACCCGCCGCCCACCTGCTCCCACTCTTCCGATAGCGCGACCGCGCGCTCCCACACGCCGGCGTCCAGGGACTGCCTTTCGGCAGTCACCTTGATGCGGCGAGGTCGCATGGCCCAGCCTCGGGATAGATCGGGCTCGCCGTCGTCAGGCTTGTATTCGCTGATGAATCCCAAAACAACGACTTCGACGTTGATCGGGAGTTGCCACAGACAAATGCCTTCATGCGTCAAAGTCCAGTTAGTCCCGTTTTGTCCAAGTTGATCTGCGGTGTTGATAGCAGATTCCTGATCACCCAAGTGCGGGCAAAACCAGACGAGGTTCACATAGTAGCCGCGCCGTGAAAGCTTGAGATCGGTTGGGTAAGCAATCAGCAATTCGCCTTCCCAGGACACGCAGGGGACAAATGGCAGCGTCACGACCTCGTTGTGGCCCTTGAAGTCGACCTCGATCTGCGGAGCGCCGGCGTCCCCAAACGCGGGGCGCAGCACATAGCGGCCGGGATCGAGCTCAAGATAGGGCGTGTCGTAACTGACAGCGGATTTGACTTGTCCCGATGCGTCGCAGAGCAACCAGTCGGTCGGGGAGATTTCCTCGCCCTCGCCGCTCTCCCATGCGAGGCAGAGAACGCTTGTGGCGATGTCGACCTCGACGACGGTTTTTTCATTGGGCCGGATCGACACTTGACGCGTGTCAACGAAGCCCTGCTTGGAAGTGGTGAGCGAATACTCGCCGGGCGGCAACCACAGGCGGCCCGCTTTGCCATAGTCGACGTCACATCTGGCCTGGCACACAGGATCAGAGGAAGTCACCCAGAGGCTGAACTTCTCGACAGTCGAGGGCTTGCCCTGCCGCGTCAGCCGCACCTCCAGGCGGCAAGGAAACTCGTGGCGATAAGTGGCGTATGCCTTGTCGTACCAGCTTTTGTCGGAGTCTTTTCCCGGCAAGGTCGGCTTCAACAGCACGGAACTGTCGCCGTCCAACAGGTTGAAATCGACGGGGCGGGATTGAGCGACCCAGAACTCCCGACCGAAATTACCCTCGAAGAACGTGCCATCAACACAAGGCCCGCGGTACGAGAAAAATTGGCCCTCGCAGGTGAAACTCGCGACATAGCCGGCGCTAGGCACTTCCCAGGGAGGCGGGCCCACCAGCGTCAGTTCAATTTCGACGGTCTTGCCGGTTTCAACCTTGACTCGGTGTGGAGTACACAAGAGTCCATCCTTGTAGCCCCAGAACAGCCCCGACTCCTCCAGCACAATGGCCCACTCGCCGACCGCAAGTCTGAAGGTCGCCACACGGGAAGCCTCGTCGAACCCGATGTAGCAGGTGGCATCGCTTGGAATGGGCCTTGGGCCGCGACTTGAGCGCAGCAACACGTCTTCCCCGAATTTCATGCCGGCTGGAAGCTCGGGCACTTTCACCCGCACTGTGCCGAATTCTTCCTCCTTGCGAGTCGTCAGCACAATGTCCACATGGAGTTTGTCGACGGCTTGCTCGACTTCAACGGCTTGCCAGCCGTCGGCCCAGGCCTTGATACAGCACGTGGCCGCGGTTTTCTCGACAGCCACCGGACGCGCTGGGGCCTCCCAGTTCCACTGAGACTCTTTGCCGAGGGATTTTCCTGCGGCGTCGCGCCAGCGCACCTCAAAGGCCGGATTGGTCTTCGCAAGACCCGTTCCGTCGCCAGCCTTCATCTTCACGAGCATGATCGGCAAGGGCGTCAGCCGCAGTTCCAGCGTTTCAACCTGCCCGGCCTTGAATTCCAGCGAGCCTTCCAGCGGCGCGTAGAAGGCGTACGGGTCGTCGTCCCAGACCTCGTAATCGTAGGGTCCCGGCGGCAGAAAAATCGTCACGCGCCCGTCGGTAAAGCGCACGGTTGACTGCCAGTCCTCGTATCCCAGCATATTCAAGTCAAAGCTGACCGGCGGCACGTCCTTGAGGCCCGCGCGTTGCCGCCGGACATCGTCGTCCAGTTGGCCGGAGAGCGTCGCCTGCAATACCGCGCAGTCCAGCACGATGCGGCCAAGGTCAACGATGCAGCCCGTGAACTTGGGCGAGAGTTTGCTGCTGATGCGGGCACTGTCGTACTCGTGAAAGCCAACACGCCAGGGCATGTCTTCCGGCTTGAGGTCGCCACGTTGCGTCCATTCGCCGACCTCGGCGCCAAATCGTCCCTGCGCGTCAAGCGTAAGGGAGATCGCGTAAACCGGCCCGGGGTTCTCCCCGATCACGAGTTCGAACCCATCGTGCCAAGCCGCCGGGATGCCGGAGGTGTGGACGACCTGGCCGATGGCCAAAAACGCGTCTTCGCCGAGCAGCGCCTTGCAGGAAAACCGCAGCTCGCCAAGGTCAAGTTCGCCGCTGGTTAACGTCGGTGTGAATTCAAGTGACTCTGAAGCAAGCAGGCTCGTGTGCCACGTCGCGGGCTTGAGCGCGCCGCCGGCGTCCAACACGTCTGCGCTGTCGAGAAACGCGTCCGCTTCGATGACCCCGGATGCGTCAAGCTGAAAGAAGAATCCCGAAACTTCTTCCTTGCCTGTCGTGGTTCGGCTGACAAACAGCTCGCAATCAGGGTAATAGGCCAGCCAGTTGAAGTCCTGCCCTCCGCTAATGCTCACGCGGCCCTTCACCTTTATAACGTCCGGCACCTTTATGACATCCGGCTGTTTCAAACCCTTGGTGGGCGGACTGCCTTTTGTGGACGCCGAATCGGGCTGCGGAGACACGCGTGTATTGTTGGCGGGCTGGCTCTCTCCAGCCGGGTCATTTCGGAGGTTTTGGCCCTGCGAGGCCGCCCGGCAACCTTGCTGCGCCGCACTATCATAGGTCAAATTGGCCGGCTTTGGCCAACGCAGCCACGCTACGGCGCAAAGCGCCGCAACCAGCAGGAAAAGAAGGAACGGCCAGACGCGCTTTGCAGGCATGCGATGGGCCGGGGGCGTGGCGGGGAAAACAGAGGATAACCGCGGGGCGAAGTCACGCCTAGCTCTGTCCGGCGAAAGCACTAACCCGGCGGCAGATCAGGCCTGCGGCGGCCGCGCGCAGCGACAAAGACATGGCGAGAATCGCATCTTTACCACCCAAAGTGATAGCGAAAGTGAGAAGGCCTGAATTGGCAGTTTATCACATGTGCACAAGGAAACCTCATCTTGTAAGAATTGGTAAGTATTTTGGTTGCGCGGTATACAGTTCGTGGCGTACAATCCCCCTCGCGTAGATCCGCTTGATCCGGTTAAAAACGATCGCCCCGCTGTAAGGGAGCGACAGGTTTTTAACTTACGAGGATCCCATGAAATTCACTGTTGCTTCCCGGGCCATCGGGCCCAACGGCCTTGCGCACTTTGGAGGCGCGGGTTTCGCTTCAATGTTGCGATTGGGCGTCTTGAGCGCGGCAGTTGCCGCAGTGTGCCTTGTCCAGGTCGTCGGCAACCCCGCGGTGGAGCAACCCTCCACGGCGGCGCGTTCGCCCGCCGCAACCGAACCTGCGCCCGCTGTCGCGCCCGAAAAGCCCAAATCGAAAGACATTTCGATCACACCGGCATCGGCGCTGAACCCGGACGAAATCCGCAACAGCGACTGGTTTGCACGGGCCGGGGCCTTGATTGGCTCGCAGGATTACTTCGTCTATCCGCGAAGCGAGGGCTACTACGGCGCCCATCACCCCACGCAGAACATCCGCGTCGAGTTTGACCAGAACTCGGTGCAGTTCAGGGACAGCCTGCGCCAGCGCACGGAAAGCGGCGAGGTCGTAGATCTTGACCGTTGGGAAATGAGCTGGTCGACCGTTGGCCTGGGCCGCGAAAGCGAAGTCAGCCCTATCTACGGAGCCACCGTCAGCGGCCGTGAGGCCCGTGTGGTTTATGACCGTTACGGTGTTGTTGAGTACTACGACAACATGGCCGATGGCATTGAGCAAAGCTTTGCGATCAAAGAGCCGCCCAAGGGTTCGGGCGATGTCGTGCTGCGCGGCTGTTTCCAATCCGATACGGTCGACCTCATTCTCAACCCCGACGAACGTTCGATTGATTTGCGGTCCAAGGGCGGCGTGATCGCGGCGAGCTACAAGAATCTTGCCTGCTTTGACGCCGACAGGCGGATTTTGCCTTCGCGGATGAGGGTTACCGGCAACCAGGTCGACATCCTGGTGAACGACGCCGGCGCGGCTTATCCCATCACCATCGACCCGGTGGTGACCAGCATCGATTGCGACTTTTCGGCCGACCCAACGATGCTCAGCATGACCTTCCAGTATGGCTGGAACAACCGTTTCGGCGCGTCCATTGCAGGTGGCGACTTCAACAATGACGGCGTCGGCGACATGGTCGTGGGTTGCCCGGGCCGTGACGCAAACAACTCCAGCGTGCGCGACAGCGGCGCCTTCTACGTCTATTACGGCATCAAGGATCCTGTCAGCGGCAAGAGCGATGCCTTCAACTCAGGCAAGGATGCGACGGCTGGGACCCCGATGCTGCCCTGGTGCGCCTATGAGCCCAACAGTTCTGATTTCGACTTCGCGTTCCTTGGCTGCAACATGATCTCAGGCGACTTCAACAACGACAACATTGATGACCTGTGCGTTTCGGCGCCCAACAAGGTTTACCCCAGCGGCAACAACGGTGCGGGGGCGGTATTCATCTGGTACGGCCTCAACGGCACCAAGTGGACTGCCACCGCCTCGACCCAAAGCGTCACCCAGCAGATGGGTTCGCCGAACGTGACGTTCCAGGGCAACAATGTGTTTAACGGCAACTTCGGCCTGTCCCTGTGCAAGGGCAACTTCAAATCCACCAGCAGCCTTGGAAATGACATCGCGATTTCCTCGCGCACGGACACTGTCATGCCGTCGACCAATCACCCCGGCAAGGTGTTTGTGTTCTATTCCAACGCGGGAGGCGGCTTTAACTCCACCGTTGCGGCCAGCAGCGCCAACCTGCAAATTTACAGCACGTTGGTCGGCGCCGTGGGCGAGGGCATGGGTTTGGGCATGTCCGACTGGCGCACCCCTGAAACGAACATCACCGCCTACTCCTTGGCGGATTACCTCAAGCCCCACCAGGCGCTTGCCGCGGGCAACATTGACGGCGTCGCCGGTGACGAACTGATCGTTGGCGCATTTGACGCGGACTCCGCGGACGTCCTTGGCTACCTGAGGGGCGGAATTTTCATCTTCTCGGGTGGTGCCGGCGGGTTGTCCGGCGGTGCAAGCCTCATCAATAACCCCGAAGCTGCCGGTTCATCGTGGCGATACAAACACACCGCCCAGAACCACCGCCTCGGCTCAACCGTAGCCTGTGCCGATTTCAACAATGACGGCTTTGCCGACGTGGTCGCATCCGCGCCTGGCGCCGGCACGTCGCAGGAAGGCCAGGTTTACATGTGGAAAGGCCAGGCCGGCGTTGGCGGGCCTGTGGGCGGCATGAACCCGGCCACCCCGGCATGGATGGCTGAGTCGGACCTGAACAGCGCCGGATTGTCCAATAACAGCTTGCCGTCGACGACGGCCCCCGCGGCCAAAGTCGGCTTTGGCGGCTGCCTTGCGGTGGGCGACTTTGCCAGCATCGGCGGCGGCCCGGACGGCGTGCCGGACCTTATCATCAGCGCCAAGCTCTCCAACAGCAGCCCCGTGGGCGGCACGTGTTACGGATGGCTGGGTGTGGCCGGCGCAGGCGGCAGCCTCACAGGTAACACCGGTGCCACGCCTAACAACCCCGGTACAGCCTACTGGCAGCCCACACTGGACTTCCCGGTAAGCGGTTCGGAATTCGGCCACGTTGTCGCGATCGGCAAGAGCATCGATTCAGACACCGCTCCCGACATCCTCGTGGGCAACCCCCGTTATACGACCAGTGAAGTGGGGCGTGCCCGCATGTTTACCAACCCCGCCGGCTTCCATTTCGCTTTCAATACTCAAAGCCTCCCGGTCAACCCGGACGAAGCACTGCTCGGCGGAAAATTTCTGTTCCCGACCGACATGACGGGCAAGATGTCCAATGTTGTGTCCAATGCGGCGCCGCCCAACGGCACCAAAGTTCGCTTCCATACCTACGACGGATCGGCCAAGTCCACGTCAACCGGCACACCGGGTACACCCGACTTCACGGCCGTGACCAGCGGTTACTTCGAGTTTGACGGCACGTCGACCAGCCCCTACCGCATGCATAACGGCACGGACTTCAGCGGCATCACCATCATCGACGACGGTGTCGACGAATCGTCCCCTGAAACCTTCACTATCTGGCTGGAATACCCGGATGTCGGCCGCGTCGGCTTTGGCACCTCCGACATCCGTTCACTGAACCCGTTCACGGGCACCAGTCGCTACTGCACGATAAGCATCGCGGACAATGACGCGCCGCCCTTTGGACGACTTGTCGTATCCGACACTGATCCCACGGAAATAGACCAGCTCCAACTGAATGAAAGCCCGATCTCCGGCGAACCCGGCTCGGGGACCTTCACCTGGACCGTCTGGGTTTATATCCCTGTTGTCAGCGGCCAGGACGCCCAGTTGCTGTGGCAGACCTCGGAGGAGTTCCCGACGCCGGCGCCTCCGTCACCCTATGCCAAGAACAACCAGGACTTCGTGGCCAGCAGCGGCGTGGTGACCATTACCAGCGGCCCGACATCACAATACGCAAGTTTCAACATCACCTTCAAAGCCGATTTGATTGACGAAGACCCTGAAGGGTTTACGCTGACGATGACGAGTACCTCGAGCTGTGAAATCAACGGCGGCGGCGGCACTCCTCCCACGTTCAGGCCTTATCCCGTCACGATCATCGACGACGATGCGCCGCCAGTGGCTTGTTTCGACCTCGATGCGTACAGCGTGATCGAGGGCAACTCGGGCCAGACATTCTTTACCGTGACCATCCAGTTGCTTGACCCGGTTACCGGTGTGCCGCGCGCCAGCGAAAAGCGCGTCGAGATCCACTATTCGACCGAGATTCTTGGCGCTGGTCTCTCCTTCCAGCCGGTGGCAGCCGAAGACCCGACCATGGTGCCCCAGTATGGCGTCTCCAATGACTTCATACCGATCGATACCACAAAGGTCTTTGACTACAACGGGACAAGCGGCACGGTCACGCCGCCGAACATTACCTCGGAAGTCATCCAGTTCTACGTCAGTGGTGACAGGATTTATGAAGTCGATGAAGAGTTCCACCTCTTCATTGACGAAGCCACGTCGCAGAATTGCCAGGTCGCGATCACGGGCATGATCGGCGCGGTCTCGGCTCCCTTTGATTCCACCGTCACCATCGTTGACGACGAACGCACCGGCAACCCGGCTACCAGCAACGTGCCGACCTGTCAGTTCTCCGTCGCCAACACCAACGTCAACGAAACCGACACCGACGTCACGATCACTATCGTAATGAGCGAAAAGCACGAGCGCTGGGTTTACGACGGCCCGACACTCAACGGCGTAATGGTCCAGGTTGACTACCAGGCCAACACCGGCTCTTCCGGCTGCATGGGCGGCGGACCGGTCTTTGCGCCGGGCGACGATTACCGCAGGATTGATCCCACCACCATGGAATTGCCGTGGCTTACGCTGTCGGTGACCTTCCAGGTGCACATTTACCAGGACACCCTCAACGAGGCCGCGGAATCCATCGACCTTGCCCTGACGAACTCGCCGCCCCTGACCGGCCTGGCGATGGGCGTCATTACGGTCGCGACCATCACCATCCTCGATGACGACGGCAGCTCGGTGCCGACGATCTCCTTCGAGCTGGCGACGACCCAGGTCTCTGAAACCGCCATCAACGCCATCATTAACGTCAAGCTCAGTACCGCCAGCGGCCAGGCCGTCCGCATCACTTGCTCCACCAGTGACGGCACTGCGCAAGCCCCGGGCGACTACACTACCCAGAGCGTGCAGATCACCTTCAACCCCGGCCAGACCACGCGCAACTTTGTCGTGCCCATCCTGGACGACAATATTCGCGAGACGACCGAGTTCATCTCCCTCGATTTGACATCTCCCATAGCCGGCAACCTCGGCACCCCGTCGTCCATGACCATTGACATCCTGGACAACGAGCCTGACCCGGTGGTCCAGTTCAAGCGTTCGACCTACGGCGTGTCGGAGGCCGGCATTGCCGCCACCATCAACGTGACGCTCAGCATCCAGTCCGCGCTGCCCGTAACTGTCCAGTACATCACCACCGAAGGCACGGCAATCGACGGCCTGGACTACAACGACGTCGCCGGCACCCTCACCTTCCCCGGCGGCTCCACGGAGCAGATCTTCACGGTGCCGATTCTGAACGACACGCTGATCGAGCTTGACGAGACGGTCATCATGGCCCTGAGCAACCCGATCAACGCAAGCCTCGGCACCATCACCGCCGCAACGCTGACTATCGTCAATGACGAGAGTGGCGGTAATGGCGGTGGCGGCGGTGTAAACAAGGGCGGCGGCGGTTGCGCCGGCTCTGAAACCAACAGCGCGGGCATGGCCGGCATCCTCGCGGTCCTGGCCATGCTGGTTGGCATGCGTGTGGTTCGCCGCCGCAAGGCTTAACCATCGCGCATCACCTGAGTAACATCCCGGGGCACGGCCAAAGCCGTGCCCCGGTCATTCAGGAGGTCCACATGTTCAACAAGGACATGCCCTATCGCCGCATGGGCAAAAGCGGCCTTACCCTCAGCGCGCTCGCGCTGGGCGGCTGGACGACCTACGGCGCCGCGGTCAAAGACGAAAAGACCATAGAGACGATCATCCGCGCCGCCTTCGAGCGCGGCGTCAACTTCTTCGACATCTCCGACGTCTACGAACGCGGCGAGGCCGAAAAATCGATGGGCCGCGTGTTCGCCAAGCTGCCGCGCCACGAACTCGTGATCTCCAGCAAAGTATTCTGGCCCATGAGTGACGACGTCAACGACAAGGGCCTGTCGCGCAAGCACATCATGGAGTCCGTCAACAAGAGCCTCAAACGCATCGGCGCCGACTATCTCGACCTCTACTTCTGCCACCGCCCCGATCCCGACACGCCGCTGGAGGAAACCATCCGCGCCATGGATGACCTCGTGCGCCAGGGCAAGGTGCTGTACTGGGGCACCAGCGAACACTCCGGCGCGCAGATCCGCGAAATCGCCGAGATCTGCGCCACGCGCGGCTGTTACGCGCCCGCAGTGGAGCAACCCCAGTTGAGCCTTATTAAGCGCAAGCGCTATCTCGACGAGGTCGCGCCGGCGGCGCGTGAAAAGGGCCTGGGCGTGGTGACCTGGAGCCCGCTTGCCAGCGGGCTGCTCAGTGGCAAGTACGACAACGGCCTGCCCGAGGGCTCGCGGCTCAAACGGGCCGAGGGCCTGCGCGCGACTTACTTGACCGACGAAAACCGCAACCGCGTCAAGAAAATGAAGGCGATCGCGGACGAAGTTGGCTGCACTCGCTCGCAACTGGCGATTGCCTGGTGCCTCGACCAGCCGGGCGTGACGAGCGTGATTACCGGCGCGACCAGGCCCGAGCAATTGACGGAAAACCTGGGCGCGCTGAAGGTGAAATTGACCGGCGACGTGAAGTCAAAGCTGGAAGCACTCTTTGTCGAATAAACGGGAGCGCCATGGCTGAACCGCGCATCACCAAGAAACTGATGTCCCGGCGCGCATCGCCGATTACCTCGAGCTTCTCCAAGCCCGAATCCGACGCTGCGCCTGCGGCGCCCCCGCCGCCCGTCAAACAGCCGCCGCGCCTGTTTGTTTCGCGCGCCATCCCGCAACCGGCGCTGGACCTGCTCAATAACGCCATGCCGACGTTGCGCATCGACATCAACACCGATGAGCGCAACCTGTTTGGCGAAGAACTCGTGCAACGCGCCAAGGGCAGCACCGCGCTTATCAGCACGCTTGCGGACAACATCGACCGCGAAGTGCTCCAGGCGCTTTCGCCCGCGCTGAAAGTCGTCGCGACGTACGCCGTGGGCACCAACAACATCGATTTAAAGGCCGCCAGGGAACTCGGCATCCGCGTCACCAACACGCCGGGCGTGCTGACGGAGGCGACGGCCGAGGTCGCCGTGGCGTTGATCCTGGCGTGTGCGCGCCGAGTGGTCGAGGGCGACCGCGCCACGCGCGCCGGCAAGTTCACGGGCTGGGCGCCGCTGTATATGCGCGGCCGCACGGTATTCGGCTCGACCGTCGGCATCATTGGCGCCGGGCGCATCGGCGGTACCGTGGCGCGCACCATGCGCGCGGGCTTTGGCTGCCGCATCCTTTACCACACGACGACCCCGCACCCGGAACTCGACACTGAGTTGCACGCGCGCCAGGTTTCGCTGGACGAACTCCTGGAACTGTCCGATTTCGTCAGCATCCACTGCCCGCTGACGGACGAAACGCGCCACCTGATCGGCAACAACGCGCTTTCGCGCATGAAACCGACGGCGTTCTTGATCAACACCGCCCGCGGCCCGATCGTCGACGAGCCGGCGCTGGTGCAGATGCTGCGCAAAAATCGCATCGCGGGCGCGGGCTTTGACGTCTATGAGCACGAGCCGAACCTGTCGCCGGGCCTGGCCGATCTCGATAACGTTGTGCTGCTGCCGCACATTGGCAGCGCGACGGTCGAAACGCGCGACCGCATGGGTTTAATATGCGCGCAAAGCGTGCTGGATGTACTGGCAGGCAAGGAACCGCAGAACCGGGTGGTTTGATCGGGTCACGTGCTTCGTGTTACGTGCTACGGGAATCACCGTTCGCATTTCCGAAGCACGAAGCACGTAACACGTTTCACGTCTTTCGCCCCGCCTGCCGCGCGACAAACGCCTCGTAATCCGCCGGCGTGTTGACCTCGTAGCCCTGGTATTCGCTCATGAAAACCGCGATGCGCACGCCGTTTTGCAGGGCGCGCAATTGCTCCAGCGATTCCGCTTTCTCCAGCGCCGTCGGCGCGAGTTTCGCGTATTCCTGCAAAAACTTCGGCTCAAACGCGTACAGCCCGACATGCTTCACATAACGCGGCGAGCCGTCGTCCAGCGGCACATCCGGGGCCAGGTTGCCGTGTTCGCGGTAAAACGGGATCGGGCTGCGGCTGAAATACAGCGCATAGCCCTCATTGTCCGTCACGACCTTCACAAAGCCGGGCTCGTTGATCGGCACGCCCTTGGGCCACGGCACCGCAATCGTCCCCATGCGCGCTTTCGGGTTGGCCAGCATGCCTTTCACCAGCGCCGTCAGCGGCCGCGGATCCATCTCCGGCTCGTCGCCCTGCACGTTCACCACCAGTGTCGCGTTCGGGTATTTGCGCGCGGCCTCGGCCACGCGGTCGGTGCCGCTGGCGCAATCGGGCGAGGTCATCACCGCCTCACCGCCAAAACCATTGACGACGTCCGCGACTTCCTGGGCGTCCGTCGCGACCACGACCTTATCGAACAACTTGCAGGCCTTGGCGCCTTCATACACATGTTGCACAAGCGGCTTGCCGGTTTTGTTCAGCAGCACTTTGCGCGGCAGCCGCGTTGACGCCAGCCGGGCAGGGATAATCGCAAGTACAAGGCTCATGTTGCCGACTCTAGATATGGGGAATTACCGGAGCAACGTATGGCCGCAGGCGTACTCGAGCAACTACCACAGGTGTTGGGCGCCGCGGCGGCCTTCATGCTTGGCTGGGCCGCTTGCGATTGGGTCAAGACGCGCCAGGCGCGTAAGGAGGCCGCGGGCGACCCCGCAGACATCCTTCAGAGTTCTGCCGGCCCGGCGGAGCCAATTACCGCTGGCGCAAACGATGTGACAAAAGTAAACAACTCCGACTCGAATTCTGAGTCGTCGCAATGCCATACCAGTAGCATGGATGTGACAGGGGGCGGAGAAGGCCAGCAAGCCGTCGCCGCAGATGTTATCGTTGAACCTTCAGCCGAGGCCGAATACACCGAGGCTGAGCCCGTCCGCGACATATCGGATGAGGCGGATTGTCAGGATCAGCCCATTGTCCGCGACCATTCCGTGCGGGTGATGGACAGCCTGATTGCAGTTGAACACGCCGAATAGCCCGGGGAGGCCCCGCGCTTGAGGCGCGGGAAAGAGCCTATCCCGGGTAATCCGAATGAGGCTCATGCGTCACGCCGAGCGAGCAGATCAAGAAGCGCGGACGCAGGCGTGGCTTGCGAAGCTCGCCGCGAGCAAAAGCCCATGAGGGTTACCGGGTAGGGCGAAAATGCAGGAGCCGACAGCGACAGCCCCGCAGAATGTACTGCAAGTCCACTTCGACTCCACGGTGGACGGCCAGTACGTGCTTGACCCCGAGACCGACGTATTCATCAAGGTCAACCAGGCGTTTTGCGACTTGCTTGGCTACACCGCCGAGCAACTGGTCGAGGCGCGCGCGCCCATCAGCACGATGTCCGTCGTCCATCCTGACGACCGCGAAGATGTGCTCAAGCGTCGCAATGCGGCCTCAGGCCTTGGCGAACACGGCACGCTGCGTTTTCGCGTCGTCAAACCCGACAGCACGGTTCGTTACCTCGAGATCACCTATTCCGTCATCAGTTTCATGGGCCGACGCCTGCACATGGGCAGCGCGCGCGACGTCAGCGAGCAGGTGAAGCTCGAGAACAAACTGCGTAACGAGAGCGAATTCAACCGCGAACTCTCGCTGGCCGCCCAGCGCTCGGCCAAGGAAGCCGAACGCCAGAAGATCGAGGCGCTGATGGCCAACACGCGCGTGGGCGCGTTGGCCGAAGTGCTGCGCGCCGTGCCCGTGTTGACCAAGCGGCTGCTGGAAATCGAAAAGATCGACGACATCTTCAAGGAAACGACCGTCACGCTGTACAACGAAGCCGGCTGCTCGCATTGCTACGTGCTGATGAAAAACAACGAAGGCGACCTGCAGATCAAGTATTCGAGCCCCTACCGCGCGACTGACAAACTCACGCCCGATTCCAACGGCATGTACCAGACGGTGCTGCGCGCAATCCAGAACCTCGCGATTGACGAAAGCGGCACCCACGTGGCGCCCATTCGCGTCGCGGGCGAAATCCGCGGCCTGCTCGAAGTCGGCATGCCCAAGAATCTCCAGCGCTTCTACACCACGCAGCCGCAGATCCAGCAATCGCTGCGAGACTTGGTGGTCACCATCGCGGACTTCCTTGGGCTGGTGATTTCGGACCACGAAAACCTGCAGCGCATCACGTTGCAAAGCCGCCAGGACAAACTCACCGGCCTGGCTAACCGCCGCGTCTTCGAGGAACAGATCACCACGGAATTCCGCCGCGCCGTGCGCTACGAACGCGACCTCGCGCTGCTGATGCTCGACATCGACCATTTTAAAAAGGTCAACGACACTTACGGCCACCAGCAGGGCGACCGCGTGCTCGCCGCCATCGGCGGGTTGCTGAAACATTCGTTCCGCGACCTCGACACGGTGTGCCGTTACGGCGGCGAGGAAATGTGCGCTATATTGCCTGAAACCGTGGGCGAAGCCGCGCGCGCCAAGGCCGAATACGTGCGCCGCAAGGTCGAGGAACTTGTCATCCCGATCATGGACAAGCCGGACGAAACCATGAAAGTCACGGCCTCGATCGGCGTAGCCTGCCTGACGCGCAATACCTCCAGCGAAGAACAACTGCTGCGCGAGGCCGACCGGGCGCTGTACGAATGCAAAACCGGCGGCCGCAACCGCGTCATCCTCGCCAAAGCTTAGAGCGTGGCTGGGGCCTCCGTGCCCCAGTTCGAACCTTCTCATTCGTGCGAAGCTAAAAGCTAAAGGCTAAAAGCTAAAATTTGCGACAGCGTTAACGCCGATAGTCCCTGTTGTCCGGACAGGGACAGACAAATTTTAGCCTTTAGCTTTTGGCCTGTTTCTTATGCCGACACTCGCCGCATTTTTGAACTTTGTCGCCGCAACGGCCCTGCTCATGGCCGCGTGCTACGGCCTGCGCGAGTTCTGGGTGCGCGCGTTGCCGGGCAAAGTCGTCGCCTATCTCGCGGCGCCCGGCGTTGCGCTGCACGAGCTTTCGCACGCGCTGGCGTGTTTGCTGACAGGCGCCAAGGTTCACTCGATCACGCTTTTTCGCGCCGACGGCAGCGGCGAGGTCAAACACAGCCCCAGCAAACTGCGCTACGTCGGCGACGTGATCATCGCGCTCGCGCCGCTTGCGGGCGCGACGCTGGCGCTGTGGGGGCTGGGCGTGTTGCTCGAGACGCCGCTGAATTTCTACAGCGTGCGCGCCAAAGAAGTCACGCCCGACCAGATCGTGTTCGTCGCGCAGTTGCTCTCGATTGTCGTCGATGACATCGGCCTGGCGTTTTCGTCGGCAGTGTGGAGCGACTGGCGGACTTACGTGTTTCTCTACCTCGCGTTCTGCATCACGCTTGCGATGGCGCCATCGCGGCAGGATTTGAAGAACTGCACCGTGGGATTGCTGATTGTCTGCGGCATCGCCCTGATCGTTCACCTGGTCGTCGACGTTTTGTTAAAGGCGCGCAGCGACGGGCCCGTCTTTCAATTCGTCGCACGCCTGCTGGCCTACTTCCACTACCCGCTCGCCATTGCGGCGATCTCGGCGATCCTGTGCGCGATTGTGTTCGTGATCGGCTTGCCATTCCGCGGGCGACGACGGAGGCGGTAGTCCGCCCAAAGGTTCAGGTGCAGGTTCAGGTCCAGAAAGACCCGCCTCACGTCTAATCTGAACCTGAACCTTGACCTGAACCTGTTTCTAGTCGATCAACTTCATGCGGTTGGGCCACAGGAACACGGCAAAGGGCCGACCGACGAACAAATCGCGTTCGACGTAGGGCACCAGCCGCACGTGCAGGGCTTTGATCTTGCTGACTTCAACCTGCACGTCGTGTCCGCCGATGGTGATGAAAGGGATGGCGGCGAGGCGTTCCTTCTGCGCTTCCTGCTTAAGGACACTCACCGCGCGTGCCAACACTTCCTCATTCGACGGCTGATCTAGGCCACGTTCGGAATGGCTGAAGCGCGCCACCCATTGGAGATTCGTCAAAGCAGACGGTGCTTTCTCGCGGCCACGATCCAACAGGTGAGCGATGTATTGACCCTGGTCGTCGAGCCCGCCAACCACGGCGGTGCCGTCATTTTGTTCGATGATCACCTCAATCCAGAAGCGCGTGTCCTTGCTACCCGGTGAATTGTCGCCGAGTACGAAGTACTGATCGTCCTTGAGCGTCACGGCGAAGGGTAGCTCTCTGTTGCCCTCGCGCGTTTGGAGCACGCGCCCCACGTAGTACACATCACGATCAATGCCAAGAATTTCGACCGCCGCTTCCCCCGTAGCGGACACACGCACTTGTCCACGACGTCCCTGAGCCGGCTCGACCTCAGCAAGATCGAATGCTTCGGTTGAAAGCAGGCCGGTCAGCACCTTCCCCTGCTTGGCCAACTCGGTGTCTCGCGCGTTAATGGCGTCCTTGAATGGACTCGAAACCACCAAGGCGATCTTTGCTCCGGTTTTGAAGCTCGTCACAAGCTGCCCATCCGCAAGACTAAACTCGAACTCTGGATTCTGAGACGCCATCGCGTCTTTCAGGCCCGGCGCTTCCAGCTTGTGCCAGTCGGTGTAGGTCTTTTCACCGGTTCGTTTGCGGCGCAGCAGAGTGCATGCGCCTGTCTCAAACCGCAGCGCGTATTCGTCGTCATCGCGGACAAGCACGAATTCCAGCGGGCTCTTGAGCTTCTCCGTGATGACGCGGGCGCGCAGGCGAAGATCCCCTACAATACGGCGGTTGTAACCGATTTCTTCGCTGACCTGGCCTTGTCCACTGGGGTCATGGTCACGCACGTTGTCTTGTTTGCCGCTGCCGTCCTTTGGAAAAAACATCGTGTCGCCGCCGGCGCCGAATTGAATTACACCGTTGGTAAACTCAACTTTGTCGCCGGGCCGCGCAAACAACGCCTTCATTTGCTTGCCACTCGTGACCGGGCCGATCACCGGATACCACAGCACTTCGCGCGCTTCGCCGGTCTTCTGCAGCAGTTCGACCTCGGATGTCGGCGTCTTGCGCACGTAGATGTCGCCCTGTGCGATCATCACCTGCTCGCCGGGCAGCGCGATACAGCGTTTGACGTACGGGTCCGTGCGCCGCAACGGGTAACGGAACACCACGGGCTCCCAGCGCTTGGGATCGCCGAATTCGTAAGCGAATTTGTCGACCAACACACGGTCGCCCCACACCTGGTCGCCATAAAGCGTCGGCAGCATCGAGCCCGTCGGGATCTTGAACGCCTCCAGGCAGAAGTGCCACACGATCAGCACAATGATCAGCGAACCCGCGATGCTTTCGATGTTGTCGCGCAAGGTACTCCAGCCCGTGCGGCGCCAGTCCTGCGGCGTGTGCGGCTTCTCGATATCGAGGCTGCCGCGCGCCGTCAGCACCGAAATAAAACACAACAGGCCCGCGAGGCTGGTGTACCCGCCCGCCTTGTGGAACGTCATCGCCAGCAGCGCCGCGCCGGCAGCCGCCAGCGCCACACCCGCGCGCAGCGGCGGCGGCGCTTTTTCGCCCAGACGCCGGTGCACAAACCAGCAGGCAATCGCCAGCCCCCCCGCGGCCACCAGCGCCGGGATGCGCAGCCACAATCCCGGAATCTCGGGCGCGACTCCAACGCCGACGATCACGCCCAGCGCGGCAACGATGTTCGAAACATCGGCGATCACGCGGCGCAACTTCGCGGGGACTTTCGCATATCCTTTTGGCTTGTTGGTCGTTGTCATCGCAGGCCGCGTTTTCGGAAAACTGCTAAGGCAAAAGTAATCCACAGATGACGCAGATTTTCGCAGATAAAACCTAAAGTCAGCCGCGAATTATCACGAATCCGCACGAATGATGTCAGCCAATTCGTGGAGATTCGTGTTCATTCGTGGATAGCTGTTTTGCAGTTATCCGGGCTCATCTGCGCAATCTGTGGATAGCAGTTGCCGTTGTTTTTGTAGCTCTGTGGTTCAAACTAGCCGCAAGCTATAGTCCCGACGCGACCAGAACAAGGACGACTATGGCTCTCAAGATTGGCGACAAAGCCCCGGACTTCGAGCTGCTGGATCAGAACGGCAAAACCGTCAAGCTTAAGGACTTCGCGGGCAAGAAGGTTGTGCTGTTCTTTTATCCCAAGGCGATGACGCCGGGCTGAACCACAGAATGCATTGCCTTCTCCGGTCTGGCGAAGGCATTCCAGAAGTCAGGTGCGGCGGTATTCGGCGTCAGCCCCGACACACCCGACCGCCAGAAAAAGTTCGAGGCCAAGGCAAAGCTGAACATCCCGCTGCTGTCAGACGCCGACCACAAGGTCGCCGAGGCTTACGGCGCGTGGGGCGAAAAATCGCTTTATGGCCGCAAGTTCATGGGCATCATACGCAGCACCTACCTGATCGACGAAAAGGGCAAACTTACCGCCGGCTGGGCCAAGGTGAAAGTCGACGGGCACGCAGAGGCCGTGCTTGAAGCGGCGTCGGTGAAGTAGCGACCCGCGGGGACAGTCCGCACGCGAGGCTCCTGACGTCGCCTCGCTGGGACAGTCCCCTTACTCCTGCCTCAGTGCATCAATGGGCGCCAGGCGGCTGGCGCGCCAGGCAGGATAAATACTCGCGAAGAATCCGATGATGAACGCCAGGCCCAGCGCCTGCAGCGAGCGATTGACGTTGAGCGTCGCGCTCAGGCCCTCGAGGTGGAAATAGTTTCGCGCAAGTTGCACCTCGCCAAAACCGAACGCGACTCCCACGATGCCGCCCATGACCGCGATCAATAAACCTTCCACGATTGTCAGCCAGATGATGCGCAACCTCGGCCAGCCGACAGCCAGCATCAGGCCGATTTCGCGCGTGCGCTCATAGACCGCCAGCGTCATCGTGTTTAACACCCCCAGTGCTCCGGCAAGAGCGGCGATAAGGCTGATGATCCAGCCGAACTTCTCGAACATCTCGATTTCCTGGTAGCGCCCCATCACTTTCTCGGAGCGCGTGGCGCGCACCTTGTCGACTTTTTCCGTGATACTCGCCGCAAGCTGGTCGAGGTCGACGCCGTCGGCGGCGTCGACCAATATCCAGTTGCAGGTCGCCTCGCGGATCAGTTTGCCGTCCTTGTCGCGATCCTCGTTTTTGTCCTTGAGCAACTGCGCAATCTCGAGGTGGAAAAACACCGCGGTGTCCTGGAACGCGATGCCGGTCTTGCACACGCCACGAACGCGCAGGCCATTGAGCAGCAGCGCCTGCTGCGCGATGCCAAGTTCCTTCATCAGTTTGGTCTGCGCGTAACGCAGCTTGGCCATCTCGTCCATCTTGTCCCAGTTCGGCGGCACGCCAAACAGGTCGGCTATGCCGGGCGAGGTGATCAGGTCCGACAGTTGCAGGTCGTCGCCGACCTTGTAGCGGCGGTTGCCCAGCCGCTGGTTGACGAGTTCCCAGCAGCGCTGGCCGAACACCACGCCCATAGTGTCCTTGTCGGAGATCTTTTCGCCTTCGACCATCGTCATCGCATCGTTCATGGGGCTGTCTTCGACCAGCCCGTAGTACAGGATCGCCGGTTGGCCGGAAAAACCCTTCTGCGTGCGCAAAAACGAAAAGATCGTGGGCGCCGCGCGTTGCACGCCGGCAATCGCGCGAACTTCGGCGGCGTGGCGCACGGGAAGGTCGCTGTCGAGGTCGTCGCTGGCGGCCTGGCTGACGACGATGTCGCCGCGCTGGGTGCCCAACGCCATGGTCATCTGTCCGATCATGTCGTCGCTGATGGTAAACAGCGCGACCATGATGCTGATGCCGATGCCGACGCCAAGCACGGAAAAGACCGTGCGAAACTTGCGCCGCAGGATGTTTTTGAGCACGAAAAGCACGGGCTGATTGTGGCTTTGCGTGCCGAAGGGGCAAGGAGGCAGCGGAGTCGGGAGGCCGGAGGCGGGAGTTGATTTCCGATAGACAGGGGGCGCCTCAAAAAAACGAACGATGACTCCGGCCTGCCGCCTCCCGCCTTTGTCTCAACCGCTGTAGATTGCGCGCAATGGATGACACATTCTTCGAAGTCTCCGCCGCCGATGGCGCCGCACGCGCAGGCACGTTGCACACCGACCACGGCAGCGCGAATACTCCCGTGTTCATGGCTGTCGGCACGCAGGGCACCGTCAAGGGCTGCACGCCCGACCAGTTGATGGCGGCGGGCACGCAGGTCGTGCTTGGCAACACCTATCACCTCGAGTTGCGGCCGGGCAGCGAGACGGTCAATAAACTCGGCGGCCTGCACAGGTTCATGGGCTGGAACGGGCCGATCCTCACCGACAGCGGCGGCTTCCAGGTCTTCAGCCTCGCCGAGAACAACAAGGTGACGGAGGACGGCTGTGAGTTCGTCAGCCATCTTGACGGGTCAAGGCACATGCTGTCGCCCGAACGCAGCATGAAAATCCAGAACAACCTGGGCTCGGACATCGTGATGCAGCTCGACGACGTGCCCGCGCTGCCCGCGCCGCCGGGACGCGAAGAAGACACGATGCGGCGCTCGTTGCGCTGGGCCGTGCGCTGCAAGGCCGCGCTGCCCGAAATGAGCGCGCAGGGCAAGCGCCAGCGCCTGTTCGGCATCGTGCAGGGCGGCCTGAACCCCGATTTAAGGCAAGAGTCCGCGCGCGAACTCGCCAAGCTCGGCCTGCCGGGCTACGCCATAGGCGGGCTCTCCGTGGGCGAAACCAAACAGCAGATGGCCGACATCCTAGGGCTGGTCACGCCGCTTTTGCCCGCCAACAAACCGCGCTACCTGATGGGCGTGGGCTACCCCGAAGATTTAATCGTCGCCGTCGGCAACGGCGTCGACATGTTCGACTGCGTGCTGCCCACGCGTTCGGCGCGCCACGCGCTCGCGTTCACCAGCCGCGGACGCCTGCGCATGCGCAACGCGCGCCACGCCGCCGACAATTCGCCGCTCGACCCGCAATGCGCCTGTGCCTGCTGCGCCAATTTTTCGCGCGGCTACCTGCGGCATTTGCTGATGGCCGGCGAAATGCTTGGCATGACGCTGCTAACGCTGCACAATCTCGCTTTCTATAATCGTTTGACGGCGCTGATGCGCGAAGCGATCAGCACGCGGCGCTTTGCGGCCTTTGCCGCCGAAACACTGCCGAAGGTTTCCGCCGACGCGGGAGTTGATTGATGGCAAGCCCATTTCCGCCCACCCGCGCCCAGCGCCTGCGGCCATTCCATGTCACGCGCAACATCATGATCGTGCTCGGCCTCCTTGCCGGCGCGGGACTTGGCATGTGGCGTTACCGCTTCGAGTTCATGCCCGTCGAGGCGCCCAAAGTTGCAGCGGCCAAAGGCGGCAGCCCCATCCAGATCAACGCCGCGCTGCCGCCGCGCGCGCGCATGCTCAAGCTCAACCGGCCGCAATCGATCGATTTCCCGTACGGGCGCGAACTGCTGACAGGCAAGCCGGCGCTGGATGCGCCGCGCGACCCGCTGAATGCACTGCCGATTGACCGCAGCCACGACCGCGCAGTGCCCGAAACGCCCGCGGCTCCGGTTGGCGAATTGCCCGCGGGCCCTGCCGCCGACGAAGTCAAGGAACGCACGGAAGTCGAGCCGCCGGTCATCGAATACACCGAACTTGCGGCGTTGCCCAAGGAAGCGAAGGAACTGGCGGAAGCCGCGGCAAAGTTGCTGGAGGAAGCAAGCCGCCTGCAAAGCGCGGCCAAGCCCGGCGACGACGCTTATTTCAAGAACCAGAATGATGCGGCGGTGCTGCTCAAGGATGCGCGCGACAAGCTGTACAAGGCGTTGGAAATCGCGCCGGAAGCGCCGGAGCTGCTCGACCTCATGCAGGAAGTGAAGTTCGCGCTCTTCATCGCCAACAAAACCGGCAAGAAGTAGCAGCTGCGCGTCCATTGCAAACCCTAGAAATCGAAGCGCAGGGTGTCCTTGACGGGCGCGCCCTCAAGCTTGTGCCGCCACTTCAGCGTCGCAACCAGCGAAACCACGCCCGCCGCAAGCAGCAGCGCGTCTTCCCACGTTCCCCACCACCAGATCGTCAGCACCGGCGTGAGCGACCACAAAAACGCGGGCATCATTATTGCCAGCTTCGGCGCCGGCCGCGCCGACAGCAGCACCGCCAGCGTCAACATCGTGACCGGCCCCGGCATCAGGCCATAAGAAATGCTGGCGGGAAAATCGCGATGGAGAATCCAGCCGATCAGCGGGTAGCCGAAAATACCGCCGAGCGCGATGCCCAGCGACAGCCACGTCTGCAGGTCGCGCGTCCAGAAAAAATGCGGCGGGAACGCGCGCGAGGCCGCGCCCGCATAAAACAGGCCGCCCGACAAAAACAGGCCGCCGAGAAAATATCCGACGGGATGCAGCTTGCCGACGTAGGTCATAAAGAACAGCACCGCGACAATACCCCACTCGGCGGCGAGCAGCAGCAGCACCCCGCGCGAGGTGTCCTGGCGCGTGCTGCGGCGCAGCAACAGGAAGATGAAAAGCGTGGGGATGTAGATGAGGACGGGCAGCGGCGTGATCGCCGCGTTGTACTGGACGGCGGTCTGGATCAACTGTTGAAGTGAAAATGGCGGCTGCATGTCAGGGAGCTATTGTAGCGGCAATGCCGACGAACATTAACAAAGCTGCGTACTGGGACCAGATTTACCGCGACGAAATGACGCCGGGCTGGGATCTCGGCGCGCCCGCGCCGCCGCTGAAACACGCACTGGATCAAGGTTTGATCGAACCCGGCCGCGTCGCGGTGCCGGGTTGCGGCTTTGGGCACGATGCGCGGCTTTTGGCCGAGCGCGGGTTCAAGGTGGACGCCTTTGACATCTCCAAGCGCGCGCTGGCCGGCGCGCGCAAGCGCCACAGGGGCGTCAAGAACCTGAAGTTCACCAAGGCCGACGCGTTCAAGCTGTCGCGGTTTTCGGGCAAGTTCGATTACGTCTACGAGTACACCTGCTTTTGCGCCATTGAACCCAGGCGGCGCGAAGAATACGCGCGGGCGGTGCACGCGCTGCTCAAGTCCGGCGGCAGGTTGTTTGGCTGTTTCTACAACCACGGGCGCGAGGGCGGGCCGCCCTTTGACGTGACGAAGTCCGAGGTCAGGCGCATCTTCGCACCGCTGTTCAAGATCAAGAAACTCGCTGTCAGCCGTCACAGCATCGAACGGCGCAAAGGCGCGGAGTTGTGGGCGGAGCTTGCGCGTTTGTAGGGACACGCGGCAGCGTGTCCGCAACTGGAGGACACGCTGCCGCGTGTCCCTACGGCTACTTTTCGATTTCGGTTTCGGGATCGGTCGGCTTTGATTTTTCGGCGCGGGCCTTCTCGACGCGTTTGCGCAGGTCCGCCAGGCGTTCGCCCAGTTTGATTTCAAAGCCGTGCTTGCTGGGTTCGTAGAACGGGCCGGCGTCCGCCAATTCGTCGGGCAAAAACCGCTCGGGGCTGAAGCCGCCCTCGAAATCGTGGGCGTAGTTGTAGTTCTGGCCATATCCCATCGACTTCATCAGTTTTGTCGGCGCATTGCGGATCTTCATCGGCACCTGCAGCTCACCAGTCTTCGCAATCGCTTCACGCGCGCGGCCCATCGCGACCGCCGCGGAATTCGATTTCGGCGCCAGCGCCAGGTAGCAAGCAAGTTGCGTCAGCGTATAGGCCGCCTCGGGCATGCCGACGAACTGGACGATGTTGATGGCCGACGCCGCAAGGTTCATGGCGCCGGGGTCGGCGTTGCCGATGTCTTCGCTGGCCAAAATCGCCAGGCGGCGCACGATGAAGTTCGCATCTTCGCCCGCGTCGAGCATGCGAAAGACGTAATAAATCGCGGCGTCGGCGTCAGAGCCGCGCACGCTTTTTATCAGCGCGCTGGCGAGGTCGTAGTGCGAATCGCCCTTCTTGTCGTGCTTGAGCATGCGCCGGCCAAGCACGCGGCCAAGCAGCTCGGCGGTGATTTCGCGTTTGTCCTCGGGCTCGGCGGCAAGCTCATCGGCTGCGACCTCAAGCGCCGTGAGCAGGCGGCGCCCGTCGCCGTCGGCGTAACGCATCAGCGCGTTGAGGCCCTCTTCGCCGATGGTCACGCCCGGCACGCGCAGGCCGGTGTCGCCGCCGGCAAGCGCGCGGGCGACAAGCTGAAACAGCGCCTTGTGGTCGAGCGGCTTGAGGACATGCACCTGGCAACGCGACAGCAGCGCCGCATTTACTTCGAAACTGGGGTTCTCGGTGGTCGCGCCGATCAGGACGATTAACCCGTCTTCACTGCCCTGCAGCAGCGCGTCCTGCTGGGCCTTGTTGAAGCGGTGGATTTCGTCGATGAAACAAACGGTGCTTTTGCCCTCGGCGCCCAGCCGCACACGCGCTGCTTCAAGCAGCTCGCGCAGTTCCTTGACGCCCGACTGCGTGGCGGACAGCGTCTCAAAGGCCATGCCGCTGCGCTTGGCCAGCAGGCGCGCCAGCGTGGTTTTGCCCGAGCCGGGCGGGCCCCACAGGATAATGTTATGCAGCGGCCCGCCGCCCAGCGCCTTGGCCAGCGCGCCACTGTCGCCGACAAGGTCGTCCTGGCCCACGAAAAGCGAGGGATCGTCGGGCCGCATGCGCTCCGGCAGCGGCGCGCGTTCGGCGCTGAGTTGTTTGGCCTTTGCCTGAAAAAGGTCCGCCATGGCTGGCGCCCGGAAGGGTTGGAGTTACTTCTTTTTTTCCGTCCACATGATGAGCTTGCCATCGCGCGTGCCGCCGATAACCGAACGCGGCAACGGCCCCGGGCTCAGGCTGGTCAGGCCAACATCCGCAGGAAGCTGCAGCGAACACGCGATCTGGAAATTGCCCTGCGCCGCGCGCACAT
The DNA here is from genome assembly GCA_020848275.1 of Planctomycetota bacterium. Lineage (GTDB taxonomy): Bacteria > Planctomycetota > UBA8742 > UBA2392 > UBA2392 > JADLAK01. Next base: position 32,397 of record JADLAK010000040.1, read on the forward strand.
CGAGGTACGTAAGCGCGCCGCCCGCAACCACGACCAGGTATTCATTTTTGCCGTCACGGGCGCCGCTGGCGCAGGCGACCTTGTCGCTGACGCTATAGCGCGGCTCGCTAAGCCCGGCCTCGGTCACCGACCGCACCGTGCCGCCGACAATCGCAAAGACGCCCAGCGACGTGGCGACAAGCTTGTCAATGGCGCCGGGCAGGTTCTGGAATCCCTTCTTGAACTGCGGCTCCTGCGACTTGATGTCATACAGCGCCAGTTCATTGGCCGCAGTCGCAAGCCACAGGTCATCGCCGTTGATCACCGCGGCGGTGACCGCCGCACCGGTCTTGGAGACAACAATCGGCGCCGAGCCATCGGTGCGCAGCAGGTTGCCCTTGGCGTCGGTGAACATCACGCCGCGCAGCGCCCACACCAGGCTCGTAACCTCTCCGGCCTGGCCGAGCTTGTCGTTGCTTACGCCAAGGTTGCCGCCGGTCAGCGAGATCACGCGGCCGTCGCCGGTAGCGACCACGACGCGGCTGCCATCGTGATTTGAGGCCAGGTACTTGAAGCTGCCGCCCCCGGGCGAATAGGAATGCAGCTTGGCCTCGTAGGGCGGGCCCCAAAGGTGGGCCGAGCCGTCAAAGCCGGCGCTGACGAACTTCTGGGTGTTCCCGAGGTTGGCGATGTCGGTAACGGCGGAGCCGGGCTTGTGCGCTGCCCAGACACGGGACTCAACCACAAAAGAATCCAGCGGCGGCAGCTCGATGCCGGCGTTGTTCGTCGCGTTGGTCTTGGGCTGGAAGTAGAAGTACCACAGCGCAAAGGCCGCGCCGCCCAGCAGCAGCAGCACCACCAGGATTCCAATGCCGCTGCCGCTGCTCTTTTTGGCGCGGCGTCCGCCGGTTGTGCCGCGGTCGGCGGCCATCATGTCGCCGGACACCACCGCGCGATCCGTGGGCGGGGCGACGGTTTTGCGCGTGGCCCAGGGCGCCGACGCGTCGGCCGAAGCGGGCTGTGCGGCCTGGCGCGTTGCAACGCCGGCGCTGCTGTCGGTGCGCTCAAAGGTCGGGAACGCCTTGGCCGAATATTCCTCCCAGCCCGCGTCATCCACGTTGCTGCCGGCGGCGACGCCGGCGCGCCGGCCGCTTGCGGTGCGGTCTTCCGTCGGCGTCGAGGGAGGATTGGTGCCGCCGCGTTTGGGCCGTTCTTCGCCGAGCTCCGATGGCACCGCGGGCATCGAGCCCGACGAACGCCGCGCGCGGGCCTTGGCCTCGCGCACGAGTTCAGGCGTCAGGTCGGAAACGTCGGCGATCGGCGCGGGCATCGGCAGAATTTCAGAGCCCGCCTTGGCGCGCGCCTGCGACGCCGCATTTTTCAGCGCGTCCAGCGCGGGTTGCAGCTTTTTGCGCGTGGCGTCGTCCACCATCGGCGGCGGCGGCGCGGCCGGCTTGGGCACCGGCGTGCCGGCCGCGGCGGTGCTTGCGGCAGCCGCTACCTGCGAGCTTGCGGCGCGCATCTGCGACGCTTCCCAGATTTTCGTCTGCAATTTTAAACCCGCGGTGTCGAACAGCGTGCCGCCTTCGGAGACCAGTTTCTGCGTGGCCTTGCGGCGCATGCGCGCGATGGCGGCGAGGCGCTCGGCGATCAGGTTCATGTCGCTGGGGCGCTTGTTGACGTCTTTTTCAGTCAGGTCGAAGATTATCTTGGCCAGCGTGCGGTCAGCTTCATCGCGCTGGCGGTCTTCGGGCACCAGTACGCGGTTGGTCACGTGCATCAGCGCAACGGCCATTGGGTTGGACGCCGAATACGGCGGCCTGCCCACGAACAGGTGATAGAGCGTACAGCCAAGGCTGTAGGCGTCGGCCGCGGGCCCCGCCATCTTGCCCTGCGCCTGTTCGGGCGCCATGTAGTCGGGCGTGCCCATGACGGCGCCGGTCATGGTCAGGCCGCTGTCGCTTGCCAGCGCGCGGGCAAGGCCGAAGTCGGCCACCTTCACGCCACCGCCTTCGGGCAGCATCAGGTTCGCGGGTTTAATATCGCGGTGCACGACTTCAGCCGCGTGGGCGTGGCTGAGCGCACGCGCGGCGCCCGCGCCGATGTCCGCCACGACCGCGGCGCTCTGCGGGCCGTAGGTCTTGACCAGCGCCAGCGCGTCAGAGCCGCGCACAAATTCCATCACGAGGTAGTAGTAGCCCGATTCCTCGCCAACGTCGTAAACACGTACCGTGTTGGAGTGGTTGAGCTTGGCCGCAAGCTTCGCCTCGCGCAAAAAGCGCTGCACGAGGTTGCCGTTGCTGGCCAGGTGCGGCGGCAGGACCTTCACCGCAACGTCAATATCGAGGCCGGTATGCTGGCCCTCGTACACCGTACCCATGGCGCCACGGCCGCAAACGCGAAGCAGTTTGCACTTGCCGATTACGTAGCCGACGAGGGACGAAACGTCCGGCGGGCGTGTCATAGGACTCCACAATACTGCACATCCGGATGTGCGACCGGTAAATTCTTATTCTTACGTTAGTTTAGAAGATACGTCGAGCCTGTTTGTCCGGCTTGGCGCAGCTTGCGGCGCCAAACGGAAACTGTTTAGGCCTGAACAATTACGGCGGGTTTAGTCGCCAGTGCGGAATTCGAAGAACACCTTGCCTTGCGGCAAGACGGCGAACGGATTGCGTCGAAAAAGTGCCTCAGCGCCGCATAAACGAGACAGTTGTTCGCCGCGATCCTTTTTTTGCTGGGTTGTGAGTTTATCCTCACCGGCTTCGACAATCGCACGGCCAAATTCTTCCGGCCTCATTTTAACCTGCTTGAAGATCAACCCCGGCGCGCCGAGCCGCCCGGTAATTTCCGCAACCAAGGGCAGGTCGCCGGCTTTGCCATTGAGTTCGCCGCGGATGGTCGCCTGCACCGGCGGGACATTCGGTTGATAGTCGATGTAACCGGTAATGTCGCCGCTTGCGCCCTGGAAGTCGAACTTGCCGTCGGCGAGCTCGAGCTTGCCCTTGAGTTGAAGGTCCGTCGGCTCTCCGGCGCGGTGTTTGAAGGTGCCGCCGAGTTTGCCCTTGAGCTTGCCGCGCACTGGGTCGCAGTTGACAGCGATTTCGCGAACCTCGACGTCGAATGTGGCCTCGAGCGACGGCAGCAGTTCGGCCAGGTCAATCAGGTTTGGAGCAAGATTACTGATGTCTTGGCCAAAACCCGTGAAGCGGATGTCCTCGTTCAACTGGCCCTCGGCCACAACGATTGCGCCGTCGCCCTTGAGATCCGGCCAAGTGCCGGAGACCTGCAGGCCAAGACCGCCAACCGCTTTCATTTTCGGGTCAGTCGCGAGATTGCCGCGATGGACGATCAAGAACACGTTTTCGAAAGTAAGCGCCCTGCCCACTGACAGTCGCAACTGCCCGCCAACGCGCCCGGATTCAGCCTTGAAAGATCGCTCGTCCTTGAGGCGCATCGCGCTGCGGTGGTAGTAGCGCAGATCCTGGTATTCGAGGCCCATTTGCAGCAGCAGATCATCGCCGTCGGCGGCAAAAGTGATGTCGCCGCGCGCGTCGCCCTCAAGCAGGTCCATGATGCGGTGGCGCGCCCACATTGGCCCAAGCTTGACGGTGTCGATCGTGAGCTTCAGGGCGTCCGGCGCGCCCGCCGGGCCGCCGAGCCGGCCCTTGAGAATGGCCGTGCCGCCCGCGAGGTCGCGCAATTGCAGGTCGCTGACCAGTTCGGTTTCGCTGCCGCGCGTGGCGAGGTAAAGGTCGCCCTGGCAGCCAAGGCGATGCACCTGGCCAAGCAACGCGACGTCGAGGAACTCGGGCGACGCCTGGCACTCCAGGATGCCCTGTTCGCTCGAGAACCCGATTACCCTGATCGACAGCACCGCGCTGACCTGCGGGCCGATCACGGCAACACGCGCGCCGTTGAGACGCCCGTACACCGGCGGGAACACATGGCCTCCCAGACGTTTGCTCCAGCCCAGCATGCCGCGGACGTCGGTGTTGACCTCGATATCGGCCTTGGCGCCCTCGAACTCAATGGCCTCGCGCGGCCAGAAAAATCCAAAGCCCGCCTGCACGTCGAAAGACTCCATCTGCGCGTGGCCGCGGACTTCCGGCAGCGTCATGCGCAGGTTGCGAAAGCTCAGGCGGCCCGACAGCGGGTCGCCGCTGCAATAAAGGTAGGTCGGGCGTTCGCCGCTGACGGCCTCAAGCTGATTCAGCACGCGTTCGCGCGCGACGATTACCACGGGGTTGCCGACCAGCGCGCCAACGACAAGCCAGCAGGGCACGGAAACAAGCAAAGCGACGCACATGGCGCGCAGGCGGCGCGCGCCGGGCAGAGCCCCGGGGAGGGCGAGGATCGCCGCGTAGCCGCCGAACAAAAACGAAAGCGCGCCGAAAAGGATGCCCGCAACGATGAAAGGCAAGTTGGCGGAATTGCGTTGCGGCGGCGGCGGTTCGTCAGGCATGCAGTGAAGTTGACAGTTGAATGAGGACAGTCAAGGATTGAAGGATGATTTTGGGCGATCGCAGGTTAAGCAAAATGATTGACGATGGCTGAAAAGGCTGTCATTTGGCCGGTTTGCGGGTTATCACGAAGCTGACGACCGGGCGCATTAAATGGGACACACACCATGGCAATTCCATTGAGCAATGACAGCACGCGCGAGCTTGTGCAGACGGTGCCCAACCGTTTGCCGATGCTGCCGATCGTTTCGGCCGTCGTGTTTCCTTACAACGTCGTCAGCTTCTCGGTGCACAAGCCGCCGAATATCCAACTGGTGCAGAAGTTGCCCAAACGGGACAGCATCGTGTGCGTGGGCCTGCAGAAGGACCTCGAACAGGACTTCCCGCAGAACGAAAAAGACATCTGCACCATCGGCACGGCAAGCCGCCTGATCCACCAGATGAACCTGCCCGACGGCACGATCCAGGTCGCGTTCCAGGGCCTGACGCGCGTGCGCATCAAAAAGGCGTTCATGCACGAAGGCGAAATGGTCGCTGACGTCAGCCCGGCCTTCACCGTGGGCGGCAACGACGATTCGCCCGAGATGAACGCGCAGATCATGGCGGCGCTCGAGAAATTCGAGGCGCTGGTCGCCATGGACAACAGCTATTCGCGCGAACTCACCAACATCCTGCGCATGAACATCAAAGGCCCCGGGCGCTTCACCGACCTGGTGGCGACCTACGTCAACGTGCCGGTGAAGGTGAAATCCGAATTGCTGGCCGAACTGAACTGCCGCGAACGCCTGAAGAAACTGATCAAACATCTCGACGAAGAAGTCGCGCGCCTGGCCGTTGAGCACGAAGTGAAAGCCCGCACGCAGGTGACGATCGAAGGCGCGCAGCGCGAGTTTTTCCTGCGCCAGCAGCTCAAGGCCATCCGCCAGGAACTTGGCGAAGGCGACGGCGCCGAGGCGATGATCGAGAAGCTGAAGGAAAAACTCGAGGCCGCCAAACTTCCGCCCGAAGCGCAGAAAGTCTGCAAGGCTGAAATCGACCGCCTGAGTTTAATCAGCGAAGCCAGCGCCGAGTTCAACGTCGTCCACACTTACGTCGAGTGGCTGCTGAACATCCCCTGGAACACCGCCACCAGGGACAACCTCGACCTGATAAGAGCGCGGCGCATCCTCGACCACGACCATTTCGGCCTCGAGAAAGTCAAAGACCGCATCATCGAATTCCTCGCCGTCCTCAAGCTCAAGAAGGAACTCAAGGGCCCGATCCTCTGCCTCGTCGGCCCGCCCGGCGTCGGCAAAACCAGCCTTGGCCGCAGCGTGGCGAGCGCCATGGGCCGCAAGTTCACGCGTATTTCCGTCGGCGGCCTGCATGACGACGCCGAAATCATGGGCCATCGCCGCACCTATGTCGGCGCCATGCCCGGCCGCATCATCCAGTCGCTGAAAAAGGCGGGCAGCGCCAACCCGATTTTGATGATCGACGAGGTCGACAAGATGGGCGCCGACGTGCGCGGCGACCCGGCCGCGGCGATGCTCGAAGTCCTCGACCCCGAACAGAACGTCGCGTTTGTCGACCGCTATCTCGACGTCGCCGTCGACCTGTCGAAGGTCCTGTTCATCTGCACCGCCAACGTGCTGGATAACATTCCGCCGCCGCTGCGCGACCGCATGGAAGTGATCCAGTTGTCGGGTTACACGCTCGAGGAAAAAGAAGAAATCGCGCGGCGCTACATCATCCCGCGCCAGGTCGAAAACGCCGGCCTCAGCAAGAAGCAGCTTGTGTTCAAGCGCGAGGCGATCCGCGAAATCGTTCGCGGCTACACGCGCGAAGCGGGCCTGCGCGTGTTTGAACAAAAAGTCGCCGGCATCTGCCGCAAGGTCGCCACGCACGTCGCGCAGGGCAAAATCAAACCCAGCGCCGTGAGCACCATCGAAGCCGCTGACATCGGCGGTTATCTCGGCCAGCGGCTGTGGCTGCCCGACGACGCGCGCCGCCAGCCGGAAGTCGGCGTGGTCAACGGCCTGGCCTGGACGTCGATGGGCGGCGACGTGCTGCTGATCGAAAGTTCGCGTTACCCGGGCGAAGGCCGCTTCAACATCACCGGCTCGCTCGGCGACGTGATGAAGGAAAGCGTCGCCGCGGCGCTCTCGTTCGTGCGTTCCAACGCCAACCGCTTCGGCATCGACGAGGGCGCCTTCCGCAAATACGACGTGCACATCCATTTCCCCGAGGGCGCGGTGCCCAAGGACGGCCCCAGCGCGGGCGTCACGATTGCCACGGCGCTGGTCAGCTTGTTCACGGGCCTGCCGGTGCGCGGCGACATCGCCATGACCGGCGAAATTTCGTTGCGCGGCAAAGTCCTGCCCGTGGGCGGCATCAAGGAAAAGCTGCTGGCGGCCTATCGCGGCGGCCTGCGCGAAGTCGTGCTGCCCAAGGCCAACGAAAAAGATTTGGCGGAAGTCCCGGCGGAAGCCCGCAAGGCCGTCAAGATCACGCTGACCGAAGACGCGATGGAGAACATCCGCCTCGCGATCTCGGGCCTCAAGCACGACACCGGCACGATCATGGTGCCCGTGCAAACCAATGGGCGAAAACGGGCACAGCGGTAGTTTGTCATGCAGGTTTCACAACGTGTTGCGGGTGTTGTAGCACCCGCAACACCGTTCATTTGGCCCATCGCCAAGCTTCGCCGCACTGCTATCCTTGTAACAATCAAGCTCACAAAGCGTTGAAACGTAGACCCCGGGGGTTTCTCATGCGCACCCTTTTTGCGCTGGCCGCAACTATCGCGCTGCTTCTTTGCGCCACGACCATTCACGCCGGGCCCGACAAGCCCAAGAAGCGCGAAAAAGATCCCGAGGTCGCCGAGTTCGAGCGGGCAATCTACGGCAAGGGCTGGGTTGCCACGCGCCTTGACGGCACACACAAATCGGGTTTTGGCGCCGCCATCGGCATCCTCAAGGACGAAGACACTGCCGCCATCGAGACGCGCATCGCCGAGGCCAAACAGTACCGCGACGCCAAGGTCGCGTTTGGCAAGTCCTACCCCTGGGCCCGCCGCGCCGCCTGGGTCAAGACCGAACACTTCGAACTCTGCTGCGACATCAAGAAAATCGGGCTGATCGGCGTTTGCGGCGGCGAAGGAGCAGCCGACACCTTTGAGGCAACGCTGACTTATGCCGAGCGCGCCGAGCGCATCTGGTCGGACATGAAGGCCGTGTTCGGCGCGGACCAGATGCCGGGTTTCCCCAAGACGATCTACCTGTGGGACAAAGACGATACCGGGCGCAAGAACCGCAACACCGTGCTGCGCGATTTGTTCAAGGACTTCCTGTCGGCCGACCACAAGAGCGGCGGCACGGACATGCACAATCCCCACACCTCGAACATCTGGTGGGACCCGGAAAATTCGCCGACGGACGACAAGTTGTGGGAGCACTACACGCATATCGTGGCCCAGATGTTGTTGCTCGACCGCTCGAGCCAATACGGAGGCGACATGAACGCCTTTGGCTGGCTGCAGGAAGGCTGGGCGTTTTACCTGACGCGCAAACACCGCGAACTCGACGCCTCGACCACAATTTTGCTGCAGGAAGGCGCCAAGGGAAAACCCGAGCACATCAGCGGCAGCGCCTACGGCGCGACCTGCACCGCCCTTGCCAAGAACGGGCCCAACCCGGAAAAAGGCGGCTTCACGCCCTTTGAAAAATTGTTCCTGACCAACGTCAACGCGTTTACCCTCAAGGAACGCATCCAGTGCTGGGGCATCGTCAAGTACATCATCGAGGTCTACGGCAACGCGGCCTTTGTGAAGTTCATCGACACCATTGCGCAGCGCAAAAAGACGCCCGAGGTCATCACAGAAGTCCTCGACCTCACGCTCAAGCAATTCCAGGACGAATGGGTCCAGTACTTCACCGACAAAAAATTCGCCGACAAAAAGAAGGCTGAACTCGCCGCCAAGCGCGCCAATCAACCGCCCGCGGACCCGCCTAAATAGTTGCCTGATTGCCCGTCATGCCCCGCGCGCCCATCTTGGCGCAATCGTTGAATTTTCAACGGTTTACAGGTGATGTTTTTTATCTGTTTGCGCCCACTAGCCTTGGGCGGTTTTGGCAATTAGTTTCGCGTTATTCCATAACAGGCGGTAAAATCAAAAGTTGAGCGTAATCCGGACATCGGACGGAGGGGCCTAACATGACCAAGTATTACACCACAAGTCAGGTCGCGAAGATCTGCAACGTCCACCGCAATACCATCATCGGCGCCATTCGCCGCGGCATCCTGCGCATCCACCGCACGCCGGGCGGCCACGCGCGCATTTCGCAGGAAGACCTGGACGATTTTTGCCAGACGCGCAGCCTTCCCGCCGACGTCGTCGTCCCGCGCAGCAACCGTGTGCTTTTCGTCGGCGAAGACCCGATGCTGGCGCAGCACGCAAGCGGCCTGGGCGCCGCGGGCTACGAGGCGCGCACCGTCAGCAACGGCTTTGACGCCGGCTTTGAGGTCGCGTACTTCCGCCCCGACGTCGTCGTGCTCGACATGGCGCTCAAGGACGTGCCGAGCGAGGCGATCGTCAAGCGCATCCGCGAGACGCCCGCAACCCGCGACGTGTTGATCGTGGGCTTCTCGGCGCCCGTCGATGAAGCGACGATCCTGCGTTATCGCGACGGCGGACTCGATGAATACCTGCCGCAGCCGCTGGATGTCGCCACGATCCTCGGCCGCATCGTCGAGATGATCGGCCCGATCACGAGCAGCAACGGCACCGAACGCCCGACCATGCGCCTGCGCCGCCACAGCGCACGTCTTACCCGCCGCGCCCCGCTTCTGCGGGGTTAGCGACGGCGCCCACGGCCATGCGGCCGGGGTACGGGGCGAGCCACCGGCTCGCCCTTGTTGTTTAATCCCGGCACGCAGATTGCGTAAAGCTCGTCGATTGGGACCGCAGACAGACGCCCGGCCATGCCTGGCCAGGCTGTTAAACTACAGCCCCAGCACTTGGGCCATGGTGTAAAGCCCGGCGGGTTTGCCCTTGAGCCACTCCGCCGCGCGAACGGCGCCGCGCGCAAACGTGTCGCGCGACGACGCCTTGTGCGTGAGCTCGACGCGTTCACCTTCACCGGCGAACATCACGGTATGGTCGCCGACCACATCGCCCCCGCGCACCGCATGCAGGCCGATTTCCGGGCGTGTACGCGCGCCAACCATGCCCTCGCGTCCGTGGCGTGCGACCTGCTTGGGATCGCGGCTGGTCGCTTCGCACGCGGCGTTAAACAGCGCCACCGCCGTGCCGCTGGGCGCGTCAGCCTTGAGCCGGTGATGCATCTCGACGATCTCGATGTCGTAGCCCGGCCCGAGCTTGACCGCCGCCTGTTTCACCAGCGAAATCAGCAGATTGACGCCAAGGCTCATGTTGTAGGCCTGAAGCACGGGGATATTCTTGGCCGCCGCGTCGCGCTCCGCAAGCTGATGGTCGCTCAGCCCCGTGGTCCCGCTGATAAACGCCGTGCTGTGCTTGACGCACTCGGCAAGGCGCGCCGAGAAACCCTGCGGCGTGCTGAAGTCGATCAGCGCGTCGGCGCCGCCGCTGTACGCGTTGCTCACACGCACGAGAAAACGCTTGTCCCCCAGCGCGTCGCCGTAATGCTGCCCGGCGTGGACGGTGTTGATCGCGGCGACGATTTCGTGGCCCGCCGTCGCCGCAATATCGGCGATGCGGCGGCCCATGCGGCCCATGCATCCGTTGAGTGCGATTTTCATGTAGAGGATTTAACCGTCAGCGAGCGAAAACGCCAGTTAGCGCGTGGGGACACGCGGCAGCGTGTCCCTGGGCGCGGACACGCTGTCGCGCGTCCCTACATCTTTGCGACATGTTGGATTGGGAACCGGCGAGCCGCCGACTTTCGGCTCGGCAGCATCGGGCGCCGGTCGACGCGGCGCACAGCGGCCAAGGTCGTCCTGGTCGCGGGCCGGGCCAAGGGCGCTGAGGTTGACGCCAAAGGGCGTGTATTGGCCATTGAGCGACCAGCAATAGTCGCCGCCCTTCTTGGAACCGATCGCCTTGCGAACGACCCAACGGATCGAGGATTCAAGCACTCAGAACATGGCAGCGCTCCTGTCAGGCATCCTAACAGGAGCGCGCCGCGTTGTATTCCAGCGAGAGCTACTTCGCGGCCGGGTTGTTCATCACGCCCATGAACAAAATCGCGCCGGTCGCCTCGTCGGTAATCGCATACAGGAAGGGGCAATCGGCGCGGAAGGCGAACTGGACGCATTCCTGCTTCAACTCGACGGAGGTCACCGCCGCGGCCTCAGTGCCCTCTTCATTCACTTCGACAAAAGTCTTGTGGCGGATGTCAGAGATGAACACGGGCTCGATTTTGGCCGATTCGTCCAGACGCGTGAAGTCAGCTTCTTTCCCAAAAGCTTTCTTCATCCCGAGTTTCTTGAAAGGCTCGACCAGCGCGGTTTCGTACTCGACCTTGAAGCGCGGCAGGTTGATCTCGAGGTCCTTGTGGACCGAAAATTCCTTCTGCCACTTGGCCCATGTTGCGGCGTCAAGACTTCCCACAAGCTCCGCCAGCGTCTTTCCTGCCTTGGGCACAAATACCACCATGCTGGTATTGCCGCCCTTGTACGGCAGCTTGACGGCGTCGAGGGTCTCACCCTCGATGGCCTTGGCGTCGAACTTGGCCGTCATCATCGGGACACTGACGACCTTGCCGTCGGCGAGCGTGAAGTCCACGTCGCAGGTCCGCTTCTTGTCGAACTGCGTCTTCCACTCGCCTTTGAAGTAGACCGCGTTAATCAGGTACATTACGGCGTCCGTCGCAATCCGGTCGAGAATCTTGTCGATCTTGCCGTTGGTGTTCTTGCTGCACCAATTGTTGATGGTGCTCAGGGTTGCCGGGTCGGCGAAATCCAGTGACTGCATCTCCACACCGAAATTCTCCGCCACGCGGTCGAGAAAATCCTGTTTGAACGTCTTGCCCTTGCGCATCCACAGCGAGTTCGCGATGTCCAGGCGAATCTCGGCGTTGCCCGTCAGGGCGCTGCGCAGCGCGCGATTGCCGCCGTTGATTTCTGATTCGGTCATTGAGCCAAACTGCAACGCGTTTGCCATTTCCTTCGCGGTCTCGCCTGCGGCGCCGTTGCAGGTCATCGAAAGCGCCGTCGAAATGCTGACAGGCGAAATGAAGACATTTTTGCCCTTGTCGGCTGCCGCGAGGTCCGCCAACAGCTTGAAGCCAAGGGCGTTGTCGGCGGCGACCAGTTTGTCTTGCGCATCCTTGAACGACTTGCGCTCGTCTTCGACAGCGATGGTCGCGCGGCTCTTGCAGGCGTCCGACTGCCCCGCGGAAATCCACAATGTCGATGAAAGAGCGGCGGTTGCGGCGGCAAGCAGCGTTAACGTTTTAAGGCTCATGGCGGTCCCTTGAGGAAGTTTTCTGCCTATAAGACGCATCCGGGCCGGCACGGTTCCAAGAAACACGGGGCCCCTAAGCGGAGCCCCGGCATCAAGTTACACGACCTATTTCGCAACCGGGTTGTTCATCGTGCCCATGAAAAGCACGCTGCCGGTGGTGTCGTCGACAATCGCGTAGAAGAACGGCTTGTCGGCGACAAGGTTGTAGACGCGGCGCTGGGCGCTGGTCGCGGTCATGCGCACACTGGTGACGGCCGCGGCCTCGGTGCCTTCTTCGTTCACCTCGACGTAGGTCTTGTGCAGGATTTCCGAGATGTAGAGTTCGTTTTTGCCTCCGGCCAGCATCGCGCCGAACTCGGCCTTGCTGCTGTCAAAAGCCCGCTTCATGCCCATGGCCTTGAACGCTTCATTGAGCGTCGACTCATACTCGACCTTGAAGCGGGGAAGCGCGATGCGGGTGTTGTCGCGCTGGCCGAATTCGCCCAGCCACTTGTTCCACTGGCCGTTGTTCAACCGCGCCATGAATTCGTCCAGGCCGTCGGCTTTGTCGGGGATGAAGATATACATTGCGGTGCGGTCGTCCTCGTACATCAATTTGCCGGCCATGAAGTCGTCGCCCATCAGGCCCTTGATGTCCATGCGGTGGTGCATCATCTGCGCCTTGGTTTTTTCGCCCGACGCCAGCGTGAAGTCCTCTTCCTTCGTCTCTTCCTTCTTGAACTTGTGCTTCCAGTTGCCCTTGAAGTAGACGGCGTTGATCAAAAACATCACGTCGAGCGGGTTGATCTTCTCGATAATGGACTTGATCTTGTCGTTGGTGTTCTCTGCGCACCACTTGTTGATGGCCTCAACCGTGGCGGGGTCGGCGAAGTCCATCGCCTTGACCTGCGCCTTGAACGACTCCTCGTTGCGCTTAAGGAAGTCCGCGTTGAAATCGACGCCCTTGCGCGCGAAAATCGCGTTGGCGATCTTCATCGTCAGTTTGTCGTTGGACGTCAGGATCGTGTTCAGGTCCTTGACCGCCTTGTTGAGGCTGTCGCGGTCAAAGTCGCTCAACTTCAGCGCCGCGGCCATCTCTTTGGCCGTGTCTCCGCCCGCGCCGTTGTAGGTCATTTGCAATGCCAGTGCGATGCTCAGCGGCGAGATGAAAACGTTTTTGCCGCCCGCGGCTTTGCGAAGCTCCGCCAGCATGTCAAAGCCCATGCCGTTGTCGGCCTGGGCAAGTTGTTTGCGTGAGCCCTCGGCCATTTTCCTTTCCAGGGCCTTGTGCTCTTCCTCGGTGATGCCGGCGCTTGCCGGGGTTGTGAAAGAAAACGCGATGGCAAGGCTCGCGGCGCCGGCAAGCAGTATCGTGGGCAATAGGCGGTTCATGGTCGTCCTTTCGTTTGCCCAGTCACTGGGCTCGAAAGTTAAACGCTACATCGGTCGGGCAAGTTTCACCGGATTGAAAGGAAGAAATCGATCGCCTGGAAACTGGCAGGCTGGATGTCGTAGGACACGCGGCAGCGTGTCCGCGAGGCGGCGCAGAAAAAATGACCTGTGGGGCGTACGCGCGGCCGCGTGTCCCTACGGCGCGCCACAACATGCCTACGGGCCCTGGGGCGATTGCTGGGCGTCGATTTCGAGCTGTTTGCGGCCCTGTTTGCCAAGGCCCGGCAGCACGCCCAGCCGCACGATCGCTTCTTCAATGATGTCGTCGATGCGGTCCAGCGCGTATCGC
>JADLAK010000041.1 GCA_020848275.1 Planctomycetota bacterium
CGCGACTGCGGGCGAGACGCCCGCGCTACGAAAGGCATTCGGCCAAACGGACCCACTACCCACAATTCGACCGGCTTCGCCGGTCGGGCGGACAAGAATGTCCGCCCCACAGGACTGTTTTCTTCGGGCGGACAAGAATGTCCGCCCCACGGGACTGTTTTCTTCGGGCGGACAAGAATGTCCGCCCCACAGGACTGTTTTCTTCGGGCGGATGGCGGACGCGCTGCCCGACTTCGCCAAGGCTTCGTCGGGGAACCCGCGTGTCCTTACGGAAATCAGCGAAGTCAGATGTCCGCCGCCACAATGCGCGACAAGAAAGGGCTAAGACGCTAAACTGTTCCCGACGGCAACACCCCGGTAAGGAGCACCCAATGTCCGCCCTGCCCGCGTTTCTGGTTCTCTCATTAATTGTCGCCGCGACACCGCTTGTCGCGCAACCTACGGCCAACGAACAGGCCTTCATTTATGAACTCAACCGGGCGCGGCACGACCCGCCGGCCTACGCCGCCGAAAACGGCCTGGGAACACTGCTGGACAGTGTGGCTCCGAGCCAGCCGCTGGCGGTGAACAACAACCTCGTCACGTCCTCGCGTTTCCACAGCACCGAGATGGCGCAAAACGGCTATTTCGCGCACACCAGCGCGATCACCGGCGACCAGCCCAATAAAATGGCGCGCGACGCAAGCTACCTGCTCGACAGCGGCCTGCCGGACGCCGCAAACAACATCGAATCGCTGGCGGTGAAGTACACGTCGTCGAGCGGCGGCATCAGCTACGGCGCCAACGAATCGCTGGCGGCGCTGATCGAGGACGTCGGCGTCAACCCGCCCGGCCACCGCTATCACCTGCTTTCGACGGGGCCAAGCAAATCGTTCTACGACCAGTTCCGCGAAATCGGCACCGGCTACGCGACCGGTTTTCAGCCCGAGATTCCCTACAACAGCGGCACCGCGCCCGACGGCTCCGGCGCGTATTGGGCTATCCACACCGGCTTTCGTGACGCCGACAGCGCGTGGCTGACCGGAGTCGTCTACAACGACGCCAACAGCAACGGCCGCTACGACCAGGGCGAAGGCATTGGCGGCGTCACGGTCACCGCCACCGGCGCCAGCACGTTGATGGCGACAACCAACGCCTTTGGCGGCTGGTCGATTGCCGTTGCGGCGGGCAACTGGACGGTCTCATGCACCGGCGGTTCTTTCAGCGGGACCGGTAGCGCCGACGCGAGCGTTTCAACGCTCAATGTCGAAGTCGACTTCGTTTCGGGCGATGCCGACGGCATCGTCGATTTCGTGCCCGCGACGCCCAGCGGCCCCGCGATCACGGTTTCCGTTACCTCGCGCAGCTTCAACATTGCGGCGGTCGGCACGCCCTCGTCGCCGCAAAACTTCACCGTCTCCGGCGTCAACCTGACCGCGGACATCAGCATCAATGTAAGCGCGAACTTCCAGATCTCGCTGACGGCTGCATCGGGTTACACCAACGTGCTCACGCTGACTCAGGCCGGCGGCGCGGTGGCAAGCACAACGATCTACGTGCGCTATAACCCCGCAAGCGGCACGAGCCACAACGGCACCGTGACCCACAGTTCGTCCGGCGCGACAACAAAGACAGTGAATCTTGCCGGGACGGTGGGGACGCCCCCGGTCGGTGGCACGACCAGCGGCGGCGATAGCGGCGGCGGCAGTTGCTCTGGAAGTCAGGGTTCGTCGGCGGGGGTGATGTTGGCAGCCTTAATGAGCCTGGCGGGTATCGTTTGCACGCTGCGGTTAGGAAACCGCAGCCACTAAGTGACCGCTTGATGACAGTACCTATATCCACAAATGAGGCTGGGGTTTGCGGGCAATTTCGCCCTTGACCCCCGGCCTCTAGCCGTTATCTTCGGAAGTCCACCCCCAGTATGTTCACTCGTTGTCGCGGTATTTCCGCGTCGCCACATTTGCTTGGCGCGGAGAAGGCCTGCGTACAGGAGCATTTCGTGCATCTTGCGACCAAGATACTGATCATCACGAACCTGGTGTTCTGCCTGGTTCTCAGCCAGTACGTCTGGATTGCGCTGGCGGGCAACGTGCAGTGGCGCGAGAAGTACCAGTGGGAAGCCGACGCGCGCCGCCGCGACAAGAACACGCTCGAGCAGGCCTATGCCGAGCTGTTTGCCCAGCAGCACAACAACGACCAGTCGACGTCAAACTTCACGGCCGAGGCCGCTTCGCTCAACGCCACCAAGCGCGCGCTTGAAGCCTGGGCCAAGGAAGCGGAGCTGGCCAAGACCGACGCGATGGCCAAGGCCGAGGAACTCGAGGCCGCGGTGCTCGAGTTCCCCAAGATCACGCAGGACTACCACGGCGAGGTGATTGATTCGCTGCAGCGCGCGTTGAAGGAACGCAGCGAGCGCAAGAAGACCGTGTATGCCGAACGCGGCAATTACCTGCGCGACGTCGCGCAGAACCACACCGACTACGCCACGCTGCACGAAGATTTCGTCCGCCTTGAGTTCCAGCAGTACCTGCTGCAGGAAGAACTCGAACGCCGCCTCGACACCAAGGCGCGCTATCGCCGCCTGCGCCCGGACATCCAGGCCGACCTCGGCGAAAACGGCCCGGTCATCTACGCCACGGTCCAGTGGGCCAGCGGCATGAGCATCCAGCTCGACAAGGGCAAGCGCAACGGCGTTGAGCTGCACCAGAAGTACACCATCACCCGCGGCGGCGCGACCATTGCCATTGCCGACGTGGTCGAAGTGCAGAACGAAACCTGCCAGTGCATGATCGTGGACACGCTGGACAAGAAGAACGCGCCGAAGTCGGGCGACGAGGCCGTCACGCGGTTGTTCATGGCGCGCGTCGGCAGCCACATGCGGGACCGGTAGGAATTGACTGGCAGTATCCGGCGGCGGGCAAACTTTCGCAGTTGATGCAACGCGAGGACACACGATGGGCGTATTTTCCAGAACCATGCTGATGTTGACGATCGCCTGGCTTGCGGCTGTCAACGTCGCATTCATTTATCTCAACGCCAACCCCGAACCCGACTGGCGCTCGAAGTTCATCTCCGAGCGCAACATCCGGCGCGCGATTGCCTATCGCTACACCGACATCAAGGGCGGGCGCGTGCCGGAATCCGGCCATGAGTTCAAGTCGGAATCGGCCAACTCGCCGATTGCGGCGGAAAGCATCGGCGGCGCGCCCTACGGCCTGCCCGATGAAAGCGGCAGCGGCGGCGACACCAACGGCCTTCCCGGCACCCTTATCAAGGAAAGCCAGAGCCAGATCGCCATGGCCAGGCAGGATGGCGCGGACGCCAAGACCCACCACGACAACGACGTCACGGCCATCAGCAACGCAATCAACACGCTTGAGACGAACATCGCCGAGTTCAACCGCGACCGGCGCAAGCAGGTAGAGAAGATGAGTGCTGTGCGCGACCGCGCGCGCCTGTTTGGCGCCGAGATGAGCGCCTTCCGCTACATCATCGCGAGCTTCCAGCAGAAGGTGTTCAACCTCGACTACGAAATCCAGCGCGTGATCGTCGAACGCGACGCGCTGAAGGCCGAGTTCGCCCAGGTCCAGAACGACATCGGCCGCATCAAGATGCAGCAGGTCGACCTCGAGAACGCCTACTATGAGCTTTCGCGCGGTTATGAGCAGAACGTCAAGGTGATTGCGATGTACGAGCAGCTTGACCCGAACATCCGCCGCCTCGCCGACCAGACGGGCCGCGGCTGGCTGTTTGGCCGCGTGCGCAGCGTCGGCGACGACCCGCGCACGGGGGTGGTCACCATCAGCATCGGCAGCCAGGACGGCGTCGAGGAAAACCAGGTCTTCACCATCCACCGCGGCGGACAGTTCATCGGGCGCATGCTGGTTGAGGAAGTGTCGGACAACTTCGCCACGGGCCGCCTGCTGCAGGAGTTCCGCGGCAAGGTCACCGTGATCGAGAACGACAGCGTCAAGGCGGCCGAGAACTTCGGCGGCGCGACCATTCCCAATTCCGGCAAGCGCAACTAGCGACTACTACAGGATCCCATCATGGCCAAGTTGCCAGCACCGAAGAAAGCAGCCGTCAGCGCCAGGGCCGGAAGCACCGGCATGGCGATGGAAAAGACCACCGTCCAGTCCGAGGCCGTCGGCAAGTTCGACAAGTTCGGCCTGTTCGCGTTGCTGGTCCCCAGCGTAGTACTGGCCCTGGTCGGGCTGCTGCTCGCGATTTCCTACACGTCATCGCACTTCGAGGTCGGCTTCCTCGGCGTCCTGCCCGGCGCCAAGAAGGAACTGTCCTGGAACGCCGGCGACGAGTCCGTCACCATCAAGAAGGCCGGCGGCGCGACCATCACCGGCTTTGAATGCGACAACTACATCGCCCGCCAGCAGAACGGCGACGTTGACGTGGCCGTCATCGACGCCGGCACCATGCACAACGTCCATGTCGGCGACGTCTTTACGCTGGACGGCATGGCTGAAGATACCGCCAAGAAGGTTCGCCTCGAGTTTGTCGTGTTCGAGGTAATGCCCTCGGTCAGCCGCGCGTACATCCTGCTGGGCGAAGACGTCTCGGCCAACGCGGGCAAGCGCAGCTACAGCCTCGCCCGTACCAAGATCACCGCCCTCTGCGGCGCCGAGAAGGACATCAAGGTCAAGCGCCTGTGGAAGGACCAGATTGTGCGCCGTTACGTCGAGGCGCGCTCGACCAAGCAGTAATCGCGAGGTCTTTCAAGGACCCGCAGCCCGGCTGCGGGTCTTTTTGTTTTTTCTGTTTTATGCGTAAATTCGACCCTTGGGCATAGAAGAATCAGATGCCGCAATTATGATTTATGGCCCGCAAGGAGTCCGGCCGATGTCGAAGCGCGTCCTCATCTGTGACGACGAGGCCGACATCGTGGGCATCATCGGCGCTTACTTTGAATCGCTGGGTTTCAGCCCCTCGGTCGAGTCGAGCCCGCTGAAGGCCATCGAGCGCATCCGGCAGGAAGACTTCAATCTCATTACCTTCGATTACATGATGCCTGAGCTCAACGGCGTCGCCGCCATCCATCAGATGCTGGCCATCAAGCCGGGCCTGAAGTTCTTGTTGATTACGGGGCTCGACGAAGGGGACGCGCGGCTGCAAAGCATCCGTGACTGCGGCTTGCAGGCGTCGTTGCTGTTCAAGCCGTTTTTGATGCGCGACCTTGTTGGCGCGCTCAAGCGCCTCGGCGTTTGAGCGTACTTTACCTTTCCTTTTGCCGCGCCCGGTGCGTAGAAGGCTTACTGCATTGGGGCGCATTGTTGACAGATCCCGTTCCCGCGGAGCACCCTCCCACATGACGCGCACAACCACACTTTTAACGGCTTTGGCTATCCTGGCTTGCGTGGCGTCGGTTGCGGCGCTGCCCGCGCCCGCAATCGCACAGGGCGTTTCCGTCAACACCCTCAAGGAACTGCAGAAAGAACGCGTCGCACTTGCCAGGCGGTTGACGCCAAGCGTCCTTGCGGTCGCCGCAAATCGGCCCGACATGGGCCTTGCGCCCAATACCGGTATGGCAGGCGGCGGCGCCAAGGCCAACACCGGCTTTGCCGTCGACGACGACTACGTCATCACCTGCGGCGAGGCATCGTTTGCGATGATGGTGACCTTCAAGGACGGACGACGCGAGAGCCGCCGCGAAGTGGGCGTGGGCGACAGCGTGTGGCTGATGAACAACGAGCGCAAAGAGTTCGGCGGCAAGATCGTGGGCAAGGACCAGCGCAACCTGATCCTGGTGATCAAGATGGAGGAAGGCCACCCGAAAATCCCGTCGCTCAAGCTTGCCAATTCCGACGAAGTCGAGATCGGTTCAAGCTGTGTGGGGCTTGGCAACTCACTCGACACGATGCTTTATGACAGCGTCGTGAGCTTCAGCTACGGCACGGTCTCGGGCTTTTATCGCTTCGAGCCCGTGGGCGTGCTTGACCCGGACGAACGCGGCGATCCCTACCGCGGCAACATGATCGAAAGCGACACAGCCATTCACCCCGGCGACCACGGCGGCCCCATTTGCAACCTTGACGGCGACGTGATCGCGATGATGACCGGCCATTTCATGGCGGGCCGCCACCTCGGCACCTCGGTGCCCGCCAACCAGATTCGCGCCGTGCTGCCGCAACTCAAGAAGGGTGTGAAGGAAGACGACCTTCCCCAGGCCTGGTGCGGCTTCAAGGGCGGCAAGTTCGATCGCACCAACAAAGGCGTGGTAGTCAGCGAAGTCAACAAGGGCGGCCCCGGCGAAAAAGCGGGCCTGAAGAAGGGCATGATCCTGCTGCGCGTCGACAACTACAAGATCCCCAGCAAGGCGCGCCTGGCCGAGATGCTTGGCAAGGGCCGCATCATGCGCAAGACCCGCGTTCAGGACAACCCGTTCGTGCCGCCGCGCGAGGTTGAGGTGCCGGTGAGTTACGGCCTGCCGATCGGCACGCATATCCTGCTGACGGTGCTGGACCTCGACACGGGCAAGGAAAAGACCGTCGACCTGCTGACCGAGCAGAAAGAGGAGGACTACTAACATGAAGGCCATCACAACAGTCATCCTCCTCTGCGCGTTCTGCGCCGTCCCGCTCGCCGCACAGGACGCCAAGCTGCACAAGGAACTCGAGGCCCACCGCCTGAAGCTTTCGCGTGCGGCGGCGAAATACGTGGTCTCGGTCGAGATCGATTACGACCGCGAGGGCCTGGGTACCGGCTTCATGGACCCGGACCTCGCCGACGGGTTCTTCCGCTACGACGTGGGGCCGTTTTCCGGCACCGTGGTGGGGGAAAGCCACGTGCTGATCTCGGACCGCTGCCTGGGCAAGTTCAGCACCAAGGGCGCCGATATCTCGGTCGATTCGATCGTGGTCACGCTGCCCAACGGCGATCGCCACAAGGCCACGGTGGTGGGCCGCCACCAGCAGTTGGACCTCGCGCTGCTCAAGGTCGACGCCAAGCTCACCGAAGTCAAGGACATCGCGGCGCTGGCCTTTCCCAAGGACGAAGTCGCGCTGGAGCGCGGCCAGCAGGTGACGGTGGTCGGCCGCGGCCAGAACCCCCTGCGTGTGCTGGTCAACGACGGCGTGGTCAGCGCCATCGAGCGCGAGAACAAGCGAGCGTTCCAGCTTGACGCCCGCATCGGCAACGCCACGCTGGGCGCGCCGGTCATGGACAACGACGGGAAGTTCGTGGGCGTGGTCAGCCTGCACAATCACCAGACCTTCGGCCAGGCCTCGGGCGTGTCGAACGCGGTTTACGCCCACGAAGCGCGCCGTGCCTATGAACTGATGAAAGAAGGCAAATTCATCGAGCGCCCGCCGGAACCGTACATGGGCGTGAGCGTGAACAAGAAGTGGCCCGACAAGCCGGGCCTGGTGGTCGGCGAGGTCTCCGAGCGTTCAGGCGCCCAGAAGGCCGGCATCAAGCTTGAAGACGTGATCCTGAAGGTGGACGGTGTCGACATGGTCAACGCCGGCGACCTGCGCACGCACATCCTGGGCCACAAGGTCGGCGACGTCCTCAAGGTGACGATCCTGCGCGATGAAAAGGAAATCACCCTCGACGTCACCCTCGGGGCTCGTCCGTAGAAATACAACTTGCGTGTCGCCCGTTGGGGACGCTGGAGACGAATATGAAAAAGCTGCTTTTGATGATGGTGCTGGGTTTGGGTGTGCTGGCGGCGCCGGCGCAGTTGCCTGTTGTCGCGCAGGAATCGCCCGCGACCGCCGGGGTCGCCAAACTTGACACCGAGACGCGCGAACTTGTCAAACGCATCTACCCCGCCTTTGTGCTGATCGGCGGCGGCTCGGGCGTTTGCATCAGTGAAGACGGCTACATGGTGACCAACCACCACGTGTTTTCCGATGCCGTGCGCCCCAGCAAAATGGTCGTGCGCATGGCCGGCAACACCAAAGAATACACCGCCGAGGCTGTCGGCGCCGACCCGCGCGGCGACATCGTGCTGGCCAAGCTGAAGCTGAAGGACGGCGAGAAAGTTCCGTTTGTGAAACTGGCCGACAGCGACAAGGTCAACATCGGCGATATCTGCATCTGCATCGGCAACCCGTTTTTGCTAAGCGGCATCGGCGTTGAACCCACCGTCAGCGTGGGTACCGTGAGCGCGACCCATCGCTTCCAGGGCGGTTATTCCGACGCCATCCAGATCGACACGGCCATCAATCCCGGCAACTCCGGCGGGCCGTCCTTCAACCTCGACGGCGAAGTCATTGGCATCAACGGCCGCAATATCTCGAGCCACACGCGCCGCTTCAACACCGGCGCGGGCTTTGCCATCCCCGCCAACCAGATCAAGGCGTTCATGGACGCTTTCAAGGCCGAAAGCGGCGGCGCGTTCATCGTGCGCCACGGCATGGTCAGCGGCCTGAGGGTCGACCTCGGCGCCAAGGAAATCGGAGCGCTGGTCACCGACGTCGCGGCCGGCAGCGACGCCGAGGAAGCGGGCTTCAAGAAAGGCGACGTCATTACGGCCATGGATGGCGTGTCGGTGTTCAACGGCTATCGCTACTACGGCGTGATCGGCATCAAGCCTCGCGGCTCGACGTTTGTGTTCACCGGCAAGCGTGGCAGCGAGCCCTTTGAAATTTCCGCGCGCAACGACATGCCCGTCGAGGCGGGCCAGTTCAACACCATCCCGCGCCCCGACGAAGACGCGCGCGCACAGCCCAGCCCCTTTGATCCCTTCCGCCTGCCGCCGCCGAAGTCGACGCTGGCCTGCAAGGTCAACGTCAACGCGGACCGCAAGGTCGGCGGTTATGTCATCACCAGCTTCACCCAGGACGGCGACGGCAATGACAGCCCGCTTGAAGCCGCGGGACTTTCATCAGGCGATATCATCACGCACGTCAACGGGCGCCGCATCACGCACTTCTGCGACTTCTCCGACGTCATGATCGCGCTTGATCCCGGCACCAAGGTGAAGGTGAAGTTCATGCGCCAGGGTGGACCCAACGAAGTTGAGGTTGCCCTGGGCAAGTATCGCCCGGCGCGCTAACACTGGCTTGGGGGCGACCGAGCTTTTGGGCTCGCTGCTGCTGCGGTCAGGAAACCACTGCCACTACGTGTCCGCGTTGCCATTTGGCGGGCGCGCCGTTAACGTCAATGCATGGCCATCATCGGTATCGGCACCGACATCGTCGCGGTTTCGCGCATCGCGCGCATGCTTGAGGAAAAGCGCGAAGATTTCGTCGCGCGCGTCTACACGCAGCGCGAGGTGAAGTACTGCGAGGCGCAGGCGCGCCCCAACCTTCACTTCGCCGCGCGTTTTGCCGCCAAGGAAGCCCTGATGAAGGCCCTGGGCACGGGCTGGGCCGAGGGCGTGGGTTTCAACCAGATTGGAGTCGCCAACCGCGATGATGGCGGCCCCGAGTACGAGCTTTCGGGCCGGGCGCTGGAGTTGCTCGAGGGCGAAAACGCCTCGCGCGTCTGGTTGTCGCTAAGCCACACCGACGATTTCGCCGTCGCCACCGCGGTGATCGAGACCGCGATGGAAGGCAAGCGGTCGACCCGCACGCGCAAACTTCCGGGCAGCACCCGCGTCCACAGCCAACGCTGAGTTTATGGCGACAGACGGTCTCAAACGCTTTGACCCCGACCTCGACGAATTCGGCGAGTTGCAGCGCGCGTTCTGGCGGCGCGTGTTCATCAACGGCATGCCCGCGTTGCTCACGGCGCTGCTCTGCGTCGCAATCTTGCCCGCGGTGTTGTTCGCCGGCGCCCCTTGGTGGCTGATCGTGGTCGCCCTGCCCGCGGGCGGCGGTGCGATCCTGCAGCTCGGCCTGCTGTGGCTCGATCGTCCCACATTCTCGGTGAAACCGACGGCGGTGGAGGTCGGCGCGGGCGTGCTGCGCTTTGTCGACGAAAAAGCGGGTACCGTCGAGGAATTGCGCTGGAAGCGCGAAGCGGCGGTCAGCGTGCGCCGCGCCAACGACGCGGTTGAAATCACGCTGCCTTCGGGCCGCCGCAACCGCGTGCATTGGTTTGCTTACGAAAATCGCGAGGAGTTGCTGAAGGAACTGATGGCCTTGGAGCAAGAGAAACCGGCCTCAGGAACGCCGCCTGCGGAGGCGACCGAGAAGCCGGCCGCACCGTCGGCAACGCCCGCGCCGAAAGTCTCTTCCGTGGCCGATCGTGGGCCGGGCTACAAAGGCGACGACAAAAAGGCGTAGTCGGTGGTCGGTAGTCAGTAGTCAGCAAAGAGTTGCCCGCTAATATCCGACTCCCGGTTGCGCTATCTGAATACTGGCTACTGAATACTGGCTACCGATCCAATGCCCAAACGCACCGACCTCAAGAAACTCATGATCATCGGCTCCGGCCCCATCATCATCGGCCAGGCCTGCGAATTCGACTACTCCGGCACCCAGGCGTGCCAGGCCCTGCGCGAGGAAGGCTACGAAGTGGTGCTGGTGAACTCGAACCCGGCGACGATCATGACCGACCCGGAGATGGCTCACCGCACCTATATCGAGCCCGTCACCGCCGACATCTGCACCCGCATTATCGAGAAGGAACGGCCCGACGCGCTGCTGCCGACACTCGGCGGCCAGACCGCGCTGAACACCGCCGTTGCGCTCGACAAAATGGGCACGCTCAAGAAGTTCAACGTTGAGCTCATCGGCGCCAACATCGAGGCGATCCACAAAGCCGAGGACCGCGAACTGTTCAAACGCGCGATCCAGAAGCTGGGCTTTGGCCTGCCGCGAAGCAAGACCGCCAAGACCATGCCTGATTGCATGCGCGCGCGCGACGAGATCGGCCTGCCGCTGGTCATTCGCCCCAGCTTCACCATGGGCGGCACGGGCGGCGGCATCGCCTTCAACCAGCAGGAGTTCGAGGAAATCTGCGCCAAGGGCCTCTCGCTCAGCCCAACGACTGAAGTCCTGATCGAGGAATACCTCGCGGGCTGGAAGGAATTCGAACTCGAGGTGATGCGCGACAAGAAAGACAACTTCGTCGTCATCTGCAGCATCGAAAACTTCGACCCGATGGGCGTGCACACCGGCGACTCGATCACGGTAGCACCCGCCATGACGCTGACCGACAAGGAATACCAGCAGATGCGCGATGAGGCCAAGGCCATCATCCGTGAGATCGGCGTAGAGACCGGCGGCAGCAACATCCAGTTCGCCGTCGACCCGCGCACCGGCCGCCGCATCGTGATTGAAATGAACCCGCGCGTCTCGCGCAGCTCGGCGCTGGCCAGCAAGGCCACGGGCTTCCCGATCGCGCGCTTTGCCGCCAAGCTTGCCGTCGGCTACACGCTCGACGAACTTCGCAACGAAATCACCAAGGCCACGCCGGCAAGCTTCGAGCCCAGCATCGACTACGTCGTGGTGAAGACGCCGCGCTGGGCCTTTGAAAAATTCCCCGGCGCCGACACGCGCCTGACCACGCAGATGAAGAGCGTCGGCGAGGCCATGAGCATCGGCCGCACCTTCAAGGAAGCCATCCAGAAGGCGCTGCGTTCACTCGAGATCGGCCGTTCGGGCCTTGGCGCAGACGCCAAGGAATCGCTCGACACCCGCAAGTTCTCGCGCCAGAAGTTGAAGGAAAAGCTGATCGTCCCCGGCGTCGAGCGCATCTTCACGGTCAAACGCGCGCTGCAGATGGGTTTGACGGTCAACGAGGTCTCGCAGTTTTCCGGCATCGATCCTTGGTTCATCGAAAACCTGCAGCAGATCGTCGAGTTCGAGCGCGACCTGCGCCAGTTTGGCTCGTTGGGCAAACTGGACGCCGAAAACTTCCGCGACGCCAAGCGCATGGGTTTCTCCGATGCGCAGCTCGCCACCATCTTCAAGGTCAAGGAAATTGATGTCCGCGCCCGCCGCAAGGAACTCAAGATCACGCCCGTTTACAAGCTCGTTGACACCTGCGCCGCCGAGTTTGAGGCAAAGACGCCCTACTATTACTCGACCTACGAAGACGAGACGGAACTCAAGCCCAGCAACCGCCGCAAGATCATGGTCATCGGCGGCGGTCCCAACCGCATTGGCCAGGGCATCGAGTTCGATTATTGCTGCGTGCATGCGAGCCTCGCGCTACGCGAGCTCGGCATTGAATCGATCATGGTCAACAGCAACCCCGAGACCGTGAGCACCGACTTCGACATCAGCGACGACCTGTTCTTCGAGCCGCTGACCTTCGAAGACGTGATGAACATCTGGGAAGCCATGAAGCCCGAGGGCGCGATCGTGCAGTTCGGCGGCCAGACGCCGCTCAACCTCGCGCGCAGGCTTACCGACGCGGGTGTCAAGATCATCGGCACGTCCGTGGACTCGATTGATGCCGCTTCCGACCGCGAGAAATTCCTCCAGCTCTGCAAGAAGCTCGGCATCCGCATGCCGCGCGGCACGACCACGACGTCGGTTGAAGGCGCCCGTGCGGCGGCCAAAGAAATCGGCTATCCCGTGCTGGTGCGCCCCAGTTTCGTGCTCGGCGGGCGCGCGATGGAAGTCTGCTACGACGAGGGCGAACTCGACCATTACGTGCACCTCGCGGTCGAGGCCGCCGAGGGCAAGCCGATCCTGATTGACCAGTTCCTGGACGAGGCCATTGAGGTGGACGTTGACGCGATCAGCGACGGCGAGCAGGTCGTGATCGCGGGCATCATGGAGCAGATTGAATACGCCGGCGTGCACAGCGGCGACTCGACGTGTTCCATCCCGACGCAGACGTTGCCGGAAAATATCCTGCGCGACTTGCGCGAGACCACTATTAAACTGGCCAAGGCGCTTGAAGTGCGCGGCCTGATGAACGTGCAGTACGCCATCAAAGACAACGCGGTGTGGGTCATCGAGGTTAATCCGCGCGCCAGCCGCACGGTCCCGTTTGTCGCCAAGGCCATCGGCGTGCCGATTGCCAAGATCGCCACCAAGGTGATGTGCGGCCACAAGCTCAAGGATCTTGGTTTCACCAAAGAGATCATCCCGCCGCACATCTCGATCAAGAAGCCCGTGTTTCCGTTCAACAAGTTCCCGGGCGCGGACGTGCTTTTGGCGCCGGAAATGCGCTCCACGGGCGAAGTCATGGGCATTGACGTGAACTTCGGCCGCGCCGTGGCCAAGGCGCAGGCGGGGGCGAGCCAGGCGCTGCCGCGTTCGGGCAAAGTGTTCATCAGCGTGAAAAAGTCCGACAAGCAAAAGGTCGTGCCGATCGCGCAACGGCTTCACGAACTCGGCTTCAAGCTGGTCGCGACCGCGGGCACCGCGGCGGAACTCACCAAGGCGGGCTTGCCCGTCGAGAGCGTGAACAAGATCCAGGAAGGCCGCCCGAATGTGCTGGACATGATTATCAACGGCGAAGTCGGCCTGCTGATTAACACGCCCAGCGGCAAAGACCCGCGCAGCGACGAAGCGCAATTGCGCAAGCGTTGCGTGATGAAGGGTATCCCGGCGCTGACGACGCTGAGCGCAGCCGAGGCCGCCGTGAAGGCGCTGGCGAGCCTTGCGGGCAGCGAAGAAACCGTCAAGCCGATCCAGGATTACTACGGCAAGAAGTAGCCAGTTGAGCTAGTGCATGCCCGCGAAGATCACCTTCATTGATCCAGAACCGGCTGAGGCATGGGCACTCTTGATGCTCGACGACGACAAGACGCCCGCAAAGTTCGTCCAAGAGCTATTGGTCAAGTATCTTGATTTTGACGACGACCCAGCCCGGTTGCGCGTTATCAATATCGGGGAGCTTGGCCGCAGGGCAGTGGCGTATGGCCCTCAGCAGGACACGGTTTCACCTCTTGCGGCGCACATCGAGCGTCATGCGAAACAAGCGAAGTGGCCGCTCAAAACTCTCATTGGACCCACGCTCGAAGTTGGGTTGTGGCGTGCTGTCTTGCGAAAAAGTGCATTGTCGGACTTGGGTCTTGCAGTGCACGGCGCACGCCAGGTGTTTGATTTTTCGATTCGGCAGGTCGAACTACTCCAGGCTGACTGGCCGGACTGCCGGGAGTTCTTGCTGGGCTACTCCGGTCGCGAATCACTGATGCATCGAGCCGAAGGCCTTCAACGAATTCTCCGGTCCGCGGCGCAGGACTTTGAAGTCGCGGTTGAGTTTGTTCGATAGGCTGATCTCATGCCCGCAATAACATCACAGCTCACTCGCCAGCTCGGCCTGTTCGGCGCCGTCGGCATGGGGCTGGGCTCCATCATCGGCACCGGCATCTTCGTTTCCGTCGGTCTCGCCGCGGGCATCGCCGGGCCCTACGTCGTCGTCGCCCTCGTGATTGGCGGCGCCATCGGCGCGCTCAACGGGCTCAGCTCGGCCCAGCTTGCGGCGGCCCACCCGGTCACCGGCGGCACCTACGAGTACGGCTACAAGTACCTCAACGCCCCGCTGGGTTTCTCCGCGGGCTGGATGTTCCTGTGCGCCAAGACCGCCAGCGCCGCGACCGCCGCGCTTGGCTTTGCGGGCTACGCGCTGCGTGCGGCGGGCCAGGACGCGGCGCTGAAAACGCCCATTGCCGTCGGCACCGCGGTGCTGTTGACGCTGATCGTGCTTGCGGGCCTGCGGCGTTCCAACGTCGTCAACATTGCGATTGTTAGCGTCACGTTGTTCTCGCTGCTGTTCCTGGTCTTCATCGGCGCGCGAACGGCGCTCGGCCGCGCGCCGCAGAATCTCGCCCTGGCTGAAATCGCGCCGCGCGATTTGTTCGAGGCCAGCGCCCTGATGTTCGTCGCGTTCACGGGCTATGCGCGCATTGCGACGCTGGGCGAGGAAGTGCATGACCCGCAGAAGACGATTCCGCGCGCCATCATCATCGTGCTCGGTGTTTCGGTGGTGCTGTATTGCACGGTCGCGTTTGTTGCCGTCGGCGTGCTGGGCGGCCAGCGTCTTGGTGAAGTGACGAGGCAATCGGCGGCGCCGCTGGAGGCCGTGGCCGGCGAACTGATGGGCCGCGGCGGCGCGCTGGTGCTGACGATCGGCGCCTGCGCGGCGATGCTGGGCGTGTTGCTGAATTTAATCCTCGGGCTTTCGCGAGTGCTGCTCGCAATGGGACGCCGCCGCGACATGCCCGCGGCGCTCGCGCACGTCAACAAGCGCAAGGATGCGCCGCCCGTGGCGGTCATTGTCGTCGGCGTCGCGGTCGCGGGGCTTGCGGCTGTCGGCAACGTGAAGACAACCTGGAGCTTCAGCGCGTTTTCGGTGCTGATTTATTACGCCATTACCAACCTCGCGTGCCTGCGGCTGCCGCGCGAGCAACGCACCATGCCCCGCGCGCTCGCCGTCGTCGGCTTGATCGGCTGCCTGGGGCTTGCGTTCTTCGTCGACTGGCAGGTTTGGGTCGCGGGATTGGGGCTCATCGCCGCCGGTTTGATCTGGTTTGGTGCGGCGCGGCTGTTATCACGGAAGTCCTGATGCCCGCACGCACCACACCGCTCAAGCGAACCGGCTCGCCGCACATGGCTGCGGCGAAGTCGCCGATTAAAGACATCAAGAAGCGCCTCGCTGCCGTGATCGACCTGCTTGAAGCCAATCTCGGCAAGCCGATCTGGGACGGTCGCAAAGACGCGCTCGAAGTGCTGGTGCTCACGATCCTGAGCCAGAACACGACCGACGGCAACGCCCTGCGCGCGTACCAGAACCTCAGCCGCAAGTTGCCGCGGGCAAAACACGCCGGGCGCGATGCAACGCAGATTCCGCGCGGCGACGACGGCAACATCGACAAGGTGAAGTTGCGGCTGTCGAACTGCGCCAACGCCATCGAGCCGCCGGACTGGGCTAAAGTCGCGGAGCTATCGCAACAGGAACTGGCGGACATGATCCGCACCGCGGGCCTTCCCGACTCCAAGGCAGGAAGCATTCTCGCGGTCCTGCGCTGGATCCGCGACGTAGGGACAGGTGTAGGGACACGCGGCAGCGTGTCCGCCGAAGACCAGCCTGAGTACCGCCTCGAACCGCTGATCGAAAAACTCGGTCTTGACGCGGCAATAGAAGCGATGACGCACATCAAAGGCATCGGCATCAAAACCGCGACCGTGACGCTGATCGAGGCGATGGGCGCGGATCTGTGCCCCGTCGACACGCATGTGCACCGCATCATCAACCGGCTGGGCATCGTCGATACTAAAGACGCCCGCGACAAAACCTTTGCGCTGCTGCGCGCAATGATTCCCGAGGGCCGCGCCTACGCGCTCCACCACAATCTGCTGACCTTTGGCCGCACCATCTGCCTCGCCCGCGGCCCCAAATGCGCCGAGTGCCCCCTGCGCAAACTCTGCCCCTCGGCTAAGAGTTTCCTCGCGGTCTCCAAGCTAGACTAGACCCATGCGAATCTATTGCGTCTTGATCGCGGTTGTTTTCGGCGTCGGCGGCTTCGTGCTTGCCGCACCCAAGGCGGAAAAGCCCGCTCCGGCAGTCGCCCTCGAAAAGCTCCCGGTGCCCAAGGATCACCCGCGCATCCTGATCACGGCCAAAGATTTGCCGCAGTGGCGCGAGCGCATCAAGGCCCAGCCGTTTGCGGACCATTGGGCGCAGGTCGAGAGCCTGGCAAGTCAGTTTCGCTCGCAGGACCCGAAAGATGCCTACGCGAGCTATCGTTCGCTGCAATCGCGTTGCTTCATGACCACGCAGGGCGTCGAGGCGGCGGCGCTGCACGCGCTGATTTCCGAGGACAAGGCGGAAGCCGAGGCGCTGTCGACGTGGCTCGTCGACTTTGATCCCGCGCCCTACGAAAAAGGCCTCACGGACAACGACTTCATGCCCCACGGCGAGTTCATCGAAGGTTTCGCGCTCGCACTCGACTGGGCGTGGCCGGTGTTAAGCGTCCAGGCGAGAGAAAAACTTCAGGCGCTGGTCATTAAACATGTGGGCATCAACTACAACGGCTTCATCGGCAAAAAATCGTGGGAAGCAACCTGCGATGCGAACAACCACTCGATGGCGGCCATGGGCGCGGTCGGGCTTGCATCGTTGGCGCTGTGGCACGAGCACCCCGATGCTCTTAAATGGGCGACGCTGGCGCGCGACAAGGCCAAGGCCTACCTCGCTCAATCGTTTGACGAAGACGGCGCGTGCTTCGAGGGCACGATGTACGGGCCCTTCGGCCTCATGCGCATCCTGCCCTTTGCGGCGGCGCTGACGAAATACGGCCACGAGGACATCCTCGCCAAGCGGCTGGACCTGATCATCGAGCAACTGATCGCCGAAATGACGCCCGGCTGCGCGGGCATGCTTCCGCTCAACGACACTGACGGCAACTTCAAGGCGTGGCCGTCGACGAACTTTCTTTACGCCGCAACGAAGTATCGAAATCCTCGGGCGCGCTGGGCGTGGGAGACGGTCTTCAATGGCAGCACACCGACCAGCGGCGGGCACACCGGCACGATGGCGCTGTTGTGGGACGACGAAGCACCCGTGAAGGCCGAGGAGCCTACGAAGCTGGTCAAGTTGTGTCGCGGGCGCGGCTTGCTCACGGTGCGCACGGGCTGGAAGGACGGTGACTTCCTGGCGTGTTTCGAGGCAGGCAAACGCGTCAACGGCACACACTGCCAGGCCGATCACGGCAGTTTCCTGATTCATGCGCACGGCAAGTTTTGTGCTGCCGACACAGGCTACAGCAACGACTTGAAGGAAGGTTCGCCCAACCAGACCGTCGGCCACAACGGCGTGCTGATCGATGGCAAAGGCATGTGCCTGAGCGGTGGCGGCGAGTTCGTCGAGGCCAAAATCACGCAGTTTGAAGAGCACAAAGACTACGTCCTTGCCGTGGCGGACCTCACGCCCGCTTACAACAAGAAGAACTACAACACGATGGCGCTGGCGCAGCGCGCGTTTGTTTGCGTCCGCGGTGAGCGTCCTTACCTGGTGATCGTCGACAGCTTCAACAAGGACGGCAAAGACCACGAATACACATGGCTGATGCACGGCGGCGCGGACTCACAGTTCAGCCTTCACGGGCGCAGCGCCACGCATGCGGCAGGTGGGGCGGCGCTCGAGATTTTCCCCGGTATGCTGGAGGAGTCGGCGTTTGAGCTCGACACGATGACGTTTCCATCGGGCAATTTCGGCGACCACCCGGCGCTGCGCATGCGGCGCAAGGCGCGAACCTGGGCGGCGGCGACGGTGCTCATGCCGCACCGCGGTGACGAGGCACCGGCGTCCTTCAAGGTTGATCGCAAGGGCGGCAAACTGGCGCTCGTGCTTGACGGCGCGGTCAAGGACACGGTGATCGTCACCCAGGCCAAAGACGGCAAACTCGCAGCGATTCGCCTTGAGATCGCCGCCGGCAAATACGACCTGAGAATCAAGTAGGGGCGACCAGCGGTCGCCCCTGAGGCGCAGAGAAATAGATCGGTTCCATCGGCGGCGCGCAAAAAGAACAACCCCCGCCGTAGCGGGGGTTGCGTGCGGTGCCCACCGAAGCGGGTCCGTGCGGGTTTGGGGCGCAAGCGCCTTGACCCAAAGCAGTCGGCCGATTATCACCGTTCGCTGCAGAGTTCATTTTTACGTCGGAGTAGCCCAGCATTCAGTAGATAGGCAACTGCACATGGACCTGGAGGTCCATGCCACGTTATGCCCCCGCCAGGGCGGGCTCTTTCTCGCGCAGGTCGACGGTGACCTTGGTTGAGATGCCGGGCTCCTGCATCGTCACGCCATAAAGCATGTCGCAGGCCGTCATCGTTTTCTTGTGGTGCGTGATCACGATGATCTGCGAAATCCTGGCGTACTCCGCCACCAGTTCGCAGTAGCGGCCGACGTTGGCTTCGTCGAGCGGCGCGTCGACTTCGTCCATGATCGCGAACGGGGCCGGGTTGGTTTCGTAGATCGCGAACATCATCGCGACCGAGATCAGCGCGCGCTCGCCGCCCGAACGCATGCCAATCGGCAATGCTTCCTTGCCCGGGGGCTTGGCGATGATCTCGACGCCCGAGGTCAGCGGCTCCTCGGGGTTCTCCAAAATGATGTCCGCCGAGCCGCCGCCGAACAGCCGACGGAACAGGCGCTGGAAATTCGTGCGCACAGCCTCAAACGTCGCCACGAACATGCGCTTGGTTTCGCGCTCGATTCGGGCAATCGCCTCGGCGAGCGTGCGCTTGGCCTTGATCAAATCCTCTTCCTGCTTGCTGTAGAAGTCGTTGCGTTCCTCGACGTCCTTGAGTTCGTCCATCGCCTCGAGGTTTACGTTGCCGAGTTTGCGCAACTGGTCTTCCAGCGCCGCAAGTTCGGCCCTGGCCGTGGCTTCGTCGTCGCCATCGCGCGCGGCGTCGTACTCGCGATACAGCGTGTCGATGTCCGCGTTGTAGAGGTCCGCAAGGCGGCGGCGCACGGCGTCCATCTGCATGAACAGTCGATTTTCGTCCATGCGCGCCTGCGTCACGCCCTCGCGCTCCTCGTACAACTTCTGGTTCAGCTTCGTGACGCTGTCGCGGGCTTGCGCCACGCCGCTCTTGAGTAGCATCAGCGAGCCGTCGTCGGTCAGGCGGCGCGAGTTCAGCTCTTTATGTTCGCGTTCGAGTTCGGCCTGAACCTCGACACTGGCCTTGGCGTCGTGCTCGAGTTCGCGAATCTGCTTCGAATGAGTCTCCGATTCCGCCGCGCCACGGGCGATTTCGTCGGCGTAACGCGTCAGCGCCTCGTCGATGCCTTTAAGAGATTCGTCGGCCTGTTTGAGCTCGGTCTTCAGCGTCGCTTCCTGCACGCGAGCGTCGGCGAGATTGCGCTGGGCGGCGCTGAGCGCCTCGCGGCGGGTTTCGGTTTCACTCGCCAGCGCGGCCAGGCGCTGCTCGCAGGCCGTTTTCTGTTCTTCCGCCTCTGCAATGGCGTCGGAAAGTTTCCCCAGTTTGGCGACGTCGGCCTCGATCTGGTTCTTGAACATGCGCTGCTCGGCCGCGAGTACGTTGCGCTCGTCAGTCAGGCGCGTGTGTTCGCGCCGCAGTGATTCAAGCTGCGCGCGTTTGCCCGCGGCTTCCATTGAGGCGTCGTATACGGCGCTGCGGAGCTCGCCGCCGCGTTTGTTGAGGCTTTCCTGCAGGGTAATCGTCGAGCCGAGGTCCGCCGCGGCGGACTCGACTTCGGCGCTGAGGTCCGTCAGTTCGCGATCGAGGCGGTCGATTTCGGACTGCTGCGTGATCACGCCTGCGCGGCCTTCGCCAAAAGCGAGCGAGAAGTTGCCCGGCAGGCTGAAGAGTTCGCCCGTCGGCGTCACGATGCGATAGCCTTTCGCCCCTTTTTCGATCAGGCGGCGCGCGACGCTGCGGTCAGCGACAAGCAGTACGTCGCCGACAAGCGCCGCCGCAAGGGCTTCAAAGCCCGGCGCGACTTTCACAGACTCCAACAGCGGCCCGATCACGCCGTGTCCGCCCGGGAATTTCGGCGCGGTGTCAGGCGCGGCGAATGCATCGCGCGCGATAATCGCGACGTTGGTGCTGCCGCGGCCTGCGAGCCAGTCAAACAGGTCGTGTGCATGTTCGCGGTCGTCGACGACAATCGCGCCGCCGAGGTCGCCCAGCGTGCGTTCGAGCGCCGCCGCAAAGGCGAGGTCGATGCGCAGCTTGTCCGCAAACACGCCGAGCACGCCGAAGCTTTCAGCGCGGCCGGAATCTTCGATCAGCGCGCGCGCGTTGTCGTCAAGCCCGTCGCGCATGGCGCGCATGCCCTCGAGCAGGCCCTTGCGCTCGGCCTTTCCGCCGCGCTTGAGTTCGAGTGCGTGTTTGCTGTTGCGAAGTTCCTGCGCGCGCGAAGTCAGCGGGCCGAGGTCGGCATCGATCTTGGCGAGTTCAGACTTGAGTGAGGCCAGGCGCGCTTCTTCGGATTCGCGCGCCGCTTCGGCGGCGCCAAAACGCGTCGAGATGTCGCCCCATTCGCGCTCGCACTCGGCGCCGCGCGCGTCCAGCGATTCGAGCCGGCGGCGCGAGGAGCGGATATCCGCATCAAGGCGCATGCGTTCGTTAAGCCCCTGGTTGGCACGGCCGATGGCGTCGAGCAGCGCGCTGCGCGTCTGTTTCAGTTCGGCCTCGGCGCTTGCGGCGCTCTCGCCCGATTCGCGTTCAACCTGCGCGAGTTCAGCCACGCGTTTAATGACGCCGGCCATCTCGGCGCGCAGGGTTTCGGCGCGCTGCGACAGGCTTGCGCGGCGCTGCTTGAGCGACGTGACCTGCCCGCGCACGCGTTCAGCGGTGTCTTTCACCCGCGCGACCGCCTGTTTGAGACTCTCGATCTTATTGATGGCGTTCTCGCGTTTTGAAGCTTCCTGCGAGATCCGCATTTCGAGTTTGTGGACGGCGTCGCTGATGCGGCGGGATTCCGTCTCGGCCTGCGACAGCTTGGCTTCGGCGTCTTCGAGGTCCATCTTGGTCTTGGCGAGTTCGGCCTGGATGCCGCCTTCGCGTTCGCCGGCGGCGCTGATGGTTTCGAGCAGCTTTTCGCGCTGCTTGTCGAAGCGATGGAATTCGCCCAGCGACAGTTTGATGTGCACCAGCCGCGTGCGCTCCTTGATTTCGGTGTAGCGGAGGGCGCGGCCCGCCTGCGTCTTGATTTTTCTCAGTTGGCCTCGGACCTCATCGAGGACCTGGGTCAGCGAAACGAGATTCTGCTCGACGATCGTCAGCTTGGCCTGCGCATCTTCCTGCTGCTTGCGCAGCACGCCCACGCCGGCGGCTTCCTCAAATACGCGGCGGCGATCCTGCGGGTTGCTCTGGATCAAAGCGTCCATCTTGCCTTGCTCCATGATGCAGTATGCGCTCATGCCCGCACCGGTGCCCGCGAGCAACTCTTTCAAGTCGCGCAGCTTGGCGGGCTCGTCGTTGATCAGGTATTCCGCTTCGCCGCCGGTGTGCAGGCGGCGCGTGAGTTTGACGCGCGCGGCGGGAATTTTCAGCGAGCCGTCAGAGTTGTCAAAGGTGATGCTGACCTCG
The DNA here is from genome assembly GCA_020848275.1 of Planctomycetota bacterium. GTDB lineage: Bacteria > Planctomycetota > UBA8742 > UBA2392 > UBA2392 > JADLAK01. Next base: position 21,849 of record JADLAK010000041.1, read on the forward strand.
GCCTTGCGCGCGGCCTTGCGGTTGGCGCTGCCCGAGAACACCACGTCGGAGCCTTCCTTGGCGCGCAGGGCCTTGCGGCTGGCCTCGCCAAGCACCCAGCGGATGGCGTCAACGACGTTGGATTTGCCGCAGCCGTTGGGGCCGACGACGCCTGTGATGTTGGCTTCGAAGTCAAAGAGTGTGGGCTTGGCGAACGACTTGAAACCTTCAAGCTCCAAACGGGCAATGCGCATGGTGAACTCCGTGAGGGAAAACTGTACCCCCAAAAATCGGCCTTCCGAGGCCGAAAACTTGCCTTTTTCTGCCCAAAATTCGGGCCATATCGCGTTCGCGGACACGCTGCCGCGTGTCCCTACGAAACCGCTTCCTGGGCCGGGTCCAAGGTCGTAAGTCGCGCCCCGGACCAGTGGATCAACAACTCAACTTCCGCCCACAAGAGTCCGCCGGTGATCAAACCCACGATTGGCAGCGTCCCGATGCCGCCAAACTGGTAGCCCAAGTAGCCCAAAGGCGCCGCAATCGCCGCCACGGGCAAAATGCATAAACTGGCTCCCACCAAGCGGATAAATGCCATCAGCATGTTGCGGCCCGCGGCCTCGACGCCCGCCTGCGGCCGCGGCATCAGCCACGAAGGCATCAACACCGCCCCCGCGCCCTCAAGGGTGAACGACAGCGCCGTGACCATGGTCAGGATCGGCAAAACGGCTGCGGCGAGGCAGGCGCGGTCGATGATCGGGAAGGGTTTGCGCACCGGCCCGTTGACCAGCACCACGCCAATGACCAGCAGCGCCGCCTGGTAAAAAGCGATGTAGGCCGTGCAGGCCCATACACCCCCGCGGATGATGTCGCGGCCCGGCACCGGGAAAGACTTCAGCAGGTCGATGCGCTGGAGCTCGCCGCGCACGTCGTGGGGAAACAGCGCCGGGCCCATCATCGGCAGCATGATCTCGATCATGCCAATCACGATCAGCGGCGCGATCCAGGCGCCGCGCGCGTTGCTGCCCACAGCCATCGAAACGCCAAAGGCCAGCGCGGGCATCAGCAGCGTCAGCACCAGCACCAGCGTGCGCGACGACGTCTGGCGCAGTAGTGAGGTTATGCTCTTCCACGCAAACGCGCGCCAGTGCGGGCCCGCGGGCGCAAGCTTAAACGGCGTGCGCTTGGCTTTTTCGGTCGCCGGCGCCAAGCCCATAGCGCGGCCGGCGCGGAAGTTTTCGACCCAGCGGCCGACTTTCTGCGCGCGCGCAATCGCGGCTTCTTCCCACGGGCTATCCAGCAGCCACACCAGTCCCCAGAATGCGGCAATCAAGGCCACGACAAAACTTGCGGCGGTCGCAAACGTCTCGGGCGACGTCGCCGTCGGCATGGCCGCCATCAGCCGAAAGGGCGACATCACGTCGCTGAGCGGGCTGGAATTCAGGGCGGCGCGGATCTGCTCGACGAAATCGGCGGGCGAAGAAATCGCGTCGGGCACCAACTGCGCCGCAAGGCCGATGTTCGCCAGTCCAGCGCACGCCAGCAAAACCGCCGGCAGGCGCGCGATCCAGGCGCCAAAGCGCACGCCCGACAGGCGCGCGGTCAGCAGCACAAAGGCCATGCGGCTGGCCACGATGAAATTGAAAAGCAAATACGTCGCCGGGATCGTGAAGTAGGCAAAGCCGCCGCGCGCGCCCATCAGGCCAAAGAACACCGAGATAAAAATCAATTGCGGCTGCACGCGCAGCATGCTGAAGGCGACGAGGCGGCGGCGCGAAATCGGCGCCTGCAGCAGCAGCGTGGCTTCACTTTCGGTGAACGTCGGCGCGCCGGCGCTGACGGCGCCAAACCAGCTCGTGCACGTCAAAAAGAAGATGCCGAGCTCGAGCATGAGCGGCATCAACGCGTCTATGCGGCTGAATTCCTGCGCGGTGCGGGCGGATTTTGGCGCAATGAAGCCGGAAAAACTTATGCCCAGGTAGAGCGCGAAGACCACAAAGGGCACGAGGTAACGCGGCTCGCGCATGCGCGAAACCATGAAGCGCGTGCGATTAGCGAAGGTTCGTGTGACCAGATAGAGCAGCGCCGAGTTCAACGGGTCGTTCTCGCCATGGTGAATTTGTTGTCGTTGCGCACGAAAATCGTCCACGAATACTTCGTCGTGTCCTTGGCCTTGGGCTGAGGCGCGACGGGCTGCGTGCGGCGGGAACGCGAACGCGGCTTGCGTGTGCTCATGTTTTCTCCTGTGGCGGGTTTGTCGGCGGGAATTCACTGGCGCCGGTAATGCGCAAAAAGACTTCCTCGAGGTCGGCCTTGGCGCCGATGCTCGCTTTGAGTTCGTCCATGCGGCCAATGGCCGCAATGTGGCCCTGCACCAGCACCAACACGCGGTTGGAAATTTCCTCGACCAGGCTGAGCAGGTGGCTTGAGACGATCACGGCCGTGCCCGCGTCGGCTCGGGCGCGAATGGTGCGCTTCATGCGCCTGATCGCCACGGGGTCGAGCCCCGTCAGCGGCTCGTCCAGCAGCAGCGCCTTGGGCGCGTGCAGCAGCGCACATGCGGCGGCAAGCTTTTGCTTCATGCCGCGCGACAGCGCGCCGGGCAACGCGTCTTCTTTGCCGCCGAGTTCCATCTCGGCAATAAGGGCCGTCGCCTTGGGCTCGACGTCGTCGGTGCCATAAAGACGGCCGAAGAAACGCAGGTGCTCGCGCACAGTCAGGTAATCGAACAGCCGCGGCTCGTCGGAAACGAAGGCGAGTTCGCGCTTGGCCGCAAGCGGATTGGCGCGCACGTCGTGGCCAGCGATGGTGATGTGGCCAAGCGTCGGCGGGATGATGCCGGCAATGGCGCGCAGCGTCGTGGTCTTGCCCGCGCCGTTGGGACCGACGAGCCCGAGGATTTCGCCTGCATCAACGCGAAACGAGATGCGGTTTACCGCACACGTCTCCGCGTAGTACTTGCTGAATTCCTGGACTTCGATCAAGGCCCGCCCCCGCCGGTTATTAGCAAACTCGCCGACGCGGCTTTCGCGGTGTCAGCGATGTGCACAACCCGGTTAAGAAGGCGGAGATTCTAGGCGGGAAAGGGGTATGTCAGTTTACGTCAATTGAATGTGGATAACGTGGGGACTACCCATCGCCGGGGTTGCCGGCCGCGAGCTTGGCTAAGTCGACCTTGCGGTAGTTGAAACCGAGGTCGGCGGCGAGCGCAAACGCCTCTTTTGCGCGCACGCAGAACCCCAATACCTCGCGGGGTCCCATGCCACGCACCCACAGGTGGCGCAAAATGTCGCTGATGTCGGTCGATGGCAGCGTTTCGTCGCCCTCGGAAATCACGTTGCCGGCGTCGTTGCGCAGGCTCCAGGCCAGCCGCACTTCGCCCTTGTTGCCATCGGGGTCCGGGTTGCCGGGGGTGGGAACGCCGTAGAGGCCCGAAGTCCCGCGCTCGGCGCGTTTGACGACCTCGCAACGCACACGAAACGGCAGCGGGTAGGGTTTTACTGGGCGGCCGGTTTCGCGGTCGACGGCGTTTTCCGAAAACGGGTCGATCACGAGGTTGAGGCTGGAAATCAAAAAGCGCTTGGCGCCGGGGCCGTAAATCGCGACGCGGTAGAGCTCTTCGTCGAACATGATGATCACGTTGCTGCGCGGCCGAATCGTCACCTTCACGTTTTCGATAGCGTCCTGGATCTGGCGCAGGGACATCTCGCGCACGCCCGTCGGGGTGACGATGATTTTGTGGGGCCCGTCCGCGCGCACTCGGCAGGGGATATTCGCCGCGGCCAGTTCCTTATCGAGTTCCTTGACGACCTCGGGCACGAGTTCGACTGAAAGCGGGTAGATGGTTTCTTTTACCTGGCCGGTCGCTTCGTCGATGATGTCACGCGAAAGCGGAAGTTCGATCGTGTCGGCGATCAGGTCATCGGCCGACGCTGACGACGTGATCTGGAAACCCTCGCGCAGGATGTAGCCGATGCGGCCCGCGGTCTCGCGCTTTTCAAGCAGCGGCAGCGTCCCGGGCGGCAACTCTTTGCCCTCGGAATCGCGCCAGGGTTCGCCGGGCTCGGGAATGTGCGGCAGGTAGCCGCCCCGGAAGTACGCCACGGTACGGCCCGCCGAATTGCGGATCGGCGTCGGGTACATGTAGCCGCCGCTGATGTCCGTCGCATCGCCCACAAGCACCACGCGCACGGGCATGTGCGCGCCGGGGTGGGCATCCACGGGCATGCCCAGCGACTCAAACTTGACCGAAGCCAGGTGGCCAACCGCGGAGTTTTCTTCCTGCAACTGCACTTCGTCCCAGCCGTTCTTTTCCATCAGTTCGACGGCAAGGTCCACCGCGGCCTTATGAAACGCGCCGTTGTCGCCCGTCAGGTTGAGACGGAAGACGACGCCGTCGCCGCTGAGTTCGTGGCCGTTGAGCTTGACATTGCGTGGCTCGATGTAATTCACGAGGCCGACGCGTAATTGCTCGTAGCGCCGGATGAATTGCTCGGCGGTTTTGGCGTCGTGTTTGATGCCGCCAATCGTCGGGCCGTCGGTCGGCTCGGGGCCGGGTTCCGGCTTGTCCTTCGGAGGCGTGGTTGCGCACGCCGCCAGAACAATGAATGAAAGGATCGCGAGTAACTGAAAATTACGAAGCATCATCAGGACCGTCGGGCACGCCCAGGGAGGGCTTAGTATAGCAGGTTGTAGGGACACGCGGCAGCGTGTCCGCGAATACCCAAGAAGCGTCCGGGGGACACGCTGCCGCGTGTCCCTACGAAAACAGGTCGCGTTGGCCCGCGGCGACGGCCCAGGCCGTGCTGCCGCAAACGGGGCAGGACTGCAATTCCGCCGGCGACTGGTTGCCGCAATCGCGGCACAGGCGATGCTGGACGGAAATTTCGATTTCCGCCGGGCGCGGGCCGCCGCCTGCGGCATAACGCGCCAGCAATGTCTGTACGCCGTTACGCGTCAGCCGTGGGCTGACTTCGCCGGTTTGCGCGCGCGCGTCGCGGCCCAACGCCGCATGCAGCGCGGCCTCGAGCCCCAGCCGCACCGGCAGTTCGCGAATGCCCGTCATGGACACACCCAGGGTGTAGGCGGACAGTGGCTGGCGCGGCGCGCGAATGCGGTCTTCGCGCAACAGCCTCAGGTCCGCCGGTTCTTCGGCGCTTCCGCTGAGGCTGCCGCGCAGGCCCGCGGTTTCCGCAAGCGCCGCGAACTTGAAACCGAGATAACTCACGATCTGCTGCAGAACGCGCTGACTTTTCGGCGACGCCGGGTCTTGCTCGCCGCTCAACAACGCAGCCGCTGACGTTAAACCTGCGGGCGTCAGCGCGACCTCGCGGCCCGGACCCATCAGTGCGCGCAACATGCGGCTGGAGCGTGCCGCGGGCTCCGGCAGATTGCGCATCGCCACGCGCTCGATGAACCGCACGCGTTCGCCCATTGCGGCGACGGCGCGTTCAACGGCTTTGTCGAGTGTCGCGAGATAGCTGCCCAGGTCGTCGGTAGGGGTTCCAATTGCCGGGCGCGCGAGGTTGATCGCCGCACGCGCGACCAGTGCGTCGTGGGGGCCCGCGCCGCTGTCGCCAAACAGGCCCGATGGCCCGCGCGAGGCCTGCTCGCGGAAGCGGAAAACCGGCTGGCCGCAAAAGCTGGCCGACGAGGCGGCGCGCTCGATCAACGGCGCATGCACCGGGTCGGCGAGATTCGCGGGCGACAGCGCCAGCACGAGTTCAACGTGCGCGCGAGGCGCGGGGTCTTCGCCGGCGAGTGTGTCGATCAGCGCGAAAATCAGCGAATCGGACGCCTCGCCGGTCGGGGGGCCGACAGTCACGCGAAGCTTGCGCGTCACCTGCGACGCAAGCAGCGCCAGGCCTTCGGCCAGCACCTGGCGCGCGCGCTCACGCGGTTCGTTTTTCAGCACGGGCGCAAGCGCGCGATCGAGGCGTTCGAGCGTCAGCGTCCCGTGGCAGATCGCCTGGGCGTCGCGCAACACCTGCGCGATGCGCGCAAAGGCGGCAGTCGCGGTCATCGCCGCGCCGGGAAACACGCGTATCAACCCGAAGCCGGCGCCGGGCGCAAGTAACGCGGGTGCGGACAAGGTGAGGCCCGCAATCGCCGCGGGTGCGTGCAGACCCTCGAGGTGCAAGTCGCCGCTCAGGTGCGCGTCGCGGCTGGGCGCGGAATGCAGGCTGCTGAGTGTGAAATCGGCCAGCACGCGGCTTGCGGCGCGGCCGGCAAATTCCTCCTGGCTCGGCGAGGCCTCGAGCGCGTCGTCGCGCGGAAACAGCCATTGTTCGAGGTCGTAACGCGGCACGGAAATCGAACTCGGCCGGCCGTCGGTAATCAGGCCTCGCTGCAGCAGTTCGACGTCCACGAGTTCGCGGATCAGGCCGGTGGTCAGGCGCGGCAGTTTTAAATCATCGACGCGTTTTTCGACGGCCTGCGCGACCTCGCTCGCGATGCCCGGCGCCAGCCCGTTTTCGCGCACCAGTGCGGCGGTGATGCGCGCGCGGTTCCAGCCCTCGAGGCTGCGCGATTGCTGCGTGACCTGCCGCGTGTCTGGCGTGGGCGCGACGGCGTTGATGCTTTCCTCGAGTTCGCGCAACTGGTTGCGTTGCTGGCGGTTGTCGATGAACGCGCGCGCGATGCCCGCGAGGTCGGGCGTGGCTCGCAGGGCGCGCTCGATGGTGTCGTCGACTTCGTCCTGCGTCGGTGGGTTTGATACGCGCTCGCCGTACTGCACGTCGAGGAAGTACACCACCATGTCGGCGACTTTGTCGGCGATCCATTCTTCGCTTGAGCCCGCGGCGCGCACGGCGGCCAAAATCGCGCGCACGATGCGCGAGCGCCGAAACGGCACTTGCTCGCCTTCGCGGGTTCGAATGGAAGTAATGCGCGACATGGCACCTCGCCAAACGACAACGACCAAAGCAATCCACACAGATTACGCAGATGATCGCAGATGAAATGATCTGCGCAATCTGCGACATCTGTGGATGGCAGTTGCTTTACGTGAAACTGTTTTTCCGCAGTTGCGCCATGTTTGCAAGCGGCAAAGAATCAACACGCGTTGATAAGCCGTCAGAAAGTTTGTTGTTCGTGGCTGGTCGTTCGTGGTTCGAACAGCCCTTACCAACCACGAACAACGAAGCACGCGCAGAGTCCGTGTCGCCTACCGCAATGCGTCATCGCGCGCTAAGCTAACAACATGTTCCCGATCAAAACGACTGAACGCCTGAACTCGTGGCCGATTGTCACGTGGCTGCTGATCGCCGCGAATATCTACGGCTTTGTGCAGACGTTGTACGTCAAGGACCCCGACGCGTTTATGCAGATGTGGGCGCTGGTCCCGGCGAACTACGACCTGCGCAACCCCGGGCTCATCCAGTGGACGCAGTACACGATCCTGCCGATCTTCACGCATATGTTTTTGCACGGCGGCATCGCGCACATCGCGGGCAACCTGCTCTCACTGCTCGTCTTTGGGCCCAACGTCGAGGATCGCTTTGGCAAAATCGGGTTTTTGATTTTCTATTTCGCCTGCGGTCTCGCGGCGGCCGTTACCCAGGTGGCGTTTTCGCAGGGTAGCACCATACCGACGCTGGGCGCATCAGGCGCGATCGCGGGCGTGATGGGCGCGTTTTTTGTGCTGTACCCGACGGCCAAAGTCGTCAGCGTCGTGCCGATTATCGTTTACCCGCTGATTGTGCGCGTGCCCGCGTGGGTGTACCTGTTTTTCTTCGCCGGCATGAACGTGGTCAACGCGCTGAAGGAAATGCGCATGATGCAGGACAGCCAGGGCGTGGCGTGGTGGGCGCACATCGGCGGGTTTGCCATCGGCATGGTTTACGGGTTGATACTGGGGCGGCGAAAGGCCGAACCGAAAGCGAGCGCCGGTGAAACGCACGCTTGAAGAAGTCCTCGCCGCACTGATGCAGCTTCACCAGGTGCTGATTGCCGTGGTGAAGAAGGACTACGAGGCCAAATATGGCCCCGTCGGCAACCCCTACGCGCTGCTGGGCCTTTTGACGAGCCACCCGGATTTCGCGTGGCTGCGCCCGATGTCGGGGCTGATGGCCGACCTCGACGAACTGATCGAGAAAAAGAAATCGTTCTCTGAGGACGAAACCGGCGCGGTGGGGGCGGGAATCAACGCTTTGTTCGCGTCGCACCCGGATGTGCCCACGGAATTCAACGTCAAATATTTGCAGGCCCTTCAGGACGAACCGTCGCTGGTGATGGCGCACTCGCGCGTGAAGACAGCGCTCGCAAAACTGCCCGTAAGCTCGGACAAAACACTGGCCGAAGTGCTGGCCGCGGCCCGCAAAGGCAAAAGAGGCAAGTAAGGTTTTTCACCGCCAAAACGCCAATAACAGGTGCTGTACGGTCTTGGTAATTTGCGATTTGGCGTTTTGGCGATAAATGCAGTTATTAGCGCACGCGTTTGCGGCGGTTGCGGATGTAATCCACCAGGATATTGCCGCCGAGGCTGTCGAGCGCCGAATAATACGCCCGGCCCTGGTTGATGCGCGTCAACTTGTCGATGAAATCCACCAGCACCGGGTCGTGCGCGATCATAAACGTGCTGATCACAATCCCGCGCCGGCGGCAGTGGTCGGCCTCCTCAAGCGTGCGGTTGACGATCAGCGGGTCGAGGCCAAACGGGTTCTTGTACAGCCGCCCTTGCTCGAAAATCGCGCTCGGCTTGCCGTCGGTGATCATGAAGATCTGCTTGTTGGTGTGTTTTTTCCTGCCAAGCAGCCTTTGCGCAAGCTGCAGGCCCGCGCGCGTGTTGGTGTGGAACGGGCCATTGGACAAGTACGGCAAGCGCGAGAGCCCGACGCGCTCGGCGTCGTCACCGAACGTCACGACCTCGATGTCGTCCTTGGGGTATTTCGTCTGGATAAGTTCGGCCAGGGCGATCGCGACGCGCTTGGCGGGCGTGATGCGGTCCTCGCCGTACAGCGTCATCGAGTGCGACAGGTCGATCATCAACACCGTCGCGCAACTTGCGTGCTGCTCGCTCTCGAACACTTCGAGGTCGTCTTCATCGAGGGAAAATTCGTCAATGCCACGCTTCAGGGCATTTCTGATACTGAGGTTAAAATCGATGTCGCTGGAAAGATCGCCGGGCGAAAACGGCCGCGTCTCGCTCAGGCGTTCGTTGGAGTGCCCGGCCTTGGGTGTGCGGTGATCGCCGGCGCCCAGCGACCGCAGGTCGCGAAACACCTGGTCGAGGCTGTCCTGGCGGATGAAACGTTCGGCCTTTTTTGTCGGTACGTCGACGCCCGTGGCCTCGTCAGTGCGGATCAATTTCTGGTCGCGCAGCATCTGCTCGAACTCGGCCATCATCGCATCAGCGTCGAAACCGTGGCGCAGCAGCATCTCGTGCAGCATCTCCAGCGCCTCGGGCACATCGCCCGAGGTCTTAAGCAGCAGATAAGCCCAGAGCTTCATCAGCTCTTTGCGGTTGAAACGCCGCCGGGCTTCATTCTCATCGAAAGCTATATAAGCGACGCGCATGGCCGTTGATTGTACGCGATAACTGTGGCCGCCGCTAATTTTGGATTTTGGATTGGCGCTGCCGCGCCGCTGACGGACCAATCCACAATCAGGACGCTGCCGGTCTGTCTGGAGCGACCACAGTTTGCGCGGGAGCAATAATTACGGTCTCCGAAACTTTCGGCTTGGGCAGCAGAAGCGACAGCGGCAGGCCGATCACGCCAAAGCCCGTCTGCAGCAACCGTCCGAGGAACGAAAGCACGAGCGCGAGTTCGCCCGGCACGCCGCGCTGGCCGAAGAAATACACCGCCGCAAATTCGCCCACGCCCCAACCGCCGAAGCTGATCGGCAACGATGCCACCATGCCAGACACCGGCACCAGCACGAAGTAATCCATCCAGCCGATGTTCGAAATCCCCATGCCCTGGCCGAGCGCAACGTGCATCGCAATCCAGCCCAGTTGCGGCAGCACGCTGATTATTAGCGCAAGCGCAATGCCGCCCAGGCGGCCGCGATAAATCTGCACGGCCTGGTCGAAGTTGGCAATCGCGCCTTTGAGCGGCAGCTTGTTGCGCCATTGTTCGGGCCACAATGCACGCACGCGGCGCGAGAGCATCAGCACGACCGCGACGCTGCCCGCCAGCAAAAACGCGACGATTACCATGGCCGCAGTCGCCATTGAGGGCTCGGTGATCGACGGCGCGAGCATCACCAGCGCGAGCGTGGCCAGCGTGAACAGGCCGCAGATACGGTCGACCAGAACCGCGGCAAAGGCGTGGGCCTTGCCCGTGGTGTGACGCGACAAATAAAGCGCCTTGACCGCGTCGCCGCCGATCGCGCCCCCGGGAATGGCCGTGTTGTAAAGTTGGCCGATGAAGGTGTAGGCGAGGCAGCGAACGTAACCCACGCGATAACCCAGCAGGCTCACGAGGTATTGCAGCCGCAACGCCGTCGCGAGGAAGCTTGCGCCGCAAAGGGCGATGGCGAGCGCCAGTTCGTTCAAGGACACGCGTTTGACAACGCTGACAATGCCGGGCTTGGTCCAGCGGCCTTTGTCCTGGCCGGTCAAGACGACTTCATCATGGGGGACCGACTGGGTTTTGCCGCCCTCGACGATCTGGATTAATCCTTTGCCGTCGGGGCCCTTGACTTGCACTTCGCGCACGCTGTCTTCGATGCTGTAGCGAAACGCGAACAGGTAGACGAGCACGGCCAGCCCAAAGGCCAGCGGCGCAAATCGTTTAATCAGGGTCCACAGATGCTTCTTCATGCGGCGGCAATATAGCCAGAGATAGCAGATAGCAGATAGCAGATAGCAAAAAGCAGACGGCTGGTCGCCATCTGGTATCCGCTAAGCTATCTGCTGCTTTAGTCTTTCATCACGGCGGCGTATTCGGACACGGACTTCGGGTCCTGGCCCGCCTTGGCCATCACTTCCTTGATCGCGCGCAGCAACTGCTTGTCGTCCTGGTAGTTGTTCACGAACTCCACGCCGCGGTCGTCCGCGACGCGGATGCGCAGGCGATAGCGTAACTCGCGGCGCACGTCTTCGCGGCCAAGCTTTGTCTTGAGGCTTGCGTAGAGGTCCTCGAACTTCGGCCATTTCGTGATGTCCTTGCCGTCGAAGTCAGCGAGCTTCATCAGCGCCGCCTTGCCTTCGCCCGTGTATTGCGCGTCGAGGTAATCGTCGAGCTTGCCGCCGGAAATCAGCTTTTCGCGCGCGTAGAACTCCCAGGGCTTGAGGTACTCCGGGTCGACGCGGATGTCCGGCGTCACGCCGCCCACGCCGTTGTGGCGGTCGATGTTGATGCCCGAGGGCAGGAAGTACGAGAACACGGTCAGCTTGAGGGTGCGGTCGGCGCGCTCCGGTCGAAGCTCGAAGAAGGTCTGGCCCACGCCCTTGCCGAATGTCGGCTGCCCGATCACCGTCACACGCTTGTTGTCCTTCAGCGCGCCCGAGAGCATTTCGCTGCCCGAGGCGCTGTCCTCGTCGATCAGCACCGTCATGGCAATTTCAGTGTACGCCCCGCCCTCGGAGCGAAACGGCGGCTGCGTGCCGCGATAAATGCCCCAGCGCCCGCCGGTGTGGCTGATCTTCGATTCGCGCTTGAGGAAGTTGTCGGCGATCTTGAGCACGACCTCGAGCTGGCCGCCGGGGTTGCCGCGCAGGTCCAGGATCAGCGTCTTCATGCCCATGCGCTGCAGCGTGCGCAGGGCGCGTTCCATGTCCTTGTGGCTGTTGCTGCCGAATTTCGTCAGGCGGATGTAGCCGACGTTGCCCGGCAGCATCTCGGCCAGTGCCGTGTCCATCGCGATCATGGCGCGCTTGATTTCGAACTTGAGCTCGTTGGCCGTGCCCCGGCGCTTGACGAAAATCGTCGCCGTGGTGCCTTCGCGGTCGCGGATGAACTGCACGGCGTCGTCGACCTCGATGTTCGCGAGGTCCACACGCTGGCCGGTCTTGTCGAGCGCGGCGACGATGCGGTCGCCGCTGCGCAGGCCCGCCTTATAGGCGGGGCCCTCGTAGATGGGCTGGGTGATGCTGATGTACGGGTCGTCGGGCAGCTTGCCGACGATCGCGCCGATGCCGGCGTAACGGCCCGCGGAATCCTCTTCCATCTCGCGGATTTCCTCGGCGGTTAGCAGCTCGCTGTAATCGTCGACGGCGCGCGCCATGGCGCGGCCCGCGTTATCGACAAGGTTGCTCGCGTTCAGGTCCAGCGTCTTGTTGCCGTAGCTGAAGCCCGGGTCGACATAATGTTTCATCAGTTGGCGCATCTCGGCGACCAGCAACGGTTCGACCATGTCGTTGGCGCCCTTGCGCAGGGCGTCGCAGGTTGCGCGGATATCGAGCACCTCGACGCTGGTGCGCGCCAGGCGGCCCAGGGGGCCCGGCTCGCGCTTGAGCAGGCCCATGCGGCCCTGGATTTCGGCGGTCTGGTTGAGATCGGCCAGCGCGAGGCTCGCGCGCGCCACGAGTTCGTGGTCGCCCGAGGAAAGAAACTCGCGCAGCTGTTCAAGCGCGAGCTTTTCGCCGGTGCATGCGAACATCGCTTCGCACAGCGCCACGCGCGCGCCGATGCTGAGCTTGCCGCCGGACTGCCACGCCGCACGCAACTTGGCGTTGATTTCTTCGTCTTCTTCGGCGAGGTCGGCGAGCAACATCGCCGCGGGCTCGACAATCGCGGAGTCTTCGAGTTTCACGAGTTCGCCGAGGGTTTCGAGCGCCGCCGTGGGCGTGCCGACCGAGACCACCAGGCGCGCACAGGCCAGACGCACGTGCGGGCTCTCGTGGTCGAGGCCTTTTTCGTAGACCGTCAGCAGCGTTGCCTTGTTTTCGCCCTCGGCCATGCGGCGGAGCGTAAACGTGTAGTCCCACATCTTGTCGGGGCGCTTGGTGATGCGGTCCATCAGCTTGGCGGCTTCTTCGGCGGGGCCCTTTTCTTCGTCGTCCTGCGCGCCAAGCGGCGCCGCAAGAGAGAGAAGAGCAAGGATTGCGGCGAGAGTGTGCTTCTTGAGGAGGATCATCAGCATCTCCGATATGGCGATACGCCCAACATTACCGGCCTTCGACCGCAATTGTAATACGGCGCAAGGCTCGTTGCGCGTGAGTTAAAGAGGGGTAACACGCCCGTCTTCGCGCGTGGGTGGTTGCTACACCCACGGGCCGGAGGCCTGTGCTTACTGGCGTCCAGGCCAGATCTATCGGCCCTTCGGGCTTTCAGGTGCAGGAACGACGATGCAGTTCTGAAGGCTGCCCAGCGGTTCGTGGAGGATTGTCGCAACGCTCCAAAGCGGCCCTCCGTTGCCGCCTAAAAGCGACCATTCGATTCGCAAGCGAGCGACATACCCGTTTCGGTTGAAAACAATCACATCGGTGTTGTTAGCCGGGGCAGAGATCGGCGGCCAATCTATGCCGACTTCCTTGCCGATCATGGATGTTGGGCACGGTCGGCGAATTTCGAGAAGCGGTCCGGTAAATGCGATTCTAGGCGCGAGGGGAACAGCCGTTGGGCCGCCGACCCTGTCGCCTTCCATGACAGGTCGGACGGGATCTTCGTCAACGGCCTTGCAGCCGATGAGGTTCACCGGTTTGTCGTTGTTATCGTCCTCGTGGAACAATTTCTGGACAACCAGTCGACAAATCCGCTTGTTGTCGTCCAGTACGATCAGCTCGGACATCTCGGGCGGGGCTTCACCATTGATGATGTTGACCATCACCAGGCTCGGTGAGTTGGGCTTGGCGCTGCTTTGCACTTTGACCACCGCGCCTTTAAAGTCCCGTTGGTCCGGGGTAATCGTTACTGGATCGAACACCACCCACTCAACGTCCTGCACGTATCCGAGTTCACGGTTGTCGCCGTGAAAACTGCAAACAAGTTGGTAAACGGGCGCGTCGTCCCGGTTGTTGACGTGCACATGTGACGCGACTTCGAAGAAGTATTTCTTCGCCATGAATGCGCCCACAAGGCGGCTGCCGACAGGCGGGACGCTGGTTTCATCAGCATCAACGCCAACAGTGACGATGGTCGGTTCCGGCTTGCTCTCCCAAGGCTGAAATGCATGTGGGGTTGATGGGATAACGCCGTACAACGCAGATTGACGTGGCCCCCCGATGGGTTGCATTGCGCAACCGGTACTCACGCAACCAATCAGCGTCAAAAATAATAGTCCGCGCAGGCGCATAAGGGCCTCACGTTTCTGCGGGGGAAGAAAACAACCGGCTTGAAGGCCGGTTGTTCTTAAGTCGCGGGGAACGGCTACTTTCCGCCGGCTTCGGCCTTCACCCAAACGACCTTGTCATCAGTGGCCACGGGTTTCACCGGGTTCTCGTCCAGCGTCTTGCAGCCGATCAGGTTGACCTTCTTGTCGGCGTTGTCGTCCTCGTGGAAAAGCTTCTGCACCACCAGGCGGCAGATCTTGTTGTTCTTCGAATCCAGCACGATCAGTTCCGACTTCTCGGGCGGAATTTCACCGGTCCCGATGTCCACCATCACGAGGCTGGGTGAGTTCGGCTTGGCGCCGCTTTGCACCTTCACCACCTTGCCGGTGAAAGCATAGGCTTTCTCCACGCCCGGGTTGTCCGTGACGGGCGTGGGAGTCGGCGTGCTGGGGCCGCTGACTTCCGGCGGGGTTTCGACGCCGCGCTTGCGTAGTTCGGCGCGCATCTGGTCGTTGCTTTCGCGCAGGCGGCGGTTGAGTTCTTCCAGCGCCTTGTAGTCGCTGTTCGATTGCTCAAGCTTGGCCTTCAGCGCGTCGTAGTCGGCCTTAAGCTTCTTGTACTCGGGCATGCCGCTGGCCTTGCCCGCCTTGAGTTCGTCGAGTTCGTGCTGCGCCGCGGCCAGCAGGATCTGCGAATCGCTGCGGGCTTTTTCGGCTTCGACCGCGCGAGTTTCCGCCGCCTGGCGAGCAAGCTGTTCGGCGCGCAGGTCCGCCTGCGCCTGCAACAACTGCTTGTTGAGTTCGAGCACCTGGTTCGGGTCGACGGCCTTGGCGGTCTTCTCGAGCGTCTCAACCATGCTCTTGAGCGCGACCAGCGAGGTTTCGAGTTCCTTGACCTTGTCCAGCTTGGTCTCGAGTGAATCGAGGCGCTTGCGCGAATCGCTGGAAGAATCGGCGACTTCCTTGTTCAGGCTCTTGAGGCCCGAGGTAAGGTCGCCGCTGATGGACGCGATGTTCTTGCGCAATTCGGCGAGATTGCCGCCGGTGTCGTCGTTCTTGCTAAGCAGCATCGCTTTGATCAGGTCGTCGTTGCCGCCGCCGGACTTGTTCTTGAGCGCATCGATCTCAGCCTGCAGCTTCGCATTCTGGAGACGGGCTTCCGTGTCTGTGCAACCGGCGACAAGCATCACTACTGCCGCGAGTGCGGCGGCCAAAGTCAAGCGCATGTATCGGTTTCTCCAGCGGGGCGAAGCATCCGGTCCTGTGCCCGGTAAGTCGGGGATTCTACGCGGGAATATTAAACCAGCGGGGGCGGCGGGGGTCAACAAGCGGGCTTGGGATGCGGGTAACAACGGCATCACGGCGCGATCACTCAGGAAGCTTTGCGGTAGGAGCGTTTGGCGGCTTTGGCGGCCGGCTTCACGACCTCGGAATGCACGCGTGACTCGCGGGTCTCAAACGTCTCCTTACCGTCTTTGCCGATGCTGTAGACGGTAACGAAGCAGCGCTTCTTTTTGGCATTCTTCCTCATGGCATTAGGTTAACGGGATGGTCCGCACCGCAACAAGGTCATTATTTGCGAACAACTGAACTTCGTGCGGGCCTGCTAACGATGTCATATTCGTCAACACAAACGCGACCTGAGAGTACTCGCGATTGGCAAGAATCGAGTGTGGATCGCTGTAGTCAATGTGTTGCCCATCGGGACCTAACAACTTTACGAACGTGGTGAAGGGCTCATCAGTCGGTCCGAATTCCGAAAACGCGCTCAGAACCATCAAGTTGCGATGCGCCTTAACAAAGACCCGGTTCAACGACAGCGGTGGCCGCTTGCGCATCACTTTCCGGCAGATGACAAAAGACAGTGGTTTCAGCGCCATATCCCCTCTCCTACTTGCGCGCGAACTCGAACTTGAACATCGTCCGCCCTTCCGCGCGGAACTTCACCTCCCAGTTCGTGATCCCCTCGGGCGCATCTTCGCCGATCATGCGGCTGATCAGCGCGAAATCAGGGTCGTCCTTGAATACCTGCTCCATCTGCTGCGCGTAATCCTCGTGGTCGGTCGCCAGGAACACTCGCGCGCCGGGTTTTAAAACACGCGATGCCTCGCGTGCGAACCACGGCTGCACCAGCCGACGCTTGTGGTGCTTCGTCTTCGGCCACGGGTCGGGGAAATAAATATGCAGCGCATTGAGGCAGCGGTCCGGCAGCGACTCGCGTACCGTGTGCGCCGCATCGTCGCGTAATAGCCGCAAGTTGTGCAGCGAGCGCCCGGCGGCACGGCGCGCGGCGAGGAGGTAGTAGCGGTTGGCCCATTCGATGCCGATGAAATTGGTGTCCGGCCGCGTCATCGCCTGATTGATGATGAAACGGCCCTTACCGATGCCGATTTCTAGTTCTACGGGATGATCGTTACCGAAGATCCGCGCGAAGTCGTAGCGCGGATGGGGTCCATCATCGGGTTTGGCGAGTTGCGGGATAACGTAAGGTGTGAGGTCGCGTTCGGGCATGGCGGCGGAGGATAGAACGTGCAGTAACAGAACGCGAAGCGTAAGCTCGCCGGCCAAACTGTCGAAGTTGGAGAAAAATCATGTCGGGCATGAGGCTATCAGCCATGTTTACGGCGCTGCTCACCCTGCTGGTCGGTTGCAGCAGCGCGACGACCGGAGGGGATTCTATGGCGTCCGGGCTGCAAACCGCCTTCATCAAGGTCAGCGGGATGACCCGCATCGAGGGCATCACGTGAGGCGGCTGACCGGATTCGGTCCACGAAGCCCTGGAAGGGCTCCACGGGGTGAAGTCCCTCGAAGTCAACCTCGGTACGGACACGTTTGCCGTCCACTACGCGCCGGCAGAAGTGTCTGTCACTGAGATGTTCCACGCTATCGAGGCGCTGGGCTATTCGCCGCAATCGGTGAAGTCATTGGGCATCGTGGCGCCGGCCGATGGCGCGCGGCTTCCGTTGGCGGGTTTTTCGCCCGAGATGCGGGCGCAGATTCAGCGTGCCACCGCGGAACACAGACTGTTGTTGATCTACATCCACGGCCACGGCTGAGGCGCCTGCTCAAAAATGGATACCGTGACGTATCCAGAATCAGCTGTTGCAGAATTGATCTCGCAGCGCTTCATCGAGCTCAGGCTCGATGTGAAGGAGCACGCATCGCTGGTCAAACAAGTGCGCGTCAACGCCATTCCGCTGGTGATTGTCGCGCGGCCCGACGGCGAAGAACTTCACCGATTTGAAAATTTTGTCCCGCCAGCGGATTTCGTGCGCAGGCTCCAAGCCATCAAATAAAACGCGCCCCGCAAGCGGGGCGCGTTAGATCGTGGCACGCTGCACTACCCGTTGTTGCCGATAGACTGCACAGGGCACTGGGCCATGGCGTCCTCGCACTGGGCGATTTCTTCGGGCGTCTCGGGCTGCTTGTAGACGTAGTCGTGCGTCCCGTCGTCCGATTCCTTGAAATTATTGGGCGCAAGCTGCGGGCACAGGCCGCAGAAAATGCACGTCTTGTCCACGTACCACTTGCCCGCTACGTTGTCTTCCCATTTCTCGTTGGGGTCTGCCATGGCTGATGCCCTCTCTCGCTATCTTCTCGCTTTGGCCTAACCTTTGGTCTGCGGCGAATTTGTGCCCGCCGGTCTCTCATCTACGAGTGATGATAGACTTGGCCGGTCCAATTTTCCATACGGCGCGATGAGCATAACTTGCCGCGGCAAACAGTGAAGCCAATGCTTTTTTGTGGACATTCTTCGCAGACATATGTAAAGTCTACCCTTTACATAAGTGCGCGCAATAAACGCAAACGAAGCGCTGTTGATATGGACGGAGGTAACGACCATGGTTCGCGAGATTACCGTCAAAGAGCTGCAGGAGGCCTTGGCTCGAAATGCGGTCAAGGGTTTCTACGACAACCGCAGTACCGCCAGTTTCGACCGCCTGCATATCAAGGGCAGCACCAGCCTGCCAATTCCGGACGCTGCGGCAGGCAAGGGCCTGCCTGCCGACAAGAACGCCATGCTGGTGTTCTACTGATCGGGTTACACGTGAGATGCATCGACACGTGCGGCCAGTCTGGTCGACAAACTGGGATACACCAACATCCATGATTACCGCGGTGGAGTTGGCGAATGGCAACAGATGGGGCTGCCCGTGGAGGGCCAACTGGCCCCAGTGCCCCAGAAGAATTAGGTGAACGTTCAGCGAAGCGTGCGACATTTCGCACGCTTCGCTGCTATAATCCCGCCGACAACCATATCCCACCGAACCGGGTAAGGAGCGACCCATGCGTGGACGTTTTGCCGCTGCTGCGGCGTTGTTGGCGTTATTCCTGTCTTGCGCGGTTGTTGCGCCGGTGCGGGCCGATCCCAAAGATCCGCCGCCGCCTCCGAAGAAAGAAGACCCGCCGCCAAAAAAAGAGGATCCGCCGCCGCCCAAGGAAGTGCCGCCGGTTCCGCCGCGGCCCGAACGCATACCCGAACAGCCCGTCGAATATCCCAAGGACGAACCGGTCGGCGAGGACCCGACCGAGGATCCTCGTATCGTCGATGACGCGACCGACGTCAACGAAGACCCGACGGACAAGCCCAACCGCGACCTGGCCGAACCTCCTAAAGACGACGGAAACTCGGAGTCGCCGCATCCCAACCGCAACTCTACTACGTCTGCCGTCGGCCTTGGTGGCGGTGGCGGAGGCGGTGGTCGCGGCGGCAAGGGCGGCTTTGAAAGCCGGCGCGCGCGCGGCGGCGGCGGCGTGAAACTGGACCGTGTCAAAGCTGCACTCGAATGGCTGAAGGACCACCAGAATGTCGAGGGCTACTGGAGCAGCACGACCTTCAGCGCCGACACCAAGCGCGTCAACGCACGCAAGACCTACCACATTGAGTTCCTTGAGCCCGGCAAGCCCGGGGCCGACAGCGGCTGGACGGACAAGGCGGTGGACATCGGGTTGACGGGGCTCTCCCTGCTGGCGTTTGCCGGAGCGGGCTACGACCACAAGCAGGGCGATTACAAGGAGACCTGCCGTATTGCGGCAGCGTACTTGCGCAAGGCGCAAGGCAACGACGGCTGCTTTGGCGAAAAAGAGAGTGACCACTTCGTCTATAACCACGCTATTTGCACGGCCGCGCTCTGCGAAATATACGGGCTGACAGGCGACGCCGGTCTCAAGGGCATCTGCGACAAAGCCGTGGCGTTTATCCTTTACGCGCAGAACCCCGGCCTGGGCTGGCGTTATGGCGTAAAGCCGGGCGTCAACGACACCAGCGTGACGGGCTGGATGATCAGCGCGCTCAAGAGCGCCAAGATGGCCGGCCTGGATGCCGAATACGAGCGGTCTTTCGCTGACGCCTCGAAGTGGCTGGATGCCGTTACAGCCCAGTACCAGGGTTTTCCCAAGACGGGCTACAACGAAGCCGCCGGCAACAACGCGCGCCTGCGTGCCAGCCAGGACTACGACAACAATCCCTCGATGGACGCGATCAACATCTATTCGCGACTGGTAATGGGCCAGGTTGGGTGGGACGCCAAACACCGCGACCTCAAGGCCCAGGCGAGCGCCTGCCTTGAAACTCTGCCGGCTTGGGAACATCACAAGATCGACTATTATTACTGGTACTATGCCTCGCTGGCGCTCTACCAGATGGGCGACACTTACTGGAAGAAGTGGGACACTGCGATCTCCAAGGTTTTGATGGACAACCAGCGCGGTTTCCGCGCGGAAGACAAGGGCTCGACCAAGGACACCCTGGACGAACACGGAAGCTGGGACGCCGTCGATGCCTGGGGCGTCGCCGGCGGGCGCGTTTACAGCACCGCGATCAATTGCCTGACGCTCGAGGTGCACTACCGGTACTTGCGCTTGGGCGAAAAGCCCAAGGAGGTCGCGCCGCTGCCTCCCATAGACGCCCCGAAAGAAACGCCCAAAGAAACACCCAAGGATGACCCTTGGGCGCCTAGGTAAAAAGACAGGGCCGGTTCGCCGGCCCTTTTCTTTTGATAGAAGCTGCCCATGGACACCGATGACCTGCTTCAGGAAGCGCTGGAGCTTCACCGCAAAGGCGACGTCGCCGGCGCGGTGCAGCGTTACACGCAGATATTGCTCGCCGAGCCCAAACACTTCGCCACGCGCCTCAATCTTGCCTCAATAGCTCTCGACGAGGGCAAATTGCCCGAGGCCGCGAAACTCCTCGACGCCCTGCTGAAGGAAGACGACAAGTCCGGCGTCGGCCACCTGCTGCGCGCGCGCACGGCCTTTCTGATTGGCGACCAGGCTGCGGGCGTGCGCCACATCAAGCAGGCCCACGCGCTGATGCCCGAAGACGACGGCGTGACCACAGAATACGTCGCGGCCATGCGCCGCACGTATTTCACCTTCGACGTCGAAGAGTACGACATCCTGGTCAGATCCGCCCGTGAGGGAGCGATTAAACCCGCGCGACGCCAGCGCCTGGCGCAGTTGGCTTTCACGCGCCTCGTTCGCCCCGATGTCGTCGCTTTGATTACCGAACCAGGCCTGCCGCAAGGCTCGCCCGACGCTGTCACGCGCTGGCAGGACACACTACCCCTCGATAAACGGAGCGACGTCACGCTGCTCGCCGCCGAACTCAGCCAGCGCTGGGAAGACATGAAGAAGGAAGGCATCTGGTCGCCGCAACGCGCCAATATCCATGTGCGCCGGCGCAAGGGCGAGCCCGAGAAAGAGCCGGCGATGGCCGAGGCGTTCACCGACGCCGATTCGCTGACCGCGGGCAGCCTCGAAATCGTGCGCCACGACAACCTCGAGTTCGTGCCCTTTGGCGAAATCGCGAGCATTGAATTCGGCGAGCCCGGCGTGGTGGTCGACGCGTTTGTCACGTTGCGCGGCGGCCGCACGATTTCCGGCCTGTGCCCCATGTTTTACCTGCTGACGGAGTTTGCGAAGTCGAAGCCGGTGTTGCAGGGCAAGACGACGCTGTTTCGCGCCGTGCTGCCGGGGCTGGTTTGCGGCGTGGGGCTTCGCAGCTTCGCTGACGGCCAGCGCCTGATGCCGATGTCGAATGTGGAACGGATCGACTTTAAAAGCTGAACCGCTTGAACGCGAAGGAACGAAGCAGCGAAGAAAGGCATCCAATGCGAGTGATTTCCAAACGCAAAGGTGTGATTACCATCGAGATCACGGACGTTGAAATGATGATCATCAACAATTCCCTCAACGAATTGCTCCACAACAACGACATCATCAAGAATGAGGGTGAGTTCCACTCAAGAATTGGCTCTTCAGTAGATGAAGCAAGAGTGCTGCTCCATCAACTGAATCCGTCTGGTGGAATTTCATGAGGGTCTCCTTCGCGATCTTCTTCGTTTCTTCGCTCCTTCGCGTTAGGTAGTTTCCATGAAACTCGTCCAGGTGATTATCGCGCCCGAGAAACTTGACGCCGTCAAGGAGGCCTTGGCACAGGCCGAGGTGTTTCGCTTTACAATCACCGAGGTATTGGGCACCGGCCACCAGCGCGCGACGCAGGACGTCGCCAACGAGCAACTCGACATCGAGACCTTCCGCAAAATCAAACTTGAGATCGCCCTCAACGATAATTTCCTGCAGCCCACCATCGACGCCGTGCTCAAGGCCGCCGGCGACGATGTTGTCGGCACGGGCAAAGTGCTGGTGCTGCGGCTGGACGACGTCATCCGCATCCGCACCGGCGAACACGGCAGCGCGGCGATCTAATTTCACCGCCGATGAATACGGATAAACGCCGACAACTGCTAGGTTTTGGGGGCGGAAGGCTCTGATCGGGCTGGGGTAATGCCGCGATCTCCAGCGCTTGACCAGCCGAGGCTGCGAAGCCCGGCAATCCATGCGTCGGGCCAAATGCAAAGCGACATCATTGTGACCGAGCCGGCCAGCGAAATCGTGAACCCGATGTAAAAAAACACAGGCGGTATCGTGGGAGAGGTATCGAGTGATTTCAGGAAAATACACGCGACAGTGCACAGGGCCGAGATACTCGCCAGCGCCAGCAGCTTCCAGCGCTTTGACCAGGGCCAACGCTCGCGCCGCATTGAACCGCTAATTGCTGGTTGGGCGGCTGGCTCTGACATAGCTATATGAAATCACAGACTCTTCTCGTTGACCAACGGAAACAGGGTTCAGGTTCTTTGCGCCTCTGCGTGAGGTGCAGGTGTCTTTGCTCCTAAGCCTTTCCCCGCGTCGCCGCGACTCTGCGGTTGAATGCCGTTCCAATTGCCTAAAGGTTACAGCGGCGTACTTCCGATAACCCTGACATGGCGCAATGTCGCGCCGCGGGGGTCGGCCATGTTTATTAAATTCATCACGCGCCTGTTCAAGAAGCCTGTCACCGTAGCCAAGGACATCGGCGAAGACACCGTTGTTTACATGCTTCCCAGCGATAACCCGGCCATGAACCCCCTGCAGATTCACGAGGCCGAGGGCGTCATCGGCGCCGAAGACGTCGCGACGCTCAACAGCCGCCTGCTTGCGCCTGTCGGTGGGGCTGGCGTTTCCGTGCGCACGCGCGCGCTGGTTGAAATGAAGAACGGTTTCCAGGACCTCGCCTCGCACGTCCGCGGCCTCGGCCAGCGCCTGCACGCGCAGACCCTTGGCCAGTCGCGCCTGATTGAAACACTGACCGCGCTGCCGACATTGCTCCAGCAGATGATTCCCAACGGCGAGGAACAAAATCGCGCGCTCGCGGCGCTCAAGATGGCGATGGACGAACAGGCCGACGCGCATCGCGTGTTCGTGGACGCCCTGCGGCCCCTGCCCGATTTCATCAACGCCGTGGCTTCGATGCCCGCACAGGCGCAACAGCAGATCAACGCGCTTTCGCGCCTGACCGACCAGCTTGAGCAAAACGGCCTCGAAACCAAGGCGCAGAGCGACCAGGTGCGCGTGATGGTCGAAAACATCAGCGTCGCCAACCAGCAAGCCAACGCGCGCGCCGACGCACAGGCCCAGACGCTGCAGAATTTCCAGCGCGCCAACCTCAAAGGTGTGTCCCTTCAGCTCAAGAGCGCCGAACTCGGCCGCAAGTCCATGCGCCGCTACCACCAGGACATGGCGCGGCGCAACAGCGCGCAGATGGCGGCGTTGCAGCGCGAGCAGGGCCGCTATTTCAACCGCCTCGAGGAACACGTGGGCAGGGTCGCCCGCCGCAGCTCACAGATGGCTTTTGTTGGCGCGATCATGGGCGTGATCGGCCTGGTTTTCACGGTGCTGATGATGACGGGCGCAATCCGCCTTGGCGGCCCCAGCCCGAGTCCAACGGTAGTCGAAAACCCCCGCTCGAACGTGGGTGGGGCCACCGTCGGCCGGTAATTCAAAATGAAAAATTCAAAATGGACTGCTTCGGCGGTTCCATTTTGCATTTGGAATTTTGCATTCTGAATTGGAGGCTATTCCCCTGCGCCGGCTTCGCGCATGCCCTTGTCGAGCACACGCGACAGCCACGCCGACTCGTCGGGCGGGCGCGCGTCGCGCCGAAACGCGAAATCCGCCGTCGGCATCCCGTCCTCGCGCTTCCACGAATAGCGCATCGAGTACCAGTGCGAGCGCGCACGGTCGTCCTGCAGAATCGCGCCCTCGATGATGTAGCCGCGCTGGTGGCGCTCGTTGAAGTTCTTGGGAATGTCCGTGCGGATCGTGCCCTCGCGATTGCCCGGCAGGTGCGCAAAGCCCAGCGCCGACCAGTCCGCGTCGCGCACAAAGGCCGGGTAATAACGCACGACGCGGAAAACCTCGGCGCCGTGGATCGTCGAGCCCAGCGCGCTGTAGCCGCGCTCGTAGTGGCGGTCGCGCTGGAACGGCTTGAGCCGGTAGCGCACCTTGCTGTCGTTGTCGATGCCGACGCGCGCGAGCTCAAAGGCCTCGACCAGCGCCAGCGTCTCGCGCAACTGCTTGCCGTCTTCGCGCCTGTAAACCGTTTCCTGTACGATTTCCTGCACAATGGCGTTGTAGGCGAACTCGCCGTTTGCGCGCAGGTCAAAGCCCAGCACAACCTCGTAGCCGTCGGGGTCGTAGGCCGGCTCGCCGCGCAGCTCAAGTTCAAGCGTGTATTCCGGCAGTTTCTCCGGCGGCACCGGCGAGGCGATGAAAAACGCCGCACTGGTGCAGCCGGAAATGGCCATCCACAGCGCAAGTATTGCGCCTATACTGGCCAGGCCGCGGACAGGGGAAGGGATACCAGGTTTCAGCATGCAAGCACTCGAAACGCCAGCAACCGATCTAAGACGCCCGCCATTCTACCTTCCCATGAGCGCCGTGATAAAGCGCAAGGTAGGCCGTGCGGCGTACAAAGTGACGCTGGATGCGGGGTTTACCTGCCCGAATATCGACGGCAGCAAGGCCACGGGGGGCTGCACCTTCTGCGATAATACCAGCTTTTCGCCGGCCCTGCGCAAGGGCGACCCCGAGCTTTCGCGCCAGCTCAATGACGGCATGCGCTTCTACCGCGAGAAGTTCAACGCCACCAAGTTCCTGGCCTACTTCCAGACCTATACCAATACTTACGACTCCGTCGAGCGCCTCAAAAAGCTCTACGACGAGTGCATGGCCCACCCCGACGTCGTGGGCATGAGCATCGGCACGCGCCCCGATTGCATCGACGAAGCCAAGTTGCGGCTGATCCAGGGTTACACGCGCGAAGACCGGCTGGTCTGCGTCGAATACGGCATGCAGACGATGCACGACCAAACCGCGCGGCTGGTCAACCGCGCCCACGACCACGCTGATACGGTGCGCGCCGTTGAACTCGCGCGGCGCTTTGCGCCAGACGTGCACTTGTGCCTGCATTTGATATGCGGCCTGCCCGGCGAAACACCGGAGATGGTGCGGCAATCGATCGACGAATGCGCGCGGCTGAAGCCGGACAGCCTGAAATTCCACCATTGCTACGTGTACGAGAACACGCAGTTGGCGCGCGACTGGCGCGAGGGCAGCTACGCGGCGCCGGAGCTTGCGACGCACGTCGGGCTCGCGGCGGACTGCCTTGAGCGCATGCCGCCAACGACTGCGATCCAGCGGCTGGTGGGGGAGATTTCGAGCCCCGGCGTGCTTGCGCCGCAATGGGGCAAAAGCAAGCTGCAGATCGTGGGCCTGATTACCGACGAGTTGAAGCGGCGCGGGACGTATCAAGGCTGCAGGTACGGGGGTTAGGGTGCAGGGTTTAGGGATCAGGGAGCAGAACGTTCTGATCCCCAATCCCTAGTCCCTAATCCCTTCGAGCGAATGACCTATCGCATCGTCATCATCGGGATCGTCGCAGCCACGTTGTTCGCGGCATCAGCCGTGCCGACATCCGCCCAGGACGCCAAGGCCGGGTTGCAGGCCAAGATCGCCGGTGGGCTCACCAGCGCGGGTGTTTACGGCCGCGTTTACCATAAAAATTCGATGGAGCAGATTTACGACCTGTTCGACAGCCTCGGCTTCGACCAGGTCCAGCGCAACCGCGTCATCTGGCGCGCGGGTGGCGACAAGGGCGTCACCGACCTGATGGCACAGGCGGTCAAAGCCGGCGGCAAGGCAGGCGGCGCCAAGTTGCTTGCCGACAACAAGATCGACCCGGAAAACCTGCTGCGCGCGATCTGCATCGAATGCGTGACCGACCCAGACCGCAAGGGCGCCCAGGGCGCGATCAACCGCCTGAAGCAAAACAAGCTGACGGACGAGATGATCAACGACACCCTCGACCTCCCTTACACCGAGTGGGCGCTCGGCGACAAACCCAAGGGCGCGCTTACAGGCGACATCACCAAGATCGACGGCGTCGATGTGCTGCGGTTGTGGGGAACGCCGCGCCAGCGCGGCTACGCTTATGGCCGCCTGATGTGCTTTTCGATCATGGCGATGATCAACAAACATCTGCTGTCGGAAAACGTCGACGGCTCGCTGCGCGACATCAGCTACGACGGCATCACCGATTTACAGTACATGCGCTTTGACTTCGACGAAACGACGCTCGAGGAAGCCAAGGGCATGCTGCAGGGCATGCTGGATTTGCTCAGCGACGATGAACGCAAACTCTACAAGTACAAGCGCGGCGTGAAACTCGCCGACATCCTCGCGCTGCAAACCACGGGCGAGTGGGTCGGCATGGGTTGCTCGACGCTCGCCATTGGCCCGGGCAACAGCAAGCTGATCGGCCACAACAGCGACCTCGTCTACGACGAAAACGGCGAAATCCTGAAGCGCCCGATCTGGCTGGTGATTTTCCCCGACAAAAAGACCGAAAAAGGTCTGCAGCCCTACGCCGCGCTGGTCGCGCCCGGGCAGCTCGCGGGTTATTGCGCCTTCAACAAGGCCGGCGGCTTTGCCATGGTGCAGGACGGCGACGGCGACAACACCGACAAAGTCTGCTGTCGCGTCCGCACGCAACTGATTCGCCGCGTGCTCGAGAAAAACAACAACGCGCAAAAGCTCGCCGACGAAATGAATGCGGCGCTGGCGGGCCAGCGTTTTCGCCGCGGCGCGATTGTGGTCGCAGGCGGCAAGCGCGGCCGCACGGTCGTTTTTGAGGCTGACGGCGACCTGCGCGACAACAAGGGCGTCGAATTCCGACTCAGTTCGCCCGAGGCCGGCAAAAACGGTTTATCAGCGACCAATCACTTTGTGACTCGCAAGCGCGAGGAACGCGACGCCGCCATCGAGAAAGCCAGGGCCGCCAAGGCCTACGACCCGCCCGCGTGGTACGAGTTTTCGAACACCCGGCTGACCGCCCTCAACGACGCCGCCGCGGGCGACAAAAATGTCGACACCGTCGATGGCATGTTTGCGGCGCTGAAAACGGCCGAACTGCTGGCGCGCGACAATTCGGCCACCATGCACGCTTACGTGATCGAGCCCGAGGAAAACCGCGTGCACGTGAAAATCGCCCGCGACCGCACCGGCGGCGCGCACACGCAGGCGGCCTCGACGGTTTCGTTCGAACGCCTGTTCACGCCCAGGGAAGAGAAATGAGCGTTGTGACGGCGTGCCTTACCTGCCGCAAAATCACCGGCAAGCCGGGCGCGTTTGTGCTTCGAAAGCCATTCAGCCAGTTACGTCCCAACGATTCGACGTTTTGGGTGTTCGTAGAAATCCGGCTGCGTACCGGGGAGCGGGCCTTCAGCATTCGCGTACGCGTGGAAGACGACGAACATGAAGTCGTATGGGATTGGGGTGATGAGCTTTATCTACTCAGCGGCGAACACAACCAGTTTGCCTACATGGTTGAGCTTTCAAAAGACCTCCATTACGGCCAGTACGCGGTACATGTCGAGGTAAATGGACGACTCGAATCCACGCGCGTGCTATACTTCGTCGATTAGGAGAAGCTATGCCAAAGAAGACCGCACGTAAAATTCCACGCGTTACCTTCATTGGCGGCAGCGTTGGGCCCGATGGCCTTATCGGCCCGATATTGAAGGGTGAGATGAAAGTTCGTCTTGGCCCCG
The DNA here is from genome assembly GCA_020848275.1 of Planctomycetota bacterium. Lineage (GTDB taxonomy): Bacteria > Planctomycetota > UBA8742 > UBA2392 > UBA2392 > JADLAK01. The sequence continues at coordinate 49,415 of JADLAK010000041.1, forward strand.
GTTGGACCCGATTCAACTCGGGCCAGAAGCGCCGCAAGGCCGGTTGATTTCGTGCCGATACCTCCTGTACGTTCTTCCCGGTTTCCTAGTGACCGAACCCGCCATCCAGACATCAGCCGTTTCAACGCCCGCCGCAATCCCGCTGCTCGAGTGCCGCGGACTCGCGCGCACGTTTGTGGTCGGCGACACGGAACTGCACGTGCTGCGGGGCGTCGATTTCTCGCTCTACGAAGGCGAAATCGCGGGCATTGTCGGCGCCTCGGGCGCCGGTAAAAGCACGCTGCTGCACTTGCTGGGATTGCTCGACACGCCGACTTCCGGCGAGATTTTCTATCGCGGCAAAAACCTGCTTGGCATGGGGCCCGAGGCCAGCGCGCGCGTGCGCAACAAGGAATTCGGCTTCGTCTTCCAGGCGTTTCATCTGCTCAACGAATTCACGGCGCTCGAAAACGTGTTGATGCCCGCGCGCATCGGCGCGGGCTCCCTTAGTTGGCTGAGCGGCGCGGATACGATGCAGCGCGACGCGATCGACCTGCTGGGCCGCGTCGGGCTGGGTCAGCGCCTGCACCACACGCCCACACGCCTTTCGGGCGGCGAGCGCCAGCGTGTCGCGCTCGCGCGCGCCCTGATCAACAAACCCGCGGTCGTTTTCTGTGACGAGCCGACGGGCAATCTTGACTCCAAGACGGCGGACGAAATTTTCGCGCTGATCGAGCAATTCAACGCCGAACGCAAACAGACCTTCCTGATCGTCACGCACTCCGAGACGCTGGCGCAACGCGCCCGCCGCCGCCTGCGCATGGCCGACGGCCGTTTTGTCGAATAGTTACTTTGGTGCGGTTTCCAGGAACTTGATCGACGCGTAGCGAATATTGGCGTCAAGCTGACCTTCGATCCAGGCGTCGTTCTTCCAGACCAGCCGCACGCGGCGCTTGCCGCTCAGCGCGCCGAGTGCGATGCGGCCGGTTTGTTCGTTGGCGCTGTCGGCCTTGACGTTGAGCGAACCCTTGAGGCCGCTGTCGACGAACACATCGATCTTGAACAGGTAATTGTTGTCGATGATGCCGTGGTTGGTGCATCCGAGAATCAGGTCGAAATAGCCGCCCGCCGCACCCGCCGGCGGCGCGTCGCCGAAGTCGATTTCATATTCGATGGTCTGGTCGGCCCAGGCGGTGTAGATGCCGGGACGTTCGCTGCCGTCAGCGGCCTTGGGATCGACGAACCACTTCGTCGCGTCGCCGACGGCCGTGTAATCCCGCGGCCGGATTTCGAGTTTGCGCCCGGGCGCGAGCGCGACCTCAAGCGGCGTTTCGAGACGCTGCTTGTTTTTGGCGACCTCGTACTTGAACGGCATATAGCCGAGTTTTTCGACACAGATGGACTGAATCGGCGCATCCCAGACCAGGAGATAATTCCCGTCCGGGTCATGCACCTCGACCACTTGCGGCTCCAGCACCTGGGCCTTCGCCGGGTCGGGAGCGAGCGGATCAACGGCGATCACGCGAATGCTGAAAGTCGGCAGCGGCAGGCCGCTGTCGCGGTCAATGACATTGAGCGCTATGCGGGGCTTGGGCCGCGTCATGCCGATGGTCAGATTACTTTCGCTGCGCCGCACACCTTGGATACGCTCGGGCAGGTAATCGGCGTGCTCGACGAAGATGTCGCACTTGTCAAACTTTGGCAGATCGGTAAACGCAAAGTAGCCCGTTTGGTCACTGACAACCAGTTGCTCATCCCTGATATTAATCCGAACAATTGCGCCGAGCAGGCCTATACCCTGTTCATCAATTATTCGACCCGACAAAACGTCCTCGCTTTTGTTGAAAACGATGTTCTGGCTGAAGTCCGCCTTGACCGTGAATTCGGTTCCTCTGCGGTTGAAGCTCATGTACCCCGTGGCGCGAGTCTGCACAAAAACGCCATCGATCAACAACGAGACGATGTGATTTGAGTTTGTCTGACTTTCCGCGAGCGTTGTATCGAGACTGTCATCAACATCCGCACGAGGGAATGCATACAACATCTCGATGCGTTGCTTCTCGCTCCAACGCCGCGGATCAAGGCCGCCCGAATACACGACTTGTCGGTGACCCTCGAACGCTTTGGCATTGCAGTGAAAGACGATCTTACCCAATTCGAGCCAGAAGATGCCGAGGTCGTTCTTAACCCCCGATGTGAAACCGCTGACCGGAAGCCCAACGATCTTGCGTTCGCCGCCACTTGACACGTAAAGAGCCAGGCGTTCGTTGTCGGCGGGCGGGCGGCGCGGGGCGTTGACGGTGCCGCTGAACACCCCATCTTTGTCGGTCGTGAATTCGTGAATCACGGGCAGCAGCGGCGCAAGGACCGCTTCACTCTCGGCAAAGAACACAATCAAACCGACCGTTGCGCTCGCTTCGCCCTTGATGGTCGCGCGGGACATGATTTTGCCCGAGACCGGTGTCGCGACGGCTTCGGGCGCGCGCATGCCGCGTTTGCTCCAGTATTCGTCCCACTGTGCGGGTTCCAGCGCGCCTTTGAGAGCCGTGTAGCCCGTCGGCTGTTTGACCGCAGCCGTCGCGCCGGGCGAGAGACCTTCAATCGGCAGTTCGGCGGCGTGTGGATTGCCGGGTGCCACGCCGGTCTGCGATGTTCCTTCGACAAGGACGCGCTCGGGCTGGTCTTTTTCGCCGTCGCCGCGCTGCGGTTTGGCCGGGTCGCCGGGTTTGGTTGACTCGCGTGCTGGTTTACCCGGCGGCGGCGCGACGTCGCCGCCGCTGTCCTGCGGCGAGTTCTCTGTTGCGGCGTCTGGCTTGCCGCCGCGCGCAACCTGCTCGCTCGCCGCGCCACTGCACAGGTCCTGTTCGACGTTCGGCCGCGCGGGCCTTTTCAGGACAAGCCACGCACCCGCCCCCGCCGCAACAAGCAGCAGAAGGGCCAAAGGAAGCCAGGTCAGGGAACGCGAGGACATAAAAACAGTCAGCTTTCATCCATTGGCTTCAAGACGCTGTCGAGCCGCGCGGCAATCGCTGGGTCTTCCATGATCTCTGCCAGCCCCTTGATGTCTTCCCGTACCTGCTTCAGATTCAGCCGTTTCTGGACGGCAAGAATGTTTTCGATATCTCGTACATCTTGTGGGCGCCACGCGAACAACTTCATCACAAGGATGTCTTCCGGCGTCGCAATTGGGAAACTCCAATCATCAATGTGTACTTGCCTGGCGCGTCCAAGAAATTTCATTTCGATAGCGAAAAGCGCCAGCGCGACATCAATGTTGGTGGATGTGGGCGCATGCTGAAGCAGCAACACACGGCTGCCGCGACGAAATGTTTCAGCGTGCTCCGGACGCCGTTCGATTCCAAACTGTTTTGCCAGTTTGAGCGCCGCCTCCAGATCACGCCCGGCGAGGTCCGCGGTTGCATCGACATCCTTGGTGGCACGAGCCCTGCCATATGCCGCCGCCGCTACTCCACCAACGATCGCGAACGGAACCTGAAGGCTTGCCAGCCATTGGCAAACTGCTTTGAGCGCAGCCGTCAAATCAGGCTGCGGTGCGACGGCTTTTCTTTTCTTTGGCAATGAGTTTGCGCCTCAATTGGTCCCAGCAGGTGTCGCCAGGCTCATCTTCAAACTTGATCCCGAGCTTGATGTTGAATCGAAGCAAGGAATTGAGTTCGGCCAACTTGTCAGCGACAGATTGTCGCCGAATCTCGCGGACCTCTGCTTCACGGACGAGTTTCCATCGCCGTTTCCAGGCTTTGATCGCCCCCGGGCTGTCTTTGGCCAGATCACGCATGGGGGCATTCTACAACAAAACCGGACCGCGAGAGCGGCCCGGTTGAGGTTCGATTCGATGTTCACGCGGGCGAGGCGTCCGCGCCACAACCTACTTCGTGACGACGAGGTCCGCCGCAACGTCGGCTGAAACTTCCGCGCCCTTGTAGGCGTCGTTGACGTTGATCTTGACCTTCGTCTGCTTCTCCTGCTTGACCATGTTGATGCGGCCGCCCTCGCCAAACTTGTTCTCGGTCGTGTTGACCTGGTCGAGGATGTAGTTGAACTTGTACTCTTTGGCCACGACCTTGTCGGCGTACTCGCGCAGGTGGATGAAATACGCGAGGTAGCTGATGGTCTGCATCACCGCTGAGGGCGCATATTTCAGCGTGCCCCAGATCATGCGCATCGCAAAGCGGCGCTTGTCCTTGCCGCCCGCAAAGTAGTAGCGGAAGATTTTCATCGTCGCCAGCAGCAGGTACGGCCGCTTGCGGCCAAGCGGCTTCTGCAGCCACTTGCGCGGCTTGGGCAGTTCGCCGTTTTTGTCCGGGCCTGCCTTGAGATAGTCCGCCTGCTTGCCCCATTGCTTGACGTTGGAAAGCCAGCGGTCGCCGACGGCCTCCCACGTGTAAATCCTGGCGAAGAGTTCGCGATAACCGTTGATCATCTGCTCATAGGTCATCGAGATCGGCTCGATGTTGGTGAAGCTGAGCGTGTTGTTGCCCTGCGCCGCGCCGCGCAGACGCCCGGCCTTTTCGATGCGCTCATAGAGCGGCGTGCGCGGGATGGCCTGCAGCAGCCCCAGCATCACGATCGGGATGCCCGATTCCTGCAGGAACTTGTACTGGTCCTCGAAAATCGCCAGGTCGTCGTTGTCAAAGCCGATGATCATGCCGGCGACAACGACCATGCCGTAGCTCTGGATGTTCTTGATCGCCGTGACCATGTCCGTTGCGGCGTTCTGGAACTTCTTGGTTTCCTTCAGGCTGGTCATGCGCGGCGTCTCAATGCCGAGGAAGGCCTCGGTGATGTTCGCCCAGCGCATTAGTTCAAGCAGCTCCGGGTCGCGCACGCAGTCGACCGACATTTCGACGTAGAAGCTGATCGGCGTTTTCTGGGCGCGGTTCCAGTCGCCCACGGCCTTGAGCATCTTCTTGGCATAGACGCGGTCGCCGACCAGGTTGTCGTCGGCGATCGTCACGAAATGCACGCCGGCCTTGATCCAGGCTTCGAGTTCCTTGATGACGTTCTCGATGGGCTTGGCGCGGACCTTGCGACCGTAAGTAACGATGATGTCGCAGAATTCGCAATTGAAGGGGCAGCCGCGCGTGGTCTGGATGCAGCCCAGGCGATAGGCCGAGTGCTTCAAGAGGTCGATACGCGGAGCGGGACTGTCGCGCATGTCGATCTTCTCTTCCTGCGCGTAGTAGTCCTTGTGCTTGCCTTCTTCCCACTCGCTGAGGAACAGCTTCCAGTTGTACTCGCCTTCGCCCTCGAACAACGTGTCGCAATGCGGGCGGCAGCGGCCGGGCACCACGTTGCAGATCGGGCCGCCCATGCAGACGTACTTGCCGCGCTTGCGGAATTCGTCGGCGATCTGGCAATACCGTTCTTCCTGGATCACCATCGCCGACAGCACGATGATGTCGGCGTCGGTGTTGAAATTGATTTCTTCGATGTTCTCGTCGACCAGCTCAACGTCATATTGCGGCGGCGTCAGCGCCGCGACCGTGCACAGGCCCAGCGGCGGCATGACGGTCTTGAAGCCCGCGATGTCCTTGATGAAGCCGAAGCTCCAGAAAGACGGCGGAAATTTTGGGTGAACCAGCAGGATCTTTTTACGGCGCGCAGGAGCGGCAACGGCGGTCTCGACCTTCTGCATTTGTGCCTTTCGTGGAAACAGACGGCCTCAAAGCCCGGGCCAATCCGCTTCAGGTCACCCACGGCATTGGACAACTCTTGCCCCGTGGAAAGCGGGGAGATGATAGCAACCGCCCAACAATCTATCCCCCGTTTTCAGACAACTTTTGTCCTCAATTACAAAGTTGGGGGGTTGCGCTAACGCACACCTCCGCTAACTCAGGGGATAGCTCAAGCTTGTATTCGGATTTTCGGCCGCAAAAGCGCCAAAACGCAAAAGTGAAGTCGTGATGTTTTTGTTTTGCGCTTTCGCGTTTTTGCGGCCAAGTTGTTCCACCTTACGCTGATCTGTGTTTATCTGTGTTCATCCGTGGCTAAGAAAGTTTCGCATCCCATGACTGATACCCAGACCGCCGCGCTGAACTTCGGCGTTGCTTCCAAAATTGACGCGTCGCTCTCCGACAACGTGCGGGGCCTCAAGGGCTCCGAGATCCTCAAGATCGCCGCGGGCGTGCGCGAACTTGTCGCCGCCGGCAAGCAGATCTGCAACCTGACCGTCGGCGACTTCAACCCCAAGTACTTTCCGATCCCGGGGCCACTTCGCGACGGCATCGCCAAGGCGCTGGGCGCCGGCGAAACCAATTATCCGCCCAGCGACGGTCTGCCCGGCTTGCGCCAGGCGGTCTCCGATTTCGTCGAGCGCGAGTGCGGCGTGAAATACCCCGTCGACGGCGTGCTGATCGCCGCCGGCGCGCGCCCGATTTTGTACGGCACCTATCGCTGCGTATTGAACCCGGGCGACAAGGTCGTCTACGCGGTGCCAAGCTGGAATAACAACCATTACAGTTGGATCACGCAGGCCAAGGCCGTCGAGATCGTGACCGCGCGCGAGGACGGCTTCCAGCCGACGCTCGCCCAGATCAAGCCCCACCTGGCCGACGCACAGTTGCTATGTCTTTGCTCGCCGCAGAACCCGACGGGCACGGTGATCAAACCCGAAGTGCTGCGCGAGATCACGCAGGCGGTCGTGGACGAAAACCGCCGGCGCGAGAAGGCCGGCAAGCGCAACCTGTTTTTGCTGCACGACGCGGTTTATGGCTCGCTGGTGTTCGGCGACAATCGCCACGCCAACCCCGTGGCGCTGGTGCCCGAAGCCGCGCCTTACGTGATTTACCTCGACGGCATCTCCAAGTGTTTCGCGGGCACGGGCCTGCGCGTGGGTTGGGTGCTGGCCGCGCCGCCGGTGATCGCGCGCATGCGTGACTTTTTGGGCCACGTGGGCGCCTGGGCGCCGCGGGCTGAGCAAAAGGCGACGGCGGATTTCCTCAACAACGCGCAGCAGATCAGCGAGTTCCGGGCGGTGATGGACAAGCAGGTGCAGATTCGCCTAAACGCGCTCTACGATGGTTTCGCGGCGATGAAGAAGGACGGCCTGGCCGTCGATTGCGTGCACCCGCAGGGCGCGATTTATCTTTCGCTGCAGCTCAAGCTGATCGGCAAGAGCTTCGGCGGCAAGAAGCTCGAGACCAATTCGCAGATCGGCGACCTGTTGCTGGATCAGGCGGGCATGGCGGTGGTGCCCTTCCAGGCGTTCGGCCTCAAGGACGAAACGGGCTGGTTCCGCCTTTCGATCGGCGCGGTTTCGATGGCCGATATCGATCAGGCGCTGCCCCGCGTCCGGGCCCTGCTGGAAAGGGTCAAGTAACAGAGCGCGACGCGTAAGCGAGCGGCTTTTTGTAGGGGCGACGCATGCGTCGCCCTCGCTATACTGTAAGCGAACCCCGTTCTTCCCTTGTCGGCGTCATATGGCCGGCAAACGCGACATCCTGTTCGTCGTCCTGCTCGCGATCGCGCTTGGCGTGATCGTCAGCTTCATCGCGCCATGGCTGCTTGAATTGCGCGCCATCGACGAACCCTCCGGCCCCGCCCCCGGCATCCCGCTCAAGCCCTTGCGCCCGCCTCCACCCAAGCCGCAACCCGATCCTGCGCCGTCGCCCGTGGTCGAACAGCCCCTTCGCGCCCAACCCGGCAAAGCCGCCCTGAAGCTGCGCGTGCTCGACGGTCGCAACAAACAGCTGCTTGAAGCTGCGGTCGACGTCATTCCCGCTGAAAACATACGAAGTTGGAAAGAGCAGCCACTGGCTATGCAGGCGCGCTTCGGCCTCAAATGCAGCGCCACGAAGGCATCAAGTTGGGACGACCTGCCGCCGGTTGATCACTGCATCCTGCGTGTTCGTTATACGGCTTACGCCGATGCTGTCTTTGGGCCCTTGGCGCTGAAGGCCAACACCGTCACGGACCTGGACGACCTCAGTTTGCAGCGCCTTGTGAGCGCAAAGATCAAAGTTGTCTTACCGGTTGGGTTGCGCACCGTTGGCAACTTGATGGTGGTCAAGCAATGGCCGCTGGACGATCTTGGCTGGCGAGTGCCCCGGCTCGCAACGCAGGTTGGGAAAATGGGAAGTTTCGAGTTCCTGCTGACGCCGGGTCGTTGGAGCGCCTTTGACGGCGCACACTACCAACATGAGCCCGCTGGCGAGGGCGACTTGTATCACCACGCTCGTCCCTACGAGGTTCCCCTGACAGTTCCACCAAACTGGCGCTTCGACTTTGAAATCGGCCAGGATGACATTGAGGTGCGGTACACCCCTGCAATCATCGTTGGCAATGGTTCAATTTCCGGTGTCGTCGTGGATGTCACCGGCGCACCGCTCGCTGACTCGCCCGTTCGGTGTCTGAGGACTGCGCCGTTGCCGGTCCCACAGGATTTTTGCTGGTTGCGGACGGACTCTGCCGGGGAATTTTCGTTCGACGCACTGCCCGACGGTAAATACGTGATTGTGGCTGACCCGGACTATGACAGGCGGGCGTCCATCTCGTCTGCGCAATGTGTTGTCACGCTGAATGAACGGACGCAGGACCCAGCCGTGATCAAGTTGGAACTGGCAAAGAAGGACCTGCGCATACTTGTGACCAAGCGCGGCATACCGCAACCGAATATGATCGTCAGCATTGAGGAAGGAACCGATCGACTGCCGGATCGACGCACCGACGCCCGAGGAATTGCGACTTTTGAAAAGTACGCCCTTGGCAGTTACCGGGTTAGGGGTGGATATCCAGAGTTGCTTGCGCATGGGCGCGACAAAGTTGGCACACACCGCATCGAGCTTCTTCCTCCCGGCACAGGTGACGTGAATTTACGGTTCACGCAGGACGGAAAGCCGATTGACCGCAGGCACTCCGACGTTTGGGCCAGGTTCTACGACCGCAAAGGATGCTGGAAGGGTTATGGACCTATGCCAGAGGGTGCTTACGAAGCCGTCATCGAAGGGTCTGACTTCGGACCGCTGTTGGTACAAAACGTCGGGGTAGTAAGCGGCGCCGAGCTCACCCGCACTATCGAACTCGGCAAAACGTTCGCGTTGCGATTCAAACCGCCTATTGAGGAAGCGGACGTGTCTTACGAGCTGCGCCTGACTACAACGCACGGCTTTGAGGCGTCACGAACTCATTGGCCCTATAAAGGAAACCGGATCGAAGGTGTACCTTCGGGCAAGTACCAATTCTGGGCAGTACCCAACTATCGCCGCGACAAATGCTGGTTCGCTGAAGTGGAAGTAGTCGACCGCGGCGTCGAAATCACGCAGTGGTCTGAGGTTGAATACCGTTGGCCCAATACCGGCACGCGCCTCGAAAAAATTCAGCAGCGGTATCCCGAAGGCTTTGTCGTCGAACCTCAGTTCTCACTCGCGGTTGCATTTAGTGATGCGCCGCCCGTCGCCGACCTGCTTTGCGCAACGGTCCAGATTGTCGGCTCCCGTTGCGACTCTGAAGTCATGATCCAATGGCCCGATTTGCTTGCCAACGGCGTAGCTGACGGTCGCACTCGGTTGCACGCGCGTCAAATTGACGCCAAGCCCCAACTTTTTGCGCCGAAGTTGCCGCTGGATGCGACGGGCCTTGTGCTGCGTGTCCCGGGCTATCGCGACTTGCACATCGCGCTGGATGACGAAATTCGCAGGCGCGGCGCGGTCACCGTCACTCTTCAAAAAGACTGACAGAACTGTGTCCGTCGGCTGTCGCCGGGCGGGGTAGATTGCTTACGGCGGCGGGGTTCGTCGTATAAACTAGCGGCGGGCTGCTGCGCGCGGCACACATGACCGACGAAATCACGATTCTTCAAAAGCAGATCGACGCGGCTCCCGGCGCGCCGGGGTGCTACGTTTTTCGCGACGACGAGCGCGAAGTGCTTTATGTCGGCAAAGCGATTGATCTCAAAAAACGCATCCGCAGCTACCTCAAGCCCGGCAGCGACGGCCGCAACCAGATCTACTTCCTGATGGAGCGCGCGACGAACGTCGAGTTCGTCGTCGTCAGCAGCGAAAAAGAAGCGCTGATCCTCGAGAACAACCTGATCAAGAAATATCGCCCGCGTTACAACATCTCGCTTGCGGGCGACGACAAGACGTTCGTGTCCGTGCGCGTCGACTTGCGCCACGAATGGCCGCGCGCGACCATCGTCCACAAGCACAAACGCGACGGTGCGACCTACCTCGGCCCGTTTTCATCCAGCGCCAAGCTCTACGAGACCATGAAGGTCCTCAAACGCGCGTTTCCGATGCGGCTGTGCAGCGACCACACGCTCGCCAACCGCACGCGGCCCTGCATTTACCACGACATCGGCTTGTGCTGTGCGCCGTGCGTGCCCGGCAAGGTCGAGCCCGCCGAATACGGTAAGATGGTCAAGAGTTTCATGGACGTGCTGCGCGGCAAAGATCAAAGCGTGCTGCGCGACATGGAAGCGCAGATGCAGGACGCCGCGGCGAAACTTGAGTTCGAGCGCGCTGCAGACTTGCGCGACCGCGCCGAGGCGATTGCGGCGACAACTTCGCGCCAGCGCGCCGAGGTCAAGGACGGCGGCGTGTTCGACCGCGACGTGATCGGTTTCTATCGCGAGGCTGACCGCGCGATGATCGCGATCCTGTGCTACCGCGAAGGGAAGCTGCTCGACACAACCACGCGCGAAATCCAGAGCCTGCTGCCCGACGAAGAAGTGCTCAGCGGCTTCATCGAGCAGTACTACCAGCAGGTGCTTTCGGCGCCCGAGGAAATCGTGATCCCGCTGCCGCTGGAAAGCACCGAGGCGCTGGCGTCCTGGATCGCCGACCGCGCCGAGCACAAAGTCGAGGTCACGTTCCCGCAGCGCGGCGACAAGGTGAAGCTGCTCGAGCTCGCCAACGTCAACGCCAAGCACTCTTTACGTGTCAAGGACGAGACGCTGGAGCGCGAACAGCGGTTGATTCGGGCGCTGCAGGAGGCGCTCAGCCTCGAGAACGTGCCCAACCGTATTGAGTGCTACGACATCAGCCACACGCAGGGCCGCGACATCGTGGCCTCGGGCGTCTGTTTCATCGACGGCAAACCGGCCAAGGGCGAGTACCGCAAGTACAAGGTCAAGACCGTGCCGGGCAACGACGACTTCGCCTCTATGGAAGAGGTGTTGCGCCGACGTCTCGTACGCGCGCGATTGGAAGACAACTTCCCCGATTTGATCGTGATCGACGGCGGCGCCGGGCAGCTTGGCCGCGTGCTGAAGGTGTTGGAGGAATTGAACATCGTCGACATCGACGTGATCGGCCTCGCCAAGTCGCGAGATAAAGCTGATGCAGGCTGGCAGATGTCCTACAGCGGCCCGCAGAAGTGGACCGGCGAGCGCGTGTTCAAGCCAGGTATCGAGGAACCGATCGCGCTCGATCAGCGTTCGCCCGCGCTGTTCTTGCTGATGCGCGTGCGCGACGAGGCCCACCGCTTCGCCATCACGTATCACCGCGAACTCGCGCGCAAGAACGCCGTCGCCAGCGGCCTCGATTCCATCGACGGCATCGGCCCCAAGCGCAAGAAGGCGCTGATTAAAACCTTCGGCTCGCCCAAGGGCGTCAAGCTCGCGAGCGTCGATCAGCTCAGGGCCGTCGCGGGCGTTTCGCCGGAACTCGCCCAGCGCATCTTCGACCATTTCACCGTCGAACGGGCAGAAATCATCGCCAAGCAGGAGGCGGCAGGCGTGAGGCCGGAGGCGGGAGCGGTGCAATCTTTGCCGGACGACATCACGCCAAAGACCGGCGAGTGATAGCTGCGGGTTCGCATCGCTGTCTGCAAATCAACTCCAGCCTCCCGCCTTACGCCTGATGGCAGTGGCGGGTGCTTGGCAAATGCGCTATCACCGCGCGCGTGGAGCCCGCCGTCATCATCATCTTCCTCGCCCTGCCGCTGCTGGCCTATTTCGTCAAGGGCATCGTCGGCGCCGCAAGCGCGATTGTCTTCAACGCCATCTTGTTGTTCCTGATAGCGTTTGGGGCCAACGGATCCGTCACGCTGGTGGACGGCCTGCTCTGGGTCGGGCTGGTCGACACCGTCAGCAGCATTTCGATGGCGCTGATGTTGCGCAAACAGTTGCGGCTGGAAAAGCCGGTCATGCTTTTGCTGGCCGGGATGCTGCCGGTGATCGTGGCGTTTTCGCTGCTGCTCAAGCGCCTGGACCTCGGCGTGCTGACGGCGGTGCTTGCGGCGGCCGTGGTGCTTGCGGGCCTATGGCTGGTGCTGCGGCCCAATCCAGATCCCTTGTCGGAGAAGACCGCCAACGGCGTGGCTTTCCCGCTCGGCGTGGTGTCGGGCGTGCTCAGCGGTTTGTTCGCGATGGCCGGGCCGGTCGTCATCCTTTATCTGGCGGCAGGCTCCAACGATCCCAACGTGATTCGCCGGCGGCTGGTGCTGATCTCGACCTGCGCGACGATCACCCGCACGATCACCCTCGCCGCGGACGGCGAATACAACGAGCAGCGCATGACCTGGGTGCTCTGGAGCCTGCCCAGCGTCTTTGCCGGGCTGGCCGCCGGCATCGCGGTCTACAGGTTTGTGAGCCCGAAAGTTTTCCGGCTTGCGCTCGGGTTGCTCGTGCTGCTGGCGGGCCTTGCGGCGGCAATAAAAAGCATTGTCGCGTGAAACAATACCGCTAACCTTCCGGCACATGGACAAACTGATCGAAGGGCTCAAACGCTTCAAGCGCGAGACCTATCCGCGCCTGAAGCCGCTCTACGACAACCTGATCAAGACGGGCCAGAAGCCGCGCGCGCTGATCATCGGCTGCGCGGATTCGCGCGTGGCGTTCGAGACGCTGACGGGCTGCGGGCCCGGCGAACTGTTCATCGTGCGCAACGCGGGCAACATCGTGCCGCGTTACGGAACCTATGTCGGCGGCGTCACCGCGAGCATCGAGTTCGCCGTCACCCAGTTGCCCATCGAGGACGTGATCATCTGCGGCCACACCCATTGCGGCGCGATCGCGGGGCTCCTGGACCCGGATTCGCTGCGCGACATGCCCGCGGTGCGCGACTGGCTGAACTTCTCGAAGCAGGCAAGCGAGCGCGTTCGCAAGGCCGACACCCGCACCATAAGCCGGCACAAGCGCGCGGCGACCTCGGAGAACGTCAAGCTGCAGCTCGAAAACCTGCATAGCTTCCCCTGCATCGCGGAACGCCTTGGGGCGGGCAGTATCAAGCTTCACGGATGGGTGTATGAACTCGAAACGGGCGACGTGCTGGAATACGACGAAAAGACACGGACGTGGAATTCGCTTACCGGCGACGAGCCCGTGAAACCCCCGCCGCCGCTTCCGCAATAACATTAAGGGCTATCCGCAGATGACGCAGATTTACGCAGACAACAATCATCATCTGCGACCATCTGCGACCATCTGCGTAATCTGTGGATAGCAGTTGCCTTGCGATCTGAGTGTGAATTGCCGCCATGACCAAAGCAGTCGCAATCATGTTGAGCGCGTTGACGGCACTCTGTTGCGTGTTGGCCGGCGTCGACGCGCAGTCAGCGCCGATCGCGACCGTGATCGACGCCGAGTTCGAGAAGGCGTGGCAGCGCGACGGCCTGACACCCGCCAACGCCGCAAACGACGCCGAGTTCCTGCGCCGCGTTTACCTCGATGTCGTCGGCGTGCCGCCCACGCGCGAAGAAGCCATTAAATTCCTCGACGGCGACCTCCCCGGCAAACGCGCCGAACTGATTGACGCGCTGATCGCCGACCCGCGCTTTGGCAAACACCTTTCAGACCTCTGGACGGCGATCCTGGCAGGCCGCGCGATGGAGCGCGGCGGCGGGCCCGCGGGCGATCTGATGGCGGTCTGGCTCGCCCAGCGCTTCAACGAGAACAAGCGTTTCGATGAAACCGTCACGCAGCTCGTGACCGCAACCGGCAAGGCCAGCGTCAACCCCGCCGTCACGTACATCACCATGATCGGCCAGCCGCCTCGCACCGCCGACGTTGCGGGCCTCGTGATGAAGCACTTCGCCGGCGTGCAGATTCAGTGCGCCCAGTGCCACGATCATCCCTACGACAGCGCGTGGAAGCAGGCCGACTTCGCGGGCGTGGCGTCGTTCTTCGCACCGGTCGAACTCAAGATCGACTTCACCAGGCAGCCCTACGACCCGGACCTCGTCGAGCGCGAGATGCCTTCGCGCCGCGACATCGAGAACTTCAAGCGTACGACCAAAGACGCGGAAGGTCGCACGCGCGCCGAGGAACTGCTGGCCTACTACACGCCGAAGTTGCCCGGCGACGTCGCGGTCAAGACGCGCGACGTGAAGTCGTGGCGGCCGATGTTCGCGCGCTGGCTGGTGGCGCCGGAGAACCCGGCGACGGCGCGCTACCTCGTCAACCGCTTCTGGAGCTTCCTGTTCGGCAGCGGGCTCGCGCTGCCCGTGGACGATTTCAACAGCCTGACGAAGACGACGCATCCGGAGTTACTCAACGCGCTGGCGCGTGAGTTCGCGGGCGACTTCGACGTCAAGCGTCTGTACCGCCGCATCCTCAACAGCCGCGTGTATCAGTTGTCGGGCGAGCGCAGCGAGAAGACCGCGAGCGCGGGCGTTCGCCAACTCGCGCCCGAACAGTTCTTTGGCGCGCTGTTCACCTTGACCGAGGGCGACGCGCTCGAACGTTCGTTCGGTCGGCTCGCGGTCAGCCCGTTTGTGCGGCTGCGGCAGGTCGTGGACATCGCCGACAAGCAGCGCAAGCCCGACAGCAAAGAGCCGTACCCCTACGACCGCGACGCGCTGGCGCGCTACGAGAAAATTCTGGAGGGCATGGACAGCGCGTGGAGGCTGCGCCGGGCGTTGTCGGCGGCGTACTCGCGGCTGTCGAGCGACGACGAGATGGCGGACAGCGACGGCTTCACGCTGACGATCGACCAGGCGCTTGCGGTGCTCAACGGCGAGGTCACGCGGCGGCTTGGCGGGACGCTTGGCGGCACGCTGCTGCGCGGCATCATCGACAAGCACGCGACGATGAAAGACCGCGTCGAGGCGCTGTACCTGAGCGTGCTTTCGCGCCGCCCGACCGACGCCGAGGCCAAACGCGGCGCGGATTTTGTCGCCGGAGAGGTAGTCGCCCGCCGCAAAGAACCCGACGCGTGGGAAGACCTGTTCTTCGCCCTGATAAGCACGACCGAATTCGCCACGAACCATTAGTCGCGAAAAGCATCAACACACAAGAATAAACAGGAGGGGCAGGATTGCCGTGATCCGTGGCCATCCTGCCTATTCATGAATGCTGCTGGGGGTAAGAGAATTCGCTTCGAACCGCGGCACTCGGTAACATCTAAGTCGAGGCCAACATGCTGACCTTGGGTGAAACCAAGTTCCAACGCGGAGCAAACATCGGTTGCGGTGTCGTTGCACTGGTCCTTGTGGGATTGTTTTTCTTAACCCTCTTCACTCATAATCAAAACAGGAATGGTGACGACAAAATCGCCAAGCTTGAGGCCGGTGCGACCTCCTTTGTTGCCCATGACAAAATGGAGTGCGGGGTAACGGATGATGGCTTGGAAAGACTGGCTCGCGAACACCCTGAGTTGGAAGACTTAGATATTATCCAGAGCCAATTCATCACTGACAAAGGCCTCAAACACATTGGGCGCTTGAAAAACCTCCGACATCTGTCGATGCAAGGCATGGTCGCAATTACGAACGCAGGAATTGCGGAATTGACTGACCTACCGGTCCTCAAGGAACTCCTCATTCAAAGCGACAATATCGATGACGGAGCGGTCCCGTACTTGCGCCGGTTTAAGACTTTGAGGCGTCTCGATGTCAGTGGGACGAAGATAAGCAAGGAAGGCATGGCCGAGCTGCACGGCGACTCGTCGATCAAACGCTAATCACGCACTAAACAGGATGGGCAGGATTGCCGTGGTCCGTGGCCATCCTGCCCATCCGTGTATGTTTTGAAAATTTACGCCGCTTGATTGCTTGCGCCGCCGCCGAGGTTGCCTGAAGCCTTGCGAGCTTCCCATTCCTCGAACGTGATCAGGATTTCGCGTTCCTTGCTGCCGCGCGAGGGGCCGAGAATCCCCGCCTGCTCCATCTGGAAGACCAGCGTCGTCGCCGCGTTGTAGCCGATGCGCAGCGCCGAACGCAGGAACTGCGCGCTCGCGCGCCCGTTGGCCAGCACCGCGTCGACGGCCGCCGAGAACTTGGCGTCCAGCGCCGCACCGCCGCCGGCGACCGCCTGGAAGTCCGGCCCGTCTTCGCCGCCGGGCATTCGCAGCTTGCTCGGGTCGATCACGTAGTGCGGCTTCATCTGCCCGCGCAGGTTGTCCAGCAGTTTGCCCAGGTCTTCGTCTTTGATGAACGCTGATTGCGTGCGGATCATCCCGTTTTCACCCGGCATGGTCATCAGCAGGTCGCCCTTGCCCAGCAGATCTTCAGCGCCCGTGGCATCGAGAATCACGCGGCTGTCCGTGCCGGTGTTTACGCGCAGGCTCACACGCGCCGGGACGTTCGCCTTAATCAGGCCCGTCAGGACGTCAGCACGCGGCGATTGCGTAACCAGGATCAAGTGGATGCCCGCGGCACGCGCCTTGGCGGTGATGCGGCTGATGAGTTCGTCGATTTTGGTATCGGCGGCAACCATCATCAGGTCCGCGAGTTCGTCGACCATCGCCACGATAAACGGCAGCGTGTCCGGCGCTTCGTCAGCGTTCTGGCCCGCAGCCTCGAGCTTCTCGCGCCGCGCCTTCCTGGTCATCGCGTTGTATTCACTGGCCTTCTTGCAGCCCGTGAATTTCAGCAGCGTGTAGCGGCGTTCCATTTCCTCGACCAGCCACTCGAACGCGCCCACCGCGCGCCGGCTTTCGTCAATCACCGGGCTCAGCAAATGCGGCGTGTCGGCGTAAGGCGTGAATTCGACCTGTTTGGGGTCGACGAGGATCAAGCGCATTTCGCCCGGCGTGCGGGCGCACAGCAGGCTTGCGAGCATGACGTTTTCGAACACGCTCTTGCCCTGGCCGGTCGCGCCGCCGACCAGCAGGTGCGGCATGGTCGCGAGGTCGCGGATCACGGGTGCGCCCATGGCGTCCTTGCCCAGCGCCATCGGCAATTCCATCTTCGACTTCGCCTTCTCAAACTCCGGCGATTCCAGCAGTTCGCGAAAGCCCACGGTGTCGCGCTGGCGGTTGGGCACTTCTATGCCGATGGTCGCGCGGCCCGTGCTGGTGATGATGCGCAGGCGCGTCACGCGCAGGTTTAATGCGAGGTTGTCCTTGTACTTCAGGATCTTGTTGACCATCACGTCCTGCGGAATCTTGATCTCGAAGGTCGTGACGGTCGGGCCGCGCGTCGCGCCGACGATGCTGACCTCGATCTGGAAGTTCGCAAACGTCTGGCGGATGACCTCGCCGCACCACGATTGTTCCTCGCGGTGGTTGTCGGCGTCGATCTTCTTGGCGGCGGAAAGGACTTCGAGGGCGGGGAGCTTGTATTTGGCAAGCTCGTCCTCAAAGGAGGCGTCTTCGCCCTCTTCTTCGTCCTCAGGCTCGGGCTTTTCGGTCTTCACGACCTTGCGGCGGCCGCCGGCCTTCTTGGTGTCGGGTGCGGGTTCAGCTTCGGCCTCGGGGGTTTCATCAACGACGGCGATTGCAGCCGCAGGTGCGGCGGCTTCGGCTTCGACCGCGGGCGTTTCGCCCCTCGCGGGATTGTTGAACCAGCGCGAGAACCAGCCCACGCGCTCCTCGTCTTTGGTTTCCGCGGCGGGTGGCTCGGGCATCGCTTCGATCTCGAGAGGGCCGGAAATCGTGTTGTCCTCGCCCAGCGGGTGCAGCAGGTCGCGGACGATGGGGTAGAACAGGATGTCGGTCGCAAGTAGCAGGCTCAGCAAGCCCGCAAAGCCCAGCACGAGGTAGGCGCCGGTCATGCCGAAGTTGGCGTCGAGCAGCCCGAACACCGACGCGCCGACAATGCCGCCGCGCGACGGCATCAGGCCGGTGTCGGAATAGCTGCCGCCAAAGAGGCCGGCGAAGGTCGCGACGAGCAAGGTGCTGCCGATCAGCCGCAGGGGCCAGTCGGCGGCCTTGCGGCGGAAGAATAGCAGCGTGGCGTAGGCGCCAAGCAACGCGACGACGAGATATGTCGCCACGCCGATGTAGCTGTAACCCGTCTGGACGATTAATGCCCCGATGCGGCCGCCGAGGTTGCGGGGTTCGGTGTTGGCGGGATAGACGTTGCCCGCGACGTCGGCGGGGTTGTAGCTGACGATGGCAAGCACGAGGAACGCGGCGCTCAGCAGAAGGCCCAGCGCCCCGGCTTCGAACAGGACTTCGCGGCGGAATATGCGCGAAATGGGCGAGACCGAGATCGAGGGGCGTGTGCTGAGGGTTTTACCGGCCATGATGCGATTCTCCGGGCTCCGGGACGATGGAGCGCATCGGTTCATCGGCAAAATTGGCAGGCAAGCTTGAGAAGAAGCGGGAAGCCTCAGAATTGCGAATTGGGGGTTGCGAGTTGCGAATTGCAAAGCCCGGACACGCCGGTTTGCGATTTCAATCATTCACCTATGCCGGAAGCTGCCGACTGACTTCGCCGCACAATCCGCAATTGCCCTACACCGCTTCAACTTCTGGGGCGGCCGCGGTGATCTGGCGTTGCTCGAAGATGTACGCGCTGCGGCCAAGGGTCGCGGTGCTGCGCTTGGCCTTTTTCTTGAGTGACGCAGCAAACTGCGACAACATCGCCGGGTGGGGGTTGGGGCCCAGCTTGTCGCTGGTGATGACCGCGAGGCTGAGCGTCGTCAGAGGGACGGCAATCTTGGTGCCGAGGCGGTCCTCAGCGAAGTAATAACCCTGGTCGCGGTCCTCGCGCTTGAAGAACTCCAGCCGGCGCTTGTCGAAGTTCGTACAGATAGCCTGCAGGGCGTCGGGCGCGACGTTGTCGGGGCAGACAACGACGAAGTCGTCACCGCCGATGTGGCCTACGCGCGCACCTTCGCCCATGACTTTGGCGTGCTCAACCAGCGTCTGGCCCGCCATGCGGATCAGTTCGTCGCCCAGCACAAAGCCGTAGGCGTCGTTGAATTCCTTGAAGTGGTCGAGGTCGCCGTAGATGAACGTGAACGCGCCGCGTTCGAGCATCTCGCCGATCCACTTCTGGATGATGCGGTTGCCCGGCAGGCCCGTCAGCGGGCTTGCGCCCGAGGCGCTCTGCACCTGCAACTCGGCCGCGCGGGTGACGAGCTGCTTGATCGTGACGGTGCCGACGAAATGCTGGCGCTCGTCGATGACCACCACAGGGTCGTAGAGGTCCTCGCGCATGCGGTCCATCGCAAGCTTGGCCAGCGAAATGACGTCCATCGAGCCCTGCACGCAAAGCACGTTGCGCTTGCAGATCATCTCGACGGGCCGCTTCTGGAAGAGCGAATAGCCGAAGCGCCAGCCCGTCATCGAATAGAGGTGTTCGCGCGTGAACAGGCCGTAGGGGCGCTCACCGTTGAGCAACACCAGGTGGTCGAGGCTCGGGTTCTTGCGGAACATCTCGACCAGTTGCTCGGTGTTGATAGAGCCCTTGCCGCAGGTCGTGCAGCGCACCGCCATGCGCCCAACGCTTTCGTCGAGGTTGCTGCCCCGCACGTCGTGGCGGCGCGTGAGCTTGGGCAGGCGTTCAAGGATGTCATGGGCCACGCCCGGCGGCGCCGGTTGCGGCCGCGCGAACAAATAGCCCTGGCCATACCGCACGCCGAGTTTCACCAGCGTCTCGAGTTCCTCCCACACCTCGACGCCCTCGGCGATCAGCTTGGCGTCGACGCTTGCGGCCAGCGCCACGAGTGATCGCACGAGGTGCTGCTTGTAGGCGTTGATGTGCACGTCGCGCGTTAGCGCCATGTCGAGCTTGAGGAAGTGCGGGCGCGAGGACATCAGCGTGACCAGGCCCGAGTGGCCCGAGCCGAAGTCGTCAAGCGCGATGCTGAAGCCCTGCGAGGTGTAGTGCGCGATCAGTTGTTCGAACTGCGCGTAGTCGGCGATGGATTCGCGCTCGGTGATCTCGATGACGATGTTGCTTTGCTCGACGCCGTATTCGCGTAGCGCGTGCAGCGTGAAACCCTCGACAAAGCGCGGATCGCGGAAGATTTCCGGGCTGACGTTGACGAAGAAACGGCCGGCGCGTTTGTCTTCGGGCAGCGTCGCGATTTTGCGCAGCGCCGCGAGGCGGCAGGCGCGCTCGAGCTCCCAGGCCGTGCCGAACTTCTTGGCCTTCTCGACCAGCGCGTCGAAGGAGTCGCCGCCCTCCATGGCGCGCGAGAGCACCTCGTAACCCAGCACCGCGCCCGTGAACAGGTTGAGGATCGGCTGGAACATCGGCCGCACGTCCTGCGCGTCAATGCGGCGAATCAGGCCCGTCAGGCGGCCGGGCCTGGCGGGTGCGGCGTCATCGCTCATGGGAGTGCCCCGTAGTGGACATCCATAATGTAGCGAATGACCGTCATGCCCATGCCAACGGGCCAACAAGATTGAATTAAGGTGCAGGGTTCCAGTAGCAGTGTTGTAGGGACACGCGGCAGCGTGTCCGCGGTGGAAGGGTCGGAACGATTTGTGGGTACGCCGCAGCCTGCCCCTGCAAGCTCCTGGCAAAGTTACGCTGCGACACCGAAGCACCAGGCTTCGACGCGGTAGAGGATGGTGATGTGGCCGGCGTGCTCGTGGCGGTCGAAATGTTCACGCAGGGCGCGTTTCATGCCCTCAGGGTCCGCCACCCCGTGCTGAACATATGAACTCGAGAACACGCGGCCCAGAAATCCTTCCCAATCCAACACCTGCCGGTTCGTGAACTCAGCCTCGGTCCAGTCACGCACGCGCTTGCTCCCGCGCACTTCCGTCTCGGTGCGGCTGCCACGCACCGTGCCCTCGGTCGCGCGCACCGATACCTGCCTGTACTCGGTGCTGAAGGTGTTGAGCAGGACTTCGTATTCGTCATTCATCGGCCCTTCGGTGCGCATGTTCCAAAACGCAAAGCAGCGCCCGCCCGACCGCAGGATGCGTGCGAACTCGGCCAGCGTCGGCTCGACGTCAAACCAGTGAAAAGCCTGCGCGACGGTGACCGCGGCAAACGCGTGATCGGGCAAGCCGGTTTTTTCCGCGCTGCCTTGCCGAAAATTTACGTTCGGGGCGCTCTCAGTGCGCGCGTAACTCAACATTTCCTCGTTGGGATCGACGCCACTAATAATGAGTCCCCGTTTTGCCAGCGCGCGCGCTGAGATGCCGGTGCCGCAACCGATGTCTGCGACCGCGTCGCCGCTTTTGAGGCCGGCTTTGGCGATGATCCAGTCGATCAGTGCGTCGGGATAACCCGGGCGGTAACGGTGATATAGACCGGCTGCGGTACTAAATCTTTTCTTGGGATCGTGCATGAAGAAATCCGCGAGTGCGATTTGAGCGTTGCGAATCTAACTCACCAGGTGTTCAAGCGCGACATCGACGATGAAAAAGTTAAACTGCGGACAAGCGGCAATGCTAATTCGATCCGGGCGTTGGAACTTTGGGAGGATGAGCCACCCAGAGGTTGCATCAGCCCGGATGCACCAATGGCATTCTGCGCACGAACGGCCGGTTCCGGCCCCGCAGCAATAAGTTCCCGCCCAAGCGCGCCATTGGTATCGGCTGTCCGACCTCGCTGGCTCTTCTTCCCCACAGACGGGAGACAAGCCATGAAACGGACACTTTTGATCCTCGCAGCATTTGTGCTGACATTGGGCGGCATCGGCATTGCGGCCAACTTCGCTGAAGACACCAAGGCCAAAGCTCCGGCGGCCGAACCGCTGGCGGCTGAACACAAGGTGCTGGCCAAGCACGTCGGCAACTGGAGCATCACCGGCTCATTCAACGATCCCACCGGCAAGGCGATTACCGTCAGCGGCGAGGCGACCATCGAGCTGATCCTGGGCGACCGCTTCCTTTATGAAGAGAGCAAGACCGTGACAGCCGACGGCAACGCCTGCCAGGGCCGCGGCTTCATGGGTTTCAACACCGGCGATAACGCCTACCAGGCGCTGTTCATCAGCGAAAAGATGAACGGCATGAAGGTCATGAACGGCGCTTACGACGCTGATCTCAAGGCGGTGGTTTATTCCGGCGCCAAGGTGAACCCGGAGACGAAGCAGAGCCTGAATGTGCGTGTCGAGGTCAGGTTTGAGACCGACGACAAGTTCGTCGTCCAGTTCTTCTGCTCGGAATCCGTCGACCCGGCCATACAGCCGAGTCCCCGCGACGCCGAGCCCAAGAAGCCCGTTGAGCGCAAGGAAGGCGAGCTGATCTACACCCGCAAGTAAACGCCAACGCATAAACCGGGGCGGATTTCCGCCCCGGCTTCTTTTTGTATAAACGCTGATCAAACCTTTTGGAGACCACAGATGAAGCGACTGATGACGGTGTGTGCGGCGGTGCTCTTGCTGTTCGGTATCGGCCTGGCGCCGGTGCTGTCGGAGGACAAGAAGGACCCGATGGCCGAGTGGGCCGAGATGAACAAGCCCGGCGATAACCACAAGTTGCTTGAGGAGTACTTCGGCGGCGACTTCAACCTGAAGATCAAGATGTGGATGGACCCCAAGGGGGACCCCATGCTCAGCGAAGGAACTTCGAAGGGCGAAATGCTGTTTGGCGGCCGCTACCTCCGCCAGGACATCACGATGATCCACGGCGGCGATCCCAAGATGGAGTCAAAGGGCTGGAGCTTCATCGGCTACGACAACAGCAACAAGCAGTTCGTCCACACGTTTATTGGCGACATGGGCACGAGCCTTGACCGCTTCACCGGCAAGTACGACGAGAAGGCAAAGACCATCACCTTCGAAGGCCAGGGATTCATTGAAGGCATGGGCAGCTACAGCTCGCGCATCGTTGTCTCGCTGATCAGCAAGGACGAGCACAAGCTTGAGATCTTCACGAAGTACGTGAAGAACGACGAGTACAAGGAAATGGAACTCATCGGCACCCGCAAGAAATAGCGTGTCCGCCGATTAAGCTGGTTCGTAGGGGCGACGCATGTGTCGCCCCTATTTGATTTCGGGCCGGCGCACATTGGGCCTCATCAACTGCCGCCATTCCGCGATGTTGGGCGTGAACTCGCGGACTTCCGGCGTACCTGATTCCTGCGCCAGGGGCGCCGGGCTGGTCTGCAGGATCTTTGCGTCAAACAGGCCCAGCGTTTTCAACAGCACCCACAGCGTCTGCATCTGCGGCGTGCCGGTGTTGAGCATCACGAAGAACTCCGCGCCCTCGTGCTCGGTGTGCAGCCATTCGAGAAACGGTGCGAGCGCGTAGAATATTTCGTTGTGGTCCGTCGGGTCGAGCATCTGCAGCACGCGAACTTCTGTGGGCGGTGCGCCATCAACTTCTGCCAGCGCGCCCACGATCTGCTCTGCGTCCTCAAGCGTTTGCGGGACCGCGAGCAGGTAATGGGCGTCGAATTGCCCTCGATACTTCGAGTCGCGCAACAGTTGCAGATGTGCGCCCGGCAACAGTGCGCCGGCCCTCACGATGAAGGGTTCGCGCCGGCTGCCGGTCCATGAGATCAGGATGCGCATATTTGCCCGTGGCTGGGGACGATCGAAGGGAGTGAACATGTGAAACGCACTGCGTTTTACATGATGTGCCCCAGCGGAATTTACATTGATTGGGACTTTTCGTGCCGGGCCACGGAGGGTCCAGCCACATGTCGTACCAGCGCCGCCGCAAGCGCCAGCGCCGCCAGCACCCACAAGGTGCCCGAGCTCAGCAGGCCGTTGGCGGGCATGTCCGTGAGCTTCGACCAATGGCCCATGTAGATGATGTCCTGCCGTAACGGGTCCAGGGGTCTTGACGGGTCAAGGCTGAGGTGGCTCTGCGCAAATCCCAGCCAAGGGCAGCCCTGCAATGCCCACCAGCGCGAGCCAACACCGTAGCTGGTGTCCTCGAAGACCTGGAAGAAAAACGGCGCCGCGCACAGCGCGAGCCAGCAACCAGCCGCAATCAAGCCCGCAATCCCGCGTTTGTCGAGCGATCCGAGGCTCGCGCCGATCATCATTGCCGGGCACAGCCACAACGCCAGCGCGAGCGCCAGCCGCGGATCCGCCGCCACTACGACAAGCGCAAGCGCGAGCCCGCCGGCCAGCGCGCGGAATGCCGGCAGTCCAGCCTGGCGCAGGTTGGCGGGCGCAAAGGCGAGCATCGCGCCGACGGGCACGGCGAGGGACACACATACCAGGGCTAACGCGCGACGATCCAGCGCGGCGAGCGGCGACAGTGTGGTGGCGACTAGAAGAACCGCGCCGATGATTGCGCCGGTTGCTGCGCCAACGACGAGTTGCTTCCAGAGGGCGTAGTCAGTTGTCGGTTGTCTGTAGTCGGAGTCTGGCATTAAAAGAGTGTTCCGTCAGCGACGGACTACTGACCACTGATTACTGGCTACTGATTTACTCGTCGTCGTCTTCGGCCGGGATTTCGAGTACGTCGTCGGCCTCGTCGAACGTCACGTACTCCTTTAGTAACGCGGCCAGCGCCATTTTGGCCGCACGTTGTTCAGCTTCTTTTTTGGAACGGCCGAGGCCGGGGCCAAAGGTCTGGTTGCCGACGCGCACCATGACGTGGAATTCCTTCTGGTGGTCGGGGCCGAATTCGCCCGCGACGCGGTAGACAGGTGCGCGCTCCTGGCGCGATTGCACGAGGTGCTGCAGGGCGCTCTTGTAGTTCTGCTGGAACTGGTGGTCGGTGATCGAGTTGATGAGCGGGCCGAGGTCGCGCTCGATGAACCCGCGTGCGGCCTCGATGCCGCCGTCGGCGTAGAGCGCGTAGAGCACCGCTTCGTACAGGTTGGCGAGGATGCTGACTGGCAGCTTCGCGGCGGCGTCGCGCCGAATGCCCTTGCCGAGGTACATGAGCTCGGCCAAGCCGAGTTCCTTGGCGCGCTGGGCGAGTGCAGCGCGCGAAACGGCGACGGATTTCACGCGCGTGAGTTCGCCTTCAGGGAAATCAGGGAAGTCGTTATAGAGCCGTTCGGAGACGATTAAACCGAGCACCGCGTCGCCGACGAATTCCATGCGTTCGTTGCTGGGGTGCGTCTCGGTTTTGGCGCTGCTGTGCGTCAGGCCGATGCGCAGGGTGTCGTAGTTCGTGAACTTGTAGCCGAGGATTTTTTCGACGGCGTGCAGGCGCTCGAGATCTTCTTTGGTGAGTTCCTCAAAGACGGTACGCGGCGGCAGAATCGGCAGGCGCGGCTCGGATCGATCGGGGTTGGGAGTCATGGTGCGGTCCGGTGTTCGTGTGTAGCTGCGGCCTCTGGCCGCAGTGCTGCGCCTGGAAGGCGCAGCTACACGCCTTTCGCCCAAGCCTATGTCAGCGTAACGGGCGGGGCAAGCGTTGGTTCGGCAGCGGGATGTTCAACCTGACGCAGGCGGTCCAGGCGCGGCAGCAGCCACGTTTGCAGCAAAATCGACAGGCTGTAGCAACAGATCGTCACCGCGATTACCCACGTAAACGACCCGCCCGCCGCGGCAATCAAATAGCCTGAAGCGAAATTCGCTGCCGTGAAGAACAATTGGCGCGAACCGTGCACGACAATCGTCGCCGCATGGCGATCCTGCGGATGCGCGACTTCCTGCGCGAACTGTTTGTAGGTCGGCTCGGTCTGGTTCATAAACGCCTGTCGCAGCACAAAGGCGACGATCGCAAGCGCCAACATGTTCTTGAGCGCGAGTTCGACGAAAAACGGCAGGCTCAATATCTGCGTCCACAGGTTGAATTTCACAACGCCGAATCGTTTCACGAAAATCGGGCCGACAATAAAACCCGCAAACAGCACCAGGAACATCGCCACGAACACCGGCGCAATTTCCTGCGGCGACAGGCCCCACTCTTTCTGGAAGTACATGTTGAAGAAGGGCGTGGTGATGCCCGCGCCAAAGCCGATCAACATTTCCGGCAAACCGAGCCAGAACAGGCGCTTTTTGTCCTTGAGCGTGAGCAACTCGCGCAGGCTGCGGTTCTGCGCCTCGTGGGCTTGCTCGCCGATCATCAAGGTCGGGATCAGCGCGAACAGCACCAGCGCCGCCGCCGTCAATAGCGCCACGCGATAACCGAACAAATGCGGCGAGGCCTCGATTCCAAACGGCACGCCGACTTGCGCCGCGTATTGCTCGGCGGCGCCCTGCACCGCACCCGAAAGCAGGCTGCCAAGTGCGCCCGCGAGCGGGTAAGAGACCGCGATGTGGAAGCTAAAGGCGAAGATGCGCTCAGCCGTGCCCGTGCGGCGCATCAGAAATGGCGCGGTCATCGCGACGTTCAGGCTGACGGCGATGCCGGCGATGAACGACGCCGCGCGGAAGAGTTCGAGGTGGTCCGTCAGGCCGTGGGCGGCAAAAGCGATGGCGTTGAGGAAGGTAACGACGGCGAGCAGCGTCTTGGCGCGGTAGCGGCCGACGATCAGGATTGCGGGAATGGCAATGACAAGGCCGCCGAGGCTGTTAAAGCCTTGGACGCTGGTAACGCTTTCGGGCGGCAGGCCGAGGTCAACGAGGTACTGGTTGCGAAGCACCATGAACATCTGGCGGCCCGCGCCGACAAGCAGTGCTGCGGATAGAAAGAGCCAGATGCCGCGGTCGAGCAGGCGCACGTTCTGAATGTAGCCGCCCTGCTCGCTCACTTCGTTCCCCCGGTTTGCGGCGCTTCCTTGGCGTAGGCTTCGAGCGCGGCTTCCAGGCCGCGGGCCTTGGCCATGGTCTCGTCGTATTCGCTGGCGGGGTCGCTGTCGGCGACGATGCCGCCGCCGACGTGGTAGCTCACGCGGCCGGGCTCCACCAGCAGCGTGCGGATCAGGATGCTGCTGTCAAAGCGTCCGTCGCAGCCCAGCCCGAACAATGAACCCATCGAGGGACCCCGCCGCACGGGCTCGAGGTCGTGGATGATTTCCATCGCGCGTTTTTTTGGCGCGCCGGTGATGCTGCCGCCGGGAAACGTCGCGCGCAGATATTCCGCGCAGCCCACGCCCGCGCGCAGGCCGCCCTGCACCGTGGCCTCGAGGTGATGCACCTGCGCGTAGCTGTGGCAGGCGACAACCTCGGGCACGCGCACGCTGCCGGGGTTGCACACGCGGCCAAGGTCGTTGCGTTCGAGGTCGACGATCATCACCAGTTCGGCTCGGTCTTTTTCGGACGCAACGAGTTCACTCTTGTTCTTCACATCTTCTTCGGGCGTGGCGCCGCGCGGCCGCGTGCCCTTGATCGGCCGCGTTTCAATCAGGTCGCCGCGCAAAGTCAAAAAGCGCTCGGGCGAGGCTGAAAGCACCACGTTGCCGTCGCCGCAATCGATCAAACCCGCGTAGGGCGCGGGGCTTTGTTCGCGCAGGCAGTTGTAGAGGCGTGGTACGTCGATATCGCCGTAGCGCATCACGCAACGCGTCAGGTTGGCCTGGTAGATTTCGCCTTCTTGGATGAACTTCTTGATCGCCTTGACGGCGTCGAGGTACTGTCCCGGCGAGGTCATGTGCACGGGCGCGCTCAGTGGTTTGGCGCCTGCCGGCGCTTCGGGCGCCGGCGTCTTCAATAGGTCGGTGAGTTGTGACGCGAGCATCTCCGCGTTGTCGGGGCCGCCCGGCACGCCCTCGAGGATGCGGAGTTCGCAGGCTTCCTTTTCGTGGTCGTAGTGCACGACCCAGGGGTAGTAGCCCGCGACGAGGTCGGGAAACAGCGGGCCTTGGGGTTTTGGCGGCTGGATTTTCTCGACGAACACGCGCAGCTCGTAACTCAGCATGCCAAACCAGCCGGGGATCAGGCCTTCGTCCTTGATGGGCTCAGTCAGCGGCCATTCTTCGCGCGCAAATTTTTCGGCCTTGCCGAAAATTTCAAACGGATCGCCCTCGAGTTTGCTTGCGTGTTTGCCCTTTTGCCAAAGCACCGACTGGCCGGTGGCCGACAGCCACATCACCGGCCCGATCGCCGCGGCGCTGTAGCGCCCCTTGGCGCCGGCGCTTGCGCTGTCAAGCACGACGCAGTGCGGCTGCGCGGTCAGGCGCGCCAGGAGGGCGTTGAAGCCGCCTTTGGGTTTGAAGGGCGTTGATCGGTAGGTCAGCGCGGGCACGCCGCGACGTTATCAGATTTGGCGTGCAAATCAGGATTGAGATTGCGGCGTAAATCAGGAACGTTTGCGGCCCCCAATTCGTATATTAAGTGGCCGACGAAGGCCGTACGGGAGCGATCATGGCATTCAAACGAGTTATGCTGGCGCTGGCGGTGCTTGGCGTGGTGATGGCGACAGGTTTTGCGCAGGACAAACCCGCCGATCCGCCGAAGGAAGCCCCCAAGGAAGCCCCCAAGGAAGCGCCGAAGGATGGCGAGGCCAAGGGCGACCCGTCGGAAGCCCCGGCGCTCAAGGCCTTTGCCAAGAAACACATCACCAACGAAATGCGCACCGCCATCACCAAGGGCGTGAAGCGCCTGAGCGAACTCCAGGACAACAACGGCGCGTTTACGAAAAATCAGGGCTCCGGCGTCGCCATTGCGATCACCAGCCTCGCGGGCATCGCGCTGCTCGCCTCGGGCAGCACGCCCGAAAAAGGCCCGTACCAGGCGCACATCCAGAAGGCCGTCGACTACCTGATTGGCTGCCAGGATCCCAACACCGGCTACATCACCGGTACCAACGACGGCAGCCGCATCCACGGCCACGGTTACGCGACGTTGTTCCTGGCGCAGTGCTACGGTACGCAGCCGAATAACAACAAGCTCAAGGGCGTGCTGAACAAGGCCGTTGAGATCATCCAGAAGGGCCAGACCGCCGACGGCGGCTGGGGCTATGTGCCCGACGACCTGACCTGGGACGAAGGCAGCACCACGGTTTGCTGCGTGCAGGCCCTCCGTGCGGCGAGCGACAGCGGCATTACCGTCGAAAAGAAATACATCCAGAAGGCGGTGAAGTACCTCTACGACACATCGGTGCCGACGCCTTTCCGCGCCGCCGATGGCAGCGAGCAAAAGGGTTTCACGTTCATGTACTCGAAGTCATCGGGCTGGAGTTCGCAAAGTTACGCGATCACCGCCGCCGCGATCTCGAGCCTAAACGGCCTGGGCATCTACGCCGAGGGCGCGACGTGGAAGGAGCAGGACGTCGGCAAGGTCTACAAGGGCGGCCTGGAATGGCTGAAGAATAAGCTGGATGACTTCCTCGACCGCATGAAGGCGGGCGGCGGCGCGCTCGATGTCGGCCATTTCCATTACGCGCACTTTTACGCCGTGCAGGTGATGTGGAACGCGCCCGACGAACATTACTTCGACGACTACTTCCCGCGCATGCGCGATTACCTGTTGAAGGAACAGGATGCGACCAGCGGCGGCTGGCAGCACAACGGATACGGCGAGGCCTACGCCAGCGCCTTTGCCCTGATGATCCTGCAGGTGCCCTACCAGTACCTGCCTTTGTTCAACAAGTAGAACGGCCACGGTTAGACGCGTAGCTAAGCCGTCCCGGCTTAGCAGATGTTTTCGTAGGCCGGCTCTGCTAAGGCGAGGACGCCTTAGCTACCCCCTTTTACGTGGCTGTTGCTCCCCACACCCTGCGTTGCCGGGCTCGCGCGGGCTTGGTAACGTCAGGGGCACGAGGGCTCCATGAACTTTTCAGACATCGTGATTACCCACGCGCTGCGCACACCGATTGGCAAATTCCAGGGCTCGCTTGCGAACTTGACGGCGGTTCAGCTTGGCACGCACGCGGTTAAATCGATTCTCGGCCAGTCGAAGATCGACCCGAAGCTGGTGGGGGAGGTCGTGATGGGCCACGCGCGCCAGGCCGGCAACGGCCCCAATCCCGCGCGCCAGGTTGCGATTCACGCGGGCATCCCGGACACCGCGACCGCGTTCACCATCAACAAGGCCTGCGCCTCGGGTTTGAAAGCAATCGTGCTGGCGGCGCAATCGGTGATGAACGGCGACGTCGAAGTTGCCGTTGCCGGCGGCATGGAAAGCATGAGCAATGTGCCGTTCATGCTCAGCGCCGACGCGCGCCAGGGCTGGCGCCTGGGCCACCACGAAGTGACCGACCTGATGTACCGCGACGGCTTCCATTGCCCGCTCGCCGACCAGCTCATGGGCCGCACCGCCGAGACCCTGCGTATGCGGTACAAGATCACGCGCGAAGAGCAGGACGAGTTTGCGGCGGGCAGCCACAACAAGGCCGAAGCCGCGCAGAAGGCCGGCAAGTTCAAGGATGAAATCGCGCCGATCACGCTCAAGGACAAAAAGGGCGAGACGGTGATGGAGCGCGACGAGGGCATCCGCGAAGGCTGCAAGCCTGCTGACATGGCCAAACTGAAACCGGTGTTCATGGATGACGGCACGATCCACCCCGGCAACGCCTCGGGCATCACCGACGGCGGCAGCGCGCTTCTTTTGATGTCCGCAACGACCGCAAAGAAACTCGGGTACGCGCCGCTGGCGCGGCTGGAGGGCTACGCGATTGCCGGCGTCGACCCGAAAATCATGGGTATCGGTCCCCTGCCCGCGACCGCCAAGCTCAACAGCAAGCTCGGCCTGACGAACGCCGACTACGACCTGTTCGAGGTCAACGAGGCTTTTGCGGCGCAGGTCTTGGCGTGCGACCGTGAAATGAAACTCCCCCGCGACAAAATGAACGTCAATGGCGGCGCAATCGCGCTTGGCCACCCGATCGGCAACACCGGCGCGCGGCTTGTGACCACGCTTGTCCATGAGATGAAGCGCCGGGGCGATGTTAAACGCGGGCTGGCGACACTGTGCGTCTCGGGCGGCATGGGTTTCAGCCTGTCCTTGACACGTCAATAGCCAAACCCAACAAACCGACACGAAGATCGCGAAGGCCACAAAGAAAAGCGTCAAAGACGGATTGCCGGTGTTGTGACACTGACTTGGTAGTTGCCTCTCTTGGTGTGCTTCGTGTCCTTCGTGTAAAGCAGTTGTTGTTTGAAGATGGAATCGTCTATGTCGGTAAGACTGTCACGTAAAACCGGCTTGTTCGCGCTGATCCTCGACGAGCCGCGCTGGCTCGACCCGGCCGAGGTCGCGCAGCCCCTTTCGCTCGCTGTTAAAATCACGCGCGGCGACGCCGTGCGCGCCTGCCGGCTGCAACGCGGCATATTGTTCGAGGGTTTAATGCGCGAGCAGGCGGACGCCGGGCAACGTGTTCTCAAGGACCTTGGCGTCAACGCTACGGTCGCGCCGGACAGCGAATTTCCGGCCCTGCCCAAGGCCGCCGAGGTTTCGCTCGCGAAAGTCACCGCTGAGGCCTTTGAAACGCCGTCGCTGATGGGCGCGGGCATGCCGCGCATCTGGCCCTGGGGCGATCTTGCGCTGGTGGCCGCCGGCATCGTGCTCAATGCGCGCGGTGAGGCTGAACGCGTCAGTGGCGGCATGGAACCCGACCTGCTCGCCGAACAGGACGTGCGCCAGGCGCAGGCGCGCCGCCGCCTCGAGAAGGTGAAGGCACGCACCTTCCCCCTTGCCGAAATGATCAAGCAGTCCGAGCCCGAAGTTGCGGCGGTGCTGGCTTCGGCGCATCGGCGCAAGGTCGCCACGAAAAAGCGCGGCCTGCGCATCACCACGGCGCGCGAAAAGAACATGCTGCAGGTCGAAGCCGCGCCCAAGGGCGAATTCGAGGGCGTCGAGATCTTGGTCGACCTCGTTTTCACCAAGCCCTTTGAACGCCTGCGGCTATCGACCAACAGCCGTCTGATGGGCATTGCGCGCAGTACCCTGCCGGCCAAGAACCTCTACGCCTGGGTGCGGGCCATCGCCGAGTTCGCCAACGCGGCGACGCTTCCCGGTGCGACGCTGGCGGTCTCGGCGGGTGCGGATTCCGGCGAATATCTCTTCGATGACGCGGCGCAATTCGACGACTACTGCCGCTGGGCTTACTCCCGCCGCCTCGCCGTGAAGTAGCCGCATGCATGCGGTTATTGTATTTGACGTATTTTATGATTTTTATAGTATGTCGTGCAGAGGTGCAAAGTGCCCCTGCGTGACACATTTGCTGCGTTACAAAGCATCCACGGCCCGCGGCTCGTGCCGGCGTTAATCGCCGCGCTCGATAGCGGCGATCCGCGTATTTCCGCGCCCGCCGCAAGGGCCATTGCCTTGCAGGGCGGCGCCGAGGGCCAGGCTGCGCTGCTTGAGCGCGTGGCGATGTTGCCGCAATCAGCGCGCGTTGAGGCCGCGACTGCGGTGTCCTCGATGCGCAACGCGCTGATGGCGGCCGCGCGCGATGCGCGCGACGACCGGCGCGATGGGGCGCTGATCCTGCTTGAAATCTGCACTGACATCGAGGCGGCAGAGCCGCTGGCGGAATATCTCACTGACACCAACGAGGATTTTCGGCAGCGCGCATCTCGGGCGTTACGGGCGCTGATCGACACCTTTACGCGCACGCGCGCGGTCAAGGAAAACGCCGCGGCGTCAGGCGTCGAGAAAACCCGCGTGATGTTGCGCGCGTTGCGCGCGGCGCTTGAGAGTTACAGCCGGCACCTGTTCGAATTCGTTCCCGACAGCGTGATTGTGCTGGGCGGTGACTTCCAGGCGCTGCTGACCGATGTGCTGCGCGTGGAGCTTTCAAAGACGCGCGAGGAAACGGGCGCCGTCGAACGTTACCTGATTGGCGGCAGTGACGCGGCGACGCTAGGGTTTTTGCTGGACCGCCTCGGCGACCCGCTGCCTGATGTACGGGCGGCGGTGCGCCGCATCTGGCGGCTCAAGCGCGGCGTGCGCGCCAACGAATCGCTCTCACGCCTGATGGAATCCATGGAGGAAGGGCACATGCGCAGGTGCCTCGCTGCTGCGCGCGGCTTTCCGCCGCTGGCGATGATGGCGGGCCAGATGGCGGCGTATTCCGTGACCGCGCTGAAAAACCTGATGGCGGCCTTTGCCCACGTCCAGTGCGACAACGCCACGCGCATCGAGGTTTACGCCGCGCTTGGCGAATCCCGCCACGTGGCCGTCAGCGACGAATGCCGCAGCCGGCTGATGGTCATGCCCGCTGAGCAAGTCGCGCCCGTGTTGATGCGCCAGGCGCGGGAAGCCAGTGCGCGCGCCGCGCTGTTTGCGCTGACTACGCTGGCCGAAATGGGCCACCCGGGCGCGCTCAAGGCCGCAAGCGACATGCTGCGCGCCGACCGTGCGGATTTGCGCGATGCCGCCGCGCGGTTTGTCGCGGCGCGCGCGTACCGGCGCTACGTGCAGGGCTTCGAGCACATGAGCAACGACCAGCGCCGCGAATCCGGCGCGATGCTGCACCTTGTCGACGACGACGTGATCGACGACCTGCGCAAGCAGATCTGCGCCGCGGACCCGGATGTGCGGCTGCGCGCGCTGCGCATCGTCGATTTCACGCATAACGCCGCGCGTTTGAAGGAGACCGTCGTGGAACTCATGCACGACCCCGACGCGCGCGTGCGCGCCACGGTCGTTGGCTTGCTGAGCGCGCTGCGCAGCGAAGACGCAATTGCGGCCATCGGCGGGTTGCTCGCCGACCCGGACACGCGCGTGCGCGCCAACGCCGTCGAGGCGGTTGAGGCGCTGGGCGACAAAGAGCTTGCGCGCGGGTTGTTCCCGTTTTTGGAAGATCCCAACAACCGCATCCGCGGCAACGCCGCCAAGGCGCTCTACACGCTGGGTTTCCACGAGTACGCGATCAGCGTGATGCGCGCGATGCTCGAGGACGAGGCGCCGCTGATGCGCATGAGCGCGACCTGGGCCATCAAGACCACGCGTCCGCCCGGGGGCGGCGGGTGGCTGCGTGCGCGGCTGCGGGTTGAAGCGGACGAAGGCGTGCGCCAGCGGCTTGAAACCGCCGTCGGCGAGATGAGCGTGTTTGCGTCGCGGCTGGTACGCGCGAGCACCTCGGCGCTGACCAAACGTGTTACGGCGGGAGGCGTGCAATGATTTTGCTCCAGCACGACTACCATCACGTGTTTGGCCCGCAATCGGGCGCGCAACAGGCATTCAACCCCACCTGGATCATCGTCGGCGTGCTGGCGGCGCTGGTGATCTCGGCCGCGGCGCTTTTGCTGCTGCGGCGTGTGCGCATCCTGCGCATGGCGCGCGCCGACGAAGATGTCTTCACGCGGCTGTGCAACGCCAACGGGCTGACGAAGCACCAGGTGTATTTGTTGCGGCGGATGTACCACGAGATGAAGCTGGATAACCCGCTGCTGCTTTTTCTCGTACCGGGGACATTCGACCGCTACGAGCCGACGCTGGCAGGCAAGCGCCTGGCGCTGGTGAAAGCTATCAGGGGGAAAGTGTTTAGCTGATGTAGCTGGGCCCGTGCCTCAGCACGGAAACCGGAATTCAACGGTTGTCGGCCTGGGGCCGGGAGGCTCCCCCGCCAATGACTTCCGCCATGATCGCAATCGCGATTTCAGCGGGCGTTTGCGCACCGATTGCAAGGCCCACGGGGCATTTGACGCGCGACCAATGCTCCCTGGTCGCGCCTGACTTCAACGCGGTCTCGGTCATCTTCGCGAATTTCGCCTTGCTGCCGATGGCGCCCAGGCGGGCGTTGGGCAGCTTTACCAGCGCCGGTATTAAACCGTCGAGGTCGAAGCTGCCGTTGTAACCAAGGCCGACCACATGCGTGATCGCGGGCAGGTCGTTGCGGCCGAGATACTTCGAAGGGCGCGCCCAGACGACCTCAAGCGCGCCGGGGAAGTCCGCCTTGACGGCGTATTCCGCGCGGTCGTCGACGACGACGTAGGGATATTCCAACTGGCGGCAGAGTGATGCTACGGCGCGCGCGACGTGGCCCGCGCCAAGCAAAAGCAGGCAGGGTTTTTCCATGAACACCTCGATGAACACTTCGTTAGTGCCGCCGCAAAGCGACGCAACGAGATTGCCGGGCCGCGTGGTGAGTTCGTATTGCACGCTGCGGGAGCGGCCCTCGGCCAAAGCATTGAGCGCAAGTTTGACCATCTGGAATTCAGCGTCGCCTCCGCCGATGGTGCCGACGCGTTCGCCGTCGGCGGCCACAAGCATCTTGAAACCCTGCTTGCCGGGGCTTGAGCCTTTGACCTTCACGAGATGTATCAGCGCAAAGCGCCGGTTTGCGGCGAGAAGCTGCGCAGTGCGATTGAAGACGGTCTGAAGCATGGGGATAGACTAAACGGGAATCGGAAATCGGGAATGGGGATTCGATTCCCTATAGCCGATTCCCCATTCCCGCCTGCTTTTTCGCTGCTTCATATTCTTGCGGCGTGTCCACATCCACGAGAACACCCGCGTTCTTTACCGGCACATCCTTGACCTGCGTGGGGTTTGCGTCGATGACCGTGCGCGCGGTTTGATCGGACTTCAGTTCCATGAAGGGCTGTCGAAAGCCGATGTCGACCAACATCGGGTGGCCGCGTGCGCCGCCGTGTGTCGGGATGAAAATGCGCATCAGTGCGCGGCGACCGCTTGCGTACGCGTCGCGCAGCGCGTGAAGGTCCGGCACGGTAATCAGCGGGCAATCCACGGGCCACAGAAACGCCGCGTCGGTTGCGAAGTCCAGCGACTTCATGCCGATCTGCATGCTCGAGACCTGCCCGCGTTCGGGATGATCGTTGATCAGCACCGTTGTGCCCGCGAAATTCGCCTTGCCCTGGATCGCAAGCGCGTCTTTGCCCAGCACGACGATGATTTTTTCGATGCCCGCCGCACGCGCGACCTCGAACTGGCGCTCGATCAGCGGCTTGCCGCCCCAATCCAGCAGCGCCTTGGGCCGGCCCATTCGCGTTGAATCGCCCGCGGCGAGGATGATTGCGGCGAGAGAGATGGGAACGTCATCTTGCATGGCTTGAGGGATAGAGAGCTGGAGTGTTGGAGAGATGGGAGCCAGGGTTGGCTATCTCTCCATCTCTCCAATGCTCAATCGCTCAAGTTACCCGGGCAGCTTGATCGAAAGGCCGCCGTCGATGATAAAGGTCTGGCCGTGAACCATCTTGGTCAGGTCGCTGCACATGATCATCACGCCGTCGGCGACGTCCTCGGGCTCGACCAGGCGCTTTGCGGGCGTCCAGTACAGGCTGTCCTTGATCATGATCTCGCGGTTGGGGAAGTGGGCCAGCGCCTCGGTATCGACGACGCTCGCACTGACCGCGTTCACGTTGATGCCATGTTCGGCGTATTCGACGCAAAGGTGGCGCACGAGGCTTTCCAGCGCCGCCTTGCTTGCGCCGACGGCGGCGTAGTTATTGAAGGCGTGTGTGGCCCCGAGGCTCGAGACCGCGACGATGCGGCCGTTGCCCTTCATCATCGGCACGGCGTGGCGCGAAAGCGCCAGCAGCGCATAGGCGTTGATGTCGAGCGTCCAGGTCCAGTGATGGTAAGTTAGCTCGGCGCTCGGCTTGAGGACGCCGCTCGCGGCGTTAGAAATCAGGAAGTTAAGTCCGCCGCCCCATTTATCCTTGAGGATGCCGAACATCTCGGCGATGTCCTCGTCCTTGGCGACGTTGCCTTTGAGCAGCAGCGGGGTCTTGCCCGAGGCCGCCTTGAGCTGCGCGACGGCGTCTTCGGCGCCCTTTTTGTTGCGAAGATAGTTGATCGCGATGTCGGCGCCCGCTCGTGCAAACCTTGTGGCAATCGCCAAACCGATGCCACGG
This sequence comes from Planctomycetota bacterium, assembly GCA_020848275.1. GTDB lineage: Bacteria > Planctomycetota > UBA8742 > UBA2392 > UBA2392 > JADLAK01. Next base: position 85,985 of record JADLAK010000041.1, read on the forward strand.
GTGCCGCCGGTGATGAAGACCTTCTTCCCTGCGTAATCGAACATGTCTAACCCGCCTTATCGCCGTCAAGCGCCCGGGGCGATGCTTCTGCCGACCGCGCGGGGACGATAACCAAGTCCCGGCCGACGGGCCGGGACAACAGGCTGCGGATTGTAGGAAGTCGGGATGGGATGGGCAATTAGGACTTCCCGCCTCTTGAAATTTCGCCTATTGACAAAAACATAAAAAACGTAAAATTGCGCGTATGGCTGACATTCCACGCATCCTTGGCATCGAAATTCCGCTGAAGGTCCAACTTGTTGAAAGGACCATGGTCATGCGCGAGGTGCTGAACTTCGCGCCCGGCAGCGTGATCGAATTCGAAACGCCCTGCGAGGCGCCGCTGCAATTGCACGCCAACGGGCAGGTGATCGCGCTTGGCCGCGCGGTCAAGGTCAACGAGCACTTCGGCCTGCAGGTGGCCGAAGTCGCGCAGCCCGCCGAAAAAATCCAGGCGCTGCAATAAACACGACATACATGGGATAGTCAGGATGGTCAGATAAAACCTGATGTTGGTATTCCATTCTGTTCCTCCTGTCCATCCTTGTAAGTCGTTCAGGGCAATAAACGGCAACTCCACTCTGTTCTGATATCGTGGACCAGCGTGGTCTTATTTGTATATTGAGGCCCGAACAAAGGATACGACGCGCACGATGTGGGAATATTCGGACAAAGTAAGGGATCACTTCCTCAATCCCCGTAACGTCGGGGAAATCAAGGACGCCACAGTGATCGGCGAAGTCGGCTCGCTCGCGCGGGGCGACGCATTGCGTCTGTACCTCAAACTCGACGGCTCCGAAGTCATCCAGGACGCGAAATTCCAGAGTTTTGGCGGCGCAAGCGCCATCGCCAGCAGCAGCGCGCTCACTGAACTCATCAAGGGCCGCCACATTGACGACGCTGTGCGGCTGACCAGCGACGACATCTCGAAATATCTCGACGGCCTGCCCGAAGCCAAGATGCACACCAGCGTGATGGGCATGGAGGCGCTGGAAGTGGCCTACGCGCGCTATCGAGGCCTCGAACTCGACGAACAGGATGAAGAGGAAGGCCGCCTGATCTGCCGTTGCTTCAGCGTGCCCGAAGGCAAGATTGAACGCGCCGTGCGAGACCACACGCTTAACGCAGTCGAAGAAATCACTCATTATACCAAGGCCGGTGGCGGCTGCGGGTCCTGCCACATCGACCTCGAAGTCATCCTCGACCGCATCCGAGCCGAGCGCAAACAGAACGCCGAAGTTGAAGCCGTGAAGTCGGCGGCGGCCAATCCTGCGCCCGCCAAACCGATTGCGGGCGGCGCTAATCTGACGCAGCTCGAGCGCATGAAGCTCGTGCAGGAAGTGTTGGACCGCGACGTGCGCCCGGGGCTGGCCATGGACGGCGGCGACATGGAGCTTGTCGATATCCAGGGCACGCGCGTGTTTGTACAACTGCACGGCCATTGCGTGAGTTGTTCGAGCAGCACCGCGACGATGCGATTCTTCGTCGAGGACAAGCTGCGCGAACTTGTGGACCCGGCGATCGAGGTGATCGACACGACCAGCCACGGAGCCGAACTTCACGCGCCGCCGTTGAGATAGATAATCAGAGCCCGCTGCGTTAGCGGCGGGTGTTGTTAAAAACACCCATCGCTTACTCAATGGGCTCCGGTTCACAGAATGCCTTACACCCTCCAAGCATACTTAGATAACAACGCGACGACGCTGCCCGCGCCGGAAGCCGTCGACGCGATGCAGCCCTATTTGCGCGAGGTATATGGTAACCCCAGCAGTGCGCACACTTTTGGCGGCCGCGCGCAGCACGCCGTGGCCAAGGCGCGCGAGCAAGTTGCGGCGCTGCTCGGCTGCACGGGCGTCGAGGTGTTGTTCACGTCCTGCGGCACCGAAGGTGACAACGCGGCGATTGTCGCCGCGCTCGATGCGCTGCCCAGCCGCAAGCACATCATCACGACGCGTGTCGAGCACCCGGCGGTGTTGTCGCCGCTGCGTCACCTGGCGACGCGCGGCTATCGCGTGACGGAATTGAATGTTGATCGGCAGGGCGGCATCGACCTGGAGGAACTTCGCCGCGAGATTTCCGGCGACACGGCGCTGGTGAGCGTGATGTGGGCGAACAACGAAACCGGCGTGATTTTCCCGGTGCACGAAGTCGGCGAAATCGCCAAGCAAAACGGCGCGATGTTCCACGTCGACGCCGTGCAATCCCCCGGCAAAGTCAAACTCGATCTTGCCAAAGAAGCCGCGATCGACTTCCTGGCGATTTCGGCTCACAAGTTTCACGGCGTCAAAGGTGCGGGCGCGCTGTTTGTGCGCAAGGGGACACGCTTCCGCCCGCTAATCCACGGCGGCGAACAAGAACGCGGCCGTCGTGGCGGCACCGAAAACGTGCCCGGCATCGTCGCGATGGGCGTTGCGGCGGAACTCGTGCTGAAGGACTTTGATGCGGCGGTAACGCGCGTCGCGGCATTGCGAGACCGCCTGGAGGCGGGGCTGCTGGCGAAGTGCGACCATGTTGTCGTTAACGGCGACCGAGATCATCGCCTGTGCAACACCCTGAACGTCGGCTTTGAGTTCATCGAGGGCGAATCGATTCTGCTGATGCTCGACACGCTGGGTATTGCCGTGAGTTCCGGCAGTGCGTGCAGCTCCGGCAGCCTTGAGCCTTCGCACGTGCTGCGCGCCATGAGCGTGCCGTTCACGGCGGTGCACGGCAGCATACGTTTCAGCCTTGGGCGCTATTCGACGGACAAGGATGTCGATTACGTGCTGGAGAAGGTGCCGCCGGTGATCAAACGCCTGCGCGAGATCAGCCCCTTTGGCCGCCAGGCACCCAACGAAAAAGCCGAGGCCGAGCGCCGCCGCGAAAAAATCGAATCCGGCCGCCGCTTCTTCGGCAAGCGCCCCGAACAGCACCGCGTGTAAACGCGGAGCGTTTTGGTTTACAAGGCACCCCGCCATCACTGGCGGGGCTCTTTCCTGATTATTCTTCTTCGTTGAAGTCGTCAGCGCGAGCTGCGGCGGCGTGAGCGATCGTTACATGCGCTGGTGCGCCCGGGCGAACCAGGATCAGCCGGTTGAGCGCCGATTCGATCAGCGCCTTCTGCTGGGCGAGCTCGCGCGAGTTCTTGTCCTGTCGCAAATATCCCTTGGCGTTGATGATGATCGCCTCGGGCCCGACATCGACCCACAGCCGCGAGACGCGGCCGTCTTCCGTCGCGTCAAAGGCGACCGCAAGGCGCAGTACGCCCGCAAGCTTAACCAGGCGTTCGCGCGCAGCGACGGGCAATTGCGCAAAAGTCTTTTGGCGCGCGCTGGGCAATGCGCCGCGGTGATAACGCGCAAGCAGCGCGACGGTCTGCACGTCGGAGTCGATCCAGCCGATGGGCGGTTGCAAGTCGCGGATCTCACGCCATGCCCGCTTCTGGCTGCCTTTTTTGCCGCCCGAGCGCCCGACGTTGTGCAGCAACGCCGCAGCCTCGAGCAATTCGCGTGCGCCAAGTTCGCCAAAGGGGCTGTTGAGCCCGGCTTTGGCCAGCCCGTCGAACAGGTCCAACGCAAGCTTTGAGACATGGCGCGCGTGCGCGGGGTCGGGGTCGCGGAATTCGGCCCAGGCCGTAAGCTTGGCGCGAACGCACGTGCGCAGGGCGTCTCCGTCAGGCAGTTGCGCGCGGATCGCCGGCCACAATGGCTCGCTGCCCTCGGAGAGTTCGCGGTACTCCTGCATCATCTTGCGGCCGCGCTGGTCCATGCGGCGCTCCCACTTGCGCCGCAGCTGCGCGCCGATGTGAAGTTCGGGCTGGCCCAGCATACGCTCAAGGTTGTCCACGTCGTGCAGGTCGCCCAGCAGCGATTGCACCTGGCGCAGGCGTTTGCCCCACGCGGCGTGGATGCTTGGCAGGAAATTGTCGACGACGTAACGCAGGCGTTTAACCGCAATGCGCAGCTCATGGAAGGTCGGGCGCGTGTTTGCGCGCAGCGCGCGCATGTGCAGGTCGCGCACCTCGCCCAGGCGCTGCAGCGCCATGTGCTGGAACACCGGGCTGTCGAGTTCGAGGCGCACGGTGCGGCCGGGCAGTCGCCGGGTGAGTTTCTTCCAGCGTTTGCGGTCGAACTTCTTGAGCGCGCGGCCGGCCTCCTTGCGGTGCTCAGCTTCGCTTTCGTCGAGCGCCTTCTGCAATGCCACGCGCGTCGAGTCATTGCGCGGCGCGAGTTTGCTGAGCACCTCGGCCAGCGCCTGGCCGTCGCGCAGCTCGCCCAGCGCCTGGAAGAGACCGCGCGCCTGCTTGTTCATGCGCCGCCAGCCCTTGTCGCCATCGAGTTCGCGCATACCCGCCGCAATTGCCCGGCACGAGCGCAGGGCTACGCGCACCTCGTGCACCGGCCCGGCGCGCAGGTCGCCTGCCTTGGCGTGCACGTCCAGGACACGATGCATCAGGCTTTCCAGGGCAGCCTGGGCAGTGTGGGCGTGCGGAGATTTGATCGAAGTGGTCATCGCGTGTATTGCCGGGATAATAGTTGACCACGTGGTTTGATGAAGTCCTTTTGGCGTATCAGATTCAGATTTTGTGCGCTTTATTAAGATTTATTAAAGGGATGCCCCTCACATCCGCGACATGGACGCCGGCGTCAGCACCACGTATCTTGCGCGCGTCCGCAGGCGCGAATCATGGCCAACCGCTTTCTTTACGGCTTTCTGCTGATCGTTGGCTTGGTCGTGCTGCTTTATTTCGACCACGCCACCGGCTGGTCCTTTGGCGTCTTTGCCCTCAGCATCATTGCGCTGCCTGCGGCGATTTCGGAAATCGCGCGCTTGCTGAAAGCCCGCGGCATCGCTTTTGACCGCAACCTGATGATTTTGATGGCGCTGGCGACGCTGTGCTACGCCCAGTTCATCGCCGCGCCGCCGCTGGTCGGCGCGTTCAAGAACATCACCTTTGGCGATCCGCTTTATCTCATCCACGTCGCCAACGCCGACCCGTACCGGCACATGTTGTTGATGCTGCCGCTGCCGGTGTTTTTGATTTGCAGCTTCCACGCCCTGACCAGCCGCAACGTTCCCGAGATGTCGGCGCGGCTGTTCACCAACCTTGGCGTGTACATCTACCTGGTGTTTTCGGTCGCGATCATCATCTGGCTTCGGCGCGTGCCGGCCGCGGGACCGTGGCTGCTGTATTTCCTGATCGCCGGCAGCCGCATGGGCGACATCGGCGCGTACTTGTTTGGCGTGGCGCTGGGACGGCACAAGTTGATCCCGTACCTCAGCCCCGGCAAATCGATTGAAGGCGCGATCGGCGGCCTTGTGCTGAGCGCCCTGGGCGGCGCGCTGATCACACTGTGGAGTGAAAGCTCCGGCGGCTGGCTGCGGCCGATTTTCCATCACTGGTGGTATGGCGCGGTGGTCGGCGCGGTGATCGGTTTTGCCGCGCAATGCGGCGACCTGATCAAGAGCGCGATGAAGCGTGCGGCGGGTGTGAAGGATTCCGGCGCGATTGTGCCGGCGTTTGGCGGCGTGCTGGACCTGGTTGACAACTTCATGCTGACGGGCCCACTGCTGTTTTTGCTGATCGTGCTGTGGCCCTAACAACCGTCGCGCGTGCCGAGTCACGAGTCCCGAGTCCAAAAACCAGTGACGATGCCGTTGACGCGAGACTCGAGACGCGAGACACGGGACGAATTAATGGTTTTCTGTCAGTTCCCCGGTAGCGGCCTTCACATTCCACCGGTAGTCCACACGTCGCTAACAAGCACAATACTTAGTATGACGGAAACGCTTTGGTGTGGTAGATTTACGGCGTTGGATGATTGGGCTAGTGCTTGTTGTTATTGAAGTTGGGGCAACTGCGGTCTTCCGAACCTACAATAAGGAGGGCGGATTACGACGACCAAAGCAGAGACACTCCAATTCATGGAAAAGACCATCAGGCTGCGGGACAATGACGAGGCGTACGCCTTGTTCGGCGACAGAGATCGCCACCTGAAAATTATCCGCAGCCACTTCGACGTAAAAATCTTCGCGCGCGATTCCAATCTTCGGATCGCCGGCGAAGAACAGCAGGTGCTCGACGCTTACGTCGCGCTGCTGACGCTCCTCGAAAAAGTTCGCAAGTACGGCCAGCTTCGGACCGCCGACGTTGAAGGCGTGCTGTTGCGTGCCGAACAGCCCGCGGCCGAGGAAGAACTCACGCCGCTCGGCATCGAGGGCGCCAAGCCGCGCACGGAAGGCCAGCGCCAGTACGTTGAAGCGATCCAGCGTTCGAGCATCGTGTTCGGCATCGGGCCCGCGGGCACCGGCAAGACTTATCTTGCCACGGCCATGGCGGTCTCGGCGCTGATCCACGGCCACGTCTCGAAGCTGGTGCTGGTGCGTCCCGCGGTCGAGGCCGGCGAGAAACTGGGCTTCTTGCCCGGCGACCTGCAGGCCAAGGTGAACCCGTACCTGCGCCCGATTCTCGACGCGCTGGGTTCGCTGCTGCCGATACAACAGATTCAGCGTTACATGGAACGCGACGTGATCGAGATTGCCCCGCTGGCGTATATGCGCGGCCGCACGCTCGATCGCAGCTTCATATTGCTGGACGAAGCGCAGAACACGACGCCCAAGCAGATGCTGATGTTCCTCACGCGCCTTGGCCGCCAGAGCAAGGCCGTGATCACCGGCGACATGAGCCAGACGGACCTGCCGCGCGGGCAGTTGTCGGGCCTGCGCGACGCGACCAACCGGCTGTCGAGTGTCACGGGCGTTGAAATCTGCCGGCTGGCGAATTCCGACATCGTGCGCCACGAGCTTGTGCAGCGCGTGATTGACGCGTACTCGGAAGCCCCACCCGGCGAAGGCGGCCAGGAACAGTAACGCGGCTGGGGCCTCCGGGCCCCAGTTTCATTTAACGGCGGTGAAAACCGTGGCGCGGACATTCTTGTCCGCGGTGCCACGTTGTTTGTGGCACAATCCGGTCGGCTACGCCGCCCGCGCGGACAGGAATGTCCGCGCCACAGGAAAACCACACAGGAGAAATCCCATGCAGAAGATCACGACGTTCCTGTGGTTCGACGACAACGCGCAAGAGGCCGTGAAGTTCTACTGCAAGGTCTTCAAGAAATCGAAAATCCTCGAGTCGCACCGCTTCGATGACCCGTTTTCCGGCGAGAAAAATAAAATCCTGACGCTGGCGTTCCAGCTCGAGGGCCAGCGCTTCATGGCCATCAACGGCGGCCCGATGTTCAAGTTCACCGAGGCGATCTCGCTCTACGTCGACTGCAAAGACCAGAAGGAAGTCGACCGCCTCTGGGCCAAACTTACCGCCAACGGCGGCGAGGAATCGCAGTGCGGCTGGCTCAAGGACAAATTCGGCCTGAGCTGGCAGATCGTCCCCAAGGTGATGGGGAAATATCTCTGCAGCAAAGACCCGGTCAAAGCCAAGCGCGCCATGAACGCAATGCTAAAGATGAAGAAGCTCGACGTCGCCGCGCTCAAGGCCGCCTACGACGGAAAATAACGGCTATCTGTCCGCGATTTCGAGCGTGATGAGCCCGGCGTCAATGTTCTCCGCGCCGACCTGCACGGCGATCTCGAGCCGTTTCATGCCCAGCGCCGTGACGACCAGGCGATAGTTGCCCGGCGGCACGTCGCTGATCGTGAAATGGGTGCCTGCGAAGTAAAGCCCGCTCACGCGGCCCGAGGAATCAATCAAGTACAGCAGCACCTGGCTGAGCGGCCCGTTCGACGCGGTGTGCACGCTGCCCGAAATTGCACGGGCCTCGCGAGCGACGACGATATCTGCATTCACGGGCGTGCTGTCGCCCGCAACGATGACGGCCTCGGAAAACGCCGTTGCAGTGTCGGCGCCGTCGGAATAGCCACCCACGCGCGCCATCATCGAGGCGTCGTTTTCCATGCGCTCGGCACGGTAATAGCCCTGACCGTCGGTAACGACAAATGCGCTCAGCAGAGCGCGCTCGAAATTCGCCGTCAGGTTGGTGATCGCCACGCGCGCGTCGCCGCAGGGCGCGCCGTCGGTGTAGGTGACGCGGCCGGTAATAACGCCGGTCGCCTTGGGCAGGGTGATGTCCCGCGTGACGTTGCCGTCGCTGCCGAGCGCGACGTCAATGCTGAATTGCGCCGAGGCATCGGCTTGGGTCTTCAGCACGCAAAAAACGAAGTTGCCCGGCCACAGGTTGCGCACCTCGTAGCGCCCGTCAGGGTCGGTGTAGAACGTTGTCACGTAACCGCATTGCGAGCGCTCGTACACGTAAACGCCGAGGCTGCCGTGCGCGTTGCCGTCGTGGCGGGTGATGCAGCCCTTGACGTGGCACAATGCGCCGAAGTCGAAGTTGAATTCCGTGCCCGCCTCGGTCGCAACCACTTTGCGCGGGACCATGTGGAAATCCGGCGCGGCAATCCAGTAGTCGCCCGCGTGCAGGTTGTCGGTGGTGTATTTGCCGTCGGCATCGGTCTGCACGGTGGCGACGATTTTGAAAGAGTTGAACGTGGAGCTTGCCGGGTCGTGTCCCTTCACCTCAATTCTCGTTCCAGCAGGCAGCGGTTCGCCCTGGCTGGTGAACCGGCCGTAAATTCCACCGCCGCGAAGCAGGGTGACTTCGTTGAACGCCGCCATGTCGTCTTCGATGTGGCTGCTCACGTCTCGCGTTACGGTCACAAAGCCGGTTTTCTCGAAGGTCGCCCGGTTGCCAATCAGGGGCAGTTGCCGCAGCCACGCTTCGCCTTTGGCGTCCGTGAACCACTCCCCCGCCGTCGAACCAAGCGTGATGCGCACACCGGCAATGGGCGCCCCCTCGCTGTCCTTCACGCGCACCGGCGCCACGTGTTCAGGCCGGTTGAGGAACAAATCCCGCCGCACTTCCGTTGCGCCCTCGGGCACGGCAACCTGCACCATCATTGACGCGTAGTTGCTGGTGGAGATCTTGAGCGTGACGGGCTGGCCCACTTTTTCCAGGCGGTAGCTGCCGTCCGCCGCGGTTGTAGTGAACACGCTTCCCGCAAACACCTCCACGTCGGCGATGGGTTTCTTGTCGCCGGTTGCCTCGCGCACCACGCCAAAAACCGCTACGCCCTTGGCGAATTTCAGGTCTCCCAGGTCAATGTCACCGCCTGAAACCGGCTTGATCGAGACCACCAGCGCGGGAAATTCCATGCGGCCATCCACAATGCGGATTTCATCGGCATCCATCGGCGCCTCGATGCTGAAGCTGCTGTTGTCGCCGCCGACATTGCCTATTTGTGTGCTGCCGCTGCGCTGGTTCCAGTTGCCGCACATCACCATGCCGATCGCGCCGGGCCGGCCGTCCGGCATGAACACGCGGCCGCGATAAATGCAGTTACCGTTGCGCCGCAAATCCAGCCGCAAATCGGTGGTCTCTGAGCGCAGGCCGCGCAGGATGCTTTCACTGTAGCCCGGGGCTCGGGCGTAGATGTCGTTGTTGGTTGCGCCGACCCTGGCGCGCAGCGTGAACTGCCCCTGCGCGTCGGAAAGCGTCTCAAAGACGAAGCGCAGGTCGGGCTCTGCGGTCCAGACTGCGGTAACTTTCGCGCCGGCAATCGGCGTTTGATTCGCGGCGTCGCGCACCATGCCCTTGAGCGCCAAGCCCTCTTCAACCTCCACCGTCAGGTCGGCGTTCTCGGCGACGTTGACAAGAATGGCCGGCAGGTAGGCCGCGTGGGCGGTTTCCACGCGATAGGGGCCGGGGACCTGGATCATCCCGGGCGTCTTGAATGTGCCGTCGTTGCCCGAGCGCGCCCACGCCACGACGCCGGCGCCGTGGTCGTTGCGCGGTGCAACGATCTTCAGGCTGACATTGGCGACGGGTTCGCGCGTCGCCGCGTCGATCACGCGGCCGTGCAACTCGCGTGAGCGGGGCATCTGCAAAGGTGGCTCGAGTTTTTGCGCTCCGGGCGCCAGGGTAATGCTTCGCGATGGTCCGTAACGACTCCAATCGTCGTCTTCGGTCGAGGCGCAGAGTTGCAGCGCCTTTTCTGCCGGCAATCCCGGCAACGTAAAGACGCCGTCATCGCCTGCGGGATTACTTTTGAATGTGCGGCTGCCCAGTTTGGCTATTGCAATCGCGCCCGCGTAGGCGTTGCCGTTTTCGTCAATGATCTTGCCGCTGAGCCCGGCGCTTCCGGAAGTCGGCGGCTCATCAGCTTCGCCGGTTTTCCCGACACCATCCCCGGCGCTCGCTCCGCCGTCTGTCGTTGAGCGATCGGTGATCGTGCGGCCATCCTTGCCATTGTCTTTCATGGCAGTGTCTTGCGGCCGTGCGCCGGGGTTCCTGGCGGCCTCGGGTCGGTCGCCATTGTTCCTTGCGGCATGGGCCCCCGGCCCATGGGTGTTAACTATGTTGGCAGCGCCGCACGAGGAGCGGTCATCTGCAATTTCAGTGGCGTCAAGGGCCCGCTGATTTGCTCGCCTGGCATCGGGCCGCGCGCCAAAGGCCCCGCTGCGCCATAGAACCACGCCGCCGCCGATCAGCAGCAAAACCACTAATAGCAGCAGGGGTGCGCGCTTTTTCACACTGCCAAGTCTACTCGCGACGAGGTAGGAGCTTCCAGCCCGGCGCAGTCATCGTCATTTTACGATTGCAGTCGCGCCAAGAGAATCTATCGTTTAATTACGATGAAAACGAAAGCCGCTATCGACGCCTGCTGCGACACCGGCTCCTGCGCGCCTGTCCCGAGCTTGCCGAAGGGCAAACGCGCGCTCAGCCGGTCGAAGGGTTTTGACAAGGAACTCGCGCGCTTGGCCAAGGCGCTCGCTCATCCCGCGCGCGTACGCATCGTCCAGGCGCTGATGAAAGTGAACGCGTGTGTTTGCGGCGACCTTGTCGAGTTGCTGCCGCTGGCGCAAAGCACCGTCAGCCAGCATTTAAAAGTGTTGAAACTCGCGGGCGTGGTGCAGGGCGCCGTCGAGGGCCCCAAGCGCTGCTACTGCGTCAACCCGGCGGCGCTCAATCGCTTAAAGGAACTTTTAAGCAATCTTTAGCCAATCCTTTTATGTCCCGTTTATCGTAAATTTACGATGGAGAGAACGATGCAAACACGCGTCCATATCAATCTTCCGGTCAGCGATCTCGCCAAGTCGACCGCGTTCTATGAAACCCTGTTCGGCCAAGCGCCCAGCAAGCGCCGCGACGATTACGCCAACTGGCGGCTCGACGCGCCCGCACTGCACCTGGCGCTGGTGCATGCGCCGCAAAAGGCGGCGGCAGACGACTCGCGCCATTTCGGCGTCGAGTTGTTCAATGACGGCGATCTTGAGTACTGGCGCGAGCGCGTAAAGAACGCCGGCCTTGAGCTGCGCCTCGAGGAGAAGGTGACCTGCTGCTACGCCGTGGCGGACAAATTTTGGGCCGCCGACCCCGACGGCAACGAATGGGAATTCTGGGTGCGACACGAGGACGCCGAAACGATGCATGGAGAAGAGCGCGGAGCGGGCCAGTGCTGCGCGCCTGCCGTAGGGGCGACGCACGCGTCGCCCGAACCGCAGAAGAAGGCCGGCGGTTGCTGCACGCCCGCGGCCAAGAAGGCGACCGCCGATTCGTCGAGTTGCTGTTGATGCGGCCATTCCTCGCCGAATTTGTCGGCACGTTTGCGCTGGTGTTCGCCGGTACGGGCGCAATTGTGGTTAACGATGTCTCGCGCGGCGTGGTCACGCACGTGGGCGTGTCGCTGACCTTCGGCCTGGTCGTGATGGCGATGATTTACGCGCTCGGCAACGTTTCCGGCGCGCAGATTAACCCCGCCGTCACGCTGGCGCTGGCCGCGGCGAAAAAGTTCCCGGCGCGCAGCGTGCTGCCCTATTTCGCGGCGCAAGTCGCGGGGGCGCTCGCCGCAAGCGGGCTGTTGCGGCTGCTGTTCCCGGCTCATGCGGGGCTTGGGGCGACACTGCCCGCGGGCGAAGCGTGGCAGTCGTTTGTGCTGGAGCTGGTGATGACGTGGCTGCTGATGCTGACGATTTTTGGCGTCGCGGGCCAGAAAATCGCGGGCGTGGTGGTGGGCGGCGTCGTTGCGCTGGAGGCGTTGTTCGGCGGGCCGGTTTCCGGCGCGTCCATGAACCCCGCGCGCTCGCTGGCGCCTGCGCTGGTCAGCGGGCGGCTTGAACACCTGTGGATTTATCTTGCGGCGACAACGTTGGGCGCGCTTTTGGCGGCGCCGGTAGCGGGACATCTGTACGGCGGAAAACGAGGACGGACATGAGTGCGGACCTTCGACAGGCGCAGGGCAGACCGAAAGTACTGTTTCTTTGCACGGGCAATTCCGCGCGTTCGCAGATGGCCGAGGCCTGGTTGCGCAAGCTTGGCGGCGACCGTTTCGAGGCCTACAGCGCGGGCACCGATCCCAAGGGCGTCAACCCGCTGACGATCGAGGTGCTGCGGGAAGCGGGCGTGGACATCCCGCACGCGACGTCCAAACATTTCAAGCAGTACTTCGGCCACGTGGTGTTTCATTACCTGATTACGGTCTGCGCGGAGGCCGATGCGGCGTGCCCCGTGAACTTCCCCGGCGTGCGTCATCGTTTCAAATGGAGCTTCGACGACCCCGCCGCCGCAACCGGCACGCGTGAGGAAAAGCTGGCGGTGTTCCGCCGCGTGCGCGACGAAATCAAGGGCAAGATCGAGGAATTCCTCGCGAGTCAAGCCAGCGCCAGCCACGCCAAAGCCCGCACCTAGCAGCATTGCCTTTGCGGCGGCAGCGTGGAGAATGCGCCGACCGTAAGGAGGCGCCATGGCGAACTTCCGTCGCTTGATTCCGCTGCTTGTGCTCGCGTTGGTGGCGGTGATGGGAACCAGAGCCCACTGCGTAAGCGGTGGGATTCGGCCAATAGACGCCCAAGAGAGTTATCCCATCGCTAACGCGATGGGCTCTGGTTCACAGGAATCGAAGCGTGAGAAACCGCCGCGCAAGGCCAATTACGGGCGCTTGGCGGGCGCGATTACGGAAAACCTGACGTTTGAACAAGGCGGCGCGCTGGACGCTGAGGGCAAGACCGTGGTCACGGTGGGGGACCGGCTGACGAAATGGGAAGGCGTTGCCGTTGCCGACCGCGATCATCTGTGCCGCCTGCAATATGCGAGCAAGCCGGGGCAGAAGGTCGAATTGACCTTCATGCGGACCGAAGGGGGAATAGAAGTTGAAAAAAAGGCGACGATTGTGCTCAGCGATCCCGCGAAACTGTTCCCCGAACTTTACGCCGGCAAGGACAAGCGCAAACGCGGCTACGACTGGCGCAAGCACAGCGTGGCGTGCATGCGTCGCGACGGTCTAAGAACATTTCTCGACGCGCAGCTTGAGGAGCACAAGTTGCAGGACGCTTGGGAAGATTTGATGGCGGCTAACGCGCGCGAACTCGACCTGTGGGATTGCTTTGAGATGTCGAGCTTCGCGCAACTCGTGATCGGCGACCCATCATCGAGCCACGCCGCATGCAAAGAACTCACCGACGAACTTGCGGAAACAGTCGGACGAGATGTCGATTGGGGCAATCTTGATCGTGTGCTGCTGAAACTGCTCGACAGTCCGGAATTTGTGCTCGCTCCAACCGAAGAAAATGTGTTTCTCGACTTTGGAACCGATTGGTGGGCCTACAACACGTTCAAGGATCTAGACAACAAGGACCTTCGTGCTCGTGGCGGCAAGTTTGACCTCGCGTGGCGCGGCGAACCGGGGTTCGGGGCACTTTGTGAATTGGTGAACGCGTCTCGATCCGAGGGCAAGAGCGTTCAGTTCGAGCGAATTGCTCGCTGTATTCGGATTTGGCAAAGAAGCCTGATCAAACGTTGTGGAAGCGCCGTTGATGACAGCGTATTACTTCAAATCACGAATAGCCTGGGCACCTGCGCCGTTGGTGGCAAAGGCAAGAATGTTTGGGACGGCTCCAAGACGAAATACGCTGTGATTCTCGATCTCGGCGGTGACGACGAATACATCAATTGCGGTGGCACCGGGGACGGAACCGATGGCGGGGTCGTTCAGCCATCATGTTCAATCGTCATCGATCTGGGCGGCGATGATCGCTACCGCAGCACGGGACGTTTCGGCGTGGGCGCGGGGGTTTGCGGCGCGGGCATCGTGATCGATGAATCCGGCGACGATGTTTACGAGGCCGGGGAATGGGGTCTCGGCGCCGCATTCAATGGCGTCGGTTTGATTCTCGATAAAGCGGGCAACGACCGCTACATCGGCGGCGAGTACACCATCGGCGTTGCGGCCTACGGCATCGGCGGCGTGATCGACCTCGCCGGCAACGACACCTACAACTCTCACACGTTCAGCATCGGCGTCGGCCTGCCCTGCGGCGTTGGCTTCGTGCTCGACCGCGCAGGCGACGACCGGTATCGGTGCACAGGGAAAGAACCCAGCGGCTACGGCACGCCCGGCGAATGGACCGGCTGGGGCATCGGTTGCGGCTTTGGCTGGCGCACGCTCGCCGCAGGAGGCATCGGCGTCGTGGTCGATTGCGCGGGCAAGGACCAATACGACGCCGGCGAATTCGGCCTCGCCTGCGGCTATTTCTGCGGCGTGGGCGTGGTGCGCGACACGGCGGGCGACGACATCTACAAGTCGTCGCGATACGGGCTGGGCACGGGCGCGCATTGCGCCGCCGGCCTGTTCATGGACGACTTCGGCAACGACACCTACGTAGGCGTGTGTGCGGCCAGCATCGCGGGCGTTTGGGACATCGCCACGGGTTACTTCTTCGACGGCGATGGCGACGACGACTATCGCATCGACGGGCTGGGGCTGGGTGCCGGCGCACAGAATGCAGTGGGGATTTTCCGCGACAATGGCGGCAACGACCGTTACCGCGCCAAGAGCAGTGCGCTAGGCCATGGGCTTGGCACGACCTATGGCGGCGGGCGGCTGGCGAAGAATTTCGGCATTTTCTGGGACCGCTGGGGCGACGACGTGTATCCCTTTGCGACACGCAGCAACCGCAAGACGTTGTGCGACCCCGAACACGGGTTATTTGTGGATGAGTAACGACATGCGATCCGACACCTTTGACTTTGAGATCCCGATTGAGCTGATAGCGCAGACGCCCGCGGCGCGACGCGACGAAAGCCGCCTGATGGTCGTGCGGCGGCAAACCGGCGCAATCGAACATCGCGTGTTTAGGGAATTGCCGGACCTCATGCAGCCGCAGGACCTGCTGGTGCTCAACGACACGCAGGTGCAGCCGAACCGGCTTTTCACCAAGCGCGAAAGCAGCGGCGGCACGGTTGAGTTGTTTCTGCTCCGGAAAATTTCGCCCGGCGTGTACGAGGCGATCACGGGTTCCGGCGGCAAACTGACGCCCGGCGAAAAGTTGCGCGTGGATGAGCAGACGGTCGCGACGCTTGAAGAGCGCGATTTCGGCGGCGCAGCGGGCCACTGGCGCGTGGAGTTCATTGGCAACGCGCAAGCCGCGCTGGCCGCTGCGGCCAAGATGCCGCTGCCGCCCTACATCAAACGCGAGAAGGGCCCGGACGCGCACGATGCGCAGGACCGCGAGCGTTACCAGACCGTTTTCGCGAAAAACCCCGGTGCAGTCGCGGCGCCGACGGCGGGTCTGCACTTTACTCCCGAATTGCTTGCCAAGCTCAACACGGCGTTTTTGACGCTGCACGTTGGCGAAGGTACGTTCCGGCCGCTGAAAGCCGATACGCTTGCGGAACACGTGATGCACGCCGAGCCCTACGAGATCGGCGAGGCGGCGGTGGGGGCGGTGCAACGCGCGCGCGTCAATGGCGGCCGCGTGATAGCCGTCGGCACGACCTGCTGCCGGACTCTGGAGACTGTCGCCGATGAACGCGGCATGATTGCGCCGGGGCGCGGCGAAACGGCCCTTTTCATCTATCCACCGTACCGGTTCCGCGCCGTCGATGGCCTGCTGACGAACTTCCACCTGCCGCGTTCGACCCTGATTTTCCTGGTGGCGGCGCTGATGGGCGTGGAGCTGACTCGCCGCGCATACCTTGAGGCGATTGCCCAACGCTACCGCTTCTTCAGCTACGGCGACGCGATGCTGATACTCTAGTTTCGCCAACGGGGGTGCGCTGCCGGTCGTATAACAGTCGTCCCGGTCGGAGTGCGCATGCGTCACCTGTTGATCGTCCTGTTGCTGCTGTCGATGGTTGCGGCTGCATGCGCGGGCACAAAAGAAATCCCGCCCGAGCAAACGCCCGCCGGCGCCGATCGCCAGGCCGAACTTACGCGCATGTTTGACCGCCTGCCCGCCGCTGAGCCCGCGGCGCGCGCCGCCGCAAAGGAAGCCGCGGCCGGTGATGCGCGCGACATGCGCTTTTTGTCGAGCCTGTGGGGCACACGTTCGAGCGAGCCGCTCGCGGCGCGCCGCTTCGCCGACGCGCTGGCGGAAGCGAAGAAGCACTCCGAGGCGCTGGTATGGTATCAGCGCGCGTTCCTGGCGCTCGAAGACGGCGATGCGCAGCGGGCCTACGTGCGCTACGACCTTGCGCGGCAATATGTCGCCCTGGGCCAGCGCAGGGAAGCCGTGAACCTGCTGGCAAACCGCATGTCACTCGAGCCCCTGCCCGAAGACCTCAAGCCGAAGTACGACGCACTGATCGCCGACGCCGGCCGTTAAGCTTGTTTCAATCCGCAATCCGAAATTCGCAATCCACAATGGCGGCAGCTATGCTGCCGCCATGCGCATGGCCATGGATCCTACGCTGTTGATGCTCGCCGAGAAGTTGGCGCGGCTGGCCATTCAGGAGGACGTCGGCAGTGGCGACGTCACAGGCAAGACCCTGCTGTCGGCTGACAAGCGGGCCTGGGGCGCAATTAAATTCAAGCAGGACGGCGTGCTCAGCGGCATCCTTTGGGTCGAGACTGTCTTTCGGCTGCTCGACCCCGCCGTGAAGATCGAATACAAGGCCACCGACGGTGACCGCATCCTCGCGGGCACCGTGATCGCGCGTGTTGAATCGACGCACCAGGCGCTGGTCGCCGGCGAGCGAGTGACGCTCAACCTGCTTCAACACCTGTCCGGCATCGCCACGCTCACCGGCCGCTTCGTCGACGCCATCGAGGGCACCCGCGCGATGATCCTCGACACGCGCAAGACCGCACCCGGCCTGCGCGCCTTTGAAAAGTACGCGGTGCGTTGCGGCGGCGGCATCAACCACCGCATCGGCCTCTACGACGAGGCGATGATTAAGGAGAACCACCTTTACCTCAGCGGCCTGACCTTGAGCGACGCGGTGAAGAAGCTCGACGCCGCACTGCCGGATACCTGTCTGACGGCGGAATCGGAAAACGTGGTGGAGGCCGAGGCGGCGATTGAAGGCCGCGCCGACGTCGTGCTCTTGGATGACTTCTCGCTTGAGGACATCCGCGCCGTGGTTGAGTTCCGCAACAGCAACCGCAAGTTCCTTAAGACGCAGCTTGAGGTCTCCGGCGGCGTGAACCTGGAAAATGTCCGCGCTTACGCGGAGACGGGCATTGAGCGCATCAGCGTCGGCCGCATCACCCACAGCGCGCCCGCGCTCGATATCTCGATGAAGGTGGAACGGTAGAACCGGCCGCCCAACTCACCAATCATTCATATAGTCATAATTTGTCACCAAATGACAAACACGTGACTTAGTAATTGCTAACTTGGTAAAAATGAGCCAATTCGTTGGACAATTCTATTACGTGAGGTAATATTACAACATCGATCTTAGGACTAACCGCGGTTCTGGCTAACGGGGGCGCAAGTAGGGTTGCAGGCATGCTGTTGTGTGAGCGACCAGCATGCCTGCCTTGCGCCGGGACTCATCAGGGGTCACCCGCAGCCAGACCGCAAGTTTTCACAGGGGTCGGGGAGTACACCGGGCGCATACCGTCACCGCCCGGCCAGTCTCCCCGACCCGTGTGTTGACGGAAGTGCTCCCGCCCGCTAACGTTGCATTCGATTCCTTATTGTCACGAAACACGAGGCGGCGCAAGCTGGCTCGTCGGGTTCAATTGTGGGAGGCGGTATGCGCAAGAGCTGGCTGGCCCTGATTTTTGGCCTGTCTGTTTTCGCCCTTTTGGGCGCCGAATGCGACACGGGCGGAAACATCGATGATGATAAGGGCCCGCTGCCGCCGCGCGCACTTGCGGCGACGCCGCTGCTGCGCACGTACTACCAGACCCAGCAGATGCCCAAGGAAATGCGGTCAATCAAGATTCCCGAGGGCGACGCGTTTGACCCTGATGAGCTGACGCTGTTGTTTGACATGGTGGGCACCGACGACCGCGTTGAAGACGTGCGCGTGCGGCTGCACATCGGCGCGCCGCCGACGCCGACACAATCCCTGGCGGAAAAGATCGACCTTTTCGGCCGCGTGATTGCCCCCGATGGCACAACTTCGGCCTGGAAGCATTGCGACCTTGCAACGGGCGACGTTGTTGACATGCAGGCAGCGATCTCGTTCATGGATGAGTTCGACGACATTTTTGCCGAGGGCGTCTGGAAGCTTGAGCTAAGAGATCCAATCAAGGACAACGACGGTCGTGCATTGTTCCGTAACGCCACGTTGCGCATCAATAACGGTGAAATCTCGGCGCTGGCAGGGCAACCCGCCGACGGT
The DNA here is from genome assembly GCA_020848275.1 of Planctomycetota bacterium. Lineage (GTDB taxonomy): Bacteria > Planctomycetota > UBA8742 > UBA2392 > UBA2392 > JADLAK01. The sequence goes on from JADLAK010000041.1 coordinate 104,590, forward strand.
GAAATCATCACCCACACGGCGGCCACTGGCAATTTCGCGGCGGTTCCGGAGCTCAACGGTGGCGTGTTTATTCACGACTTTGCGGTTTGGGGCGTCGAGAACATGCTGATCAACACGTTCACCATGACGCAGTCGTTCTCGGTGAACCTGATTACCGTGACCTTCACGCTGCTACAACGCGAGTTGTCGGATTCTGCCGCAAATCTGCGCCTGCTGCTAATTGCGCCGTCGGGCGGTTACTTCCTGTTTACTCTCACCGGGCTGGATCCTCTCGCCGAAGCAAATGTGTTCACCGGCGGGCTTGAGACGGAAATATCGTATTGGTCAGTGGTTATCGAGCCAAGTCACTATCCGAGTGACGGCATGCCGCTGTACGGCGAGCCCTCGCAAGGCACCTGGACGCTGGCGCTGGCTGATATCGAACCGGACGGCAACACCTTCAGCCTGATTTCGGATACCTCAGAAGTTGGCAGTGGCCCTTCCCTTCAGCTCGACCTCTCGGGCGTTTCTTACCCGTAAAGTTGATGGTTCTGTGCTGCCGGGCGCGCTTGCGGCGCGCCCGGTTTCGTTTCCCGGCGCTTCGCAAACCGGCTAGATCATCCTAGATTCAGCGTGTTCTCGGAGATTGAGCCATGCTCTCGCGCCTTGTTTTGCCCGTTGTTGCAGCATTGGTCGCGGTCGCTGTTTCTTCCTGTACGTCGACGCCCCATCGCGAACCGCTGTTGGAACGCGGCGGCGGAGCGCGCGAAGTTGCGACGTTGAAAACGCCGGCGGGTGAATTCCTGGCGTTGGGCGCAAACGCCAAGGGCTATCTCGAGTTCAAGCGGCTCAAGGACGACGCGGTGATGGTGCTGGTGCCCGCGGGCCAGTTCCCGATGTACGAATACACGCCCGACCCCGCCGACCAGATGATCTGGGACATGCTCGACGTCCCGGCTTTCTTGATTGACAAATACGAGGTGACGAACAAGCAGGTTTACGAGTTTTTGAATGCCTCGAAGAACTGGACGTTGCGGCGAGGAGGCATCGTCGGTCCGGATGATGAAATCCTTTTGCGGGGGCAAGAGCACGGCATCTGGGTTGCAGACTCTGGGCCTGAAGGAAGCAGACCTTCGCCTGCTTGCCGCGTGCAGACTGGTTATGAGGGTTATCCCGCGATCGGGACCTCCGGTGTTCTTGCCATGGCTTACGCCAAGTGGGTGGGCGGCGATCTGCCCATGTACTACGAGTGGCAGAAGGCCGCCGCAGGGCCCTCGGGCCTGACATATCCGTGGGGCGAGCAGATGCCTGACAGCACGCTCTGCAACGGCTTCCTGTGGGGCCCGCGCCACACCATGCCCGTCGGCAGTTACCCCGCCGGCGCGTCGCCCTATGGCTGCCTCGACATGGCCGGCAACGTCTACGAACGCGTTTATCCCGTGCGTTCACCGGGCGCCGTCGAGCCCGACCTGCTGCCGCACAGCATTAAGGGCGCCAGTTGGCTGAGCCCGAGCTGGATCAACTTCCGCAACCTCGACCATTGCGGCCAGAGCCCCGACGCCTGTGAGGGGTCCGTTGGTTTCCGCACGGTCATTCGCGACCCGAAAGTGATTGTGGCGCTGGGCGTGTTCGACGCCTGGCAGCCGCACCTGCGCGTGGTGGATGACGTGGAGGCGGCGTTCAAGGAGGCGTCGGAGCGCAACGTGCCGATCTTTTTGTTCCTCGGCCACGAGACTTGCGGCAGCACCGACCGCGTGCGCGCCGAAATTTTCACGGACGCGCGCTTCATCGAGTACTGCAACGAAAAGGTGGTGTTGCTTGCCGGCCACGACCCGGGTGACGGCCAGAGTTCGCCGATTCCGTTTGGCGCCAGGGGTGAGAGCCTGCTGATCCCGGGTTGCCAGGCTGACAAGCTGCAGGCGGTCTACGATTACTTCTGTTTCAAGATCGATATGGCCATTGTGCCCAAGCAGATCTCGGAGTTCCGCATGAGCCCGGCGATGTTCATGCTCAACCCGCACCGCAAGCTGATGGAAAAATCGGACCAGCTAGTGCTCGTGGGTGAGGCGGAGATGCCCAAGGGCGGCGTAGGCATGGAAACATTGCTGAAGCGTTGCGACGAAGCACAGAAGATGCTCGGCACGGGTCAATCGCGCGCGGATTATCTCGCGGGCAAGCCCGCACCGACCGTGACGTGGAAAGCCCCGCAGGACGAATAGGCTTTTAGCCACGAATAAACACGAATTCGCACGAATCCTGCCGCTGATACGTGTTGATTCGTGGCTAACAAAAGTTGTGCTTGTGGGAAAACGGCTGTATGGCTGACACGCTGAAGCTAACTGACGTCACCGGACACGAGCTCGAACTAGAGTTGCCAGTGCGGCGCGTCGTCAGCCTCGTTCCCAGCGTCACGGAAAGCATCTTCGGACTGGGCTGCGAAGACGTGCTCGCCGGCCGCACGCGTTATTGCATCGCGCCCGACCCTGACGTTCGCAAGATCGCCAAGTTCGGCGGCACCAAAGACCCGGACATCCCCGGCATCGTTACCCTCAAGCCCGATCTCGTGCTCGCCAATCGCGAGGAAAACCGCAAAGTCGACATCGACGCCTTGCGCGACGCCGGCATCAACGTCTACGTCGACGAGCCCACCACGGTACAGGAGGGCCTTGCGATGGTGGCTTTGCTTGGCCGCATCTTCGAGCAGGAGGACGCGGCCAACGAAATCGTGGCCATCGGCGCGCGCACGCTCAACGAAGTTGCTGAGCGCCTGGCCGAACGCGACGCGCAGAACGAGATCAAGCTCAAGCGCCGCAAGGACCCGCGTCCGCGCGTGGCGGCGTTCATCTGGCACGAGCCGTGGATGGTTGCCGGCGGCCATACGTACATCAGCGACATGATCGAGACGCTGGGCGGCCTGAACGTGTTTGCCAATTCAACGTTGCGCTACTTCGCTCTCGACCCCGTGGACATAGCGGCCAAGGCGCCCGACATCCTGTTGTTTCCCGACGAGCCTTACAGCTTCACCGACAAGGACATCGCGTTTTGGCGTGAAAACTTCGAAGGCATGCCCGCGGTGGCCGAAAATCGCCTGCGCAAATGCAGCGGCCAGGACCTCTGCTGGTACGGCACCCGCATTCCGGCGGCGCTTCTTCGTTTGCAACCGGCGCTGGCGTGGTAAAACCTCGCTCCACCAACGACGGGCCGGAGACGAGACATGCGCTATTGGATTTTTGTGCTACTGATTTGCTTTGCCGCGCCGCTGCTTGCCGAAGATGCGCCGCAGGACGAGCTGACCACGACCGAGGAAGAAACGCTTGTCGGCAAGTTCGTCAAGATCGACGCCGGCAAGGTGTACTTCGAGAGTGCGACGCTGGGCTTGCTGAAATTCGACGTCGAGGACGTCAGCGAGATCAAGCTCGCCGCGTCGCGAAAGATGTTCCTGCGTGAGGGCGAGAAGGACGAATACGCGAAGTACCGCGAAGTCACCGTCACCAGTAAAGACGGCAAACTGTTTGCGGGAGACAAGGAAATCACGCCCAAGACCGTGGGTTTCCTTGACGCCGCGCCGCCGGACAACCGCCCGGACTGGACGGTGGGAGCGTTCCTGTCCTTCGGCTGGACCGAGGGCAACACCAAGACCTACGAACTGGACGGGCGCTTCGACATTACGCGCACCACCAAGCACACGTTCTCGACGCTGTTTGGCGAGGCGAACTACCTGCAGGACCGCGAGCGCGACGAGGAGCCGGTACTGGAACGCAACTTCCTGCTGGGCGCGGCCTTTCGCTACGTCTTTGATTTCAGGCTGACCATCGACGCGACGCAGGACTTCTACTTCAACGAGCTTGCGGGCTATCACTTCCGCAGCATCACAGGCGTTGGCCCTGGCTACTATTTCACGCGCAGCCATGAGCTCACCACGCACGCCGGCCTGCACCTGGTTTACGTCTACGAGGACTTGATGAACCGGGCCGAGAACCGCGGCTATTTCGGCGCGCGCGTCCGCGGCGAGGTTGACACCTGGCAGCTTGAGGACGACTTCCACCTCAATTTCAAGACCGAGGTGATTTTCGACTTCGACGAGCCAAAGAACGTGATGTGGAACAACCTGCTGCTGGTGGACTATCACTTCGCGGAGCACTTCACCGCGGGCCTGTTGATCAGCCACCAGTTCGACAACCTGCCCGCGCCCGGGTTTTTCCACCACGACTGGAAGTTCCTGATCACGCTGGGCTTCAGTTGGGGCGGAAAGTGGTACTAAGAGGCGCCTGCATCACATGAGCGGTGGAAATAAGTGCCAGAGCCGATTGATCTATTAGCCATTGGTCCTCATCCCGACGACGCGGAAATGTCGAGCGGCGGGTGGCTCGCGCTGGCATCAAAGCAGGGCTATCGCACCGGCATCATCCACTTGACCAAGGGAGAGATGGGCACGCACGGCACGGCGCAACAACGTGTCAAGGAAGCACGCGACGCGGGGCGGATACTGGGCCTCAGCGCGCTGGAGTTCGCGGGTTTAATAGACGGCCACGTGAACGACGACGAGAAAAGCGTGGCCGTGCTGGTGCGGCTGATTCGCAGGTTGCGGCCGGGTGTCTTGATTGCGCCGCCGACGGTTTGCCACCACCCCGACCACGAGGCCGCCGGGCGGCTGGCGATCAAGGCGGTGCACTTTGCGGCGCTGAAGAAATATTCGGCGGGCAGGGGCGACGGGGGCGTGCACAAGGTCAAACGCATCGTGCATGCGCGCTACAGCGTCCCCTTCGACCCGAGCTTCTATGTTGACGTGTCAAGTGTGATCGGCACGAAGCTTACGGCCATTGCAGCCTACGCGGGGCAGTTCGTGACATCGCTGGAGAAAACCGGCGAGCCGAAGACTCGGATGTCGCGCCCGGGTTTCCTGGACCAGTTTATTTCGGTGACGGCGAGCTACGGCCTGAAGGCCGGTTGCGCGCACGCGGAAGCCTACTACGCGCGCGTGGCGCCGACGCTCAAGGACCCGATCAAGACGCTGAACGAAGGCCCCAGCCACCATTTGATACGGTGAAAACGGGGCCCGGTCCGTGAGGACCAATGCTGCTGGATTAACGTGATCCGATGCGAGAATCAGAGCCCGTTCGCGTAAGTCGAGCGAAGCGAGATGTCGCGCGGCAAAGCAATGCTTTGCAAGCGACGGGGCCGGAACCCTTGATTCCTCGTCCGTGATAGTGGCCCCGCCGCTGACGCAGCGGGCTCTGATCGCACTAATCCCGCAGCATTGGCCCATCAGGACCGGGGTATGTGGAATCGACGATGGCTGGAAACCCGGGTCCTGACGGACCCGGCTCTGTCACTTCCTGCGCACCAACTGAAAAATGTCGTTCAGGAGTTTCAGCACGCCGGGCATGTCCGCGAGCGGGATCATGTTCGGGCCGTCACTGAGCGCTTTGTCGGGTTCCGGGTGAGTTTCGGCAAACAGGCCGTCGCAGCCGACGGCACAAGCCGCCTTGGCCAGCACCGGCGCGAATTCGCGCTGGCCGCCGCTGGTTTCGCCCTGGCCGCCGGGCATCTGCACGCTGTGCGTGGCGTCGAACACCACGGGGCATCCGGTTTTCTGCATGATCGGGATGCTGCGCATGTCCGACACCAGCGTGTTGTAGCCAAAGCTCGCACCGCGCTCGGTCAACATCACACGGCCCTTGGCGCCCAGCGCGTCCATCTTCTTGACGACGTTGGCCATGTCCCAGGGCGCGAGAAACTGGCCCTTTTTGATGTTGATGACGCGGTTGTGTTTAAGAGCAGCCTTGGCCGCCGCTTCAAGAAGATCTGTTTGTCTGCATAGAAACGCCGGGATCTGCAGCACATCGCAAACTTCGGCCGTCGGCTCGCAGTGCTGGCTTTCGTGCACGTCGGTCAGCACCGGAACGCCGAGCTCTTTTTTTATCTCGCCCAGTTGCTTTAAACCTTCGTCAATACCGGGACCGCGGAAGGATTTGCCGCTGGTGCGGTTGGCCTTGTCGTAGCTGGCCTTGAAGATGTAGGGCAGTTTGAGTTCATCGCAGGCCTTGCGCATGCGCTCGCCGACCAGCCGAGGCAGGTCGCGGTTCTCGAGTACGCAAGGCCCCGCGATCACAAACAGCTTGCTGCCATCAAGGTTGTAGTTTCCGAGTTTCATGAGTCCTTACTTTGCGCCCGTGGGCTTGGCGTTGAATTTGATGAAGTTGCCCTGGCTGTCCTTGGCGTCGTGGCCCGCAACCTTCACGAACGTCACGCAGCCCGAAAGCGGGAAGCTCTTGGCGTCGGCAGACGTCGACCATTCCGCGAGTATCTTGTCGTTCTTCGTGTCCCAAGCCTCAATTTTGAATACTTCGCCCATCTTCCAATCAATTTTTACAGGTTTGTTGGCCCAACTGGCAACCAGCGGCTTTTCCTTGTCACCAGCCCTTCCGATATTGGTGCCCCAGCTGGTCGTGTCAATCAGTGGTTTGCGCTTTCCGTCGGCGTTGAGGGCAAAGATTTTCACTTGCAGGCCAACATCCGTACCCTGATTGAATTCAACATCAGCAAAGCGGAGTTCGGCGACAGTGACTTCGTACGCGTCGCTTGATGGTGCATTGCCTTCCTCCATCATCTTAACAAAACTGACCTTCCACAACCCCTCTTCGTTAATCATGTATAATTGCAGGCTAGAGGTGTCTTTCTTGCCATCCTTCGTTTCCACGACCTTCACCTCAATCGTGCACTTTTCGTAATCCCTTACCTTCGTACCGAGTTCCCAGTTCGAGATGTTTCCAAGTTTACCGGCAATGTAAGTCTTGGCTTGCCCTCGGTCATTTCTGGCCATACAGGCCGTCATTGCGGCTTCATCTTTGTTCCTTCCAGCTTTGAGAAAACTGATGGCCGTGTCCTCCGGCGTCGAGTGAACCGGACCGCCGCAAGCGGTAAGCAGAAGCACAGAAATGAAGCTCAGCCACGCAAGGGTCTTCCGTTGCATAACATCCTCGGCGAGAAATCACTCGACAGCGCGCTGCATCTTTTCCGAGACATCCACGATCTGCTCTGCCAAAGCGTGCATTGAACCTTCGACCTTCAGCGTCACGCGGAACAGATCAAATTGGTCGCCTTTTCCGGCGTTCCAATTGAATTTGCGCGCCAACGCCTGCAAGGCGCCCTTCTCGCGCGGCTCCACATTCTCCAAAGCGGCGTAAAGCCTTATTTCGCCATGCGTAATCACGCGGGACGATTCCCAACTATCAACCCAGTAGTAAGGATTACGTGTACGACGCTCTGATATGGGCTGGAATTGGAACCATTTTGCCTTGCCGACACTTCCGTCGAGTTTCCACCCGGGCCTAAGATCCCGAAGCTGCTTGAATAGGCGTTCCCAAAAAGCATGAAGTTCTTCAACGTACGTCCCGTACATGGCGTCGACGATCGCGATACTACGTGCGTACAACTGCGCAGCTTCGTGGAATTTGATTTCGTCGCTCATAGAGCAGCCTCAAGGCGTGCATAGAGTTCCTGAACTTCGCCAATGCGTTCAATTAGCGAGTCAGTCCAACGGTCGATTACGCCCGATAGCAATTCCGTAAGTAGTTTCTCGGCCTTTGATGACAGACAGGCCCGCACAAAGTGGCTGATCGCCGTAGCTAGAAGCCCGGCGAAGACCGGGTCCAGATTGTCCTTGGATATGGCCTTGGCAAGCGCCAAGGCACAGTCGGCCCACGTCAAGAGCGTGGCGTCCTCATTGCACGCGCCGCTACGGTCAAGTGTAAGAAATGCAATCTCGGGCGTCGGGGACAACCCAAACAAGGCTGCCACGGCCGAGGGATAGCCTTTAGTCTGCATCTGGCCGGCCGGCGTTTTGTGCTCAAGGGAACGGGTTTTGGCCTCGATAATGACGGCGGTAGTGCCGACGAAGATTACGATGTCCGGTGTACCGCCGTCAGATGTAACCACTTGGGTGCGGACATCGTGGATGTCATTTGCCGTTGAGTTCAAAGACGGAGCGGCAAGCTTCAGGACGGCCAGTACCCGTTGCTCGAAAGTCTCGGGATGCGTTTCACGTCGGATCATCCAGGCCAAAAGTTCTGAATAGGGGTATTCTGCATGATGTGCGCCCAACGCGGCAACGAAATCATGGGTCGTCCACCACGGAGCGAGATAGGTTAGCCCCGTTCGTAGTTTCTCAACCTGCTGCTGAACTACCTTAATAGCTAATGGAGTAGCAGCTTCAATAAATGCCTGAAACGCCACAACGCGCTGTCCTATTAGTTTTTCAGCATCGCGAACAAATCGGTTAAAATCGGCAATTTCAGTCGAGGTTATCAAGTGAACTCCGAGCCGAAATTTCGCAAAACCAATTAGCTGCCTTGATGCCTCTACTTGGTTCCTGTCGGCTTGGCTCCGAACTTGATGAAGTTGCCGTCTTTATCTTTGGCTGGATGGCCGTCGACTTGAGTGAACGGAACAGTGCCTGACAGCGGAAAGCCCTTGGCATCCGACAGGCTGGTCCACTCGGCGAGCTTCTTGTCGCCGCCCTTGCGGTCCCACACCTCAATGAGGAAGCTCTCGCCCGGCTTCCAGTCGATGGTCAGCGGCTTGTTGGCCCAGTTGGCGGCGATCGGCTTTTCCTTGTCGCCGGCTTTGCCGATGTTGGTGCCCCAGTCCTGCGTATTGATGACGGGCTTGTCGTTGCGCTTGCCGTCGGTGCCGATGGCAAAAATTGTCACCTGGAGGTCGACTTCGTCGCCGGCGCCGAATTCAGCGTCCGCAAATCGCAGCTCGCTGATCGTGACTTCGTAGCTGCCGGCGCCCGAGGTCGCCTGGTTGCCTGTTTTCACGATGCCCGCAATGAACGGGCCGATGAACGGGGTGTCCGGCTTGAAATAGCCCAGCGCGCCGACGCCGCCGACCAGCAGCAGCAACGCCAACAGCAACACACCGCCCTTACCGCCTTTTTTGCCGCCCTTTTTGGGGTCAGACATAGTCGCCTCCCTCAGTAGGAATTGATTCGGTATTCTATCTCGGTGTGGCCTCTTTTGTCGCGCCAAAGGCCGTCAAACGATTGCGGATTGCGGACTTTGGATTGCGGATTCAAAGGCGGCAGTATCAACGCCGGTCCTTCAATCCGCAATTCGCAATCCGCAATCCGCAATCCGCAATTGGGCTACTTCTTCTTTGCCGGTTTCCTGGCCGCAGGCTTCTTCGCCGCCGCCTTCTTCGGCTTTTCTGCGGCTTCCGCTTTCTTCGCGGCCCGTTTGGGCTTTTCGGCAGTGGTGCTTTCGGCCTTGGCTGCGCGCTTGCGCGGGGCCTTGGCCGGGGCTTCGGCAGCTTCCGCCTTCGCACCGCGGGGCTTGCGGGCCGGTTTGGCGCCGCTATCCGTTGACGCTACGGCGACGGTTGCCGGTTGGGGTGCAGCTTGAGCCGGTTGCGGCGCGGGCTGCGGGGCCGGTTGCGGCTGACCGCCTTGCTGGGGCTGATGCTGCCCGCCGCGATGGTGCTGCCCGCCCTGATGCTGCTGGTGCTGCCCGCCCTCCTGAATGGGCTGACCTTGCTGATTGGGATGACTCTGCTGATTGAACTGGCCCGGTTGTCCCGGAACGCCCGGCTGGCCATCACGCCTGCGTCCACGGCCGCCGCGACGCCCGCGACGGCGGCGACCTTGGCCGGGCTGTCCGGGTTGTGCGGGCTGACCGGGTTGTAGCGGGGCGCCATTGCCGGGCACGCCCGCGGGCTGAGCTTGCGGCGCCTGTGCGGGCGTCGCCCCATTGCCTGACGGGTGGCTCTGTTGCGGTTGTCCTTGCTGGTGGGGCGGACGCGGACCACGTTCACGATCGCGGCCCCGGCCTCCGCGGCGTCCGCGACGGTCGCCGCTGCGATCAAAGCGCGGACGGTCGGCGCTGACGGCGCCGCCGGCCGGAAGCGTCGGGACGGTTCCCGGCGCGGCTTCGGGCAGGTCTGGCATCTGCGCGCCAAATACGGGCACGTTGCGCTGTGAATCGGATGCCTGCTGCGCCCGCTGCTGATGTTGCTGCTGGCGTTCGCGTTCACGCTTGCCGCCGCGACGACGCTCGTTTTTGCTGCGTTCCTCGACTTGCGTCGCGCCCGAGACGCCCAGGGACTGCGGCGGCAGCGGGACGTTGGACTTCGAGAGCCACGCCTGGTTGGCGAGGTCGACATAGCCGTTGATGCGCTGGTCGAGGTCGTACAGCACGCGCGACTCTCGGTCGTTGATGTAGAAGATGCGGCGTTCGCCAAGCACGAGGTCGCGGGCGTATTCGAAGATGATCTTCTTGCTCGCCTGCTCCTCAAGCTGATCGACATCGGTGCGGAATTCACTGTGCAGGTGCGACAGCACGTGCGGGTGAATCTGCACGATCAACGACTTCACGCGGTCATCGGCCAGGCAGAGTTTCAGTTCGCGCACGAGCGTGAGACACAGCGTCTCGGCGCTGCGCACGTGGCCGAAACTGCGGCAGGTCGGGCACTCGACGTAGGTGTAAGCTTTGATCGAGGGACGCACGCGCTGGCGCGTCATCTCGATAACGCCAAACGGGCTCATGCGCGCGATTTTTGTGCGTGCGCGGTCCTTGTGCAGCTCGCGGCGCAGCGTGTTCTCGACTTCACTGCGATGGCTCGCCGACAGCATATCGATGAAGTCGTTGCAGATGATGCCGCCGTGGTCGCGCAGGCGAAGCTGCCGGCAGATTTCCGGGATCGCCTCGAGGTTGGTGAGGTAAGCCGTGCGCTCAGCGTCGCCCGCGGATGTAAATTTGCCGCTGTTGACGTCGATGGCGACCAGCGCCTCGGTCTGCTCGATGTAGAGATAGCCGCCGCTGGGCAGCGGGACTTTCTTGTCGAAGACGTGGTCGATCTGCGTCTCGAGACCCTCGACGTAAAACAGCGGCTCAGAGCCCTCGTAGAGTTTCACGCGGTCGCGGAAGCTCGGCATCAGGCTGTCGAAGAACGCCACCACGCGCTCGTAACTTTCGCGGTCGTCGATGATGATTTCGTCGGTGTCGGCGGTGAAGTAATCACGCACCGCGCGCAGGGCTGGGTCGCTGTCGGCATACACCAGCGCAGGCGCGGGCGCCGTGCGGATCTGCTCGACGATCACGTTCCACAGCCGCAGCAGGTAATTCAGGTCGCGCTCGAGTTCGTCGTAGGTGCGGCCAATGGCCGCGGTGCGCACAACTACGCCCATGCCGTCGGGCACCGGGAGCGCATCGAGGATTTTGCGCAGCGCGTCGCGCTGGCCCTGGTCTTCGATTTTGCGCGAGACGCCGCCCTTGCTGCTGTTGGGCATCAGCACCATGTAACGCCCGGGCAAACTGAGATAGGTCGAGAGGCCGGGGCCTTTGCCGCCCTGGCTCGCCTTGGTCACCTGCACCAGAACTTCCTGGCTCCGCTTAAGCAGGCCCTGGATGCGGGGCAACTGGCCGTGGATGAAGCGCGAAACCGGGCCACCGCCAACGGGACCGCCGCCATCGGCGCGCTTGCCATCGCGGTCGAAAGTTCCGCCCGCGTCGCGTTCGGTAACGTCGCTCTGTGTTTCGTCGGCGACTTCGTCCGACGGCATATTTTCGGCGCCAACGGCCGGTAAACGCTGGCTGCGCTTCTTGGGCGGAGGCGGCAGCTTGAAATCAATGGCCGGCGGCGGCGCGTCCTTGAACAGGTCTAACGCGGACGGGCGCTTGCGGCGCTGCGAGGGCACCGGCGCTGCGACCAGGCCGGTTTCTTCGTGTTCGGAAACCACCCCGGGAACGACGTCGGGTTCCGGCGCCTTGACGGGTTCGGCACGCACGACGGGGAAGCGGCCCGAGTCCTGCACCGTGCGCGCAGGCGTGGGAACGACTGAATCAGTCGTGTGGCGGCCGCCGACGCCGTCGGAGAGCGCCTCGGCGGGCGAGTGCGTGATGTTGTGGCCCGGCTTGACTTCATTGAGCTTGTCGAGGAACTCGGGTTCCTGGCGCGCTTCGGCCACATTCGCGGGACGATTGGCGGGATTCTCCGCCGAGACCGGCGCCGAAGCCTGGATGTCGGGCTCGGTGTCGTCCTGGGCGCGGTCATCGTCCATCTCTTCACTTGCGTCGGATGACATCGAGGCCGGCTGCGCCGGCGGCGGCGGCGCGGCGGGGCGGTCGACAGCGCGGCGCGTCACGGGCTGGTAGATTTCGGTGACGTCCTGGATGCGGCCGTAGGCCGACAGCGTGTCGCTGACGTGCAAAAAGCCGTTGCGGTCGAGGCCGAGGTCGATGAACGCGGCCTGGATGCCCGGTTCAACGTTGCTCACGACGCCTTTGTAGATGTTCCCCAGGTGTTTCAACTGCGAGGGGCGGTCGACGAAATATTCGTAGAGTTTTCCGTCCTCGACTACCGCCACGCGGCACTCGTCGCCCTCGGCGACGTTCATCAGAATTTTCTTAGCCATGTTCCTTTGTGTTGAAGCGCGGCCGCGTCCTGCGCGGCTCACGCCTCGGTTTCTGTCGCCGGAACTTCTTCCAGCAACGTTTTTGTCTTGGTGATGAAGTGCGCCAGGGGATCAAGCCCCAGCACCTCGAGCAAATCCGAAGGTTTAATGCCGCCCTGCGGCGTCATGAATAGCCGCATCTGCAACACGTTGCCTTCGAGCGAAGCGGTTTGGGTCAGCAGACGCACATCAAGCCGGCGAGGAGTCTTTCCTGCGCCACGCGAGCGCGCATGGGGCGCGCTTGCCTGCGAGAGAAACGTTTGAAGGCGGCCGGCCAGTTCAGCCAGCGCGGCCTCGTCGAGTTTCAGTTCGCAGCGGTATTCGCAACCGGTGACGCGAGGGCGGCCCGTGGCCGTTTTTGCGTCCAGCAACTTCAACCCTGGGGGCAGTTGAGCCCCCAACTGGGCCAAAAGCGTTTTCGCGTCGTGCCCGGCGCCCGCCTCGAGGTCGATGTCCAGGACTTCGTCCAGTGACTCGACGCCCAGCGGCAGCGCCAGCGCAAAAGAAAGTTTGGGCCGCGGATTGAATCCCCGGGAATGAGCCACCCGGATCCCCGCGCGCCGCAAGGCGAGCTCGAAAACCCGCATCAAGTCGTGATGCGAGATGTATTTCAGCGCGCCCCTTTTCTCAAACCTCAAGCGAAAGCGGCAATTCCTCTCGTCCTCTGGCTGTGTGCGTTCCAACCTGCTCCCGCAACTTCATCAACCGAAATGAATTTTCTCCTGTCGCCGCGGCCAATCCGCGGCGTGGTTATTTCTTTTCTTCCTGCTGTTTGCGCAGGGATGCCGAAAACTCGACATCCGCCGCAAACGTCAATTGGTTCGCGCCGCCGGCCTCGCTGACTTTACCCTTGGCGCTGTATTTCCACTGCACGCGCGCGGGCGCGCCCTTGACGAGATCAAGCAACAACGTGCCGTCCCTGATTTCGGGCGGCGTGAGGCTGGTGTCCAGGCCCGCGATGCGCTGAGAGACATCGGCGGCGCTGACGGGCCTGGCGGCAAACGTAAGCAGCGCGGCCGTGGGCTCTTCGGCCTTGCCGTAAACTTTTTCAAGCTTGTAGGTGAATTCGTATTCGACCGTCTGGCCCGTCAGCAGGCCCATCGGGAAGCGGCGCTTGACGATCACCGTGTCGCCGACCTTGATCGCCGCGTCTGCCGCGAATTCCGGCCAGGTGTACATGACGAGTTGCACCGGGTCGATCAACCGCGCGGGATAATTGCGCTGGTCAGGCGCCTCAAAGTCGGCGTAGTAAGTTTCGTTGAAGATGCGCCCGGTCTCGGCGATGTTGAAGATGACGTGGCCGGCCTGTCCGTTGGCCTGGCGTGAACGCTGGTCCTCGATGCCGCCGGCATTGATGCCAACCCAGCCCGGGATGCCCGTCTTGGGCGTGCGTTCGCCGGCAAGCGACTTTGACTTGAAGTGCGCGTCGGTTTTGTCCTTGCCCTCGCCGGGAATCTGCGGGCCGATGTAGCCCGTGAAGCCCTCGATGCCGTCATTGAGGTCAAAGAAGATGCGGCTGTACATCAATTGCGCGCGCAGGTCCTTCTGGCCCTCGAGTTCGTCTTCCTTGAACAACAGCCGCGCGTCGGCGGTCCAGGTTTCAGTGCGCGAGTTGGAGCCAAGTACGCCTGCGGCGTCCGCGGCCTGCGCAGAGCGCTTGATGTTCAGGTCAAATTCGAATTCGAAGGTGTCGTCGGCGACCGCGCGCAACTTGGGCTTGATCACGGCGCCTTTTTCTTTGGCGGCGGCGGTCACGTCCTCACCCAACTGGAATTTGTAGGGCGGGGCTTCCTGCGCGCCAAGGTAGCTGTAGGCGGCCAGACCGATCAACGCGGCGGCAAGCAGGGCAAAGGCATTACGCAGGAGGTGCTTCACTTGTAGCTAAGTCCTTATCGGCAATAGTCATGCGCCCAAGAGGTGGGCCGTTGAATTGACCGGAAGATAGTAGTCGTCGCTTGCACCCTGTCAATGCGCCAGAAACGGGCTGCCGGGAAAAATTGCCCCCGATTAATGCACAAATGATGCACTAAGCAGTGGCCCGACAGTGGGTTAAGTCAAGTTTTGCATACTGGTTAGGCGTATTCTTTGGCATTTCGCCAAATTTTCTGTTCAATCCCGGCCATGCCGGATTTTACCAGTTTCTGTGCCGAACTTGTTTCCAGCGCCAAACGTGGCGGTTGGCAAGTCATGGCTGAACGCAGCATTCCCTACGGCCGCCAGTATGAAATGGCCGACGCGGGAGGCTCGCGCGCGTCTTTGAATTGCTACCACGGCAAGAAGGGCCTCACGTTTGTTACTGGCGGAAAAAACGCCGAGGCGCTGGCGCAAACGCTTGGCGGCGGCGCGCCGCGCAAGCCCGAGGCGCCGCACGTTGAGCATGATCCGTTCGATTTAGGATTCCCGCGAATCGGCGGCGACGAATCAGGCAAGGGCGATTATTTCGGCCCGCTTGTCGTCGCGGCTTATTACGTTGAAGAAGGCGACACCGACGACTTGATCACCACCGGCATCGCGGATTGCAAAGAGTTGTCCGACGCCGCGGTGTTGCGCCTTGCCGGCAAACTTGACGAGCGCGGCGGCGGCAACGTGATTTCACTGATGCCCGCCGAATACAACCCGCGTTACGAGAAGACGCGCAACCTGAACTTGATCCTCGCCGAGCTTCACGCGGAGTGCGTGCGCGCGTTGCTGCGCCGCCAAAGCATGAAGCGTTCAGGCGTGGTGCTGATCGACCAGTTTGCCAAGGAAGAAGGCGCCGTCGGCCAGGCCCTGCGCATGCCCCCGGGCTGGAAGCTCGTCACGCGTACTAAAGGCGAAGTTGACGTCGCGGTTGCGGCGGCAAGCATCCTGGCGCGCGCGTCATTTTTGAAGGGACTGAAGGAGCTTCGCAACGAATACGGGCACGAGTTCCACGCGGGCTCGGGCGAACCGACGCTGAAGGCCGCAAGGTCCTTCAAACGCGCCTTTGGCATGAAGGAACTGCCCAAGGTCGCGAAGATGCACTTCGCGCTGACGAACAAGCTGTAACAGCGTCGTCGGATGTCCCGCGTCTCGAGTCGCGTGTCACCAACAATCAAGAACGACACGGGACTCGTGACACGAGACCCGGGACACACTTGGTGCATAACAATTGGATAGCGTGGATAACCACGCAAGATTCGCCACATACACGCGATGCGCGCGCCATGATTTCACTCGCACAGGCGAAGTTTGACCGCGCGGGTTTTTGGCGCTAATACGGCTTGATCAAACCTTAACCGGGGCCACCGCCATGGACTCAGCCACGCTTGCGATCTTCTGCAATGTTCGTGAGGTTTCGTTCATCGAAATGGGCGTGCGCAACGGGACCAAGGGCGCCTGGTTCTCCGACCGCAAGTACAACCGCCGCTTCGTGACCGCGGAAGAGCTCTCGCTGGCTATCGCCACCATGCGCGTTGGCCAGCCGCAACTTCAATTGAAAATGCCGGCCTAGCCATCAGTCAACTTGTGGCATTTAGGCGCGTAGCGCCGGTATTTCTTTAGCCACGGGCGAACGCCCGTGGAAACCATAACCAACGGTTTCTGAGGCGCGTAGCGCCGACACCAGTGCCGCCGCTTGCGCGGCTCATGTTTTGTTAAAGAACTGTCGGCGCTTCGCGCCTGAAATGCAATGCACGCACTGTGGGTGGAAATGCCCGCGCCACGGGCTGCAATGTACACTCTCGGTCCATGTCGCAACCCGCGCCGCAATTTCTTCCCAAGACCCTCAAACTGCCCGCAGCCGCGTGGATTGCGTACGACCTCGCCAACACGGTCTACGCCGCTGTGCTGACATATGTATTCGTTCCTTATCTTGGCCGTCTGCTCGGAAGCCAGTCGGCGCAGGGCATCGTTAACAGCCTGTCGATGATCGCGGCCGGACTGCTCGTGCCGCTGTTCGCTTCAATGGCCGACCACACCGGCCGCGCGCGGCTGTACCTGGTGCTCACCACGTTGTGCTGCATAGTCCCGATGGGGCTGTTCGGCCTGCCCAGCGAACCGGTGATGGTGCTCGGCTTGTTCTTCCTCGCGAACCTCGCCTACAACGCCGCGCTGGTTTTCTACAACTCGCTGCTGCCCAGTGTCGCGTCGCCGCAGCGGCAGGGGCTCGTGTCGGGGCTGGGCGTGGGGCTGGGTTATTTCGGCACGCTGATCACGCTGGTGCTGGCGCTGATGGTGTTCAAGGACATGGGTTACACCACGAAGTTCGCCGTGCTGGCGGGCGTGTTTTTTCTGTTTGCGCTGCCGAGTTTCTTTTTGGTGCGCGAGCGCCGCGTGTTGCTGCGCGAGCCGTTTACGTTTTCGCTGGCGCGGCAGCAGGCGAAGTCAGTGCTGGCGACATTGCGCGACCTGCCGAGGAATCGCACGATGATGTGGTTTTTGCTCGGCAACTTCTTCTGCGTCGATGTGCTGAACACGGCGATCATGTTTTTTGGCGCGTTTACCGAAAACGCGTTTTTCGTCAACACCGGCACCGTCGACAACGAAGTGTGGGTGCCGCGCGCGACCGTGCAGGTTTTCGGCATGGTGATGACCGACCCGGCGGACCTGCTGAAGCTCGCGGGCTTTTCGCTCAACACACTGGCGCTGCTGTTTGGCGTGATGCTGGGTTTTCTCACGGATCGTTTCGGCTCGCTGCGTATCCTGCGGCTGTCTGCGTTTTTCCTGCTGCTGGGTTTGATCGGCTCAGCGTATTGGGGCGGTGGCGACGCAACGCTGTACATCGTGGCGATCTGCGGTTTTGGCGGCCTGGGACTGTCGGGTGTATGGACGGCGGGCCGCAAGTTGCTGATTGAACTGAGCCCGGTCGAAAAGATCGGCGAATACTTCGGCCTTTACGGCATCACAGTCAAGCTGAGCGTTATTGGCAGTGCGGTCTTCGGTGTCGTGGTCGACCAGGTCACGCGTGCAACCGGCAGCGATCTGCAGGGCTGGAAGGTCGCGTTGGCGTCGCAGGCGGTGCCGCTTGCGCTGGGGCTGGTGTTTTTAAGTTTCGTGCGAATGCCAAAGGCAGGCGACAGGCATCAGGCTTCAGGCGGCAGTTAAAGCGTTTTTGCTGACGCCTGCCGCCTGTAGCCTGACGCCTCGTTAATCCATAGACTCCCGCGGAATCACTGAGGTCGCGAACATGAAAGCCACTCGAGACGCATTCGGCGCTGCACTGCTTGAACTCGGCAAGGAAAACCCCAACGTCGTCGCGCTGACCGCCGACCTGGGCGAATCGGTCAAGACCGGCGAGTTCGCGCGCGCGTTTCCGCAGCGGTTTTTCCAGATGGGCATCGCCGAGGCCAACATGACCGACGTCGCCGCCGGCATGGCGACCTGCGGCAAAATTCCGTTCGCAACCACCTTTGCCATGTTCGGCACCGGCCGCGCGTGGGAAAGCGTGCGCAACACCGTCGGCTACCCGCACCTGAATGTCAAAATCGCATGTACGCACAGTGGCCTGAGCGTCGGCGAAGACGGCGCCAGCCACCAGATGCTCGAAGACGTCGCGCTGATGCGCGTGATCCCCGGCATGACCGTCGTTGTCCCCTGCGATTATCCCAGCGCGTTTGCGGCCACCAAGGCCGTTGCCGCATGGAAGGGCCCGGTTTATCTGCGGCTGGGCCGCCCGGCCGTCAAAATCGTGTACGAGAAGGAATGCCCATTCACCATCGGCAAAGGCAACCTGCTGCGCGAAGGCGGCGACATCGCGATCGTTGCCAACGGCCCGCTGGTGGCGTTCGCGCTCGAGGCGGCGGATGAACTCGCCAAGCAGGGCATCAAGGCCAGCGTCGCGGATTTCCACACGGTCAAACCGCTGGACACGGAATTGCTTTTGGCGCTGGCCAACAAGTGCAAGCGCATCGTGACGGCCGAAGAACACAACGTGATCGGCGGCCTGGGCGGCGCGGTTTCGGAGGCGCTGGCAAAGCTGCGCCCGACGCCGGTGCGTTTTGTCGGCACGCAGGACACGTTTGGCGAAAGCGGCAAGCCCGCGGACCTGTGGAAGAAATACGGCCTCGACGCCACCGGCATCCTCAAAGCCTGTAAAGAACTGCTGTAAAAGGCTGACGCGAAGGCGCGAAGAAAAGCGATTTTCAACCGCGGCCTTCGCGCCTTCGCGTGAAATGCTTTTGCAGTTGAAGGACCCGTCGCTGACGCTCCGGGCTCTTGCTATTCCGCCTTCAGCGTACGGTTCATCAGATCGAGCAGGGCTTTGTGCGGGTCGGCGCCGTGGTACAGCACGCGCTCGACCTGTTCGGCGATCGGCATCTCAATGCCGTGCTTGCGCGCCAAGGCCACCAGCGCCTTGGCGGTGTTGTAGCCTTCGACTTCCATTTCCATCGACGCGATTACGTCCGCCGGTTTTTCGCCGCGGCCGATGCGCACGCCAAACCCGCGGTTGCGGCCGTAGGGGCTGGCGCAGGTCGTGTACAGGTCGCCGACGCCGCTGAGGCCAAAGAACGTGCGCTCCTGCGCGCCCATCTTGACGCCCAGCCGCGCGATTTCGGCAATGCCGCGCGCCAAGAGCGCCGCCTTGGCGTTGTCGCCCAGGTGCAGGCCTTCGAGGCCGCCTGCAGCAATCGCCACGACGTTTTTGGCCGCGCCGCCGAGTTCAACGCCTATTAGATCGTCGGTGAGATAGGCACGGAAAGTCGGCGTGCTGACGAGCTTTTGCAGTTCCTTGCCAAACCCGTCACCGGCTACCACAACGCTTGTGGGCAGGCCCTGCGCGACTTCTTCGCCGTGACTGGGACCCGAAAGCGAAAGCACGTTTTTGGCGCCGGTGCACTGCTTCAGGATCTGCGTTGGGAACAGCAGGGTTTCCTGCTCGATACCCTTGGTAAGGCTGACCAGCGGCAGCGTCGCGGGGTAGGCCTTGCCGATTTTGCTGAAGACTTCGCGCAGGTAACGTGTGGGCACGGCAGCGAAACAACAGACGAACTCCGAAAAGTCCGGCAGCTCGGGCCCGACGATGGCGACGTTGGCGGGAATGCCGATGCCGGGCAGGAACGGCAAATTCTCGCGCGTGCGCCGCAGTTCGTTGGCGAATTCGGCTCGTCGCGCCCAGAGCGTGACGGCCAATCCCTTGCGCGCCAGCAGCACGGCCATTGCCGTGCCCCAGCCACCCGCACCGATGATGAGAACGTTTTCAGCCATAAAAAGAAAAGGTTCAGGTCCAGGTTCAGGTTCAGGTGCAGAATACTAGCCCGATGGCCAATTCTGAACCTGAACCTGCATCTGAACCTGAACTTACGGTTTGGCGCCGATGCGCGCCTCGGTGCCTTGCAGCATGCGTTTGATGTTGCCTGCGTGGCGCGCGACAATGAACACGGCAATAACGCTCAGCACGATCAGGCGGCCGAAATTCGGCGGATGGCTGATGGCTTCACCGAGCCAGATCGCATACAGGCCGGGGACAGCCGCGCTGGCGCCCATGCTGGCGGCGCTGACCATGCGCGTGAAAACCAGCAGCACAATGAACACGCCGACGGCGCAAAGCGCCGGGCCGGGGACCCACGTCCACGGCGGAATCGTCAGGATGAAAATGATGCCGAAGCCGGTTGCCACGCCCTTGCCGCCCTGCATGTTCAGGTAGGGCGAATAGAAGTGGCCAGCGAGCACGCCCGCGGCGGCGATCAGCGGCAGGTCGCAGCCCGCCTGGTCCATTAGCATGTAGCCGATCCATGTGCACAGCAGGCCCTTGCCCGCGTCCATAGCGAACACGGCGAAGAACCAGATGCGGCCCAGCACGCGGCCGGCGTTGGTCGCGCCGATGTTGCCGCTGCCTTCATGGCGAATGTCTTTGCCCTTCATCTTGCCGGCGATGAGGCCAAAGGGGATTCCACCGATGAGGTAGGAACCAACGAGCGTCAATGTGATGTAAAGCCAGGTCATGTTCTTGATTAATTCTTTCGACGGAGGCTGTGCGCGTGTTGGGTGAGAGCGGCCACCATCTCGTAACGATCCATGGGTGTGATTAGGTAGAAGCCTGCGACCTGCGACGCCGTTTGCTCCATCAATTCTCGGCAAATGGCGAGGCCTTCTTCACGGCCTTTTTTGCCTGATTTGCCCGCCATGCGTGCCCGTATGGGGTCCGGAATACTAATACCCGGCACTTCATTATGCAAAAACTCCGCGTTCCTTTCAGACACCAAAGGCATCAATCCCAACAAAACCGGCACTTGCAGCGGTGCAATGGCCGCCGCCACTGCCCTTGCCGTGTCAAGGCTGTATACGGGCTGCGTCATGACAAAACGCGCACCGGCCGCAACCTTGCGTCCAAGGCGCTTTGCCTCGTTGTCCATGCTGCGCGTGGCGCTGTTGAAGGCGCAGCCGACAAAGAAATTCGTGCGTAGGTCGCCGTCGTGTTCGGCTGTGAAGTCGCCTCGGTTTATGCCAGAAATCATCTCGATCAGTTTGGCGCTGGACATGTCAAACACGCCCGAGCTGCCCTGGTAAGCCTGCGTCGCGACCGGGTCGCCCGTGACCGCTAGGATGTTGCTGACGCCCATCGCATACGCGCCAAGCAGATGCGACTGCGTGCCGATCAAACTGCGGTCGCGGCAGGCGACGTGCAGAACAATCCGCGCCCCGCAATCGTGCGTGACCATGTTGGCAAACGCCAGGTTGCTCATGCGCATCACCGACAGCGGGTTGTCGGCAATCGTGATCGCGTGGACGCCGGCTTCGTGCAGCGTGCGCGCGCCCATGACTTGCTTGTCGAAGTATACGCCGCGTGGCGGGTCGACTTCGGCGACAATCACGCCGCCGCGCTTGAAATCGGCTTCCAGTGTCGCCTGGACGGTCAGCGGCTTGGCGGGCGCTTTGGCGTGCGCGGGCACGGGTGCGGCGTGGCTGCGCAGCGAAGGTTTGCGCGCCGTAATGAGCGCTTTCAGCGCGCGAATGTCATCAGGCGTGGTCCCGCAGCAACCGCCGATCAAATTCGCGCCGAGGTCGGCCAGGCGTTTGGCGCTGCGTGCGAAATAATCCGGCCGCTGGATGTAGATGGGACGGCCGACGTCGTCAAAGTCGGCCAGGCCGCGGTTGGGATAGACGCTGATTGGCTTGTCGGTGAGGTCGGCAAGCTTCTTGACGACTTCAATGGCAGCGGTTTCGCCGCCGCCGCAATTGGCGCCGATCACGTCGACGCGCAGTTTCTTTAGCCCCGCGACCATGCGTTCGGGTGAAACGCCGGTGGCGGTCGAGCCCGAAAGCGAGAACGCCAATTGCGCGATCAGGGGCGTCTTGGGGCCTTCGAGATTGGCGGCCTCGATGGCCAGCGTGAGTTCGTCGAGGTCGGAAAAAGTTTCCAGCAGCACGCCGTCCACACCGCCCTCTATTAGACCTTTGATCTGCTCTGCGTAGGCGTCGCGACGTTCCTCGGGGCCGAGCTTTGCACTGGCGCGCGGGAGCGGGCCGATGGCCCCCAGCACGTAGGCCTTGCCGGCAGCGGCATCGCGCGCGATTTTTGCGCCCGCGCGGCAGACCTCGACGACGCGGTCGCCGAGGTTTGCCGCTTCAAGGGCATGGCGGCTGGCGCCAAAGGTGTTGGTCTCGATGACTTCGGCGCCGGCGCGCAGGTATTCCTCGTGGATGGCCTTGACGAACCCGGGTTTTGCGAGGTTGAGTGCCGCGCCCATGTGCCCGGCGGCGAGCAGGCCGCGCCTGGAAAACAACGTGCCGTAGGCGCCATCGCCAACGAGCACGCGGGATTTGAGAGCATCGAGGAACGCGTTCATTGGACGCATTAGCGGTGTAGTGCGCGGGCTGGTCAAGGTTCAGGTTCAGGTACAGGTTCAGAATGAGCAATCGGCGCGGGTTCTGAACCTGAACCTGCACCTGGCCCTGATGTCATGCGTCCAGCCGCACGTACAGCTTGCCCGGCAGGCTCTTTGCCAGCCGCTTGAGTTCCAGCGTCATCAGGCCGCTGGTGACTTGCGCCGCGGGCAGGCCGGACTTGTCGATCAAATCGTCGATCGAAAGCGCGTCGCTGGGCGCGAGCAGCGGATACAGCGCGGCCTCGGTCGTGGAGAGTCCCGGCGGCGACTTTTTCTTGCCGTCGTCCTGCGGCTGCTCGGCCAGCAGCTTCTTCGTGGGTTCAAGCACGCCGTAGATGTCGATGGGTTCCTCGACGAGATGTGCGCCCTCCTTGATCAGCGCATGGCAGCCGCGACTGGTTTCGTTGTCGACCTTGCCGGGAATGGCGAACACTTCGCGCGCTTGTTCAAGCGCCAGCCGCGCGGTAATCAGCGAGCCGGATTTCACGTCGGCTTCGGCGACCAGCACACCAAGCGACATGCCGCTGATCAGGCGGTTGCGCTGCGGGAAGTTTCGCGCGACGCCGGGCGTCTCAAGCGGAAATTCGCTGACAATCGCACCGCTGGCGGCGATCTCGTCGGCCAGCCGTTTGTTTTCGGGCGGGTAAATGTCCAGCAGCCCCGAACCAATCATCGCAATCGTGCGGCCTTTGGCCTCCAGCGCCGCTTTGTGTGCCGCCGTGTCGACGCCGCGCGCCATGCCGCTGACGACAGTGATGCCGCGCACGGCGAAATCGCGGGCAAAACGCGCGGCCTGCGAGTTGCCGTAATGGGTGCTGCTGCGGCTGCCGACAATGGCGATGGCGAGCGCATCTTCGCGGCGCAGATCGCCGCGCAGATAAAGCAGAATCGGCGGATCTTCGATGCCCGCCAGCGGCTGCGGGTAGCCGTCGTGACCGAGCATGAGCAAACGAACGCCGTGTTTCTCACAGGCTTCGAGTTCGCGCTTGTGTGTGCCGTCGCGGATGACCTCGGCGAGCGCCTGCGGCGCGTCACGCGAGACCTTGGGGATGTTCGCGAGCGCGTCTTTGCTTGCGCCCAGCGCGGCATCGAAGGAGCCGAAACGTTGCAGGACGTTTTTCAGGCCGAGCGGCGAGAATTTGCGAGCCGTGACAAAGCTCAGCCGCGCGAGGAGTTCGGAAGACTGGACGGGAGAAGAACTCATGTTCGCTTCTCCGTATTTCAGGCGTGAGGCGGGAGTGATTTGAGGCGTTCGAGGGCTATTGAGCAACTCCCGCCTGCCGCCTCCTGGCTCAAAGCTAACCCCGCATGTCCTTGATGAGTTGCGCGTCGAGTTTGACGTCCAACGCCACGGCATGGCCAAGGCGCGGACAGACGACGAATTTGATCGTCCCGTTCGCCGCACGCTTTTTGTCGGCGCTGATGACCTTGAGGATGTCTTCGTCCTTGAGCGCCGCGGGAATAGTGGGGTCGAAGCCGGCCTTGCGGATCAGGTTTTCAATGCGCTTGATCGCGGGCACGGGAAGCGCGGCGTGTTTGGCTGAAACGCGCATGGCGGCCAGCAGGCCGATAGCGATGGCCTCACCATGAAGCATCTTGCCGCCCATCAGCGTCTCGACGGCGTGGCCCAGCGTGTGGCCGAGGTTGAGAAGGATGCGCTCTTTGCCGGTCTCGCGTTCGTCTTTTTCGACAATCGCGCCCTTGAATTGCACGCAGGTCGTTACGCAATGGCGCAAAGCATTCGGGTCGCGGCGCAGCAGCATGTCGACCGAGTTTTCGAGCCAGGTGAACAGCGCCATCTGGCCCAGCAGCGCGCACTTGATGGCCTCGGAAATCGCACTGCGCAGTTCGCGGTCGGGCAGCGTTTGCAGCACGTTGATGTCACAGAACACCGACGAAGGCTGGTGGAAGGCGCCGATCATGTTTTTGCCGCGCGCGTGGTTGACGGCGGTCTTGCCGCCGACGCTGGAGTCCAGCATCGCCAGCAGCGAAGTCGGGATCTGCACCAGGCGCACGCCGCGCATCAGCGTGGCGGCGAAAAAGCCCGCAAGGTCGCCGACCATGCCGCCGCCCAGCGCGACGACGACCGAATCGCGGTCGAGCGCCGGCTCGGTCAACGCAAAATCATAGAGGCGCGACAACTGGTCGAGGTTTTTCGAGTTCTCGCCCGCGGGAACCGACATCGTCTTGGCCGGCGCCACCTGCTTAATCAAATCGATGAACGCCACAGCGTGCAGCGGCGCGACGTTGCTGTCCGTCACCAGCATCAATGACGACGGCGACAGGTCCTTCAACGCGACGATGATGTTCTGCTGCAGGTTGTCGCCGACCCAGACCCGGTAGGGGGTCGACGGCAATTTTACCTCGATGGGGATCGCGCTCATGGCCCGGGGTTTTACAGATTTTCCGGCCGCAGACCAATCAGTTACTAGCCGGCGTCGAAGATTCCGGCGGAGCGGGCGGCGCGCTGCCTCCGGGTTTGTCATCTCTGGGCAGCGGCTTGAGCTTCAGCCCGCCGTGTTTTTCAAGACGCTGGCGCGCCGCCGCCATGGTCAGGTTTTCGAAGCGGCTGCGCTCGCGGCGTTCGTTGAACATCGCGATGCTGAAGGCGGTGATGATGACAAATGCGCCGCCGAGAATGACGGCCATGAAGATCCAGTCCTGGCTCGAGTCCTTGGTGGAAAAGCGCGCGACTTGCCGCGCGATCAGCAATGGCCGCACGGGCGTCGCGGTCGACTCGGCCTCGAACACATTGCGGTAATAACGCCCCGAGAACGTCACCGACGCGCGGGCTTCCAGGCCCGTGGGGGGCTCGATCATGTCGACCAGGTAGCGGTTGGGACTCTTGATGTCCATCATGTCGGCGACCATGTAAACGCGGAACACGCGGCGCAGGCCGCTTATGTTAGGCGGCAGAATCACGGGTGCGTAATTGTCGCCGATGATGCCGCGCACGCCGACGCCCTGGCCGCGGTAACGCGGGCCCGTCTCCATGCCGCTGAGGTCAAAGTAGCCGACCTTCGGCGCGACCTCGAGCTTGTCGTCGGGCCGCATGGCATGGGACAGCAGCACGTAGTACGCGGCCTCATCCACCAGGTAGCGCGGCTCTTCGCGCAGGCTGTCCTTGACCTGCTGCAGCAACTGGTCGGTCGCCTGCAGGCTCGAGGCCTCGACCTTGCGCACGTCGCGCGTCAACAGCAGCGGGCACCAGGCCTGGCTGGTTACCTTTTCCTTGCCGCTGAAGGGTTTGACCTCGCGGCTGTAAGGAAAATCGCGCAGGAACATGCCCGTGAGTTTTACCTGTACGTCCTGCGTCACCAGCTTGTCGTCATGCGAAACACCGTCGGCGGCGCCAAGAAAGGCTTCGAGATCGTGGGGCAGGTCCGGCGTCTGGAACAGCACCGCCTGCTGCTCGATGGGAAATTCGTTCTTGAGTTTGCCCGGCCGCAGGAACACCACCACGCCCTCGTAGTAGTGCTCGACTTTCGTGCCATCGGCCAGTACGGCAGGCGGGTTGCACTTGACCTCGTAGAAGTCGTAGAGGCGGCCCTGCACCTCGAACACCCGGCCGCGCGCGGCAGCGATGAAGTCCCTGGTCAGGCCAAAGAAGTACGCGTCCTTTTCGGCCCTGGCTTCCCATGCGGCGAAGTCGCCGGCGCCCGCCGCCGGCACGCGCTTGAGCAGGTTGAACGCCAGTTGCTCATAGGGCGGCGCCTGGCGGCCCCTATTGGCCTGGAACTCGGACATCACGCTGCCGCGAAACTCCGGGTGCCAGTCGCGAAGCTCGGTGTAATCGGCCATCTTGCCGAACTCGGCGATGGGATCGAGCCAGCGCTCATTCTTGAAGTTCTTGAGCAGTGCGGTTTCCTCGGCGGCGCGGTCCGCCCACTGATCGCTTACCACCGGGCGTTCAACCGGCGGCGGCAGGTCCGGCTGTTTTTCGCCGCCGTCGAATGGCAGCGGCACGTCTTTGCCGCTGTCCCTTGGCGCGTCGGGTTGTTTGACCGGAACCTTCATGGTGTCAAACGGCGTGCTCTTAAGGTACTCGCCCCGGGCCTTCTCAAAGGCGGCGTTTTGTTCATCGACCGAAAGCACAGGGATGAAATTGCGCCGGATGTCTTCAAGCGCCCACTTCCAGGGCTTTGGGCCTTGCGGGCCCGCCATCTGGGTAAACACAATCACCATGCCGCCAAGCCCCAGCACAGCAAACAGCAGCATGCCCACGCGCGCAGCTACCGTCGCGCCCTTGTAGGCTTTCGCATCAGGATGTCTGTAGCCGATTTGCATGTTCAGTTGCCGGACAGTAGTCGGTAGTCAGCAACAACCATTCGGATCGG
Organism: Planctomycetota bacterium; assembly: GCA_020848275.1. GTDB lineage: Bacteria > Planctomycetota > UBA8742 > UBA2392 > UBA2392 > JADLAK01. Next base: position 131,142 of record JADLAK010000041.1, read on the forward strand.
GCCTGGGGACCACTGACTACCGACTACAGGCTACCGAATGCCGACGATAACTGAATCGGCCAACCATTAAACGTGTGCCAGCCGTAAATGGTTTGATCGTGCGAGACTTACGCCGGCTTGGTCGAGAAGTGGAAGATGCGTGCGCCCTTGGGATGCTTGAGCGTGATCGCTACCACGATTTCGTCGCCGTCGCGCAGGGGCACCGGGTCGTGCACCGGCAGGCCGTTGAGGTAGGTGCCGTTGGTCGAGTGCATATCCTCGATCACGAAACCCGCCCCTTGTTTGCGGATCGCGAAATGTTTCTTGGAAATCGTGGGAATGGCGTACAGCACCGACGCCGGGGCTTCGCGGCCAATCACGATCTCGGTCGTCACTTCGTGTCGGTTGCCGGTCTCGGAATCCACCAGCCAACCTATCTCTGCCGCGGCGCCGCCCGTTGGCGGCACAACCGTCGCGGCGCCGCCGAGATTGTCCATATTGGCGTCGCCCTTGCTGCCCGCGCCGCCGGCGTCGAGCATCAATTCGTCGCCGCCGCTGCCCTTGTTGTCCGGCGAAATCACATCGGGCGGGATGCCGCGCATGGTGTAAGCCGTGTTGCCGCCCGGCATGCCGGGTGCTGCGGTGATGGTCGAACGGTTCTCGCCATTGTCGCCGCCGCTTTCACCCTCGCGGCGCGCGCGGGCGCCCGCAGCGGCCGGGGCGCGTTCGGTCACGTCGTAATCGGCGCGAGCCGGTTCCTTTTCCTTCTCTTCCTTGTCTTCGTCGACCGCAGCGTCAATTTCGCCGCTTTCGATGTTGCGCTTGATGATCTCGCGAGTGTATTTGTCGCGCTTTTCGCCCGTCAGCCTGCGCACGACGTCAACTTCGACGACGCGGAACAGGTTGCTGTGCTGGAAGTAGCGCTCCATCGAGTTGGGGATGCGGATGAGAATCTTCTTGTCCGCGGCCTCGCCGCTGACCAGCTTGAGGGCGATGGAACGGAAGGCGTCTTCGGTCAGGTTGGTGCTGCGGGTAATATCCATCTCCAGCTCGTCGTAGGGAAGCTCGACGAGCTGCGGAAAAAACTCCACCACCGCGCTGATGAACTCTTCTTCACTCTCAGCGGTGATGGATAGACGGTTCCAACGTAGCGTTGCTGTCATGTCGACTGCTGCCCTCGGCCCCAGCCTATTCTTCGACAAACTTGAGGACTTCGTCCTGCAACGCCGTCAGCGTGGCGTCGGGATTGCCGTCGGCCTCGATGATCTTGCGCAATTCCTGGCGCCTGTTGTCCTCGGTTAACAGTGTATCAATCAGCAGGCGGTAGAGCGCGGTTGTATTTAGAGGAACCGCGTGCACGAGGTCGTCAAATTCGACATCGCTGAACTTGAACCGCCCCTTGCCCGTGGCCACCGTAGCCGAGCCGTCGTCGTGTTTCGTGAGTGTGAGTGCCGCCGCCATTTTTTCCCCTAGTGGTGCTTCAATATTGATTTGCGAGGTGCATTCTTCTTTCGATTGCGGGTTTCGTCAGGCCGCAACCTTCGCTTCGCACGCGCCCTTTCGGGCTTCCCGCCTTGAAACGCCTTTGGCGTTTCGGCGGTCACGCTCCCTTCGGTCGCCGCTCGCTTGCGGTGCTACGCGCAAGCGTGGATGCGGGTTTACCCATCATATCCAATGCGCCAGACCCCTGGTGCATGACCTTTGAATTTAGCGTTTCTGGGTGATGCGGCAGGACAGGCCCGCTTCCTTAAACTTGTCCTTGACGCGGTTGGCTTCACTTTCGCTGACGCCCTTGGCCACAGGCACAATCATCTTGCCCGCGAGTTCCATGGCGGCGTCGATATCGATGCCGTTGATCTCGGCGATGATCTCGGCCGCGGTTTGCTTCTTGTCCGCGCCCTTGGGCGGTGACAGGAAAACCGTAAACGCCCCGTCGGCGCCCGGCGGCTTGGTGTTGGAGGCGGGCTTGGTGGCTGTGGGCACGGGTTTGGCCGGGGCCGCGGGGGCCTTGGTCGAAACCGGCGGCCTGATCGGGCCCGTGGGGGCCTTGATCGGCGCGGTCGGGGCCTTGGCCAGCTTGTTTGGCGGCTTGGGCGGAAGCTTCGGGGCCGGGGGCTTGCCCTTGACGACAGGCTTGGCTGGCTCTTCCTCAAGGTCCAGCGGAATATCCACGGCCTCGACGCCGCCGTCTTCCAACGGGATGTCGACTGAAGGTGCTTCGCCGCCATCCTCGGACGGTATGTCCACCGCGGGCGCTTCCTCGGCGACTTCCTCGCCAAGGTTGACGTCCTGGTTGAATGCGGGTGCGGGTTTGCCGGGCGCGCCCTTCTGGATCTTGCGGGTCTCGGCCTTTCGCGTCTCGATGACCGGGTCCTTGTAGTCGCGTGCGCGGCCGGTCCAGGCAGGAAGTTCGCCGCTGTCCGGCGGTTTGGCCCCGGGAGCCGGGCGGCCGCCGGCGCGGGCCGGTTGGGCGGGTTTGGGCGGGGGAGCGCTGCTCACGGGTTCTTCCTCCAGTGAAAGTGCGTCAATTTCCGGTTCTTCAGCCTGCAGCGACGGTGCTGAACCCGCACGCGGCGCAGGCGGCATGGTGCGCGCGTCGGCGTCAAAGGGCGCCTGGGTCTGGTTGAATTCCGCGTCCAGTTCATCAAGCGCTCCGCCACCGTCCAGAAGCTCTTCCTCGGACGTTGCGCTGTCCGCCGCCTCGCGGTGCGATGCAACACCCGGCACGCCGGTCAGCCGCATGCTCGGGTCGGCCTCGATGTCCGCCGGCGCCTCTTCGGGCGGCGCATCGTCCACCAGGCTGTCGTCGGTCGGGGCGGAGTCGGATTCCGAGACCACCGCGTCGGTGCCCTCGACCTCCTCGGCCGGGGCGGATTCGCCGTCGAGGTTGAAATCGGAATCGCTGATGTCGCCGCTGACTTCGTCGCGCACTTCCTCGGCGGATTCTTCCTGCTGATCGGGTTCGCTCGCGCCTCCCATGAGGTCATCCATGGGAATGTCCACGGCCTCGACGGTTTCGACGGGTTCGTCGATGATCGGCTTGCTGGGCGGCTTGGTTGCGGTCCTGGGCGCGGGTTTGGCCGGAGCGACTTTCGGTGCGGATTTCGCCTTGGGAGGCGGCGGGGGCTCTTCTTCAAGCTCCACCGATTCGACCACGGCTTCGGGTTTCTTGAGTTTGCCCGTAGGCGCTTTGGGCGCAACGGGCGGCGCACCGAAGTTCTGGCCGATGGTAATGCCTTCAGCGCTTAGCTTGAGTTCGACCTCGCGCACCGGCCCATTGTGGTCCAGGATGACTCGCAGAGTATCGCCGACTTTCAGGGTAACGTCACGTGATGCCATACCGCTTCCGTGCTTTGGTTGGGCCGACCGCGCCGAATTGGAGTGCATCGCGAATTGTCGGCGGCCAGCCCAAACTGTCAAGGGCAAAGACAACCTGAGATGCCGAAGTGACAAAGAACCGGGCTTGCCCGTGGCCGCCGTTGTTGCAACCATGCCGCCCATGTCTGACGTGCCGACATCCCTGGCGGTCCACGCGAAGGGCCTTTCCAAGACCTATCCCGGCGACGTTAACGCCGTGCGCAACGTCGAACTTTCCGTGCGCGCGGGCGAAATGGTCGCCATCACGGGCAAGTCCGGCAGCGGCAAATCGACGCTGTTGAATTTAATAGGCAGCCTGGATCGTCCTGATTCCGGCTCCGTGAGCGTGTTTGGCCGCGACCTGCGCGGCGTGCGCAACGTGCCGAAGTTCCGCCTCGAGGAAATCGGCTTTGTCTTTCAGCTTCACTACCTGCTGCCCCATTTGACCCTGATTGACAATGTTGCGCTGCCCCTGTTTGGCAAGGCCGGCGCGCAAGAACGCGCGGCGGAAGCCCTCAAGGACGTCGGCCTGGAGCATCGCGCCCGCCACGTGCCCGGCAAGGTCAGCGGCGGCGAGCGCCAGCGAGCGGCGATTGCGCGCGCGATTGTCAATCGCCCGCGGCTGCTTCTTGCCGACGAGCCCACGGGCAATGTGGACAGCGAAACCGAGCGCCAGTTGCTGGACCTGTTTCAAAAGTTGCAGAAGGAACGCGGCATGACGATTGTGATCGTGACGCACGAACGCAGTGTGGCGCAGCGCGCGGGCCGCATTGTGCACTTCCAAGACGGCGGCATCGAACGCATTGAAATTTTGAAAACCTAAAGGCAATCCACAGATGTCGCAGAACACAGATGACGTGAATTCGGGTCGGCCTTTACCTGTGTCAATCTGCGTCATCTGTGGACTAGCTTTTGCAGTTTTGGCTCTGCTCTCTGCTTGCGGCGGCGGGAATGGCGCGCCCGCGAACAACGTCCCTGTCGGCCCAAAACCCGATTTCGGCGCGGCCATAATCTTCGCCGCCGCGCCGACCGACGATGACGTGGCGGAGCTTGCCCAGAAAGGTCGCGACGTGATGGGTAAGTACAATTGCATTTCCTGCCACTCGCTGGGCGACAAACGCGAGGCGCTCAACGGCCCGCCGCTGGGCAAAGTCGGTGCGCGTTATCGCACCCGGCACAAAGATGACTTGCAGGCGGCGTCAATTGCGCTCTTTAACCACGTGCGGGATCCCGAGGCCTATCCCGGCTTCTTCCATGGCGATCCGGCGTATTCGGGCCAGAAGATGCCCGCCTACCCGCAGATCACCGACCCCGAATTGCGGCTGCTCGTGCACTTCCTGTTGTCGAAAGAGTAGCTGCGCCTTCCGGGCGCAGCACTGCGGCTGGAAGCCGCAGCTACCCGTTTGCGCCGCCGCATGCCGCTGCTATCATCTGCCGCGATGCCACGAAGCCTGCACCATCACGCGTAGCTGGTTCCAGATAACCTCTGGGGCCGCGTGACTGGTTTGCCGCCTTTCGTGGTTCGTTTTTTTGGATGACTATGGCCAACGCCAAAGACCTTACTTTCCCGCCCGGCGCCGAACTCGTTTTCGGCCCGCAGGCCCAGCGCCGCGGCTATGTGAATGAAGCGATAGCCCGCGTGTTTGCCGGCTGGGGTTTTTCCGAAATCATCCTGCCCACCTTTGACGCGCGAAACAGCGATGATCCCGACGCCTACACGATGATTGACCGCGAAGGCCGCAACCTGGCCCTGCGCGCCGACTTCACCGAGATCGCGGCCAAGGCGCTGGCCATCGAGCTGCGCCGCGACGCGCGCACCATTCGCGCGTGCTACGAAGGCCGCGTCTACCGCTTTCAGCCCTCGGGCCACGGCGCGCGCGTTGAGCAAAGCCAGCGCGGCCTCGAGTGGGTCAACGTCCGCGGCGCAATCTACGACGCGGCCACAATCCTCATCGCACGTGAATGCCTCGACGCGCTCGGCCTCGACAAAGCTGTTACGGTTATCTGCCACGCGGCGTTTGTGAATGCCGCGCTGGGCGAAAAAGGCCGCGCCGATCGCGCGTTGCACGAAGCCATCGACCACAAGAACCCCGCGCGCATCCTCGAGCTCGCCAGGCGCCGCGGCTTTGACGCGAAGTCCGCCGAGCTGCTCGCACAACTGCCGCGGCTTTGCGGCGGCCCGGAAGTTTTGCAGCAAGCCGGCGCGCTCGCGCAAAACACCGAGGCTCGCACGGCCCTCGATGAACTCGCGGATATCGTGAAACTTCTGGAAGCGGCGGGCGGTCTAAAACGCGGCGTGCTGATCGACCTCGGCGAAGTGCGCCAGTTCAACTACTACAGCGGCATGATGTTCCGCATCTACAATCCCGAGGTCGGCGACGACCTTGGCGGCGGCGGGCGCTACGACCGCCTCTTCGACCGCTATGGCATGGATGTTCCCGCCGTAGGGCTGGGGCTGGACATCGCGCGCGTGACGGAAGCCCTGCCGCGCAAGGACATGAACGGCGAACAAAAGCCCGTGGTCGTCACGCCCCGCGACGGCCTTGCGGCGGCGCTTAAAGCGCGTGCGTTGGGCAAAACCGTCGTGCTGGAGGGCCAGTGATGCTGCGCATGGTCCTTCCAACCGGCCGCATAATAAAGGAAGCGGAAATTTTCCTGACTCGCGCGGGCTACGCGCCCGCTGAAAATCTCGCGGCCACGCGTAAGTTGCTGGTGCCCAGCAAATGCGGCCGTCTCGAATACCTGCTGGTCAAGCCCGTGGACGCGCCGCTGTACGTTGAGCAAGGCGTGGCCGAGTGCGGCATTTCGGGCAAAGATGTGCTGATGGAACTCGCGCCGGATTTGCTTGAGCCGCTCGATCTGGGTTTTGCGAAGTGCCGCATGGCTGTTGCGGGCCGGCCTGCGATTGTCCGCTCGCTCGACAACACGCTTTCGCCCGTGCGCGTCGCCAGCAAGTTCCCGCGCGTCGCGCGCCTGCACTTCGAAAAGCGCGGCATCCCCAGCGTGGTGTTCAAACTTTCGGGCAGCGTTGAAATCGGCGCGGTGCTCGGTCTTGCGCACTACATCGTCGACATTGTCGAAACCGGCACGACGCTGCGCGAAAACGGCCTGGTCGTGCACGAGGAAATCGCGGCCTGCAGCGCGCGTCTTGTCGTCAACCGCGCGGCCTTCTACACACAGAACGAAGTGGTGAATAACCTTATGGCGGATTTGAGAAAGGCGCTGCCATGACCGACAAGGCGATTCGTGTGTTCGAAATCGGCTCTGACGACTTTGCGGCGTTCCAGAAGCGCATCGCCGCGCGCGCCGAGCGCGGCGATGTGCCCCTTGGCGGCGCGCCGATGGAATACCTGGCGCGGGCGCGCGCAAGCGGCGACGGCGAACTCATCGCCTGGGCCGAGCAATTCTACGAGGGCCTGCCCTCGATGGCGGAAGCGACGGTCGAGCGCGTAATCCAGCGCGTCGCCGAGCAAGGCGACCGCGCGCTGTGCATGCTTACGCGGTTGTTTGACGACTTCCCGCTGACGCAAAACCGCATTCTTGTCGCACCGGCCGATCTGCAAAAGCTTGCGGCGCAGGCGGACCCGGCGGCGCTCAAGACCTGCAAGGAAGACGTGCTGCCGCGCCTCAAGCGTTTCCACGCGCGCCAGAAACTTGAAAGCTTCGACATTGAAGAAGCCGGCGGAAGCGTCGGCTCGCGCGTGCAGCCGCTTCAGCGCGTGGCGTTGTACGTGCCCGGCGGCAAGGCGTTTTATCCCAGCACACTGATGATGACGGCGGTGCCGGCGCAGGTCGCGGGCGTGCGCGAAATCGCCGTGTTCACGCCCCCCGGCGCGCTCGAGAAAACGCCGCTGATGGCGGCTTTGCTGCTCGAGCTTGGCCTGACCGAAGTTTACCGCGTCGGCGGCGCCCAGGCCGTGGCTGCGGCTGCGTTTGGCACCGGTAAGATCCCGAAGGTCCACAAGGTGGTGGGGCCGGGCAACATTTTCGTCGCACTGGCCAAGCGCCTGCTTTACGGGCAGGTCGATATCGACAGCATCGCGGGGCCCAGCGAAATCGTGGTGTTGTTCGACCGCAGCGCCAAGCCGCGCCACGTCGCCGCCGACTTGCTTGCGCAGGCTGAACACGACGAACACGCAGCCGCCATCGGCGTCACCGATGACGCCGCCGCGGCGCAGGCCGTGCAGGAGGAGGTCGAAAAGCAGCTCACCGCGCTGCCGCGCAAGGACATCGCGCGCTCGAGCCTGACGAGCTTCGGCGGGTTGCTGGTAGTGCCGAGCATGAATTTTGGCGTGCGTTTTGTCGATTCGCTGGCGCCTGAACACGTTGAAGTGATCACAGCGCATTCCGAAGAGCACGCGGCGGCGATTAGGCACGCGGGCGCGATTTTCATCGGGCCCTTTGCGCCCGAGGCGTTTGGCGATTACTGCGCCGGGCCTAATCACGTGCTGCCGACGTCGGGCACTGCGACCTGGGCGTGCGCGCTTTCGGTTTACGATTTTGTGCGCCACGTCAGCATCATCCGCGGCAGCCGCGAAATGCTCGCGGCCAGCCGCAAGGCGATAACGACGCTTGCGCGCACCGAGGGCCTCGAAGCCCACGCGCGTAGTGTTGACGTTAGGTTCGAGTAGAGCAGCTATGGGCAAGAAGCAGACGATCTGGATTGCGTCGATCCTCGTACACCCGACCGGCCCGAAGGGAAGACGGTTTCTGGCAGCGGTGTCGGCGGATAGTGGGAAACCTTTTGTGACCGTCGCATTTGCTGGCGCGTTGGATGAGATGATTCATCGGTTGGTTGCTAAGACAAAAGAGGACGGTCTGGACATCATTGAGGTACACAAGATTTACCGTCACAACCCCAGTGAACGGCCCAATCATGCGCACCTGAGTTACGTAGTCGGTCTGGCTCCGACGAGTGAAGACGTAGTTTTCGGTCCCTTTTATTGATGCCCGCTTATGAGTAACGACACGCTGCATTTCTTGAAAGCGCAGATGAGGGACATTGTGGGCGGCTACAAGCTCGATGTTCCCGCGTGCCCGATCAAACTCAACCAGAACGAAAATCCCTACGACTGGCCGGCGTCGCTCAAACAGGCCGTGTTCGAGCGCGTGCGCGACTTGCCCTGGAATCGCTACCCGCCCTTTGTGCCGTCCGATTTCGTCGCAGTGGTCGCGAAATATCTCGGCGTCGATCCCGCGCAGGTGCTGGTCGGCAACGGCAGCAACGAATTGATGTATTCGGTCTTTGCGACGGTGCTGGAGCCCGGCCGCAAGGCGGTCGTCACGCAGCCGACGTTCACGTTGTATTCGCTGCTGGCCAAACTTTTTGGCGCGACCGTCGAATCGATCAACCTCGACGCCGAGATGCGCTTTGACGCGCCTAAGCTGCAGGCCGCCGCCAAAGATGCCTCGCTGGTCGTGATCGCGAGCCCCAACAATCCGACGGGCAGCGTGATCGACCCGATGGATCTCGAGCATATGGTCGCCTCAAGTCCCGCGCTGTTCGTGATCGACGAGGCCTACTTCGATTTCCACGGCGAAACCGCGCTCGAATTGACCAGGACCTATCGCAACGTCGTCGTGCTGCGCACCTTCAGCAAGGCTTTTGCAACCGCGGGATTACGCTTCGGCCTGATGGTCGCGCACAAAGAGGCACTGCCGTTCTTCGCCACCGCCAAGCTGCCCTACAACCTCAACATTTTCACCATGGCCGCGGTCGAAACCGCCATCGAACACGCAAGCACGCTGAAAAATCGGCTGGACGAAATCAAACGTGAGCGCGAACGCGTGATGCGCGAACTCAAGGCGCGCAAAGGCATCAAGGTGTTTCCGTCGCGCTCGAACTTCTTCATCTTTGAGACTGACCGCGCGCCGCGCAAACTGTGGCAGAGCATGGTCAAGAAGGGCGTGCTGGTCCGCGACGTGAGCGGCTACCCGATGCTCTCCAAGGCCCTGCGTGTGACCATCGGCCGGCCCGAGGAAAACGACGCATTTTTGAAGGCGCTGGAATTCGCGATGGTCGACAACGGTCCGGCTACTTAAACATCAACACGAAGATCACGAAGCGCACGAAGAACGGCAAAAGCAAATACTTGAACGCGAAGGAGCGAAGGAACGAAGACTCAAAATGCCTGTCTGTTCTCCGCTCCTTCGTTTCTTCGTGTTCAAGCTGTGGCGGTAAGCGGTTGCAGTTCTTCGTGTTCTTAGTGCTCTTCGTGTAAAGCAGTTCCAAAGAGGCGAACATGGCGCGAAAAGGCAAGGTCAGCCGCAAAACCAAAGAGACCGAGATCAAGGTCGAGCTCAACATCGACGGGTCCGGCGACTACAAAGTCGAGACGGGCATCGGCTTTCTCGACCACATGCTTGAACTGTTCACCAAGCACGGCGTGTTTGACCTGAAAGTGGCCTGCAAGGGCGACCTGCACGTCGACGCGCACCATAGTGTCGAGGACATCGCCATTGCGATCGGCGAGGCGTTCAAGGACGCCGCCGGCGACAAGGCGGGAATCAACCGTTACGGCCACGCCTACATTCCCATGGACGAAACGCTGGTGCGCGTGGTGCTCGACCTTTCGGGCCGTCCCTATTACGTCCCGAAGCTGGGCAAGCTGCGCCGCGAAGTGGTGGGAGGCTTCCCGACCGAAATGCTCGAACACTTCTTTCGCAGCTTCAGCACGCACTTCCCCATGAACCTGCACATCGATGTGCTGCGCGGCCGCGACACACACCACGTTGTCGAGGGCGTCTTCAAGGCCGTGACGCGCTCGCTGCGCATGGCGCTGGCCATCGACCCGCGCCAGAGCGGCGTGCCTAGCACGAAAGGTTCGCTCTAATGCAAAATTCAAAATTCAAAATTCAAAATGGAACGGCTTGCCTGGCCGTTGCTGTTCATTTTGCATTTTGCATTTTGCATTTTGAATTCGACCAACCAACGGGCCTCTAACCATGCCCGTACCGGTAACCATTCTTGACTCACAAATTTGCAATCTGGCTTCGATTGCGCGCGCGCTGGAGCGTGCCGGCGGATCCGTGACCGTCGCGCAGGATGCCGCCGCGATCAAAGCCGCGTCGCGGCTGGTGCTGCCCGGCGTGGGGAGTTTTCCCGCCGCTATGAGGGCGTTTAACCAGCGCGGGCTTAGTCAACCGCTGCGCGACTTCGCAAAAACCGGCAAGCCAATGATTGGCGTGTGCCTGGGGATGCAGTTGTTGATGGAAATCGGCGAAGAATTCGAACAGACGCCGGGGCTTGGCATCGTTCCCGGCCGCGTGCGCGCGATCCAGGCAAAAGGCCTCGCGATCCCGCACATGGGCTGGAACGCCGTTGAAGTCAAGCGCGTTGACCCCTTGCTTAATGGGCTTCAATCGGGTGATTATCTCTACTTCGTGCACAGCTTTGTGTGCGAGCCGCAATACTCCGGCGATGTACTATGTACCACCGAATACGGAGAACGTTTTTGCAGCCTGCTGCGCCGCGGCAACGTGTGGGGCGTGCAGGCGCACCCTGAGAAAAGCCAGCGCGCTGGAGCGGCGCTGCTGAAGAACTTCCTGGAGCTTGCGCCATGAGCGAATTCACGGTTTATCCCGCCATCGACCTGCGCAACGGCAACGTCGTGCGACTGGAAAAAGGCGAACGCGACAAGGAAACCGTCTACCGCAGCAACCCCGACAAGGTCGCGGAAAGCTTCGAGGTCCAGGGCGTGCGGTGGCTTCACGTAGTCAACCTCGACGGCGCCTTTGACGGCGGCAGCGGCCCCGCGGCGGCGAACATGGTGCTGGTCGGCAAAATCTGCAAATCCACCACCGTATCGGTCCAGTTCGGCGGCGGTTTGCGCGACGAAAAATCCGTCGACGAGGCGCTGGCGCTCGGCGTCAGCCGCGTGGTGCTGGGAACCGCCGCGATCAAGGACCCGGAGCTGATCAAACGCCTGGCGCCGCGGCTGGGAGACAAACTTGCGATCGGTATTGACGCCAAGGAAGGCAAGGTCGCGGTGTCAGGCTGGACTGAAACCAGCGACGTCGCCGTGGTCGAGCTAGGCAAGCGCATGATTGACATGGGCGTGAAACGTTTTGTCTATACCGACATCGGGCGCGACGGCATGTTCGCGGGCCCCGATGTCGAGGGTGCGCGCGCCTTGGCCAAGCTTGGCGCGCCGGTGATCTGCTCGGGCGGCGTGGGCAAGGTCGCGCACCTGAAGGCCTGTGCGGCGGCGGCGCCCGACGGCGTTGAAGGCGTGATTGTCGGCAAGGCGTTCTACGAGGGCCATTTCACTGTCCGCGACGCGCTGAACGCTGTAAAACCCAAAACTTGAACGCGAAGGAACGAAGGAGCGGAGACATAATCGAGTTTGATCGTGAGATCGAAAACCTGATTAAGGAATGCTTGGGCGCCGCAATCGAGGTGCAAAAAATTTTGGGTCCGGGTCATCTTGAATCGGTGTATGAAAGGGCTTTCTGCCGCGAATTGACCCTTCGCGGCATTTCTTTTCAGCGCCAGGTCATTTTCAACATTGAATACAAAGGTGAGTCTGTTGGTGAGGGTCGTATGGACCTCGTCGTCGGCAAGCGGTTGGTTATTGAACTGAAGGCGATTGAGAAGATTCTTCCAATTCATGAACAGCAAACTGTTGCCTATTTGAAGGTGGCCAAGGAACGCGTCGCCTTGCTGCTCAATTTTAACGTCGTGAGGATGAAAGACGGCGGCATTCATCGGGTCATCTAGCCTTCGCTTCTTCGCTCCTTCGTGTTCAGTTGTTGCTGGATAACTATGCTCGCCAAGCGCGTCATTCCCTGCCTCGACGTCAAAGACGGCCGCGTCGTCAAGGGCGTCAATTTCGTCAACCTGCGCGACGCGGGCGATCCTGTCGAGTGCGCCGTGCGCTACGATGCCGAGGAAGCCGACGAACTGGTGTTTCTCGACATCACCGCGGGCGTCGAAAAGCGCGACACCACCGTCGAGATGGCTCGGCGCTGCGCGCTCGAACTTTCGATTCCGTTCACGATTGGCGGCGGTGTGCGCAACGTCGCCGACTTCGAGCGCCTGTTGCGCGCGGGCGCGGACAAAGTGGCGGTTAATAGTGCGGCAGTCCGAAACCCTAATCTCATCAACGAATGCGCGGCGAAATTCGGCGCGCAGGCCGTGGTGCTCGCCGTCGACGCGCGCAAGGTTGGCGCGGGCTGGCATGTGTTTGTCGATGGCGGCCGCACAGACACCGGCAAAGACGCGATTGTCTGGATTACCGAGGGCGTCAAGCGTGGCGCCGGCGAAGTCCTGCTGACCTCGATGGACCGGGACGGCACGGGCAAGGGCTACGACCTCGATTTAACCCGCGCGGCGGCCAAGGCTGTCAATGTGCCGGTGATCGCCTCGGGCGGCGTGGGCAACCTCGAACACTTAAAGGAAGGCCTGCAAACGGGCGCAAGCGGCGTGCTTGCGGCAGGCATATTCCACTTCGGGCAATTCAGCGTGCGCCAGGCCAAGCAGTTTTTGCGCGATGCGGGCGTCGCTGTCCGCCCGCCGCAACTTTTGACCCACGAATGAACACGAATAGACACGAATCACGGCAAAACGGCCGTGAATCCTGGTGGCCTTGGTGACCTTCGTGTTGTCTTTTGTTGTAATTCGTGATGATTCGTGTGAATTCGTGGCTGAACATGAGCGAACCGACAGAACGTGCACCCGCCGAGATCACCCACATCAAGTGGGACGAAAGCGGGCTCGTGCCCTGCGTGATGCAGGACGCCATTACCGGCGACGTGCTCACCCTCGCCTGGATGAACCCGGAAGCGTTCCGCAAAACCCTTCAAACCGGTCTGGCCACCTTCTGGTCGCGCAGCCGCAAGGAGTTGTGGACCAAGGGCGAAACCAGCGGCAACACCATGCGACTGGTCGAACTCAAACTCGATTGCGACGGCGACGCGCTGATCGCGCGTGTGATTCCCGCCGGCCCAGCCTGCCACACCGGCGCCAAGGATTGTTTTTTTAACCCGATCCATGCCGACGCCGCCGCACAGGCCGAAGTTGAAAAAGCGCAAGGTGACAAGACGCCGGCGGGCTGGGGCGCCAAGCTCGGGACGCTGATGGAGGACGTGCGCACACTGCTGACCTCGCGCAAAACAACGCTGCCCGAGGGCAGCTACAGCACCTACCTGTTCAAGGCCGGGCTCGACAAGATTTTGAAAAAGTGCGGCGAGGAAATGACCGAGACCGTGATCGCCGCCAAGGGCACGGACAAAGCCGCGCTGGTTGGCGAAATCTGCGACACGGTGTTCCACCTGCTGGTGCTGATGGCGGAAAAGGAAATCTCGCTGGAGGATTTGCGCCGCGTGATGGCCGAGCGTCACGGGCAAAAAGGCGGCAACACGCGGCAGATCGCGCGCGACGCGTCTGACGAAGAACACGTGCCGAACATGAAAGTCAGCCGGCCCGCGGGCTGCGACGCGCTCGAAGCGCGCCTGATGAAGCAGCTTGACCCGGCGATCCGCGCCGATGTCACGCGCGCGCTGGAGGTCATGTACCGCTCTCATAGTGGGCAAAAGCGCGACGAAGGCGTGCCCTACGCGACGCACCCGCTCGAGGTCGCGATTATCGCCGTTGAGGACTGCAAGTTGCGCTCGCGCGACGAAGTGATTGCGGCGCTGCTGCACGACGTGCTCGAGGACGACATGAACCTGGAGCCCGCGCGGCTTACCGAGCAGTTCGGGCCGATTGTTGCGGCGGCCGTCGTCACGCTGACCAAGATGTACAAGCGCGACGGCACGCCCAGGGAGCACGGCCTGCGCCGGTACTACGAAGGTTTAAGAGGCGCTTCAGCGTGGGTTCGCGCGGTGAAGATCTGCGACCGCGTGCATAACCTGCGCACGATTGAGCGCGCGGGCCACGGCCCGGCGCACGTCGAGGAATATCGCAAGGCGACGCGCGAAAACCTGCTGCCGCTTTGCGCCACCAGCACCGACCCGAAGCTGCTCAAGGCCGGCGAACTGCTTTTGGTCGAATTGCAGAGAAAATAGAAGTTGACGGTCGACGGTTGACGGTCAAGAGTCAACTACCTCGCCACCGCTGGGCTGTAACTGTAAACCGTTGACCGTAAACTGTTGACCAACAATGGGCGTGTAGCTCAATGGTTAGAGCGCCTGCCTTACACGCAGGATGTTGGGGGTTCGAATCCCTCCACGCCCACCACGTTTTATCGTGGCGCAGGCTTGCCCCACGCGAGTCGTCCACATCACGCAAAACTTCGCTAAGATATCCGCATACTTCAGGAGCAATCATGTCCAGCAAGCGTTTTGGCAAAAAACAGAAGACGGAAACCGAACACGAGAAAAAGGAACGCAAGGCCGCCAACAAAGGCCCGGAGTTCGACAAGGGCACGCCCGGCAAGAACCAGCCGGGCGGCGGCGCGGCGAAGTTTTTTAATCGGCGCACCGCGGGTTAACGCGAACACATGATCGAATCCGCGCAGCAGGCATCGGGCAAGCGGCCGAGACTCGGCTGGTTGCCCGATGCGCTTTCGCTGTCGCGCATCCCGATGGCGGCGCTGTGCTGGCTCGCCGTCCCCGATAGCGGCTGGACGCTGGCGCTGATGGCCGCCGCAGGCGTGAGCGACATGCTTGATGGCTTTGCCGCTCGAAAACTGGGCGGCAACATGCAGCGCGGCGCGTGGCTCGACCCGCTTTGCGACAAGGCGTTCGTCCTTTCGCTGCTGGTTGCGCTTGGCGTGAAGCTTGGCGTGCCCTGGTGGTGGCTGACGCTGATTGCGCTGCGCGAACTGATCCAGGTTCCGCTGTTGATCGCTTACAAGATCGTGCATCGCCTGCGCCCCGACCTGACCTTCAACTTTCGTGCGGGAATTCCCGGCAAGATCGCGACCATCGCGCAATTTTTGGCCGTGCTCGCGCTGATCATGCATTGGGAGGCTTTGCCGTTCATCGTGGCCGCGGCGGTTATCGGTGCGATGGCTGCGGCGCACTACATTCTGCGTGCGGCGAAGTTGGCTCGACATCAGGGCCAAGTTTAGGGATAGGCTGCAAGCAAGAGATAGCTAGATTTCTAGCCGTAGTTCTAACCCTAACCCCGGCCCTGCCCTATGTCCGATCAACCGACGCTCGTTACCGCCGACCACTTCGCGTACATCACCGAGCGCACCCGGCCCGAGCCCGAATTCCTGCGCAAGCTCAAGCTCGAGGCGCGCAAGGCCGGCATCCCGCCGATCTGGATTTCCTGGCACCAGGCCAGCCTGATGCAGATTTTGCTGAAGCTCAATCGCGCGCAACAAGTCGTCGAGGTCGGCACGCTGGCGGGCTATTCGGCCATTGCGATGGCGCTTGCGTTGCCGCGCGGCGGCATGGTGCACACCATCGAACTTGACGCCAAACACGCCGATTTTGCGCAGCACTGGATCAGCAAATCGGACGCGCACGACCGTATTACGCTGCATCGCGGCGCGGGCTCGGAAGTGCTGAAGAAGCTCAAGTCCAATTCCGCCGACGCCTGCTTTCTTGACGCCGACAAGGCCAGTTACCCGCTCTACCTTGACGAATGCATGCGCATTGTGCGCAGCGGCGGCTTAATCATGGCCGACAACGCGTTTGCATTCGGCCAATTGTTCGACGTGACCCCGACCGACCGCGAAGCCGGCGCGATTAAGAAATTCAACGACGTCATGGCCAAGCGTGCGGGCTTGCACGGCCTGATCGTGCCCGTCGGCGACGGCCTCTGGGTCGCGCACAAAGAGTAGCTCGTGACTTCTATCCTGAGCCAGAGCTTCTACGCCCGCGATTCGCTGGAAGTCGCACCCGAACTTGTGGGTGCGCTGGTCCGCCGCGATGAGGTGCTGCTGCGCATCACCGAAGTCGAAGCCTACCGCTGGCCCGACGACACCGCCTGCCACGCCTGCAAAGGACAGACGCCGCGCAACGCCACGATGTTCGGCCCGCCGGGCCACGCCTATGTCTACTTGTGCTACGGCATCCACTGGATGCTGAACTTCGTGACCAACCGCGTTGGCGAAGGTGCGGCGGTGCTGATCCGTTCCGCCGAACTAATCGAAGGCCAAGAAGTCGTCGCGTGCAGGCGGGGCGGCAAGTCGGGCCCGGTGCTGCTGACGGGCCCCGGAAAGCTCGGCCAGGCGCTGCAATTGACTCGCGCACAGGACGGAACGCCGTTGTTCGGCGGCGGCGCGATCGAAGTTTTCAAGGGCGAACGTCCCGCGAAGTTGCTCTATGGGCCGCGCGTCGGCATCGATAACGCGCATTGGAAACACGTCAAAGCGCCGTGGCGCTTTGCGCTGGCTGACAGCGAATGGGTGACACATCGCAAGGGATTACGGCGTTACGTCGCCTAACCGGCGGATGCCCGCTACCTGTGACAGCGGCACCTCGAAGTGGTCGTGTTTCTTGAACACGCCGAACTTCGCGGCACGTTTGACAAACTCTTCCTTGCTGCGGCCGTTGGCGCCGTCCTCGTGAATGTCGACATCGAGCAGCAGGATTCGCTTGTCGTCCTGCTCGTGGAAACGGCCGACGTAGACGGTCTTGCCCGGCGTGTCGATCACGACCGTGATGCCGTGCAGCGCGTGCGTGTCTTTATGAAACGTTCCCATGGCAGTTCTTGGTTGCTAGTTCTTGGTTCGTAGTAGAAAAGTCAAAACTCGCCCGATCCGCCAAAACTAAGAACTACAAACCACCAACTAACGCCTACTTCATCGCCGCGGCGATATCCGCCTTCAAACCTGCGTCGTCCGGCTTCACGCCGCTTTTGTAAAACTTAATCACCTTGCCGTCCTTGCCGACAAGATACTTGCAGAAGTTCCAGCCCGGCGCCTCGCGGCCCGCGGTCAAAAACGCGTAAATCGCCGATTGTTCCGGCCCCGGCTTCGTTACCAGCTTCCCGAACAACGGGAACTTCACGCTGTATCTTGTATTGCAGAACTCGCGGATTTCCGCCGGCGTTCCCGGCTCCTGCCCGCCGAACTCGTTGCTGGGAAACCCCAGCACCGCAAACCCCTTGCCTGACAGTTCATCGTGCAGCTTCTGCAGACCGGTGTATTGCGGCGTGTGTCCTCACTTGCTTGCGACATTGACCACCAGCGTGACCTTGCCCTTGTAGGCCGCCAGGTCGGCGGGTTGGCCTTCCAGCGTCGTCGTCTTCAGTTCGTAGAGAGAATTCGCCATATGCGTCCTCCGCAAGATTGCCAATGGCAGATTGCGAATTGCGCATCGAAATGCAACAGGCCGCGCAAGCTTACGCGTTTGTCGCCGCGAGAGTGCCGGCGTACACGCGGTTGCGGCCGTTGTGCTTGGCGGAATAGAGCGCGCGGTCGGCGGCGACCACGAGTTTTTCCGCGGGCTCGGTGCTGATCGTCGCGTGGCCACCGCTGAGCGTCACCACCTGGCCGACCGACGACATCTTGTGCGCGATGCCAAGCGCCTCGACCGCGGCGCGCATTTTTTCGGCGACCTGTGCCGCACCTTCGGCATTGGTGTCCGGCAGGATCACTGCGAACTCCTCGCCGCCATAGCGGGCCACAAGATCCCCCGGGCGGCGCACGCACGACTGCAACGCGGCGGCAACTTTGCGCAGGCAATCGTCGCCTGCGGGATGGCCGTAGGCGTCGTTGAAGGCCTTGAAGTGGTCGACGTCGAACAGGATCAGCGAAAGCGGATGCGCGCCCTGGATGTTGCGCGTGCCGCGGTAGGCGCGGCGGCTTTCGACATCGAGCGTTTCATCAAAGCAGCGGCGGTTGGCCACGCCCGTCAGCCCGTCCCGGCTCGAGAGCAAACGCAGGCGATTGTTCACGGTTTCGAGTTCGGCCTGCACTTCGAGCAACTGGCGTTCACGCTCACGGCGGCGGTCCATCTCATGTTTGAGCCGCAGCGTCGCGCGCAGCCGCGCCATGAGTTCCATGCGGTTGATCGGTTTGGTGATGTAATCGGAAGCGCCGGCGTCAAACGCCGATTGAAGATACGCGGTGTCTGTCAGCGCCGTGACCATGATGATCGGGATGTCGAACAAATGGTCGCACTTGCGGATGACCTGCACCGCCTCGATGCCGTCGATGTCGGGCATCATCACGTCCATCAGCACGACGTCGATGCCGGAAATGTGGGGCGCTTCTTTACCCACGCCAAGGGTGTTGAAGGCCTCCGTTGCGCACGTCGCGCTGACCACGGGGCCCATGTTCGCGGCGCCGAGCATCGCCTGCAGCACGCGGATGTTGGTGGGGGAATCGTCGACGACCAGGATCGCCATGATTTCCTCTAGCGCGCGCTTGGCGGCATGACGAAGCCGCATTCGTGGGTCCAGTTGCGGACGCGGTCGAGTTCGTCCGAAAGTCGCGCCAGCGTTATTTCGGTGCTGCCGATGACGCCGCTTTTGCCCATGGACTCCAGCGTCTTACACAGGTCGGCCACGGTTGCGGCGCCAAGGCTGCCCGAGCTGCCCTTGAGGCTGTGCGCGGCCATCTGCAGCCGCTTGGGGTCGGCGCCGGCAATCGCCAGGCAGATTTCGTCGTATTGTTTGTTCGCATCGTTCAGAAAGATGCCGTAGAGCTCGCCCAGCAGGCTGCTCTGGCCGCTGTCGTCCATGCTGCGCAGGCTTTCAAGGACGTCGGCGGTGATGGGGCAGTTTTCCATGGCGGTCTCCGGTTTGAATTGCTGCACGAAGTCTAATACACCAAAACTATAAAAACAATAAAATTCAGGAGGATTTGGGCGAAAACTTGCGCCGCAGCAAGTCTGTTCCGCGTTGCTGTCAGGAAAGTTAGCGTGCGGGCCTTCTAAGAGATGGCCTATGCCCACAAAACTGGCGGTTTATCCCGGCACCTTTGACCCCGTGACCAACGGCCACGTCGACGTGATTCGTCGCGGCGCGGTGATGTTCAGCGAACTCGTGGTCGCGTGTGCCGTCAACATCCAGAAGGAACCGCTGTTTTCGCTGGAAGAACGCCTTGAGATGCTGAAGGAGGTCACGCGCGACATCAAAAACGTGCGCGTCGAAAGTTTCAGCGGCATGGTCGTCGATTACGTGCGTAAACTCGGCGGCCGCGTGATCCTGCGCGGCATCCGTACCTTTGCCGACTTCGAATCCGAGGTGCAGATGGCGCTGGCCAACCGCACCTTTGCGCCGGAGGTCGAGACGGTGTTTGTCTGCGCCAGCCTCGAGGAGAGCTTCATCTCCAGCCGCCTGATCCGCGAGGCTGCGGCGCTGGACGGCGACGTCAAACGTTTCGTGCCGCCAATTGTCGTGCAGCGCCTGAAGGCCAAGGCCAAGGCGCTCAAGGGCCAGGTCGTCGCACACGGAAAAGGAAAGTGACGCGGACCGGCACCCGGCGCGTCAGCGATGGGTGTTTTGGTTTTTGGCATCGAAATAGTGTGGTCCCGCGGCGCGGTCGCCCAAACCCCGTTCCTGATGGACCGGGCTCAGTTTTTCTTTCACGCGGTGCGGATTAATCCTCCGCAACTGTATCCAAATTTTCCTATGGGTAGATGGACCCGCACATCGACCAGCCGCAGCCGCCCCTCCCGCCCCAAACGGTGCAGGACCTTTATTTGCAGGCTGACCTGCGCCTGTTCGCGCGCGTCGAAGCCTCCACGATCCTCCTCCAACAACTGGTCGATGCCGGGCGCGTCGCCGCGCAGCAAGTCGTCCCGCCGC